>JABFRT010000050.1 GCA_013141015.1 Hyphomicrobium sp. | reverse complement strand
CAACAAACGCGGTCGTGACCAGTGTTAAACGCTTTTCGATGAAGTCGCGGATCGGCTCGCCGAAATAATATAGGAGGCCCGCGACCAGATAAAAGCGCATCGCGCGCGCAACGATACTGGCAGCGGTAAACGCCAGCAGATCCATTTTGGCGACGCCGGCTGCGATTGTTACGATCTTATACGGGATCGGCGTCATGCCTTTGATGATGACGGCTGGCACGCCGTAGTCGTGGACGAACGCTATGAACGCGTCGAGCGCGTTTTCCTTGCCGTAGAATTTGAGGATCGGCACGCCGACTGCGTCATAGAGATAATAGCCGATCGCATAGCCAAGCATGCCGCCGAGCACAGACGTGACCGTTGCGATTGTTGCGTACCACCAGGCCTTCTGCCTGTTGGCCATGACCATCGGGATCAGCATCACGTCAGGCGGGATCGGAAAGAACGAACTTTCAACAAACGACACGACGCCAAGCGCCCACGGCGCCTTGTCGCCGGCGGCCTTGCGCATCATCCAATCATATAAGCGTTTGAGCATGGGCGAGTGCTTATCGCGCGTCGCGGCCGTTGTCTATGTGGCGGGTGTTATCGGTCAGGCTCGAAGCTTTTCGAGAGTTCCGAGACGACGCCATTCAGCACGAAGCGGCCTGCGGGCGTGGCGCGGATCAGCTGCGGGGGGGCATTGTGGCCAATGCCATCGGGAGCCAGTCCTGGCCCGGCGCACATCAGGATCGGATCCAGCTCATTGGCTCGCCAGTTTCCAACTGATCCTGATGACGTCGCCCGCCGCACCGCGCGCTCCAGCAATCCGAGGCTTTCGAGATGATCGAGCGCGGCGGCGGATGGCCTGACACCGCCCAATGCCGCCAAGCGGTCAAGATCGATGCCTTCGCGCAGGCGCAGCCCCATCAGCAGCATTTCGTCGGCTTGTTGCTCGGGCGTCAGTTCCGTTTCCTCGATGATGCCGTGGCCGTGCGCCTCAACCAGCGCCGCCCACGTCTCGGGGTGACGCTCGGTTGCGGTGGCGATGCGGGCGCCATCGGCACGTATCCGCCCATGCGCGCCAGGGCCGATGCCGGCGTATTCGCCGTAGCGCCAATAGAGCAGGTTGTGGCGGCTTTCTTCGCCGGGGCTCGCGTGATTGGAAATCTCATACGGCAGCAGCCCGCGCTGAGCCGTCATCTCCTGCGTGATCTCGTAGAGCGCGAGCGCGGCATCTGGGTCCGGCACGATCAATTTGCCGGCGGCTTGCAATGCGGCGTAGGGCGTGTCCGGCTCAATGGTCAATTGATAAAGCGAGACGTGATTGTCGGCCAGATCGAGCGCTTCGCCGAGCTCTTCGCGCCATGCCGCCGGCTGCTGGCCAGGACGCGCATAAATCAGATCGAACGAAAACCGCTCAAACGTGGTGCGCGCAATGTTCAGCGCCGCCTTGGCTTCGGCAACCGAATGGATGCGGCCCAAGCGTTTCAAGTCTTCGTCGCGCAGCGATTGAAAACCCATCGACACGCGATTGATGCCGGCCGTGCGATAGCCTTGGAAGCGCGCAGCCTCGACGCTGCCGGGATTGGCTTCGAGAGTGATTTCCGCATCGCGATCCACCGTCAATGGTGTGCGATCCGGTCAAGGATCGCCGCCACTGTCTCAGGCTTCATCAGCGATGGCGTGCCGCCACCAAAGAAAATGCTCCGGACCTGACGGACGCCTATGCGTGCCGCCGCGGTATCGAGTTCGCTGAGATAAGCGGCCAGGAACCGATCCTCGTCCCAGCCGCCAAACCGCACGTGACTGTTGAAGTCGCAATACGGGCACTTCTGCGCGCAAAACGGCCAATGAATGTAAACGCCGAAGCCAGGGTCGCTGGCAGCGAGGTTACTCATACAAACTCGCGGCCAGCAGAACCTTGGCCATTGTCCGCCACTTCGGGTCGTTGGCCTCTGGCATATCGCCGAGATAGCCTTGCAGGCTGGCGAGATAATCGTCGAGCGTTTGGCTCGGCCACGCCGCGCGGTTTAATTGATAGTCCTCGCGCAGCCGCATGACAAACTGCGCCAGCTCTTCGCGCGTCGAGAGAGACCCCGCGGCTGCAACGAGAGCTGCCAGATCACGGCCGGCGATTTTGCCCGCGGCAGGCGCCGCCGCGATCTGATCGAGGCAGTCGCGTTTGAACGCCGCGAACGCGCGCGTGCGGTGCGAGTCTGCGTACTTTTCAGCGGGCGGCATTTCACCGTAAGTGCGGGCATCGCCTTCCGGCACGAACATCGGGTCATAGCCGAAACCATTGCCACCGCGCGGCGGCCAGACGAGGTGCCCGAACACTTTGCCTTCAAACATTTGCGTCGTGCCATCGGGCCACGCCAAGCACAGCACCGAAATGAAATTGGCGCGCGGGCCCAAGCCATACATGCCCGGTGCCGGCCAGCCATGGCGCGCGGTAATCTCGTCAGCGACCTTCTGCATCGCGAGGCCGAAGTCTTTTTCAGGACCCGCCCAGCGCGCCGAATAAATTCCAGGCGCGCCGCCCAAAGCTTCGACTTCCAGGCCTGAATCGTCGGCAAGCGCTGGAAGCCCAGATCCTTTGGCCGCCGCAACAGCTTTCAGCCGGGCGTTGCCCTCGAACGTCGCTTCGGTTTCCTCGGGCTCTGCAAGGTTCAAATCACCAGCCGAAACCGCATCGAGGCCGTAGGGCTCGAGCAGCTGGTGGATCTCCCAGACCTTGCCCTTGTTGTGAGAGGCAACGACGATCTTCGTGCCGCGAGACAGCTTTTGCATTACATCGAAGCCCATAGAAAGATTGCCGTCGCAGCCGCGCCGAGCGCCGTCCGCACGCCGTGCAGTCCGCCCCATTTTACGATCAGTTCGCGCGATTTTGGACCTGCATCTTCCGGGGCAATGGCGTTCAAGACGTGGTTCGTCGGCATGATGCCGAGCAGCGTGTAGGGCCAATTGGCAACCAGCACGACGGCGCCCAGCAGCCACGCGTAGTTTCCAGTCGACCACCACGTCAGCGCGCCAAGCACGAAGCCGGCAACCGCAAGCGACGCCTGCATCGTGAAGCCGCGCGCGTAGCTTGGCTTCCACTGCGCCAGCAGCGCGCGGTCATCCAGCCCCAGCCGCGCCGGCTGCTCCGCAAAGTTGATGTAGAATGCGGCACCTGTGAAGAGTGCCGCGGCGGTGAGAGCGAGTGGACCAAGGTTCATGAGGAGCGGCCCTTTGCTCGTGAGAATTGAAGGGCGGCAATAAGCCCCCTCTCCCCATGAAGGATGGGGAGAGGAGACACATCACCCCACCGTCAGCTTCTGCAATTGCACGAGTTCGCCGATACCCTTTTTGGCGAGCACCATCAGCTGGTCGAAACGCTCTTGCGTGAACGGTGTCGTCTCGGCCGTGCCCTGCACTTCGACAATGCCACCCGAACCAGTCATCACGAAATTGCTGTCGGCGTCGGCGTTGCTGTCTTCGGCGTAATCGAGATCGAGCACCGGTTCGCCCTTGTACAAACCGCACGAGACGGCGGCGATGTGATCGCGCAACACGCCATCCTTGACCATGTCGCGCATCTTCATCCACTGGATGCAATCATAGAGCGCAACCCACGCACCGGTGATGGCCGCCGTGCGTGTGCCGCCGTCCGCTTGAATCACATCGCAGTCAACCGTGATCTGGCGTTCGCCGAGTTTCGGCAAATCGACAACGGCACGCAATGCCCGGCCGATCAGGCGTTGGATTTCTTGCGTCCGGCCCGATGGGTGGCCGCTGGTCACTTCGCGGCGCGTGCGGTCATGCGTGGCGCGCGGCAACATGGAATATTCAGCCGTAACCCAGCCACGGCCCTGACCCTTCAGCCACGGCGGAATCCGCTCTTCCAAACTCGCCGTACACAGCACATGCGTATCGCCGAACTTGATCAGGCACGAGCCCTCGGCGTGCTTCGACACGGCGCGCTCAATCGAGACGCGGCGCAGTTCATCGGGCTTTCGTTTGGACGGTCGCATGGTTTTCCTGAATTTTAGAGATTTCGCCGCGAACCCTAAAGAACGCGCGTGCCCGGTTCAACCTTAAAGCCGCAAATTGGGCGCACGTCATTTGACGGCGGGGCCGGGGCTCCTTAACGTCGCCTCTCAGACATCTCTGCTTGCGAAACCCATAGAACCGCACCAAGTCCCTCCCATGATTGAATTGATGGCATGATAGACGGCAAAAGCGAGTTGCAGCAGCTGAACGAGCGCTCGCGCACTATTCTCCGGCAAATCGTCGAGAGTTATCTGGCGACCGGCGACCCCGTTGGCTCGCGCAATCTGGCGCGCGGGCTTCCGATTTCCCTGTCGCCGGCCTCGATCCGTAACGTGATGTCTGACCTTGAACATTTGGGGCTGATCATCTCGCCCCATACCTCGGCCGGGCGCCTGCCGACACAGCTTGGCCTTAGAATGTTCGTCGATGGGCTTTTGGAAGTCGGCGACATCACCCAGGACGAACGCCGCCAGATTGAAACCCAGATCGGCTTTCAACGCGAAAAGTCGGTCGATCAACTGCTGGCCGAGGCCGGTGAAATGATCTCAGGGCTCTCGCATTGCGCCGGCGTGGTGCTGGCTGAAAAGCTGGTTGCGCGCTTGAAGCACATCGAATTCGTGCCGCTGGAGCCGGGCAAGGGATTGGTGGTGCTGGTTGACGAAGACCAGAACGTCGAGAACCGCATTATCGCGCTGCCAACCGGCCTGCCGCCATCCGCCTTGCAGGAGGCTTCGAACTATCTCAACACCCACATTCGCGGGCTGACCATCACGGAAGCGCGCGCGGCAATTGAGAAGGCGCTGCGCGATGCCAAGGCCGAACTCGATATCCTGACGCAAAAGGTCATCACCGCCGGGCTTGCCGAATGGTCGGGCACGACGGACGAGCGCAAAAGCCTGATCGTGCGCGGCCAGGGAAATCTGCTCAAAGACGTCAGCGCGGCTGAAGATCTGGAGCGGATCCGCCAATTGTTTGATGATTTTGAATCCAAGCGGGACATCGTTCAATTGCTCGGCGCGTCGGAAAACGCCGACGGCGTGCGCATATTTATCGGCTCTGAGAACAAGCTGTTTTCGCTGTCCGGATCGTCGCTGGTGGTAGCGCCGTTCCGTGACCAGACCCGCCGGGTGGTTGGCGTGCTCGGCGTGATCGGCCCGACGCGGCTCAATTATGCCCGCATAATCCCGATGGTTGACTATACCGCCAAGCTGGTTGGCCGGCTGATCACCTGAGCAACCGCTCGTCAATCGGGAATCGGGCGTGCGGCGGCGAGACGGCTTGATTTTTGACGGCTGAGGGATGATATCCGGGCGCTGACGTGCGCCGAAGGTGTACCCCAAACTTCTACCCAGAACTTCAGTAGAATCGAGAGACCATGAGCGACGATACGACGGCAAACGACGCGACGCCTCAAGACGGCACCGCCACGGCTCCTGAAATGGAAATCAGCGCCAGCCAGTTGAAGGACGTGATCGCCGCGCTGCAGGCTGATCTCGACGCCAAGACAGCGGCCGTAGCCGACAAGCATGACCAGTTCGTGCGCGCCGTCGCGGAGACGGAAAACGTCCGCCGCCGCTTGGAAAAGGAGAAAGATGATGTCGCCAAGTACGCGATCTCAAAATTCGCCAAGGATATCCTGTCGGTTGGTGACAATTTCCAGCGCGCCATTTCGGCTGTGCCGAAGGATGCGATTGATACCGATCCGGCCTTGAAAACGCTGCTTGAAGGTGTAGTGCTGGCGGAGCGTGATTTCCGCAGCGCGCTCGACCGGCACGGCGTCAAAACCATCGATCCCGCAGGCCAGCCGTTTAATCCGCATCATCATCAAGCCGTGATGGAGCAGGAGAACCCCGATGTGCCGAACGGCACGGTGCTGCAGGTTTTCCAGACCGGCTATCTGATCGACGACCGCTGCTTGCGGCCAGCCATGGTTGTCGTGTCGCGCGGCGGCGGCAAAGCCGGTAAAGCACCCGATCTGGCGGCTGATGCTGGAACGGGCGAACCGCAAGCCTAGCTGCCGCACCTGCGGCCAGTGCCAGCGTGACATTGGCATGATCAGATGAATTGATGGGGATCAAAGCAACACCGCAAAGATTTCGCAGGGTTTAAAGGCGTTTTGCTGGGGCCCGTGACCGCCCGGGGATTGTAAGCTACACCCCAGGACAAAATTGACCACCATTTGAAGGCTTCTGGCCGTTGCACGGCGAAAGCCGCTGCCTATATACCGGCTACACGCACAACAATGATCCTGGGGACCGGCCCGGGGCCTGCCAAACTTGGAAAGCCCGCGGGATGCCAGAAATGGGTCCGCCCGGTCTGCCGCAACTTTAAGAAGGATTGAATCTATGGGTAAGGTTATCGGTATCGACCTTGGCACGACAAACTCGTGTGTCTCGGTGATGGATGGCGGCAAGCCGAAAGTTCTGGAAAACGCCGAAGGCGCCAACACGACGCCGTCGATTGTTGCATTTACCGCCGACGACGAACGCCTTGTCGGTCTCCCCGCCAAGCGCCAGGCCGTCACCAACCCGACCAACACATTCTTCGCCATCAAGCGCTTGATCGGCCGCCGCTTCGACGATCCGGATGTCCAGAAGGATTTGAAACTCGCGCCGTACAAAATCGTCAAGGGTCCGACCGGCGACGCCTGGGTCGAGAGCCACGGCAAGCAGTATTCACCACAGCAGATCTCAGCTTTCATTCTGCAGAAGATGAAAGAGAGCGCTGAAGCCAAGCTCGGCGAGAAGGTCGATCAGGCCGTCATCACGGTTCCGGCTTACTTCAACGACGCCCAGCGTCAGGCCACCAAAGACGCCGGCAAGATCGCCGGCCTTGAAGTGCTGCGCATTATCAACGAGCCGACGGCGGCAGCCCTCGCCTACGGTCTCGACAAGAAGAAAGAAGCCCGCACGATCGCGGTCTACGACCTCGGCGGCGGCACGTTCGACGTGTCGATCCTCGAAATCGGCGACGGCGTATTCGAAGTGAAGTCGACCAACGGCGACACGCATTTGGGCGGCGAAGACTTCGACTTGACGCTGGTGTCGTACCTTGCCGACGAATTCAAGAAAGAACAGGGCATCGACCTGCGCGGCGACAAACTCGCGTTGCAGCGTCTGAAGGAAGCCGCCGAAAAAGCCAAGATCGAACTGTCAAGCGCGCAGGCAACCGAAGTCAACCTGCCGTTCATCACGGCGGACGCGACCGGTCCGAAGCATCTGACCATGAAGCTGACGCGCGCCAAGCTCGAAAGCCTGGTCGATAGCCTGATCACGCGCACCAAGGGCCCGTGCGAAAAAGCGCTCAAGGATGCGGGCCTCAAGGCTGCCGAGATCGACGAAGTCGTTCTCGTCGGCGGTATGACGCGCATGCCGAAGGTGCAGGAACTCGTCAAGCAGCTGTTTGGCAAAGAACCGCATAAGGGCGTCAACCCTGATGAAGTGGTCGCCGTTGGCGCGGCCATCCAGGGCGGCGTGCTGAAGGGCGAAGTCAAGGACGTGCTGCTGCTCGACGTGACGCCGCTGTCGCTGGGTATCGAAACGCTTGGCGGCGTGTTCACGCGCCTCATCGACCGCAACACGACAATCCCGACCAAGAAGAGCCAGACCTTCTCGACTGCCGAAGACAGCCAAGGCGCGGTGACCATCCGCGTGTTCCAAGGCGAACGCGAAATGGCGGCAGACAACAAGGTTCTCGGCCAGTTCGACCTCGTCGGTATTCCACCCGCTCCGCGTGGCGTGCCGCAGATCGAAGTGACGTTTGACATCGACGCCAACGGCATTGTCCACGTCTCGGCCAAGGACAAGGCGACCAACAAGGAACAGTCGATCCGCATTCAGGCCTCCGGCGGCTTGTCGGATGCCGACATCGACCGGATGGTCAAGGAAGCCGAAGCCAACGCCGCCGACGACAAGAAAAAGCGCGAGTTGGTCGAAGCCCGCAACCAGGCTGAAGCGCTGGTTCACGGCACCGAAAAGTCGCTCGCTGAAAACGTCGCGATCCCGGCGGTTGCCTCGATCAAGGGCGACGTCGAAACGGCTATCCAGGCCGTCAAGGATGCGATTTCCGGCGAAGACGTCGAAGCCATCAAGTCGGCTGCCAACGCTTTGACCCAGGTTGCCATGAAGATCGGCGAAGCGGTCTACACCGCCAAGGGTGGCGCGGCTGGCATGGATGACGACGGTGATGCCGCGTCCGCCAAGGACGAAGGCGACGACGTTGTCGATGCCGACTTCGAAGAGGTGAAGGACGACAAGAAGAAAGCCGGGTAATCGGTGGCGATAGTGACGATCACTGAAATCGCCCTGATACTTAGCGCCGCGGTCCTTGGGATCGCGGCGTTCTGGCATTTCTATTGGGCACTCGGCGGTACCAAAGGCCTGAACGTTGCCGTCCCTGAAAAGCCGGCCAGCGCTGGCGGCGGCCCGCAATTCGTGCCGTCGTCACTTGCGACCCTGGCGGCTGGGCTGCATATTGCGATACTCGCAGCGCTTTACGCCTTTGAAGCACGCGCTTTCTCAATCGGCGAAATTGATCGCCGCGCATTTTTCGCACCTTGGGAAATCGTTGTAGTAGGGATCGCCGGATTAGGTTTTCTGCTGCGCGCCATCGGCGACTTCAATCACGTCGGCTTTTTTAAACGCAACACGGGCACGCCGTTTGCGAACGCGGACAGCCGCTACTTCTCACCCCTTTGCCTGTTCCTGGGCGCAAGCGGCCTGTCCGCCGCCGCGGCCCGCTATCGATCGGCTGAACACATGGCCAAGCGCGACTACTATGAAGTTCTCGGCGTGCAACGTAACGCCACCGAACAAGACTTGAAGTCGGCCTATCGCCGGCTTGCCAAGGATTTCCATCCCGACCGCAACGCCGGCGACAAAGATGCCGAGCACAAATTCAAAGAAGTCAACGAAGCCTATGAAGCGCTGAAAGACACCCAAAAGCGCGCGGCTTACGATCAATTCGGCCACGCCGCATTCGAAGGCGGCATGGGTGGCGGGCGCGGCGGCCCCGGAGGTTTTGGCCCGGACTTCGCGTCGTCGATGTCTGATATTTTCGACGATCTGTTCGGCGAGTTCATGGGCGGCCGGCGTGGCGGCCCTGGCCAACAAGGCGCACGGCGCGGCACGGGCCGCGAGCGCGGCGCCGATCTGCGCTACAACCTCGAGATCACGCTCGCCGAAGCGTATGCCGGCAAAACCGCGCAGATCCGCGTGCCAGCCAGCGTTTCGTGTGAAACGTGTTCGGGCTCGGGCGCCAAGGCCGGCACCAAAGCCAAGTCCTGTTCGACCTGCGGCGGCGCCGGCAAAGTGCGCGCCAGCCAAGGCTTCTTCACGATTGAGCGCACATGCCCGGCGTGCAACGGCCGTGGCGAAACCATCGACGACCCGTGCCCCAACTGTTCAGGCGCAGGCCGCATCACCAAAGAGCGGACGCTGTCAGTCAACATTCCGGCAGGCGTCGAAGACGGCACGCGCATTCGTTTGGCGAGTGAAGGCGAAGCAGGCTTGCGCGGCGGACCCGCGGGCGATCTCTATATTTTCCTGTCCATCAAGCCGCATGAATTTTTCCAGCGCGATGGATCGGATCTGTTCTGCAAGGTGCCGATTGCCATGACCACGGCAGCGCTCGGCGGCCAAATCGACGTGCCGACGCTTGAAGGGGCGACCACGCGTGTCAAGGTTCCCGACGGCACCGAAAGCGGCAAGCAGTTCCGCTTGAAGGGCAAGGGCATGCCGGTTCTGCGCAGCAAAGTGACCGGCGACATGTACATTCAGGTTGAGGTTGAAACGCCGAAGAACCTGACGCGCCGCCAGCGCGAACTGCTCGAAGAATTCGAGAAGACCGCCCACAAAGACACCTCGCCCGAAAGCGCCGGGTTCTTCAGCCGCGTCAAAGATTTCTTCGAAGGCAAGGGCGGGTAATTCGATTAGGGGCCGCAACACTTTCCTCTCCCTTAGGGAGAGGATGTCACGAAGTGACAGGTGAGGGGCTTGCCTCAACCGCAGCGCATGGGAAAAGCCCCTCATCCGGTCCTTCGGACCACCTTCTCCCCAAGGGAGAAGGAAAGTCAGTGCGATTTCCAAGTAGGCAGCACCACTAATCCCCTCCCCCTCGCGGGGAGGGGACGGGGGTGGGGAGAACCAAAAAGCGGTGCCACCTTCGAAGCGCAATGCTTGCGCAAAGAATTCTTATCGCAAATGGACATTCGACCGGTGCAGACCGAAATTCATCATTCTCATCACGCCTAGCTCTTCACCCCACCCCTAACCCCTCCCCTGAGGGGAGGGGGATTCAATGAATTGGCGCGACCGGAAAAACCTTATAGGTTCCTCCGACGTATATTGGGTACGGCGTCAAGCCCAGTGACCTCTCCCGCACAAACTTAGGACCTCATCCCCGCATGCCCACTTCATCTAAAGCCGAACCGCGGCTTCTCTTCATCGCGGGTAGTTCACGTGAGAAATCGTGGAACAAGAAGCTCGCGCAGCTCGGCGAAAAAATCGCCGACGCCAACGGCATCAAAGCGACGTTTGCCGATCTCGGCGACTATCCGATGCCGATCTATAACGGCGACATCGAAGTGAACGACGGCCCGCCCGAAAACGCGCGCAAACTGAAAGCGCTTATGAGCGTGCACACCGGCATCTTCATCGCCAGCCCCGAATACAACGCGTCGTTCTCGCCTCTCTTGAAAAACTCAATCGACTGGGTCAGCCACATCAAAGACGAAGGCGAAGCGCCGTTGCAGGTTTTCAAGACGCGCGTATTCGCGCTCGGCGCCGCATCTCCCGGCGGCATGGGCGGACTGCGCGGCCTCGCGCAACTGCGCATCGTGCTCGAAAACGGCCTCAACGCGCTTGTTCTGCCCGACCAATTCGTGGTGCCGAAAGCCATGGAAGCGTTTGACGAGAACGGCCACTTGAAGAACAAAGACAACCAGGAAACCTTCAAGGGCGTCATTCAGAAACTGGCCCGCGCGGCGCACCTGCTGCACGGGTAGAAACTATTCTACGTTGCGGAGAGTAGCCGTGGACAGCATAATCGCGTTGCTGAAAACGCCAGAGTTCTGGTTCACTTCGGTGCTCGCACAGGTCGTTGTGGGCTTGCTGACAAATTGGATTTCCCTCAACGCCCACGTAAAATGGCTTGATTTTGCTTTGGCAATTAACGCCCTGCTGCTTTTGGCTTTTTCAATTCCTGCTGTTACAGGCTTGGACTGGTCGCGCCACGACTTGACGACAATTGCGATAGCAGTGTTCTATGTTTCTTTGATTTGGTTTGCCACAACGACACTTAAAGTCTTCACTCTCCTAGCAACAAATTTGGCTGTACTCGCAATCGTCTTCTTAGCACATGGAAAACAAGGTTTTTCTTGGCAAGGCGCAGTTGGAGCTTACTGCATCACTGCCCAATTATTCTGTTGCATTGAGATGTTCTGGTTGTGGATTAGCTACGAGTCGCGACAGGCCAAACCATGACCAACGCCATCAAAGACAAACTGATCGTAGCCCTCGACTATCCGTCGTACGATGAAGCGCGCGCGCTGGTCGATGTACTGGGCGATACGGTCAGCTTCTACAAGATCGGCCTTGAGTTGCTGTTCAACGACGGCCTGGCGCTGGCGTCAGAGATGAAAAACGACGGCAAGCGCATCTTCCTCGACATGAAGTTCCTCGACATCGGCAACACGGTGGAAAAAGCCGTCGCCGCCGTCGCCGGTCACGGCTTTGATTTCCTGACCATCCACGGCACCGACAGCAAGACCATGCAGGCCGCCGTCAAGGGCCGCGGGTCAGCGCCGCTGAAGTTGCTCGCCGTGACTGTTTTGACCAGCCTCGATCAAGCCGATCTGCAAGAGCAGGGCATTGTCTCAACGCCTGCTGAACTCGTGTTGAAGCGCGCACGCATGGCGGAAGATGCCGGCATGGACGGCGTGATTGCGTCGGGGCAGGAAGCCGCGGCCATTCGCGCCGCCTCATCGCGCAAATTCCTGATCGTCACGCCGGGCATCCGCTTGCCGGGCGGCGACGCGGGCGACCAGAAGCGCATCACGACGCCGCAAGACGCGTTGCGTGCCGGTGCCAATCATCTCGTTGTCGGACGGCCAATCACCGCCGCCGCCGACCCGGTCCGCGCCGCCGAACGCGTGCTTGAGCACATCGCGCTGGCGTAGTTCCACCCGTCATCCCGGATGCGACGCAGCAATCCTTCATTGATGCGGCGCTGATCCGGGATCTTTTTTCATATCTGACGAAAGAAGATTCCGTGTCTGCGGTGCAACGCCGATAGGGCGCTGCGCCGCGCACGGAATGACGGGTGAGAAGCCCACCGCCACATCCTTGCCCCATCGCCACCACGCGGCTTCCCAACTTTGCGTTTACGTTTCGTTAAGTTTAATCCGCCAAACCTGTTCAGGTTAACAGGTAGGCCCGGTTTTATTGCGTTTCTGCGGGGGTTTGAGTGAAGGGTAGCCACACTACCAAGCGGCTTCAAAACGCCGCCAGCGGGCTCGTGTGGGCCGCCGCGAGCCTCTGCATTTCATACCCTGCATCCGCCGGCGAAAAAGCCGCCGCGAAACCCGTACCATCCTTAACGCAGACGGCGCTGGCGCAAAAAGTTATCCCCGCTTCAGCGCCGATTTACATCCGCGTGTTCAAGGAAGAGTCTGAACTCGAAGTCTGGAAGCAGCGCCGCGATGGCCGTTACGTCGCGCTCAAAACCTTCCCGATCTGCAAATGGTCCGGCGCGCTCGGCCCCAAGCAATCCGTTGGCGACCACATGGCCCCGGAAGGGTTCTATGGCTTTAGCGCCGATGGCTTGAAGCCCGACAGCAAATATCATTTGGCGCTCAACGTCGGCTACCCGAATGCGCTTGACCGCGCGCTTGGCCGGACCGGCGATTTCATCATGGTCCACGGCCAGTGCGTCAGCGTCGGCTGCTTCGCGATGACCAACGATCTGATCGAGGAAATCTACGCGCTCGCCCGCGATGCGATCGACGGCGGCGCGGCGCGCGTGCCGGTGCATATTTTTCCGTTCCGCATGTCGGCTGAAAATCTCAAACGCCACGCCGGCCACCCGGCGAAAGCGACATGGGCGCCGCTCAAAGAAGCCTATGATGATTTCGCCCGCACCCAAATGCCGCCTGTCGTCGGCGTATGCGGCAGCCGTTATGTGGTCAACCCGATTGCGTCGCTGAACGGCAGCGCCAAAGACGCGTGCCCGGCGCGGATCGGAAAGTTGATCGCGCCGCTATCGCCAAAGAAGGCCCGCAAACTCGCGTTCCTGAGCACGCCCTTGATTGCCGATGGCCCGAAGACGCGGACGGTCGAAGATATCTCAACCTGGCAGCGTCCGGGCACCGGCGCAATGATGCTCGGCTCCGTCGGTGGCGATGAGCGCGGCAAGGCCCCCAAGGAAGCAGTGGCGAGCCCACCCATCGGCGGCAGCATGACTCCGTATTTGGATGCGGTGAAGTAGGTTGCCCCCTGTTGCTCCCATTGGCCTGCCGGGCTAAGGGGTGGTTCTGACGTTCATCGCAGCCACCACCAGCAACACGAGACCCGCAATGGCCAAAGGATACGTGATCGCCCACGCCACCGTAACGAACCCAGAGAAGTGGGCCGAGTACGCCGCGAAAACAAAAGTCGCACTCGATAAGTACGAAGGCCACCCGATTGTGCGCGGAGGCAAAAGCGAAATCATTGAAGGCAACGGCACAGCGCGCAATGTGATTTTGGAATTCCCAAGCTACGAGCACGCGCTTGGCTATGCCAAGTCGGCCGAATACGCGATGGCGAAGGCCTTGCGCGAAGGCGCCGGCTCCATCGACATCACGGTTGTCGAGGGGGTTTAGTTCCGGTGTCATCCCGGGCCTCGTGCCCGGGACCCATTCTTCCGCAAGCGTGACGCCGATGCACCTCTAAAGCATTTCCACAAATTGAATTTGCTGACCGATGGGTCCCGGCAATAAATGCCGGGATGACAGCTTTGTTGAGGGCATTTGCTTTCCCTGTCATCCTAGGCCTCGTGCCTAGGATCCATCGTTCCACAAGCGCCGCTGCACGCGGCGAAATGGATCCTAGCCACGAGGGCTAGGATGACACCTATTTTGGATCGGCACTGAACACCTTTGGCCCATTTTCCTACCAGCGATGCGACGAAGCCAGCCTGGCGGGCAACGGTGCTGACGTTGTTTCCAGAAATGTTTCCGGGGCCGCTGGGGCTCTCGCTCGCGGGGCAAGCGCTGGACGCTGGCATCTGGTCGCTTGAGACCATTCAAATCCGCGACTTCGGTCTTGGCCGCCACCGGCAAGTTGACGACACGCCAGCCGGCGGCGGCGCGGGCATGGTGTTGCGCGCCGACGTGCTCGGACCGGCACTTGATCACGCGCGCACGCTGAACCCGGAAGCGCCGCTGCTCTACATGTCGCCACGCGGCGCACCTTTGACGCAACAAGCGGCGCACGCGTTCGCATCCGGCCCCGGCGTCACCATTCTCGCCGGCCGCTTTGAAGGCATCGACGAGCGCGTGATCGAGCACTATCACCTGCGTGAGGTCTCAATAGGCGACTACGTTTTGTCGGGCGGCGAATTGGCGGCAATGGTTTTGCTCGACAGCGCCATACGCCTGCTGCCGGGCGTGATCGGCGCGGCGGAAAGCCTCGACCACGAAAGTTTTGAGCACGGTCTGCTCGAATACCCGCACTACACCAAACCGCGCGACTGGAACGGCCACCCGACACCTGACGTTCTAATGTCCGGCGACCATAAGAAAATCGCCGCTTGGCGGCAGGCACAATCCGAGCATATCACGGCCGCGCGCCGCCCGGATCTGCTGCACTCCGGCACGCGCCCCACTCCGGCCAAGAAGCCGTAGCCTCTTCCCTGCAGCGGGAAACCGTGGGCAAACTTCGGAAAATGCAGCGATTCGCTTGCTCAATCCGCTGCAGCCCACGACAAGGGGGACTGACATTTTGCGTTAGAGTGCGTCCGGAAAAGTGGGAACCGGTTTTCCGAAAAGAAGCACGACCAAAAGCAGACCCTAGTCGAACCAGTGCGCGTCTTTATTCCGGACGACATCCATGACCCGACTGCGCTTTGCCGCTGCCGCTTTCTTTGTTTCAACGCTGCTCGTACCCGCCGCCAGCGCGGACGACGCAGCCACACCCGTCACCTCGCCGGTCACGACAGGCGCGATCACCGGCGCGATCAACAAAGACACGCCCGCCCCAAGCGCCGTGCTGATCGAGTTGCGCTCCAAGCTCGCCTCCCTGCCGGCGGGCCTTGCTGACAAAGAGCGCGCCGACCAAGAGGCGCTCGCCGCATTCTACGCCGCCCGCGAAGGCGTCGGCCTGTGGATGACCGGCACCGGCTTTACGCCCAAAGCCCGCGCGCTGATTTCCGAAATCAAAAACGCCAATGCCTATGGCCTCGACGCCAAAGATTTCCGCCTGCCCTCGGGCAGCGAAGACGACGCCGCAACGCTGACGACAGACGCCACGGCAGACGCTGAATTGCAGTTATCTATCGCTGCTTTAAAATATGCCCGCTTCGCCCGCGGCGGACGGATCAGCGATCCGGCGGCGCAACTCAATACCAATCTTGACCGCCGTCCGCAGTGGATCGAGCCGAAAACCGTGCTCGATCAACTCGCATCCTCAGACGCACCGGATGCCGTTTTGCGCGGTCTGCACCCCAAGCATCCGCAGTTTGAAAAGCTGCGCCAGCTTTACGTCAACGCGCTGCCAAAGAAGGATGCGCCGATGAGTGCTTCCGCCAAGCGGCTGCGCGCCAACATGGAGATGTGGCGCTGGATGAACGAGGATATGGGCGCGCTGCACGTGCTCAACAATATTCCGGAGTTCATGCAGCACGTTTACAAAGACGGCCAGATCATCCGCTCTGAAAAAATCGTCGCTGGCATGCTCGACAAGCAAAGCTCGATTTTTTCGCGTCCGTTGAAATATGTGGTGCTGCGGCCGGCGTGGCGGGTGCCTGAAAGCATCAAGGTGAAAGAACTCTGGCCAAGCCTCATTCGCGGCGGCGGCTACATGCGCCAGTATGGCCTGGAAATGCAAGGCAAGGATGGCCGCCCGGTTGACTGGCGCAAGATCGATTGGGTCAAATCCGACATCCGCAACTATGAAGTCATCCAGCCGCCGGGCCCGAGAAGCGTGCTGGGCCACGTCAAATTCTCGTTCCCGAGCCAGCATACGATTTTCATGCACGACACGCCCGACAAGTGGATGTTCCGCTCAAGCCAGCGCACGTTGAGCCACGGCTGCTTGCGCGTATGGAAACCGATGGAACTGGCCGAGATCATTTTGCAGGACGACAAAGGATGGGACAAAGACAAAATCGCCGGACTCAACCGCTCAGGCCCGCTCAACAACGAAGTGGCGATTGAGAAGCGCATCCCGATCCACCTGACCTATTTCACGGCCTGGGTTGGCGACGACGGCCGCATGAAAATTTTTGCAGACATCTATGGTCACGAAAAGCGCGTCAGCCAAGCGCTCGACGGCCAGTGGGACAAGATCAACAAAGGCCGCGATCACTTAGCGCCCGTGCAGCCGATCAACACGTCAGCAGTTGCGGCGCGGGCACCGGCCGCTGTTAATCGCGCCCTGCCGCGCTCGGCGCAAAAGAGTGCGACCCTCGGCGATATCCTCGGTAGCGCATTGGGCCTCAACGACTAGTGCATTTTTTGATCATACGGAGGCATGCAAACTTTTCCTCTCCCTTTGGGAGAGGATACCCGCCCGGCGCGGAAGCGCCAATTGAAGGCGGGCAGGTGAGGGGGCTTAGCCCGCTACAATGGCGCAGAGGCCAGCCCCTCATCCAGTCCTTCGGACCACCTTCTCCCCAAGGGAGAAGGAAGTGCACGCGATTCCGTATGTGAAGAAAATGACCTAGGATTTCAAAACCGCGTCGTCAAATTCGTCAACCAGTCTGGCGAGAGATCGACAAGCGCCGTTTCGATGTGCTTGTCGAGACCGGTGAGGATCGCGATACCAACGGCCAGCAGAATGGCGCCGAGGATCAATTTTCCTGCACTTCCCGCCGCCATCAGCTTGCCGCGCATGTTGATCAGAGTCTGACGTGACAGCGTTCCAAGCAGCAGCAGGGGAAGCGCTGCTCCAACGCCGAACGATGCCATCACGAGCGCAACTTGCGCCAGATCTTTGCCTTGTGATGCGAGCACGGATGCAGCGCCAAGCGTCGGACCGACACATGGGCTCCACACCGCGCCCAACAACAGCCCGAGCGCGAATTGTCCGCTAAGCCCTGAGGTTTGAAATCCGCCGAAGCGATTGTCGGCCCAGCCGCTGATTGGGCTTGCGGCACCCGCCACCGCCATTTGCAAGCGCGGCACCATCAGCACCAATCCGGCTGCAACCAGTAATCCGGCCGCAGCTTTGCGGAACAGGCCAGCGTCCAAGCCGATACCAAAGCCGATTGTTGCAACAAACAATCCAATTGCGACGAACGACAGTGCCAGCCCCGCCGCCAATGCAGCGGGGCCGAAGCGATGTTCGCTGACCGCTGTGCCGAGCACAATCGGCAACAGCGGCAATACGCACGGCGACAACAGCGACAGCACGCCGGCGAGAAATGCGAAGATAAAACTGCTCGTGGCCATCGCCGCGCTCCCTGCAGACCGCTTGAGGTTACTTCGCCGCTGCGCTGAGGATCTTTTCAATTTCGGCAGCGTCCGTCGCGCCGGTTGAGCGCGCGGTTTCCTTGGCGCCGTTGAAGGCGATCAACGTGCTCTGCTTGGAGACGGCGAATGTTTTGAGAGCGTCCGCCTGTTTGTCAAATTCGACTCTGAATATCGTCAGCTTGGCATAGTCCGGCTTGTCCTTGAGCGTATCGAGCACCTTGTGCTGGGCCTTGCAGGTGCCGCACCAGGTGGCGAACACATCGACGACAACCGGTTTGCCGGCGTCCTGGGCTGCTTTGAAGGCGGCGGCGTCAAATGGCGTGGACTCGAATGCAAATGCGGATGTGCTGGCGAACATCGCAAGAGCGGCAACAGCGGATTTAAACAGCGGCATGACGGTCATAGGGTCCTACTCCGGCTCGCGTGGCCCATAGGGTCACAGGTTGTCGATGTGCTGTGTTCGCGGCGGATGTGCGATCCGTTACCTCGGCCATTCGTTGCGCCACCGCTGTGGCGTCACCGGCCAATGGGCGCGTCACAGGGTCCACAATCGCCCTTTTCAGGCGCGGCACGGCGATTGCGCTATCTATTCGGCCCCAATTAGCCCTAGGTGGATGGCGAAACCCCATGCGCCCGGCTGATTTTGCAGATGACACCGTCATTTGAAATACGCGGCGTACACGTCTTTAGAGGCGTGCGAAAAAAGGCACCGGACATATGACCAGAGCAGCACTTGCCGCCAAACGCGGCCTCAAACGCATTTGCCAAAGCGAACCGTGCGGTTTGCCGTTCTATGACTTGAACCGGTCGCCGATCGCGTGCCCGGAATGCGGTGAAGACTACAAGCCGGTGGCAGACGTGGTGTTCAAGCCCAAGGAATACGGCAAGCGCCCGCAATACAAATTGTTCAAGCCGGTCGATCCGGTCGAGGAACCAGAAGACAAGGAAGCAGCCGGCGACGACGCGCTGGATGCCACCGTGGACGACGGTGACGAAGTCGACAAGGTCGATACGCTGCTCGAAATCGACGAAGATGATGGCAGCGATGAGCCAATTGCGCCGGGCATGCCAATTGGCGAACCGGAATAATTGGCATTCAGTTTATTGGAATTGCATTTTGAGGTGCGGGGCCGCGTGGTGCTCCGCACCTTTTTTGTTTGGCGCATTCAGCGCGCGGGACGCTCGATAAGCCCGGATCAATCAAAACGAAGCAGCGAGTATAATAGCTGGTGAGAAAAATGCGCACTAAAAAATGCGGTTGACTCAACCCTGTTTGCATTTCAGTCTACGCCATATCAGGCAGAGCGAGGACTTGGGTCGAAAATGTATTTGCGCGTTAGTCTGCTCTTAGTGTGTGCAATCGCAGCTATCGCGGGGGCGGCCAATTGCGCATTCGCTGCGGAGCCTTCGTCTCAGACGCCCCAAGTCCAAGATTTCCGCGAGGTGCCCCTCAAGTACAAAGAGGAGCTTGCTGAAAAGAAGCTCGTTCCCGTTTTGCGCGGTGACTATCTTCAGCATCGATTAGAACAGATCATTCGAACCGTTGATGTCGGTACGAAATGGATAGGGCCGACGGTTGAATCTATGCGGCCCAGAAAACCGCTTAGCTATCACGTTGTGATCCGCTTCGATAACCCGTACAGTCCAAATTTGTTCAGCAATTCAGACATACCAAGACAGGCCGGTGCATCCGGTCTCCCTGATGACGGCTCAGCACTAACCAAGATTTTTCAAAAATACGAAAAAGCCACTGACGGCTCGACCTCAGGAGTAGCGTCTATTCTTGGGCTGCACCCCGAGCCAGATCCTGCTCGGGCAGATCTACTTATCCACGTCAATTTGGCAGATAGCCAACAAGCTTCGAAGGATTTCTCTTTTGAGGCAATGCCGACGTTGCCCAAGAGACTTTACGCAGGCAAGCCAGAACAAGATTTGCGCGGCTTGCAGGAGCTCACTTACGCACTGCCTTGGACGATTGCGCGCCTCTACTATCGCGTGAAGGGCACGGCTAAAGGTGTTGAGCGAACGGTCGAGGGTGGAGAGATATGGGTTCAATATCCGACAAGGACATATTGGCAGGAAACCGTTGCTCGGCACTTATTCGATGACTTGGCGCTCGCCCAAGAATTGGGGCTAGGAACAAACCGGCGCGATATCATTGAAGGTTTTAGAACGCCGCACAAGACGATGTTGCCACCATTGGTTCAATCATTGGGCTCGCAACGGCCGATCTGGGATGCCCCACGACCGAATGAGAACCTTCTCACGATCGCATCAAGCGCAAAACAGGAATATGAGTTTTCGGCGTGCCCGCGGCAGGTGGCGGAAACAAAATTGCTGACGCAGTTTGTGCACTGGCTGAGCATTCGGCAACTGTGGCAGCGCGCGTGGGCCGTGCAATCATATTGGTCGCGGGTGGTCTCAGATCAAATGCATTGCTGGTAAATCCTGCCGGAGATTACACGGCGGAATTTCAGCGCGAGCCTGATGGCTTGCTCGCCGCCCTATCCTTGCAGGACTATCGGTCGAGCTTCGACCTGAGGCTTGACGATTTACTCGCCCCAATCGCGGCTAAGGCTGCGAAGTCCGCGCACGGCAACCGGATGCTGAGCGAACTTCCTACCATAGCCGGGCCAGGCCGGCATCCAGCACAAGCTGCTATTTTTTCTCAAATATTCAAAGATCAAAGCCGCGAAATCGAAGAAGCAATTCGAAAAACTGCAATAAGTCTGACGGACGAATGTGGTCTGCAACCACTTCAACTACGGATGAGATTTGGGCTACGGTCGCAGTGAAGTTTGCGGTCGGAATGTCAAAGAAAAACCAAGAAGCAGGGGAGAAAAATGCGCACTAAAAAATGCGGTTGACTCAACCCTGTTTGCATTTCAGTCTACGCCATATCAGGCAGAGCGAGGACTTGGGTCGAAAATGTATTTGCGCGTTAGTCTGCTCTTAGTGTGTGCAATCGCAGCTATCGCGGGGGCGGCCCGTTTCGCATTCGCTGCGGACCCTTCGTCTCAGACGACCCAAGTCCAAGATTTCCTTAAGGAACCGCTAGTCTTTAAAGACGATCTAACAAGCGGTCGGATACGGCCATTGATTGATGAGCCGCTCCTCATCCAGCGCATATCGACTATGTTGCTTTCCTTCTCCAATGATCGCCTTGCACAAGCTGAAATCGAAAAGGTTTCCGTCAAGCGGATGAGCTTCCACGTCGTCATACGATTTGATACAGACAGCGACAAAGTCGCTGCAGTGGAAAGGCACATTCCGCCTATTTCACAGACAGACAACAGTAAAGCAAGCCTCAGCAAAACTAATTCAGAAATCTACACAGCGGTCGAGCAAGCCATCTCAACATTTTCGGCCTCAACTGGATTTGAAGCATCAACCGACCCCGGTCGTGCCGATATTCTCATTCACTTGAATTTGGCTGATCGAATGCAGGCCTCAGTGAATTTTAGTCGTGATCGAATGTCGCGGTATTCCGAACGGTCACCACAACAAAAAAGTAATCCAGCACTTGAAGAAACCACCATTCTGATGCCGTGGACGATGGTTACGATCTATCATCGTTCAGCGACCAAGGATGAGCCACTAGGCCGACGAATCGAGGGTGGCGAAATTTGGATACAGTATCCGGTCCGAACTTTTTGGCAGGAGAGTGTTGCTCGTGCCGCACTAGACATGCCTGAATTAGCCCAAAATCTCGGCCTCGGCAGCACGCACTACGAAATCGTAGCTAAGTTTCGTCCACCGCACCTCACCGCGCTGGCTCCGCTTAGCAAATCGCTCCAGTCTCCTCGACAAACGTGGCAATCGACACGCCCAGGTCAAAGTCTACTGTCCGCCTCGGCCCTCCCCTACGAAGAGGACGAGACGATGCTTCCTGGGACGCCGGGCGGTGAGTCGGGCAGCGCGGCGGATTGCGCAGCGCCGGAACATTCTCGAGCGATCGGCGGTAGATTGGCAAGGGCTCTATCGGTCTTCGGAAGTGCTTTCCGTTTCAACGGGCTCATACTCGATCCAAGGACTGACTATGCCACCGAATACCGCCGTGACCCGGAACACTTTATCGCTGAAGCGTCACTGCTCGGCTATACCGGATCATTCACTGCAAGGCTCGATGATGCGCTGTCACCAATTGTATTGAAAGCAACCTACCCAGTTCGGCCTACCGGAAAAATCAAAAATTTTGCCGCGATGATACTGAAGGGTCGGTACGAAGAAATTGTTGCAGCGATCAAAGACGTAGCCCTTGATCTTCGGGTTGGCGATATCTGCCTGAGCCGCGACACTTATAAGGCATCGTCGATTCGCATCGCAAAATAGTGAGCACGGCAGCGTCACACTGATATCAAGGAGTGTCTGAAATGGCTTGGGCGAATCTATCACTCTTTGTGCAACAAAAATTCAATTTTGTAGGATTTGGCTCGAACATAGCCGAGGTGCGCGAGTGGATCGCCCAAGTTTACTCTGCACCATTAGGTCAAAGCCTAATCGACTCCGTTAGCCTCCAGGTAACGATTCAATATCAACCGGGTTTTACACTAAGAACCAATCCAACGACGCACACCATAACAATGGACCCGTCCTGGCTGACAACAAACGGCGGCCCGGGGTTCATCACAAAGGATGGTTATTTTGTCAGTCAATCGCCTCCAAGGTTGATGTACCATGAATTGGTACACGCAATGCTCGGCATAGACGAAGGAGTGTGGTCAAACAGCCAGCCGGATGTCTGGACCGAACTCAATAGTGCGAATGTTGACCTCACCGGTCCAACGGTACCTTTGGAAAATGCCTTTGCTAACCAATTTGAGACCCCCGTCGGCGGTCACTCGTTGGAGCGTCCCTCATATTTTGCAAACGGCATAAAAAATCAACTGTATATTGGGGGCGATTCGTGGACCGCAAAGTATGATGGAACGGTTGTAACTGTTGATAGCGTCATCATCGATAATGCCGACTGGGCAAGCCGAATAGATTTTTCGAAATTCGGGAACACCGCGCAGTTGATCATCGGAGCGCGCAACTCCGACAGGCTCATTGGCGGTCAAGGTGCAGACTTTATTTACGGCGACTTTGACGCGGCCTCGATCCAGAATCAACCAGGTGACGACTTCCTATTCGGTGGAGACTGGAGCGGTAGCCCCCTTAATGACGGTGCAGAAATCGGAGCCGGTTATGTCGGCAACATAGCAGACGGCAAAAAGTGGATTGATGGTGCCTCAGATCGCTTGGAAGGTGGCGCAGGCTTCGACACTTACTTTACCGGTGCCTTAAAAGCAGGTGGCGGCGCATTTCAGACGCAGTTAGGCGAAACTGGTCGCGCCGACTTGACTTATTCAATCAATCAAGCTGTGTACGACCAAATTGACATCATATCTGACTCTGATGGTCAGGGGGTTATTTGGGCATATAGCGAGCAAGATGGCGTTGCTTATTCTGATGGTGGGCCATCAGATATGAATGCGTATCGATTTTCTGCTCCAGCCAAAATTGCACCAACCACCTATCGTCAAGTTTCGGCCGGATATTGGCTGGCGGACGGCGCTTTGAATGGCCTCGTTTATGATCAAGAAACGGGCTTCTATCTTTACACAAGCGATATTGACTACAAAAATCATGACATCGGTTTCTTGGCATATTTTGCGATCAAGGGCTTTCAGTGGGGGGCTCTTGGGTTTAATCAAGCCGCGGCACCTCCTCCCCAGCAAAATGCACCGCCGCCCCCACCTCCATCAACGGGACCAACAACCATTCAAGGTGGATTGTTGCGTGACGTATTAACGGGAACTACTGGAGCCGACGTTATTAACGCCAGCGGAGGCAATGACACGATTAATGGCGGAAACGGAGATGATGTCATTATTGGCGGTGCCGGAAGAGACTTGATAGACGGCGGTGCTGGCAACGATACAGCGTCGTATGTCGATACGACCAGTGCGCTCGATATCGACCTTCAACTCTATCCAGACCAACGCGGTGGTACTGCACACGGCGACGTCTTGTTCTCGATTGAAAGCATCGCCGGTAGCGGGTTCGATGACACAATTCGAGGCAGCGCTGACAACAACTATCTGGCCGGCGGCGGCGGAGCGGATACGTTGGACGGGCGCACCGGTTCAGACATTCTCAATGGTGGCGCTGGTGCCGATACCCTGACCGGTGGCCTTGGCAATGATACGATGATCGGCGGTGATGATAGCGACGTTTACGTCGTCGAGTCTGCAGGAGACGTTGTTGTCGAGGCTGTTGGCGGAGGTATCAACGACTTCGTCTATACGACGGTCAGTTACACGCTGGCCGCAGGCCAAGAGATCGAAGGTTTCACGGCCAGTCCCCTAGCTGGCACCAATCCGGTCAACCTGACCGGCAACGAGTTCAGGCAAGTCATTCGCGGCAACAACGGCGTCAACACGATCCTCGGCGGTGGCGGCAACGATAGCCTCTATGGCTTTGGCGGCAATGACACGATAGAAAGCCAAGCGGGCAACGACGCGCTGTTCGGCGGGACGGGCGTTGACCGGTTCCAGTTCCGCCAATCGCTGGGCGCTGCCTCCGGCATTGACCGGATTTATGACTTCACATCCTCCGACTACATCAAGATTGACGCCACAGCCGTCACCAGCCTGACGGCGCTGCAAGGTTACGAATTCGTGGCTGGCACCGCCGCCCTCGATGTCAGCGACCGCGTGATCTACGAGCAAGCGACCGGCTCGCTGTGGTTCGACGCCGATGGCTCAGGCTCTGCCGCTAAAATCCTTTTCGCCATCCTCGACACCAAGCCGGTCATATCATCGGCTGACGTGTTGATGTTCTAAGCAGCAGATGTGGAAAGTCGGCGCAAAATCCCGCAAGGGGACTTCCAAGTGGTCGCGCTTCGCACAAGTGCAAAGCGCGAAGCCATTGCGCCCTACCGCCCTTTGGCACCTGCCCCGCGCTAGACCGCCTCATGTCCGGGTTATGCCCGGTTGGCCCCTTGATCGGGGGGCGCTTCTCGGGTAGGAAGCCCCAACAAACATTGCCCTCAAACGGGTTACCCATCAGGGTTGCAAGAACGGTTCGGGTCCTCCGGGACGCCAAGCCGCTCCTCTGCGTCAATGAAAAACAACGTGGAATCAAGCACATGAACATTATTGCGCAGATTGAGCGCGAGCAGATGGACGCCGTCCTCGCAAAGCGTGGCGTTCCGGAATTCGGCCCGGGCGACACCGTCAAGGTGATGGTCCGCGTCGTTGAAGCGGCTGAAAAGGCCGATCCCAAGGACAAAAAGAAGGCCAAGGGTAAGGTCGAAGCGGCCGTAACCCGCCTGCAGGCCTATGAGGGCATGGTGATCGCGCGCTCGGGCGCCGGCATCAACGAAAGCTTCACAGTCCGCAAAATTTCGTATGGCGAAGGCGTGGAACGCGTGTTCCCGGTCTACTCGCCACATATCGCCGAAATCGAAGTCATCCGCCGCGGTAAAGTCCGCCGCGCCAAGCTGTACTACCTGCGTGGACGCCGCGGTAAGTCGGCACGCATCTTCGAACGCACGGACGCCCGCGCCCGCCGCCTCAACGCCGCCTGGAAGGGCTTCAAGAAGCCGAAGGGCGAGCCGGAAGATCTGCTGCAGATCACCGGCATTACGCCGGACATTATGGGCCGCCTGAAGCAGCTCAACCTGTATCGCTTCGAGCAGATCGCAACGCTGTCGGACGAAGATATCGCCAACGTTGATGAGACGCTGAACCTCAAGGGCGCGATTGAGAAGCAGGATTGGATCGGCCAGGCCCAGCGCCTGATGGCTGAAACGACCGCTGGCGAAGTCCCGGCCGAAGAAGCCAAGGGCTAAGAGAAATCGGTGTAGAACTCCGTTAACTCTTTGCAACTATTGAAGTAGGCCCGTTTTAAACGTACTATAGCGAATCATATTCGCCGTCGTCGAAAAATTGAAAGGCATCGATGATATGGCTGTCCGCTCGCCCAAAGAGTTAGAAAAAATCCCGTTCGTGCCAGGGGCACGTGAGTTGCGCGGTAGCGGTGTGGATTTCTGGAAATCCTGGAAAGCAAAAAATCATTTTGACTGTTTCACTGAGGAGAAACTCAGGGAGCGTAGTGATTTGAGCACTCGGGTCCTCGACAGCATAAAGAAAGTGCTTGGGTTAAATAGCGACATTCGGTAAATAGGGCGCCCACTTATTCGATTTATCTGCTCCCCGAAGGTTGTTCGATGCCGCTCATAAACTGTGTCGCGCTTAAGTCGCGAATTGAAGAGCGGTTCTATACGCTTGCCGAGGCTGCCGAGCAACTTATGTCTCACAGCCTGCTTGATGTTGGTGGCCAATGCGAGTTGGTGCTCGACGACGTTGCGTTGCTGAGAGCTACTCAAGCATATTTTATGATCAGTGAGGCGTACAAAGCTCACTTCGAAATCAAGTCTACTGAACCCCCCAAGATTGCTGCGATGACAAGCTTGGTTCTCGCGGATTTCCAGCCTTTGCGTGTCAAAAATCGAGATGACGTCGTTAATCCACTGTCGATATACGCAAACGAACTTCTCTCGCTTTCATGGGCTTCTAGACCGCTAGGCCATGATTTCGATGAGATATTTAGTTACAAACTAAAGCGCGATGGATTGTATCGATATTTGCGATTGTTGAGTGCCCAACAGCTTCGGAGCCTCGGACAATACAAGGCGGATATCGCACTGAATCCGCCCATATTCCGCGAAGAATATGAGATCAAGCTGAACCATGATACGGTCGTAGCCAAATCTGAGTTGTCTGATTTACCTAAGATAGAAAAATTCATATTGATCTTTGAGCTGATGTGGGATGGGGCTGGACGGATCATCGACTAGAGAGCAACACGAAGAAAAACTTAGGTGCTAAGCGTCGTCCTGCTGAATTGAAATTAAAAACGCCGGGCAATCTGTCCGGCGTTTTTGTTTGGCGCGTTTCGAGCGGGGCTATTCTTCAGCCGTCGGACCGGCGGGCTGATCCGCCCTCAAGTGCTTTCAACTGGCTTTCCTCCAGGCATGACAGAAGCGCCTTGTAACTCGGCTTACCGGTTTCGGTGACAACCGCCGCGCACGCCGTGCGGTCCGCCACCGGGATAGCCTCCCAGCGATTGAGCACCGAACGGCGGTTCTCGCTTTCGATTTTCGGGCATTGCGCGCCAAGGGTAGACGAGGCGCAGATTTCGCCAACGTCCCAGCGTGGACGGTCATCCGCACGGCTGGCGTTAGACAGCGGAGCAGCCGCCAATATCGCCGCGACAAAAAATAGTCCCGTCGAACGCACCGGCATGTCCTGCAGCCTCCCGAAAATTATGCGAAGTGCCGGGAGTTTATCGCGCAGGACCGTTATCATATTTCAACTGAGCGTGAGATTGCATCACGTCGGCGAGAGGGAATTTTTCCCGGCGGCGCCGCGACTTGGCTCTCTCAGTATCACCCGCAGCATTTGGTGGCTGCAGGGCGGCTGACTGGCCCGCTCCCCTGCACGGCGGGGTTGGCCGGCTTCGGACCGCATGACCCTGGCACATTGAGAATGCCGCGCACCAGTGGCTTGCAGGCTGACACCTCGACCTTCAGATGGATCAGCGCCAGGCCGTCTGCAATTTCGAGACGGTCAAACGCGAAAATCCGCATCGCGTCGCAGCCGTCGCTCACCTCAAAGACCACGCGCGAGGACGGTTCCGCGCCAACGGCCGTGATCGCCTTGCGGCCAATGCCGAGCAGCTTGTTGACCGTCATATGTTCGCCGGTCACCGATTCCTCGATGTCCCAGAGCTGCAGCACCGTCTCGGTCCACGATTCGACGTTGGCGCCGCAATCAAGCCCGGTGACACGCGCAAACTTGAATTCGGTGATGTGATAGCCGGGCTTGGTGACGCGATCCCCATAGACGAAGGCCAGATCGGAACCGCGCGTCCCACCGAGTGCCTCCATCAACCCGCCAAGCGTCATGCCGCCTGTCGCAGCACCCGCGTTGGCCATGGTGGGCCCGCCGGAACAGCAGCCCGCCGGGTTTGCAGAATTTGATGCGGAATTGGTCATAGTTTCTGTCTCCAGCTTCTGTCGCCCAACACCTGTTGAATTGTTGACCGGACGTCAAGCCATCAATGTGGTGCGGGCGGCAAACGACGCGACGGCGCGGGCACAAAAAAGCGGCAGCCGGGAAGGGCCGCCGCTGTTTGCTGGTTGAGGGACTGATGCGCGGCTTAGTTCGCCGTCACACCAAATTCGATGCGCCGGTTGGCGCGGCGGCCTTCGACCGTTCCGTTATCGTCAATCGGCTTATCCTGGCCGTAGCCGGCCGCTTTGAGTTTTGCCGCATCGACGCCCGCGCCGGTCAGATAGTTGACGACCGCCTTGGCCCGCAATTCAGACAGCGTCTTGTTGCTGGCCGCTTTACCGGTGTTGTCGGTGTGGCCGGACACTTCGATCGCCACGCCATCGCAGGCTTTGGCAAGCTTGGCGATATTATCGAGTGTGGCGTAGCTGTCGGGCAGAATATCCCAGCGCGACGTTGCAAAGTTGATCATGCCGTCTTTGACGGCCGCCGCAAGCGACACGCTGCAGCCATTGACCGCGGCAGCAACAGCCGGTGCAGCAGGGGCCGCGGCAGGCTGAGCATAGACGGTGGCAGGCGCTGCCCACGGCTTGCCGGCGTCCGGCGTCTGACCATCGCCATAATATGACGTGGTGCCAACCCCGCCGAGCGACACGGGCGCGGGTGCAGGTTCTGGAGCAGGCGTTGCAATGGGCGCTGGAGCGGCAACGGGTGCGGGTGTGGGTGTGGGTGCAGGCGCCTCTGCCACGTAGTCCGGGTTCATCGCCGCAGCCGCAGCCCAAGGTTTGTCCGCGTCTGGCGTCTGCCCATCGCCGTAGTACGACGTGGTGCCAACGCCGCCGAGCGATACGGGTGCGGCTTCGGGTTGAGGTGCGGGAGCGGGTACTGCAGCCTTGGCGGGCGCCGCCGGTTCTGCAGCGGCCACCACATAGTCAGGATTGAACTTGGCTTCGGCATTCCATGCGGCACCGGCTGCACCGGTATTGTAGCCGTAGAATTGCGTGACGCCCGGCGGTGTCATCGGCGGCGCAGCTTCCACAACGGCAGGTTCTGGTTTGGGCTCTGGCTTCGCTGGCTCAGCCTTGACCGGCTCAGTCTTGACTGGCTCAGTCTTGGCTGGCTCAGGCTTGGCTGGTGCTGGAGCCGGTGCTGCAACCGGCTTGCTTGGCACTTCGACCTTTACGACGGCTGGTGCTACCGGAGCGGCGGGACGCGATCCACTAAAGAATGCGCTGATATTTCCCGGAATGCCAGCGATGCCGTCTTTCGATGCAAATTGGCAGGATGCCAAACCTGCGCATAACGCGGCGATCACCGGAAAATACCAGGAGAACCCGCCGGCGGCCCTGTTGTCATCATCGGACGGCGCTGAAGCGCGCGCACCCGTTGCAACCGGCGCCGCCGTGGCTGAACCTGAAATCACCTCTGCAGCGGCATGACCGGCGCTGTGATCCTTTGCATGCGCGTCTACGGCCGAGGCCGCCACACCCGCCCCAGCCGTCGCAGCGCCCAGCGCAGTTGCACCTCCATGAGGTGTGTGAGCGGCAGCGTCGTGACCGATCATGTCGAGCGGCACGAGACCGTTGTGGCGGCGCAGCGTGCTGTCGGTAAATTCGTAACCGGCGGCCAAGTGGCTTGATGCAGCGCTTGCCGCCGCCGTGATCGTTGCGCCACCGGCTACGGCGGCAGAAGCCGCGGCCGTGCGATGGCCGCTGGCCGTGTGCACCGCACGTCCGGCCGCGTGAGACGCGTCATGCGCTTCATGCCGCGATGCATCTCGTGGTGCCTCTCCATACTGGCCAGCGCTGCGGTCGCGCCTCAGATACAGAAATAGGAAATATAGAAGCGCGGCCGCCAATACCATGAGAGGGCTTGCGCTACTCAGCAATTGTTGCAACGACATGTCTCGAACTCCCCGAACTTTTTTTGTGTTTTTAGGCCACGCTTTGCACACCGCGTGTTTTACACTAAATTGGTGTCAAGACGAGTTCCTTCAAAAAGCGGCAGCACGGAAACAGATGTCCAACGGTGACGCAAACCGCCTGGCGAGCCGGGACGGTAAAATACCTTTGCATGGCCCCGAAGCCTTTGCCGGCATGCGCAAAGCCGGGCGGTTGGCGGCCGAAGCTCTCGATATGCTTGTGCCACTCGTGCAGCCGGGCACGCAAACCGATACAATCGACCGGCTTCTGCTGGAATTTGCGCTGGATCACGGGGCTATTCCAGCAACGCTCAATTATCGCGGCTATCGCTACTCCAGCTGCACCTCTATTAACCATGTTGTGTGCCATGGCATGCCGAATGCCAAACCTTTGAAAGAGGGCGACATCGTCAATATCGATGTGACGCTGATTGTGGACGGATGGCATGGCGACACCAGCCGCATGTATCCGGTTGGCGAAATTTCACGGCGCGCAGACCGGCTGATGCAGGTCACCTACAAATCGTTGATGCTGGGCATTGCGGCCGTGAAGCCCGGCGCCACCACCGGCGATATCGGGGCTGCCATCCAAACCTATGCCGAGGCTGAGCGCTGCTCGGTTGTTACCGATTTCTGCGGCCACGGCTTGGGCCAGGTGTTCCACGACCGGCCCAACATTCTGCACTACGGTCAAGCCGGCACCGGCACGATCCTGGAAGCCGGTATGCTGTTCACCATTGAGCCGATGATCAACCTCGGCAAGCCGCACGTTAAAATACTGGCCGACGGGTGGACCGCCGTGACACGCGACCGCGAATTGTCAGCGCAGTTCGAGCATACCGTCGGCGTGACGCGAACGGGTTGCGAAATTTTCACAGGCTCGCCCGCGGGTTTTGATTGCCCGCCGTATCGTTTGGAAAACGCCGCCTGAGGCTCAAAAATGCCGAGCGCAAAGAAACGCGACGCTGACAAACTTGCGGCCGAAGAACAGCGCGAGTTATTCGGCGCGGCGCCGCTTGCCCCGGCTGAGCTGCTCACCGCACTTGCCGCGTCCAGCGAGACCGGTAAGGTGCTGGGCAAAATCACCGGCAAGGACGCGGGCAAACCCAAGACCGACGATGCTGGCGATAAAGTTGGCCATCGCCAGCGCCTGCGCGACCGGTTCCGCAGCGGCGGCGCGCAGGCGGTCGCTGACTATGAATTGCTCGAAATGATCCTGTTCCGCGTATTCCCTCGCGGCGACACCAAACCCATCGCCAAGCGGCTTTTGAAAACCTTCGGCTCGTTTGCCGAAGTGGTGGCGGCGCCGCCCGAAAGGCTGAAGGAAGTCGATGGCATTGGCGACCGCGCGGTTGACGAGTTGAAGTTGATCAAAGCCGCTGCCGAACGCCTGACGCGCGGCGAGATTGCCGCCAAGAGTACGCTGACCTCATGGACCGGCGTGCTCGACTACCTGCGGCTGGCGCAAGGCTTCGATCATCGCGAGCAGTTCCGCATTCTGTTTCTCGACAAGAAGAACAACCTGATTGCCGATGAAGTGCAGGGCCAGGGCACCGTCGATCACACGCCGGTCTATGTGCGCGAGGTCGTCAAGCGCGCGCTGGAACTGTCGTCCACCGCCATCATCCTGGTGCACAACCACCCGTCCGGCGATCCAACGCCGTCGCGCGCCGACATCGACATGACCCGGCAGATCATGGACGCCGCCCGCCCTCTCGGCGTGTCAGTCCACGACCACATCATCGTCGGCCGCGACGGGCACGCCAGCCTGAAGGCGCTCAGGTTGATTTGAGGGTGTGTAAGGCTGCGGTTGACAAGTGTCAGGCCACGACTTACATTGCGATCAGAGCCGGACAACGGCCGAGAGAATGGAGAGTAGATGAAAAGGGCGCACGCGATGGGAAGGTGGAGGCCGGAGGCCTTTGCACAGCTATGGAGCGCCAACTATGATCCGTTCCTTTCGGAGCGCAGACCTAGAGAAACTTTGGAAATCTGGTAAGGCCCTGAGTTTCAGGACACTTGATACGAAGAAAATTCTGGACTGCTTGGATGTCGTGGACGCGGCCGGCGCGCCGCAGGACGCGGCATTTACGGGATTCCGGTACGACGAATGGATGGAAGGTAGAATCAAGCGGCACGGCATAATGGTCTCGGACCATTGGCTCGTCTCATTTGGATGGAGCGAAGGACATGCGATCGATGTCGATTTGGAACGCATCGAGTAGCGTGATTGGTAGAGTTGAGTGTATCATATGACAGAGTACCCCACCCGCGATCCTAAGCGCTGCCCAACACATCGAAGGCGCATCCTGCGCAGTATTCTGTGCCCGCTCTGGAGCTTTCCAAATCGGCTATCGCAGAGCATCTCGGGATTTCCGCCAGACGCTCTATGATTTGCTTTCAGAGAAGCAACCTGTGACGCCGCAGATGGCGGTCCGCATCGGCGGCGCTTTGCTTGGCAATGGCCCAAACCTATGGCTCAACATGCAAGCGGCTCATGATCTTTGGCATGCCAAGCGTGATGTTGATGTTTCGGGGATTCCGACATTCAGAAGCCGAAAAATTTGCGGTGAGATAATG
>JABFRT010000018.1 GCA_013141015.1 Hyphomicrobium sp. | reverse complement strand
GGCGCCAAACTCAGCGACGACGTTCACGTCGGCAATTTTGTCGAAGTGAAAAACGTTGCGATGGGTCAAGGCGCCAAGGCCAACCACCTGTCCTATCTGGGCGATGGCACAGTCGGCGCAAAGCCAATATTGGCGCGGGCACGATTTTCTGCAACTACGACGGCTTTAATAAGAGTAAGACGGAGATCGGCGACGGCGCGTTTGTCGGCTCGAATGCGTCACTTGTCGCACCTGTTAAAATCGGTGCGGGCGCGTATATCGGGTCGGGCAGTGTGATCACAAAGGACGTGACGGCTGGCGCGCTGGCGTTGGAGCGTTCGGCGCAAGAGGAACGCCCCGGCTGGGCCGAGAAATTCCGTACAATGATGGCGCGGCGTAAAGGTAAATCCTAACTGCGCACGGCTTTTGCATAGCCTATCTCACCGGGGCCACGCGTCCCGGACAGGTTTTGAAACACTGTGTGATTTGTGAACAGCCTTAACCATCGCCATGCTGGCGCTGGGCGGGCTTGAATTCAGGGACTTATCTGATGTGCGGCATCGTCGGAATCCTCGGTAAAACGCCAGTTGCGACCAATCTCGTCGATGCTTTGCGGCGGCTTGAGTATCGCGGCTACGATTCGGCTGGCATCGCCACGGTTGAATCCGGAACGTTGGTGCGCCGCCGTGCCGAAGGCAAACTGCGCAATCTCGAAAAGAGACTTCTGACCGAGCCGCTCGAAGGCCACACCGGCATCGGCCACACGCGCTGGGCAACCCACGGACGCCCAACCGAGCGCAATGCCCACCCCCACATGACGGCTGAAGTCTCGGTGGTCCACAACGGCATCATCGAGAACTTCCGCGAATTGCGCGCCGATCTCGAGGCCAAGGGCCACACGTTTGACTCAGACACCGACACCGAAGCCGTCGTCCACCTGATCACCCATGAACTGCACGCAGGCAAAAGCCCAGTCGAAGCGGTGCGCGCCGCCTTGCAGCACCTGCAGGGCGCGTTTGCGCTCGGCATTATCTTCGCTGGCGAAGACGATCTGATGATCGCCGCCCGCCAAGGTTCGCCGCTGGCCATCGGTCACGGAACGGGCGAAATGTATTTGGGCTCCGACGCCATCGCGCTTGCGCCGTTCACCGACGTCATCACCTATCTCGAAGAAGGCGATTGGGCGGTCATGCACCGCTCTGGCGCGGAAATCTTCGACAAGGATGGCGTGCGGGTTGATCGTCCCTCGGTCAAGTCGGTCGCCAGTTCGCTGCTGGTTGATAAGGGCAACCACCGCCACTTCATGGCCAAGGAAATTCACGAGCAACCGGAGGTCATTTCGCACACACTGGCCAACTACATGGATATGGTCAGCGGATCGGTGCGGTTTCCGGAACTCGGTATTGATCTCTCGAAGATCAACCGCGTCACCATTTCCGCGTGCGGCACGGCCTATTATGCAGGCCTTGTCGCCAAGTACTGGATTGAAAAGGTCGCCCGCGTTCCGGTCGAAATCGATGTCGCATCAGAGATGCGCTATCGTGAGGCGCCGCTGCCAGCGGATGGGCTTGCGGTGTTCGTTTCGCAGTCCGGTGAAACGGCCGATACTCTGGCGACGCTGCGCTATTGCAAGGCCAACGGCCAGCGTATTGCGTCCATCGTCAACGTCCGCACCTCGACGATCGCGCGGGAATCGCATGCCGTTCTGCCAACGCTCGCCGGCCCTGAAATCGGCGTTGCGTCCACCAAAGCGTTCACCTGCCAGTTGTCGGTTCTCGCCTGCCTCGCGATTGCCATTGGCCGGGCGCGCGGGTCGATTAACGCCGCCCAAGAGATCGAACTTGTCAAAGGATTGACGGAGCTGCCGCGCCACATTGCCGGGCTGATCCGCAATGAGCAGCCATTTATCGCCATCGCTCAGGAGTTATCGAAGGCTCGCGACGTGCTCTATCTGGGGCGCGGCACCAGCTATCCGATTGCGCTTGAAGGCGCATTGAAGCTCAAGGAAATTTCCTACATCCATGCCGAAGGCTATGCGGCCGGTGAATTGAAACACGGGCCGATTGCCCTGATCGATGAGAACGTGCCGGTGATCGTGGTCGCGCCCGAGGACGATTTGTTCGACAAGACCATATCGAACATGCAGGAAGTCGCGGCGCGCGGTGGCCAGATCATCCTGATTTCAGATGCCCCTGCCGAAAAGATTTCATGCAAGCTCGCGGCCCATATTCACATGCCGAAGGTATCTGCCTTCACCACGCCGCTGCTGTATGCCATTCCAACCCAGCTGATCGCCTATCATACGGCAGTCGTGATGGGCACTGACGTAGATCAGCCGCGCAATCTCGCCAAATCGGTGACGGTAGAATAATAACGGGGAAAACACGGTAAACGGGTAAGCCCTGAATTTGCCTCCTTCGGATGTTTGGCATATCAGTACCTTGAGGGGTGCGGCGTAAGATGGTTGGTACCATCGAGGGAAGGACTCGTGCCTATGGGGCATTCAGCAAGCATCACGCGGGCGAAAGCATTCGCGGCCGTTGGCGTGTCAGTCGTCGCGCTTTCATTTCTGTTGGCGGGCGCTGACAGTGCCTATGCGGCCAAGGCAAAGCCTGCAGCGCCGGGCGCGCCGCCAAGCCAGGCGGACGAGCAGAAGCAAGCTGCCGCTGCCACCCGTCAAGCCTATGAGAACGGCATCAAATCGTATTCTGGCGGCAAGCATCAGCAGGCGGTCGATCAGTTGTCAGGCGCGTTGCGCGGCGGCGGACTTGCCAGCGCTGAGATGGCCAAGGCGCTTTATGTGCGCGGTCTCGCCTACAAGAAGCTGAGCAAGCCGGGTCTTGCGATTTCCGATTTGACCAGCGCGCTCTGGCTGAAGAACGGCCTGGGTGAAGCTGACCAGAAGTCGGCTATGGCCGAACGGGCTGAGGCCTATCGCGCCGCCGGACTTGGCGATGGCGCGGGTGGTGGTGACAAAGTCTCGGTCGCGGATCCCAATCCGGCGCCTGCGGGATCGAAAGCCAATGCGCCGGCTGAAATTGTAACGGCGCCAGCGGCAGTGCCGGCCACCAAATCCAAGGTCAAAACCGCAGCCGCACCTGCCGCCGCGCCCGTAGTAGCGCCGCCGCCTGCTGAAGTCACCCGCCAAGCGCCGGATAGCGAAGCCGCGCGCGATGCCGCCAATGCCCGGCTTATGGCGCGTGCGCCTGTTGAAGTTCATGGTCTTCAGTCGTCGGCCGCCAATACTCTGACGGCAAATCCAGCAGCAGCCGCGGCGCCTGTTGCCGCCATTCCGGCACCTATTTCCGCGCCAATTCCGGAAGCGCCCGCGCCTGTCGCCGCGGCACAACCGGCGATTTCTGCGCCGCTTCCGGCACCACAACCTGCGGCACCGGCGCCAGCGCTTGCAGCAGCACCCATCGAAGGTATGCCAACGCCTGACACAACGGCGTCGCCTGCCGCCGGCGTACCAGCGACTGTGACAGGGTTCTTCTCCAATCTGTTTGGCGGTTCGGTTTCGAAACCGGCAGACGCCGCAGCAGCGCCTGTCACCACGGCCTCCACGACGCCACCAGCCCCTGCGGCTCCTTGGTCAGGCACAACCTCGGTTGCGGGCGGGACAGCCAAGAAGGGTCAGGCCGCCGCCGCTTCGGGCGTATCGTCCGGCAAATATAAGCTGCACATCGCGGCGGTGCGCTCACGCGCCGAAGCTGATGCGCTGGCCCAAAAATTGGCCACCCAGCAGGGCGCAGCGCTGAAAAGCCGCCTGCCGGTGGTCGATGAGGCCGTTATTGGCAGCATGGGCACGTTCTACCGGGTCCGCGTCGGATCGTTTGCCAATGCCGAAGAACCACGCGGTGTCTGCAACACGTTGAGATCCAGTGGCTTCGATTGTCTGGTCGTGACAAACTAGCCGGACCCGGGCCGTTGCCGGGTGTTGCTGGGACTAATCAATGACCAAGCCGACCCCGACGCCAAATCAGACGCCGGCCGAGAAGATCAGTGAAGCGCAACTGACGGCTGGGCTCAAGCGCTTGGCTGAGGATGATGGCAGCGCAGGCGGCCACTTCGGCACGCGGATGCGTAACGCCTTCCTGACGGGTCTGCTGATCGTCGGGCCGGTGACGATCACGCTCTACATGATGTGGTGGGTGATCAATTGGATCGACGCGTGGGTCAAACCGCTGCTGCCGGCGCACTATAACCCAGATACCTATCTTCCGTTTCCGTTGCCGGGGCTTGGGCTGCTGGTTGCTTTTCTTGGATTGACATTGATCGGCGCGCTGGCCGCCAATCTGTTGGGCCGCACGCTCGTCTCCTCCGGCGAACTGATGATGTCGCGCACGCCGATTGTCCGCAACGTCTACGGCGCGATCAAACAGATTTTTGAAAGCGTCATTTCAACGTCCGGCCCGAACCAGAATTTCCAGAAGGTCGGTCTGATCGAATTCCCATCCAAGGGTATTTGGTCAATCGTGTTTGTGACGGCCGAGACGGCGGGCGAAATCGCCGACGTTAAGCCCGGCGGCGAGAGCGATCTTTTGACCGTGTTCATGCCGACCGGCATTGTGCCGCCAACGGGGTTCATCTGCTTTATCCCGCGCCGCGACGTGACGTTCTTGTCGATGACGGTGGAAGAAGCCGCCAAGATCGTGCTGTCGGGTGGTATCGTCACGCCGGATATGCAGGGCAAAAGCAAAGACACCAGCGCGGCCAAAGCACTGGCGCTCAAAACCACCATGGGCAAGCCGGCTTAGGCCGCGCGGAACAGGCGCACGGCTTCGTCCGCCTCAAACAGATAGAGCAGCGTGCGCAGCGCCACGCCGCGCGGGGACGCAAGCTCCGGGTCGGTCGCGAGGATCAGCTTGGCATCGTCGCGGGCCGCCGCCAGCAGGAATTCAAAGCCCGGTACATCGGCGACGCGAAAGCCTGGATCGCCGCTTTGGCGCGCGCCCATCATTTCGCCGCCACCGCGCAACTGCAGGTCTTTCTCGGCAATCAGAAAGCCGTCTTCGGTGTCTTCCATCATGGTCAGGCGCTGTTCGGCGGTAATCCCCAACGGCTGCTTATAGAGCAGCATGCAAAAGCTCTCGCGCGTGCCCCGGCCGACGCGCCCGCGCAGCTGATGCAACTGTGCAAGGCCAAAACGCTCTGCGTGTTCGATCACCATGATGTTGGCATTCGGCACATTGACGCCAACTTCGATGACGGTTGTTGCAACCAGAATTTTGAGATCGCCCGCTGCAAATGCCGCCATCGTCGCGTCTTTGTCGCGCGCGGCCATCGCGCCGTGCAGCAGGCCAACCGTTTTGCCAAAAATCTGTGCGAGGTGGGCGTGGCGCTCCTCGGCGGCGGCGAGTTCGGATTGTTCGGAACTCTCGATCAAGGGGCACACCCAGTAGACCTGCGCGCCCTCGGTCAGTTGCACGCGAATGCGGTCGATTAGCTTTTCGAGGCTGTCGACCGGTACTTTCTTGGTGATGATCGGTTTGCGGCCGGCGGGCTTCTCGGTCAGTTTCGAGACGTCGAGATCGCCGTAGTGCGTCATCAAAAGGGTGCGCGGGATTGGCGTGGCCGTCATCACCAGAACATTGGTGCCGCCGTTCGAACCCTTGGCTTGCAGCGCGAGGCGCTGGTGGACGCCAAAGCGATGCTGCTCGTCGATGACCGCGAACGCGAGATCATGGAACACCACATCGCTTTGAAAGAGCGCATGCGTGCCGATCAGAATGTTGATCTCGCCGGATGCCAGCCGTTCAAGGATAGCGTCGCGCGTTTTGCCTTTTTCGCGGCCCGTCAACAGCGCGATTGTGAGACCGGCTTTTTCCGCAAGCGGCCCGATGGTTTCCATATGCTGCCGTGCCAGCACTTCCGTCGGCGCCATCAGGGCAGCCTGCGCACCCGCCTCGACAGCCGTTGCCATGCTCATCAAGGCGACCACTGTTTTACCGGAGCCGACGTCGCCTTGCAGAAGCCGCAACATGCGGTGCGGAGCTGCAAGATCCGCTGAGATTTCTTTGAGCGCGTTGATCTGCGAATTGGTCATCTTGAACGGCAGCGCGCCGGCGATGCGGCGGCGGATACCGCCATCGCCCACAATGCTGCGGCCGCGCTGGGCGCGAATGTTTTGGCGCACAAGCCCGAGCGCCAATTGACCAGCCAGCAGCTCGTCATAGGCGAGCCGCTGCCAGGGCGCCGCGCCGTTCGAGACATCCTGGGCGTCGTCCGGGCGATGCAACCGGTTCAAGGCCGATTTGAAATCTGGCCAGTCGCGCGCTTTCAGCCACGCCGCATCTTGCCACTCGGCCATGTCCGGCACGCGATCAACCGCTTGCCGCGTGGCTTTAAATAGGATCTTTCCCGATAACCCGGCAGTCAGCGGATAAACCGGCTCCAGCATCGGCAAGTCGCCGCGCCGCTCGGGCGGAACGATATAATCGGGATGCGCCATCTGCAGCGTCTCGCCATAGCGTTCGACGCGGCCCGAGACATAGCGCTCTTCGCCTTCCGGCAATTGCGTCTCGATGAACTTGCGCTCAGCGTGGAAGAAAATCAGATCGAGGCGGCCGGTATCGTCCTCGCACGACACCTTATAGGGCGCCTTGTTGTTGCCGCGCGGCGGCGGCTTATGCTTCAAAACGCGGACCTTCAAGGTCACGATGGAGCCCGGCACAGCATCGCGCGTTGACGGCTCGGCCCGGCGGTCGACAATGCCGGCTGGCATATGCCACAACAGATCGAGCACGCGCGCTTCGGTCACTCCCGGCGGCAGCGCCAGACACTTTTTCAACAGCAAAGCAAGGCGCGGCCCAATCCCGGTTAGAGACTGCGCGGTCGCAAATAGCGGAATGAGCGCATCGGGGCGCATGGCGTGCTCAGCCCGCGCCCGAAAGGTGAGCGCTGAGGCGCCGCGAACAGCAGCGGATATCGGTCGCGGCAATACGCATCAAAACCTCATGCTATGCGGACGGGCGGGGGGGCGCTATACGAGCCCGGCGACCGGACCGCAAGTTGGCGGCTCTCAAGCGCGGCGTCAAGCGCGCGGCGGCGCTATTGTACCGGTTCGAGATATGACGCGAGGCTCTATGACCGGTAAGTCCGACGAAAAGCAGCCAGATGACTTGGACATGCGCCGCAAACGTGCGGCCTATCGGGCGGCCCATCGCGGCACCAAGGAGATGGATGCGCTCGTCGGCCGCTATGCAGACGCCAAACTATCAAGCATGAACGATGCTCCGCTCAGCTTGTTTGAACGCTTTTTGCAGGTGCCCGAGCCGACGCTGCAGGCATGGCTGTTTGCCAATCAAAGCGCTGCCGGCACGGATTTCGAAGCGCTCGTCATCGACATCAGAACTTTTCACGGCCTTGTAGGCCTTACGCCGGATACGGGGCACCAGTGAGCGACGCCAAGATCAAAGCTCAGACCACCATTTCCGGCGTGCCGGAGGGTTTCGATGGGCGCGTGCTCGCCGACCTCACCAAAGCCGCGCGCACAGAGAGCGATCCCGGTCTTCACCTGCACATCGCCCGCGATGACCGGCGCTTGGAGCAGTTGGAAGCCGCGCTCGCGTTCTTCGCGCCTGACGTCAAGACCATCGTATTCCCGGCTTGGGATACGGTGCCCTATGACCGCACCAGCCCGAATTCCGAGATCGTTGCCAAGCGCATAACCGCGCTCGGCCGCCTTGTCATCGGCACGCGCAAAGAGCCAGCCATTGTGCTGACGACCGTCAACGCGGTGCTGCAGCGGATCCCGCCGCGCACATTTGTGCGGGCAGCTTTCAAACCGATAGCGCCCGGCCAGCGTCTCGATATGGCCGATCTCGTCCGCCGCTTGGAGGCCTATGGCTTCCAGCGCGCATCGACCGTTATGGAGCCGGGCGAATACGCGCAGCGCGGCGGCTTGCTCGATCTTTTCCCGCCGGGCCGCATCAATCCGATCCGGCTCGATTTCTTCGGCGATCAGCTGGAAAGTGTAAAAGCGTTCGACGCGCAAACGCAGCGCTCGATGAAGCCGGTTCAGAAATTTGCGCTCATGCCGGTCAGCGAAGTCGCATTCGGGGACGCGGCAACCGCGCTATTTCGCACGCGCTACGTCGAATTGTTCGGCGGCAACACGGGCGATGATCCGCTTTATGAATCGGTCAGCCATGGGCGGCGCTATCAGGGCCAGGAGCACTGGCTGCCGTTCTATCATGCGACCCTCGAGACGCTGTTTGATTATGTGCCGGGCGCGGGCGTGTCGTTCGACCATATGGCGGACGAAGCCATCCAGCAGCGCTTCCAGCAAATCAAGGAACACTATGAGGCGCGCGTCGACAGCCTCGAAGGCCAGCGCTTCGGTGCGCCGCCTTATAAGCCTGTGCCGCCCGGCCAGATGTTCCTCGACGGCAAGGCGTGGGGCGAGACACTTGCCAAACGCGCAATCTCGCGGCTGACGCCGTTTGAGGCGCCAGAAGCGGACGGCGTCTACGCCATGAAGGGCCGGCGCGGGCGGACCTTTGCCGCCGAACGCGCCAACCCCGACGCCAACGTGTTCGATGCGGTCGTCGGCCACATCGCCCGCGTGCATAGCGAACACCGCCGCGTGATTGTTGCGGCGTGGACAGCGGGCGCCCGCGAACGGCTTGGCAGTTTACTTGCCGATCACGGATTGAAGGACACGCGCAAGGTCGAAAATTTCGCTGAAGTCCAAGCGCTGCCGCCGAACGTCACGGCGCTCGCGGTGCTTGGGGTCGAGGAAGGTTTCGAGACGCCGGACTTCGCGGTCGTCGCCGAGCAAGATATTCTTGGCGACCGCCTTGTCCGCCACAAAAAGCGCGCCCGCCGCGCCGCCGATGTTCTATCCGAAGCAACGAGCTTGTCAGTCGGCGATCTCGTGGTGCACGCCGATCATGGCATTGGCCGCTTCGCCGGATTGCAGACCATCACCGCGCTTGGCGCGCCGCACGATTGCCTGGAATTGCATTACGCGGGCGGCGATAAGCTGTTCCTGCCGGTTGAAAACATCGAGCTTCTGACGCGCTACGGCGCGGATGAAGGCGACAGCCAGTTGGATCGCCTCGGTGGTCTCGCCTGGCAATCGCGCAAGGCCAAACTCAAAAAGCGGCTGCGCGATATTGCTAACGAGCTGATCAAGATTGCGGCACTCAGAGCCCTGCGGGAAGCCCCAGTGCTGGTGCCGCCAACAGGTGCGTTCGACGAATTCATTGCCCGCTTCCCGTATGATGAAACCGAGGATCAGGCCGCCAGCATTGATGCGGTCGTCGGCGATCTCGCCTCTGGCCGCCCAATGGACCGCTTGGTGTGCGGCGACGTCGGCTTTGGCAAAACGGAAGTTGCGATGCGCGCCGCATTTGTTGCAGCGCTGAACGGTCTGCAGGTCGCGGTCGTGGTGCCAACGACGTTGCTGGCGCGTCAGCATTTCCGCACGTTTAGCCAGCGCTTTTCGGGATTGCCGGTGAAAGTCGCACAGGCCTCGCGCATGGTGACGCCGAAGGATCTGGCAGAGGTCAAAGAAGGTTTGAAAACCGGCTCAGTCGATATCGTGGTCGGCACGCACGCGCTGCTTGGCAAGCAGATCGAGTTCGCGCGGCTGGGCTTGCTGATCATTGATGAAGAACAGCACTTCGGCGTCAATCACAAAGAGCGCCTCAAGAAAATGCGCGAGGACGTGCATGTGCTGACGCTGTCGGCAACGCCGATCCCGCGCACGCTGCAATTGGCGCTGACGGGTGTGCGCGAACTCTCGCTAATCACCACGCCGCCGGTCGATCGCTTGGCGGTGCGCACCTACATCTCGCAATTCGATCCGGTGATTTTGAAGGAAGCGCTGCGCCGCGAACGGTTCCGCGGCGGCCAGACGTTTTATGTGGCGCCGCGCATCTCGGACCTGGATGAGGTTTCCGAATTCCTGCGCGAAGCCGTGCCGGACTTAACATTTGCGCGCGCCACTGGCCAAATGACGCCGACCGAACTCGAAGACACGATGACCGCGTTCTACGAGGGCAAATACGATATTCTGCTGTCCACCGCGATTGTCGAATCCGGTCTTGATGTGCCGAATGCCAACACGTTGATCGTGCATCGCGCCGATATGTTCGGACTCGCCCAGCTCTATCAGTTGCGTGGCCGCGTTGGCCGTTCGAAAACGCGCGCATACGCGTACTTCACGACGCCCGCCGGCCAGAAGCTGACGGAAGGCGCTGAAAAGCGCCTCAAGGTTCTGCATTCGCTCGACACGTTGGGTGCAGGTTTCTCGCTCGCCTCGCACGATCTCGATATCCGTGGCGGCGGCAATCTGCTTGGCGAAGAACAGTCCGGCCATATCCGCGAAGTCGGTTTCGAACTCTATCAATCGATGCTGGAAGAAGCGGTAGCGGCCATGAAGGGCGGCGATCTGGAAGCGGCGGACAAGTGGAGCCCGGAAATCCAACTCGGCACGTCGATCATGATTCCGGAGGCCTACGTCACCGATCTACAACTTCGCCTCGGTCTCTATCGCCGCTTATCAACGCTTGAAAGGCGCAGTGATATCGACGCATTCGCCGCTGAACTCGTCGATCGCTTCGGCGATATGCCAGCCGAAGTTCAACATCTGCTCGACGTCATGGAGATCAAGGGTTTGTGCCGCACCGCCAGCATTGCCAAGGTCGATGCTGGCAATAAGGGCGGCGTGATCACGCTCTATCGCAACACATTCGCCAACCCCGAAGGGCTGATTGCGCTGGTGCAGGCGTCGCGCGGTGCGTTGAAGGTGCTGCCCGACCAGAAGCTCGTCTATCGCGCAGATTGGGACTTGCCGGAAAAGCGCTTGAAGGGCGTGCGCGCGCTGGTGCAGCAGTTCGCCGACATCGCGGAAAAGGCCAAGAAGGCGGCGTGATCAGCAAAAAATTGGCGGCTGGATTGAATCCAGCCGCCAATGATACGCGAGACGAAACGAAAGCGCTTATTGCGGAACCGCCAAATGCGCATGCTGCGCGCTGCGGGCCTGATCCAGCAAATGATAGAGCGAGGCGCCAACTTGCTTTTCAAGGTGCGCTTGCTTTGCCGCCGGCGGCGCGTGCTCGACATAATCCTCAGTGCTGCGCAGCGATCCTTTGATGCGCGCGCCTTCTTCGGCCGAGAAAATCGTTTGATAGATTTCGCTGTCGATGTTGGCTGTCTTTTCGAGACGCACGCGTTCCGCTTTGATGATACCGCGCGTTGATCCGCGAATGACGACATCGTCGGCGAAAATCGCGCCTTCGACGATCGCGCTCGTATCGATGACCAGCAGCTTGCACTGGATGTTGCCGTGCACTTTGCCTTTTATCAGAATGTCGCCCTCGCTTTCGAGGTCGCCGCGCATGGTCAGCCACTCATTGATGATCGAGCAGGACACGTCGCCGGCTGCGGGTTCGACCGCGAAGGGCAGGGCCGCGCTTGAAGGGATAGCGCCGAGGGTGGTCTCAGGCTTTTTCGGGCTGAACATAAATTGGTACTCCGGAAAACCCGGCATGCGGGAGGGTTGAGCAAGGCCTGTATCAATACGGCATGGCCTTGAACAAACGCTTAACCGGGCCGTCGTGTCCAGCTGTCCCGGCCCGGTGCCGGCCTGTGGTCGCCTGCGCCTACAACATTATCGCGCGCCCGAAGTCCGAAGCGGCGGGGGCGGCCCAAAGCCACGGCGGATGGCGCTTCCCACGCGTGGCGAAAGGCGTTAACAGAAGCGGCACAGCGATTTGCCGGGCGCGCCGCGCCCAAGCGATCCGCGGATGTAGTTCAATGGTAAGAACGGAAGCCTTCCAATGCCAGATACGGTGACGGCACCGTTGCGCCAGACGCTCAGATTGCGTGGGCGAATGTCGAAATATGAATACGCTGGCAAACGCCGTCAGGCGGGCACGATGCCTAAGACTAAGATCACTGAGACTGCGTCCATTGGGATGGCGTCCGATCCCAACGCCGCCGATAGCGCCGCGATTTCCGAACTCATGAAAACGCCGGAAGCCCAGAACTATGTGCGCGACCGGATCAGCGGCGGCTTGAAGTCGGCGCTCGAAAAAACGCTGCAGCCGGAATTCAGGGATGGGAGCGCGCAACCCGGCTTGAAGTGACAGTCAAAATGTTCTCAATCCCGTCGGCTGTTGAGCGGGTTATTGTCGGTGGCGCGCCAATGATTGTTGCGTCAGCTGCGTTGAAGGATGCAAAAACCGGCGAAGTACTGGCGGAACGCAAGGATATGCTTTAAGGCTTGGTTTCGCATTGAACGGCTGGGCGGGCGTTATGGCCGATCAGCTTGGCGATGA
>JABFRT010000056.1 GCA_013141015.1 Hyphomicrobium sp. | reverse complement strand
ATCGTAAAGAGGGCGAAGACGGCTGTTATCAAAGCCAGCGCCACCAAGGCCAATGACACCGGTTCGCCGGAAGTTCAGATCGCCGTGCTGACGCACCGCATCAACGAACTGACCGACCACTTCAAGCTGCACAAGAAAGATAACCACTCCCGCCGCGGTTTGCTGAAGATGGTGTCTCTGCGCCGTCAGCTGTTGGACTACGTCAAGAGCAAAGACAACGCGCGTTACCAGAAGATCATCGAAAAGCACGGCCTGCGCCGCTAAGCAGACGTTGATCGAGAGGCTGGCATTCATGGCCGCCGCCAGCCGCCACATGACTGGGGTGGCCGCAAGCTGAAGCTTGAAACCGGCCACATCGCACGCCAGGCAGACGCCGCCGTGCTCGCCCAGTACGGCGAGACCACAGTGCTCGCCACCGTCGTCGGCGCCCGCTCCGTGAAGCCTGGCATCGATTTCTTCCCGCTCACCGTGAACTATCAAGAGCGCACCTACGCCGCCGGTAAAATCCCAGGCGGCTACTTCAAGCGCGAAGGCCGTCCGACCGAAAAAGAAACCCTGACCTCGCGCCTGATCGACCGTCCGATCCGCCCGTTGTTTGTTGAAGGCTTTAAAAACGAAACCCAGGTCGTCGTGACGGTGTTGTCGCACGATCTCGAAAACGATCCCGACATTCTCGGCATGGTGGCTGCTTCTGCCGCTTTGACGTTGTCGGGTCTGCCGTTCCTCGGGCCGATCGCCGGCGCCCGCGTTGGCGTGATCAACGGCGAGTTCGTGTTGAACCCGATGGTCGACGAGATGAAAGAGTCCGCTCTCGATCTCGTCGTCGCCGGCACCCACGACGCCGTGATGATGGTTGAATCGGAAGCCAAGGAACTTTCGGAAGAGCAGATGCTCGGCGCCGTGATGTTCGGCCATAAGCACATGCAGCCAGTGATCCAGGCGATCATCAAGCTCGCTGAAAAGGCCGCCAAGGAGCCGTGGGATATCGCTATCCCCGACAAGGGCAAGTACGCCGACGCGGTGAAAAAGATCGCCGAAGCCAAGCTCAAAGAGGCCTTCTCGACCAAGGAAAAGGCCAAGCGCAACGATCTCGTTGGCGAAGCCAAGAAGGCCGTGATGGCTGGCGTGACGCTGACCGCTGACGATGCCAACGAGAAGGTGCTGCTGACCGACGCTTTCAAGGCGCTGGAAATGGACATCATGCGTGGCGACGTTTTGAAGACCAAGCTGCGTATCGATGGCCGCGACCTCAAAACGGTCCGTCCGATTTTGTCGGAAGTGCATGTGCTGCCGCGCACGCATGGCTCGGCGCTGTTCACGCGCGGTGAGACGCAGGCCCTCGTGGTCGCGACGCTCGGCACCGGCGAAGACGAACAGTACGTCGACGCGCTTGGAAGGCACGAAGAAAGAAAACTTCCTGCTGCACTACAACTTCCCGCCATACTCGGTTGGTGAAGTCGGCCGCATGGGTTCGCCCGGCCGCCGCGAAATTGGCCACGGTAAGCTCGCTTGGCGCGCTATCCGTCCGATGCTGCCGGCGAAGGAAGACTTCCCCTACACGCTGCGCGTCGTCTCGGAAATCACCGAGTCCAACGGTTCGTCGTCGATGGCAACCGTGTGCGGCACCTCGCTGGCATTGATGGATGCCGGTGTGCCGTTGAAGAGCCCTGTTGCGGGTATCGCGATGGGCCTCATCAAGGAAGGCAACGACTTTGCTGTTTTGTCCGACATCCTCGGTGATGAAGATCACCTCGGCGACATGGACTTCAAGGTTGCCGGCACCGAGAAGGGCGTGACCGCTCTGCAGATGGACATCAAGATCACCGGCATCACCGAGGAGATCATGAAGGTCGCGCTGCATCAGGCGCAGACGGCCGCATGCACATTCTCGGCGAAATGGCCAAGTCAATCACGGGTGCACGTGAAGAGCTCGGCGAACACGCGCCGCGCATCGAAACGATCAAGATTCCGACCGACAAGATCCGTGAAGTGATCGGCACCGGCGGTTCGGTGATCCGCGAAATCGTAGCGGAATCGGGCGCCAAGATCGACATCTCGGACGACGGCACGGTCAAGATCGCATCGTCAAATCGCGAGTCGATTGATAAGGCAATGGCCCGCATCAAAGGCATCACGCAAGAACCAGAAGTCGGCACGATCTACAAAGGCAAGATCGTGAAGATCATGGAGTTCGGCGCGTTCGTGAACTTCTTCGGCGCCAAGGACGGTCTCGTCCATATTTCGCAGCTCTCCAACGGCCGCCCGGCAACTGTCGGCGAAGTCGTGAAGGAAGGCCAGGAAGTGTTCGTGAAGCTCTTGGGCTTTGATGATCGCGGCAAGACGCGGTTGTCGATGAAGATCGTCGACCAGACGACCGGCGCTGAAATTCCTCGCGCTGAAGGCGAGCCGGAAGAAGTGTTCGAAAGCCGCCCGCCGCGCCGTGAAGGTGGCGACCGCGGTGGACGTGGCGGCGGCGGTGGCCGCGGTCCGCGCAGAGGGTAATGCTCCGGCGCTTGCGGCCGTCTCTACGGAGTGGAGTCGCACGCGCCAAACAAAAGTTCGCCAAATAAAAAACGCCGCCGGATTGAAAAATCCGGCGGCGCTTTTATTTATGCAAAGTGCAAGTCGCTTAGAAATACTTGCAGCGCTTGTAGCCCCAAGCGTTGGTCCAGCACTTGGCTGTACCGCACTGAATGCGGCCAACGCCGCGCACGTGCTTGTGGGAACCGTTTAGGCCGCGGCGGCACGTGCGGTGCCAGCCGTGAGTTTTTTCGATCTGCGACTGAGCCAGCGCGCCGTCCTTCATGGCCGACAGGTTTGGCAGAGGCGCTGCAAGGCTCGCGCCGGCCGAAAGTGCCAGTGCTGCAATGGCTCCAAGTGCAAGTCCAGAAATACGCATAAGCGACTCCTTCCCGTTTGAATGTAAAGGTCACAACGTCGTCCGCTTACACGGACTTTGAGACAAACCGGGGGCGCTGCGATTGCCGCCCGATGAACGAAGCGTATTGGATCGCGTCTCAGGTTGCAATCCCGGGAGGTTTTTGCCCCAATCTGAGGGCATTGGCGATAACAGAGACGGACGACAGGCTCATCGCCAGTGCGGCAATCATCGGCGATAGCATTAGCCCAAAAATCGGGTACAGAACGCCTGCCGCAATAGGAATGCCAATCGCGTTATAGCCGAACGCGAACGCCAGATTTTGTTTGATGTTGGTGACCGTCGCGGTCGCTAAATTGCGGGCTCTGACAAGGCCGCGCAGATCGCCCTTGGGCAGCGTGATGCCTGCGCTCTCAATCGCGACATCGGCACCTGTGCCCATCGCGATCCCAGCATCCGCAGTTGACAGCGCAATTGCATCGTTGATGCCATCGCCTGCAAAGGCCACTTTGTGGCCGCGCACTTTGAGTTCGGAAATAAGCCGCGATTTCTCGTCCGGCAGCAATCCTGCGTGAACGTGGGTGATGCCGAGTTCGCGGGCAATGGCGGCAGCCGTTTCGCGCCGGTCGCCGGTGGCCATGACAATGGTGAGACCGAGCTGCTGCAACTGATGCACGGCGTCTCGCGCGGATGGCTTGATCGGATCGGAGACCGCGAGAAGCCCAGCCGCCGAGCCGTCGATGGCGACAAACAGCGGGCTTTTGCCGTCGCTTGCCATGCGCGCCGCGTCGCTATCGAATTGCTCAGTGCCAATTCCGAGGCCAGCCAGAAATCGTGCGTTGCCAATCGCGATACGCCGGCCGGAAACGACACCGCGCGCACCTTGGCCGGTAACGGCTTCGAAGCCTTGCACAGCTGAAAGCTGCAAGCCGCGGTCGCGCGCGGCGTTCGTAATCGCGGCTGCAACCGGATGTTCGCTCGCCGCCTCAAGAGATGCCGCCAAGGTCAGCAGCTGCATCTCGTCGTGGCCGTTGCAAACGATGTCGGTGAGTTTCGGGCGGCCCTCGGTGAGCGTGCCGGTTTTGTCGACCACCAGCATGTCGGCCTTAGCGAACGCTTCGAGCGCTTCTGCGTTACGGATGAGGATGCCTTCGCGCGCCCCGCGGCCGGTTGCGACCATGACCGAGATCGGCGTCGCCAGCCCAAGCGCGCACGGGCAGGCGATAATCAGCACGGAAACGGCGGCCACCACTGCGTAGGCGAGCGACGGCGAGGGCCCGAGCAGCAACCACGCTAGAAATGCGATTGCCGCCACGGCAACGACCGCTGGCACAAAGTAGCGCGCCACCCGGTCAGCCAGTGATTGCAGCGGGGCGCGGCTGCGCTGTGCTTCGGCAACCAGCGCGACGATGCGCGAGAGCACCGTTTCGGAGCCAACCGCGTGTGCGCTCATGACGAATGAACCCGACGTATTGAGCGTGCCGCCCGTGACGCTGTCGCCCGGGCCCTTGTCGACCGGCAACGGTTCGCCGGAGAGCAACGATTCATCGATGGCCGAATGCCCGCTATCGATGACGCCATCGACGGGAATAGACGCGCCCGGCTTGATGCGGATGCGGTCGCCGTGCAGGATTTCCTCAAGCGGCACTTCGGATTCCGTGCCGTTGGCCGAGACGCGCAGGGCGGTTTTTGGAACCAGATTCAGCAGCGCCCGCAATGCGTCGCCGGTCTTCGCGCGCGCGTTCAACTCCAGCACTTGGCCGAGCAGCACCAGCACAATGATGACGGCGGCGGCTTCGAAGTAGACAGGCACAGTGCCGTGATGGGCGCGCATCTCGGTGGGGAACAGATTCGGAAACAGCACCGCGAAAAGGCTGTACAGAAATGCTGCACCCGTGCCGAGCGTAATCAACGTCCACATGTTTGGCGCGCGGTTCTTGATCGACGCAATGCCGCGCTGGAAAAACGGCAGGCCGCAATAGCCGATGACAGGGAGCGCCAGAAGCAGCTCTACAAATTGACTGCCGCGCGCGCCGAGCCACTTATCGACCGGAAGCCCGAGGTGCCCGCCCATCGCGAGAATGAAAAGCGGAACTGTAAAGACGATCCCGATTTTCAAGCGATGCAGAAAATCAATGAGTTCCGGATCGGGCCCCGCCTCGCGTGGCGGAATGCCCATCGGCTCCAGCGCCATTCCGCAAATCGGGCAGGTGCCCGGCCCCTCCTGCACAATCTCCGGGTCCATCGGGCAGGTGTACATCGTGCCTTTCGGCGGCGGCGGTGTCTCGGCTTTGGGCTGAGGATTGAGATAGCGCTCTGGGTCGGCCGCGAATTTTGTCTGACAGCCCTTACAGCAGAAATGATAGGTCGTGCCGGCGTACTCATGCGTCGGCTTGCCGATGCTTGTATCGACGGACATATGACAGACGGGGTCGATGGCGGTTGCCACTGGCGCCGCAGCTGAAGTGCCCGTTGCCGGCATCGCCGATTTCGACACCGACTTCTTGAACAGTTCCGACATTTGACGCCACCTGTTGTTAAGCGTCGCGCAGCTTACGCGCTATTTTGATAAATGGGTTGCGCGAGATCAGCTTGCCAGGGCTGCACATGGCTTACGCCTTGGAAAATGCCGCAACATCGGACCAGAACACGCGCGCCTTGGCGCTGACGTCCGCCGCGTCGCCGGTGGTGAGGAGTGTTAGCCGCCCGCCTTCGTTGCCGTCGAGATAATGCGAGCGGCGCACCAGATAATCCTCGAAGCTGTCGGCGACCACCTCGGGCTGCGAAAGAATGCGCGTAAACGGCGGCAAGTGGCGACGAAATAGATGTTCGACCAGCGGAAAGTGCGTGCAGCCGAGAATGGCGCGGTGCGGCGGCATGTTCGCCGTTTGAGCAAGGAGCGCCGTGCAGCCCTGCTCGACCAGCGCTTCAAGCTCGGCCTCGGGCCGCTTGTCTTCGATTGCACCCGCAAGCTCCGAGCAGACCTGCTGGACGACGGTGACTTTTGGGCAGCGTTTTAGGATTTCATCCGGATACACGCCCGACGTGACCGTGCGCGTCGTGCCGAACACCGCGACCGTGTCGGTGTTGTACTTCTGCGGATACTGCGGCGAGGTGACGGCCCACGGCGTCTGCGTTGCGGCTTCGACCGTCGGCGCAACGATGCCGAGCACGTTGTGGGTGCCAGCCCAGCGGCTTTGTGGCAACCACTGCTGTTGCAGACGGCGTAGCGCGACCGCTGTCGCTGTGTTGCACCCGAGCAGTGCGAGGCGCGCGCCGCGATGGAACAGGTCTTCGACGCAAGCGCGGGTGAGGTCGACGATCTCGTCGGAGGCGCGATTGCCGTAGGGCACATGAGCGTGGTCGGCGAGATACACGAAATCGGCATGCTTAAACCGCGCCGTCAATTCGCGCAGCACCGTCAGCCCGCCAAGACCTGAATCAAAGACGCCAATCATCGGGCCCCCGTTGTCATGGAGCAGTGTTTGCGACGGCTGACAGATTCCGTCAACTCAGCGGCCGAACAAATGTCAGTCCGGGGCTTTTCCCCGGGACACATCGCGCAATGGAAAAGTACCTAGAAGAAAGGCGGGAGTTATCCGCTTAGGTCTAGTTTGCGGCGACATGGTTCCCGGCAATGAATGCCGGGATGACAACCTTCGCGCGCTTACTCTGCCGCTTCAGACGGGGAGCGGCCACCCGCTTTGCCCTCGCTGTCGATTTCCTTGAGGCTCTGCAGCGACGGCATCGATACGGTATTGTAACCGCAGTCGACGAAGTGGACTTCGCCCGTGACCGCGCCTGACATGGGCGACAGCAGGTAGAGTGCCGAACCGCCGACATCGTCCAAGGTCGGAGTCTTTTTCAGCGGCGAGTTTTCGCGCTGGAAGTTGAAGATCACGCGCGCGTCGGATACGCCGGCACCCGACAATGTACGCATCGGGCCAGCTGAGAGCGCGTTGACGCGGATGCCTTGGGGCCCGAGGTCGGCCGCAAGATAGCGCACGGAGGCCTCAAGGGCTGCCTTGGCGACGCCCATGACGTTGTATGACGGAACCCAGCGGGTTGCGCCGCCGTACGAGAGCGTAATCATCGAGCCGCCGTTTGGCATCAGGTCCGCGGCGCGCTTGGCGATTTCGGTGAACGAGAAGCAGGAGATGACCATCGAGTTGATGAAGTTCTCGCGCGTCGTGTCGGCGTAGCGGCCGCCCAGTTCCTTGGGGTCGGAATAGGCGAGCGCGTGGACGACGAAATCCAGCCCGCCCCACTCCTGCTTGATCTTGGCGAACACGTTATCGACGCTGTCGAGATCGAGGACGTTGCATTCCTCGATGATTTTCGACCCCAGCGATTGCGCAAGCGGAAGGGCGCGGCGGCCGAATGCTCCACCCTGATAGGTGAAGGCCAGTTCGGCGCCCTGGCCGGCGAGTGCGCGGGCAATGCCCCAGGCGATCGAGCGATCATTCGCGACGCCCATCACGAGGCCGCGCTTGCCTGCCATTAGCGGGCCGGGCTTTGTGATGTCAAACTCAGTCATTGGGAGCCTCTTGTTTTCACCAAAACTACGTCCGTGAACTTGAAACCATCCGGCCCCAGGCTTGTATAATCTCATACCTCAGGCACCGTCTGTCGTTACGCAAAACTAAAAATCCGCCAGAGTGGCATCGATTGCGGCGTCGTCGGTTAATTGTCGTGGCGTTTGAAAACCAAAGTCGCATTTGTGCCGCCGAAACCGAAGCTGTTCGACATCACACAGTTAAGAGCCGCATTATCGATACGCGCGCGGACAATCGGCATGTCGGCAAAGGCCGGGTCGATTTCCTCGATGTTGGCGCTTTCGCAGATGAAACCATTGTTCATCATCAGCAGCGAGAAGATGGCTTCCTGCACGCCGATGGCGCCGAGCGAGTGGCCAGTTAACGATTTGGTCGCCGAGATCGCCGGCGCGTTGGCGCCGAACACCTTGCGGATCGCGTCGATTTCCTTGGCGTCGCCAACCGGCGTGCCGGTGCCGTGCGGGTTGATGTAATCGATCTTTGGCGTGCCGTTGCCGTCGAGGCCCTTCATCGCCAGCTGCATGCAGCGTGCAGCACCTTCACCCGACGGCGCGACCATGTCGAAGCCATCAGACGTTGCGCCGTAACCTGCAACTTCGCCGTAGATTTTTGCACCGCGCGCTTTGGCGTGTTCAAGTTCTTCCAGAACCACAACGCCCGCGCCGCCGGCAATCACAAAGCCGTCGCGGTTTTTATCGTAGGCGCGGCTGGCTTTTTGAGGTGTGGCGTTGAACGCGGATGACATTGCACCCATCGCGTCGAACAGATTGGAAAGCGTCCAATCGAGTTCTTCGCACCCGCCAGCAAACATCACGTCCTGCTTGCCCCACTGAATGAGTTCAGCGGCATTGCCGATGCAGTGGGCGCTGGTCGCGCACGCCGACGAGATCGAATAGTTGACGCCCTTGATCTGGAAGGCGGTGGCAAGTGCGGCGGACGGGCCAGAGCACATGGCTTTGGGCACTTCGAACGGTCCGATTTTTTTCGGACCACCAGATTTGATTGTTGTCTCGGCGGCGTCCACAATCGCGCGCGTTGAAGGGCCGCCTGAGCCGAGAATAACGCCGGTGCGTTCATTGACGACGTCGCCCGCTTCAAGGCCCGCGTCGCGGATCGCCTGATCCATAGCGATCCAGTTCCAGCCGACGCCTGGGTTCATGAACCGCTTTGGCTTGCGCGGGACAATTGTTTCCCAAGCGATGTTGGGTTCGCCGTGAACCTGACACTTGAAGCCAAGTTCGGCATATTTCTCAGCGCGCGAAATGCCGGATTTTGCTTCGCGCAAAGAGGCGAGCACTTCCTGCGTGTTGTTTCCGATTGAGGAAACAATGCCCATGCCGGTGACAACGACGCGCCTCATGCGCTTTCAGTCCCTTTGCTTAACGCTGCGCGGACATTCCGGCGGCGATTAGAATATCGAATTAGGCGCCCGACGACTTGAGAAGGACCCGCATATCCTTGGCCGTATAAATGACTTCGCCATCAACCCGGATCGACCCGTCGGCTTCAACAAGTTTGAGTTTGCGGGCGATGACCCGTTTGACATCAATCGTATACTCTAGGCGCTTGATGTCTTGGGTAATCTCACGGGTAAATTTAACTTCGCCAACGCCCGACGCACGGCCTTGCCCCGGCAACCCGAGCCAGCCGAGGAAGAACCCGGTCAATTGCCACATGCCGTCCATCGGCAGGCAGCCTGGCATCACCGGATCGCCTTGAAAGTGGCAAGGCCAAATCCAATCGAGATTCTTGTTACCCGCGATATCGAGTTCCGCGATCACGATGCCCTTGCCGTTGGCGCCGCCTGTGTCGGAAATCTGTGTAATGCGGCTGAACATAAGCATTGGCGGTAAAGGCAGCTGTGCGTTGCCGGGGCCGAAGAGTTCGCCACGGCCGCAGGCCAGCAAGTCATCAAATTCATAGCTTGAACGGCGTTCCGCCATTTTGGCCCTCGTGGTCACGTCAGGTAAGTCCCGGAACAGCTTTTTTCGGTGCTGCTTTATGGCGGGGCTTTGGTAAGCCCGGGGTAGGTAACACAGTCACCGGACCAGTGAAAGCAGTGGCTGGCCCGATCTGCGGTTACGGCTGTGCGTGAAAATCGCGCGGAAACCAAAGATGTGCCATAAGTTGCGGCGATCCGCGCGGGCCGCTATGATGGCAGACGGTGCCGCTTGCAGCGGTTCTTGTCGCGTATCAAGTCGGGGCGGTGTAGATTTGATTGCCGGTTGGACGATTTGCAACTGAATCTCGCCGAGTGAACATGTCTAACTGAGTGAAATAGGCTGCTATGTCGTTGATCAAAGCCAATTCGAACCACGAGCGGTCAGGCCAGCTGATGGACGGCGGGACCGTGGCCGATTTGATGAAAACGGCTGGTCTGCGGCCAACGCGTCAACGGCTGGCTCTCGGCGGATTGCTGTTTGCCGGTGAAGACCGTCACGTCACCGCCGAACAACTGCACGCAGAGGTGGTGGCTCTGGGCGAACATGTCTCTTTGGCAACCGTCTACAACACATTGCACCAATTCCGCCGGGCCGGACTGGTGCGCGAATTGGCCGTCGAAGGTTCGAAAGCTTATTTCGACACCAACACGTCGAACCACAATCACTTCTTGCTCGAGCAGAGTGGCGAGCTAATGGACATCCCCGGCGACCGCATTCAGGTTTCAGGATTGCCGGTCCCGCCTGAGGGCATGGAAATCGCCCATATCGACGTGATTGTACGGTTGGCCAAGAAGGCGCCGCCGGGTGCTGCATAAATACTGCAGTTATTCTGAGTAAATCGGCCCGCTCTACTTGACCACTTCGCCATCATACACGCCCCAGAGCTTCTTTTGCTCAAGGTAACCGTTGTATTGCTCAATGGACACGCGGCACCAACGGCCATCGCAGGTATGCAGGTTGGCGATCACGCCGGCCTCGACGTTGGCAACCACACCCGAACTGGCGCTATCGCTGGAAAAAACGGCAACCACGGGCGCGGTAGTGCTGGACTTGCGTTCCCATGGCAAAACCAGTCCTGTCCGCCTGCCTGACAGAAACGACTGCAACACCCAGCCCTCAGCCCCGTCGGCATCGCGAACCTGCCGCCAGCCTTCGAATTCCTTAATGACCTCGAGTGGTAACCCTGCCCGCCGGTAAACCCAGCCGGTGGGATAATCGGTGCCGGGGCCGCTGCGCATATTCACTCTGTCGGATTTGAGGCTGACGAAGCGCGGCACCGGCAGTCCGCTGCCAGCGGGTGGGCCGCCTTCCACGGGCGCCTGGGCGGCCGCTGGCGCCGCGATCATCACGATCAGCGCTGCTGCCGCGGAGGCGCGGCGCGCCAGCACTGTCAAACGGCGGTCGAAGCGGACTGGCATGTTGGGGCGTGCTCATAATTGGGGTGGACTGCGGGCGGACGCGTCAGGCTCATCAACTTGGAGAAGAAGTCTAATCAGCACTTTGTCAATGCAAGGGCCATCTGTTAGACACGGGACAATCATCTCCCGCGTGCATCTCCGCGGACTCAATCCCGGGCCCCTCCCGTCACGGAATCAAAATGCCAAGCATCCCCAAGAAACCCCTGGTTATCGTGACACGCAAGCTTCCTGGCGTCGTGGAAACGCGTATGTGCGAGCTTTTCGAAACGCGCCTCAATCATGACGACAAGCCGATGACGCAGGCCGAGCTGGTCGCTGCGGTGAAGGTTGCTGATGTGCTGGTGCCGACCGTTACCGACCGCATTGACCGGTCTGTGCTGACGCAAGCGGGACCGCAGCTGCGCCTGATCGCCAATTTCGGCACTGGTGTCGATAATGTCGATCTCGATACCGCCCGCAATCGCGGCATCCTGGTCACCAATACGCCGGGCGTGCTGACCGAAGATACCGCCGACATGACCATGGCGCTGATTTTGGCTGTGCCGCGCCGCGTGGCTGAGGGCGCTGCCTACATGCGCAACCCGGAAAACAAATGGTCGGGGTGGTCGCCGACGTGGATGCTTGGTCACCGCATTTACGGCAAGCGGCTCGGCATTGTCGGTATGGGCCGCATCGGTCAGGCGGTCGCACGCCGCGCCAAGGCGTTCGGACTGCAGATCCATTATCACAACCGCCGCCGGGTCTCCGAAGCGCTGGAGCAGGAACTTGAGGCGACCTACTGGGAAAGCCTCGACCAGATGTTGACCCGCGTCGATATCGTGTCGGTCAATTGCCCGCACACACCAGCGACCTATCACTTGCTCTCGGCGCGGCGCTTGAAGCTGTTGAAGCCGTCGGCCTATGTCGTCAACACGGCGCGTGGCGAAGTGATTGACGAAAATGAGCTCGCACGCCTGCTCGAATCGGGTGCAATCGCGGGGGCTGGCCTCGACGTGTTCGAGCATGAGCCGGCCGTTAATCCGCGCTTGCTGGCGTCTGACCGGGTTGTCGCTCTGCCGCACATGAGTTCGGCGACCATCGAAGGCCGCATCGACATGGGCGAGAAGGTGATCATCAATATCAAAGCGTTTTCAGACGGCCACGCGCCGCCGGATCGTGTCCATCCAGCGATGTTGTGACATCAAACGGTCTGTTCCCTCTGGTAACAGACTGTTTCGCTATTCTGCGCACGCAAAATGCTCCGCCCGCGCCACCATCCTTCCTAGGTTGATGGAGACGCGAGTGGAGGCAGAACTCTGAAAATGGATTCTATAACTATGCGGCTATTGTCGCTCGAAACGCCGTTAAGGTTCAGTTCCTGGCGGAACAGTCTATTCGGCGGCGCAGGCCGGACCGCTGGTCTGCTTGTGAGACGAGAGATCGCGCAGTACGGGCTTCAAACCTGAAAGCGGGTTGCCAGGGTCCCAACTCACCTCAATCGTATCGAACCGGCTCGCGAGGGCATCATAGATCATCAGGCGGCCGGCTAAGCTGTCGCCAATCTGCAGGATCTCCTTGACCGTCTCGGTTGCTTGCAGCGTACCGATCACGCCTGCAACAGGCCCAAGAACGCCGACCTCCGAACAGTTGGCGACAAGCCCGGCGGGGGGCGCTTCTGGAAACAGGCAACGCAAAGTCGGGAAGGGCGTGCCGTCGGCTTTGATTTCATGTGGCTTGAATACGGAAACATATCCGTCCAACGCACCGAGTGCGGCGTAGACCAGGGGCTTCTTGGCGAAGTAGCAAGCATCCGCCACGAGGTAGCGGGTCGCGAAATTGTCCGAGCCGTCAGCCACAATATCGAACCCGGAAATGATGTGCAGCGCGTTGTCAGGTGTCAACCGCTCGGCAAATGTTTCAACGCGGATGAGCGGGTTGATGCCTTTGATCGTGGCAGCCGCACTCTCGACTTTCAGTTGTCCGGCGGCCGGCGTTGAATGCAGAACTTGCCGCTGCAGGTTGTCAATTGACACTCGGTCATCGTCGATCACGCCCAAAGTGCCGACACCTGCTGCCGCCAGATACAACAACACCGGCGATCCCAGACCGCCCGCGCCAATCACCAGCACGCGCGCGGCCTTGAGTTTCTGCTGGCCTTGCGCGCCGACTTCGCGCAGCACGAGGTGACGCTTATAGCGTTGCACCTCGTCTGCGGAGAGCGTCGTCATTTGCTGGCACCACCTTGGCTTTTTAGGTCTTAGCTTGCGGATCGAGGAACAGGTCGCTCGTGTAGTAACGCTCGGCCGATGACGGCGCGAACGTGACAATCGTCTTGCCGGCCATTTCCGGCTTCTGCGCGACGGTCAGCGCGGCCGCCAGGTTTGCACCCGTAGAGATACCGCCCGGAATGCCTTCCACACGCGCCAGCATGCGTGACGTTTCAAACGCCATGTCGCTTGGCACGGTCACAACTTCGTCGATAAGGTCGCGCTGCAGAACACTTGGAATGAAGCCTGCACCGATGCCTTGTATTTTGTGCGGGCCGCGCGCTTGTCCCGACAGGATCGCGCTGGTCGATGGCTCAACTGCGAATATTTTCAGGCCGGGAATGCGTTTTTTAAGAACGCGGCCACAGCCGGTCAGCGTGCCACCGGTGCCAACACCGATTACCAGTGCATCGACCTTGCCGCCGGTGTCATTGAAAATTTCGACCGCCGTAGTCAGTTCGTGCACCAGCGGGTTGGCTGGATTCTCAAACTGGCCGGGGATGATGGCATCGGGCAGCGTTTTGGCCAACTGCTCGGCGCGTTCGACGGCGGCCGGCATGCCGCCAGGGCCTGGTGTCAAATCAAGTTCCGCGCCAAGGTGGGCGAGAATTTTGCGCCGCTCAATCGACATCGTTTCTGGCATCACCAGAATCAAACGATAGCCGCGGGTAGCTGCAACGAAAGCCAAGCCGATGCCGGTGTTGCCAGATGTCGGTTCCACCAGCACGGTTTTGCCGGGTGTGATTTTGCCCTGGGCTTCAAGCGCGTCGATCATGGCAACGCCGATGCGGTCTTTCACTGACGACAACGGATTGAAGAACTCGAGCTTCATCAGGATGTCGGCTTTGACGCCTGCGGCTGCCGCAACTTTTGCCAGCCGTACAAGCGGGGTGTGGCCGATGGTTTCAGCGATGCTGTCGTAGACGCGGCCGCGGCCCCAGGTCTTCGTTGCGGCGAGGGTTTTGATTTCCAACTGGGTCATGCGAGGTCCTATTATTGCCGGGTTAAATCCGCCGCGGAGGGCTCTGATCCGTGGCCGGTGTTGTCGCAGGTTCGCACGCGCCACTCAAGGCCTCGCCGCGAAATTGGCCTTCGTTATCAGCGCTGTGACGGCGCTCGCCGCTTAACCGGCGCGGCCTTGCGCAGGCCACGTTTTACACTTTTGCCTTTTGGCGCAACGGGCTTCTCTTTGACGCGCGTTTCTGAGGTTTTTTTGATCTCGATCCCTGTCGATCCAAAACCGCCCGCACCGCGCTTTGTCGCGCGCAAATTATCGGCCGCAACCAGTTTTACTTGGGTGACGGGTGCCAAGACCATTTGGGCAATGCGATCACCGCGGGCTATTGTGAATGGCACTTCGCCGAGGTTAACGAGGATTACGGAAACTTCGCCGCGATAGTCGGCATCGATTGTGCCGGGGCTATTGAGGACGGTGATGCCATGCTTCAGCGCGAGGCCCGAGCGCGGGCGCACCTGGGCTTCCGTGCCGGCTGGGAGTTCGAAAGCGAGGCCCGTTGGAATGAGCGCGCGCCCGCCGGGTTTCAATATAACCGGGGCGTCCGGCGGCACAGCGGCGACAAGGTCCAACCCAGCGGCATCCGCTGTTTGATAAGCGGGTAACGGTAGTCCCTGGCCGTGGGGCAAGCGGTGGAACTTGACCGTCAGCCGGCGCGATTTCGAGACTGTCATTCGGCTGCCGCCGCATTTTGGCTGAGGTGTGCTGCGGCGCGCGCCATCAGTTTTTCCGCAACGTCGGACTTGTCCATTTCGCTCCAGTCCTCAACGCCGTCGCGCGTGATAATGTGGACCGTGTTGCGGTCACCGCCCATCACCCCTGTTTCAGGTGAAACGTCGTTGGCAACGATCCAGTCGGCGCCCTTCGACTTCAACTTTTTCTTGGCGTGGGCAATGACGTCCTCAGTTTCAGCCGCAAAGCCAATCACCAAAGACGGCCGGCCCTTGCTGCGCTGGGCGATGGTCTTCAAGATGTCGGCATTTTCAGTCAGTTTCAGCGCTGGCGGCTCAGCATTGGCTGACTTTTTCCACTTTTCCGATTTCGGTTTGGCAACGCGCCAGTCGGCGACGGCGGCTGCGAAAATGGCAATGTCGGCTGGCAGAGATTGCGTCACGGCTTCGAGCATTTCAGCGGCCGTGACCACGCGAACGACCTTGACGCCCGCCGGATCGGCAAGCGTGACAGGCCCTGATACAAGGGTCACATCAGCGCCAAGTTTGGCGGCAGCTGCGGCAATCGCATAGCCTTGTTTGCCCGAAGATCTGTTGGCCAGATAGCGCACCGGGTCGATGGGCTCGTGGGTCGGCCCACTGGTGATCAAGACTTGGCGGCCAGCCAGGGGCCGGGCGGTAATGTCGTGGCGCGCAAGCAAGCTTTCGATTTTCGCGACAAGCTCCGGCACCTCGACCAAGCGGCCCGGGCCCGCTTCGCCACGCTCCGCCATTTCGCCAACCGCCGGACCAAGTATGTGGATGCCGTCGCTTTTCAATTGTGTGACGTTGCGCTGCGTCGCCCGGTTCAGCCACATGCGTGGGTTCATGGCGGGCGCGGCCAGCACCGGCTTGTCGGTCGCCAGCAGGACCGAGGTTGCGAGGTCATTGGCGAGGCCATGCGCCATCTTTGCGAGCAGGTCGGCCGTGGCAGGCGCGACCACAATCAGATCGCTATCGCGGGCCAAGCGGATATGGCCAATCTCGCGCTCATCGTCGAGGTTGAACAGATCGGTGAACACCCGCTCGTTGCTGATTGCGCCGACCGCGAGCGGCGTCACGAATTGCTCCGCCGCTTTGGTCATGATCGTGCGCACGCTGTAGCCGCGCTCGCGCAAGCGCCGGATCAGGTCGAGGCACTTGTAGGCCGCTATACCACCGCCGATGATCAATAATATGCGCTGTTTCACTTGTCCCACGCCGCACCCAATTTACATCTTCAAGGCCAGTCCTTTTGCAGTCGCCTATTTTAGCACATGTTGGGCCAGAGAACGGTTAAGGCGGCCGGGGCGGGAGCCGCCGCCAGAGACGTCCTTCAGCAAATTTCGCGGCGCGCTGATGCCGCATGCCATTTTTGGCCGCAAAGTCCTTATATCCCGCGCACCGTAACCGGCTCAGGAGGCCCTAAAAATGCGCGTGACTAGCCCAGTTCTTGGCCTTCTGGCCGTTCTCGCATTTGCAGGTCCTGGCGTAGCCCATGAGGTGACGAACAAGGGCGTCACGGTTGCCCATCCCTGGGCGCGGGCGACGCCGGGCGGTGCAACCGTTGGCGCGGCGTTCATGGAAATCCGCACCGGTGCCGGCGTCACGGATCGCCTTGTCTCAGCGTCATCGCCGGTTGCTGGCCGCGTCGAGGTCCATACCCACATCATGGAGGGCGGCGTGATGAAAATGCGCCGCGTCGATGCGCTTGAACTGAAGCCGGGTGAGTCACGGATTTTGAAGCCAATGGGCGACCACGTGATGTTTTTTGATTTGAAGCAGCCGCTGAAGGAAGGCGATCTGGTCAAGATCCAGCTGAACTTCGCGAAGGCTGGCATGTTGGAGGTCGAAGGCTCGGTTGAACCTGCGGGCGCTATGGGGCCGCACGGAATGCCAAGCCAGCCGGTTGAGGCGGGTAAAGGGGGCGCTGAAAATTCAGGCCACGACCACAAACATCATTGATGACGGCGGGCGGCCCGCAAAACGCAGGCCCCCGCAGTCATCAATAACCCCCATCCCGCCCGGAACTGAACGGCTTATGAAAATTTATGCGTTGACTTGACGCAGTCATGGTCTTGGGGCATGGTGCGCGTGCTTCGGCGACCGGGCCGGTCCGAAAGCCACAGAAAACAAATTAATGGCTCAAGTCTAGGGACGAAAAAGAACGGGGTGGCGCGGTTTTCCGCACCGCCCCTTTCCATTTGTGCGGTAGCCTTCCGCGACGCCTAAAAAATGCTCAAAGGAAATCGGTCGAACCGGATGCTACGCCGCTGGGGCTGCGCAGGTGTCGTGGCTGTCGTGCGTGGCGCTCGACTTTCGAAGCGCCTTGATCGCAACGCGTTCTCACGCCAAAAACCGGCGCCAGCCGGGCGAAATGGGGCCGCAAGATATGTCTGATTCTGACGTTCAGGGAGCAAGCCGGCCGGCGCGACGGTTGATCGCCGTCAGCCTGATCGTCTGGGCGGTGCTTGCGCTTGGCTTGCCATTGGCCGCCCTTACTCTCAACGCCGTCAAGCTTGCAGGTTTCCCGTTCGGCTTCTGGGTCACGGCTGTATTCGTGCTGATTGCCTTGGCGGCACTGGCAATGGTCTTTGCGGCCCGTGCAGGTGGTGACGCGAGCGGCGAAACCATCTCACCCTCGTTGCGGCTTGCCGGCGAGGCAATAGGTTCGGCGGGCGTGATCGGCTCGGTTGGCGCGATTGCGGCGCTCGGCTATGACGGGCTTGCCTTTCCGCTTGGGCTTGCCGCCGGGCTTGCCCTGCTCACACTCATTATCGCGCCGCGTTTTTCGCTTTATCCGGTCCGCTCGTTGGCCGGCTTTTTTACAGTGCGCTATGGCGGCTTGTGGCCGCGCCGCATGGCCCTGATCATCGCCGCCATTGGCTCGGTATCGCTGCTGGCTGCGGATCTGCGCGGGGGCGCGCTGGCCGTCCAAGGCGCATTCGCCACCGACTATGCCACCGGCGTGGCTTTAACCACGGTCGCGCTGTCGATCGTCTGGCTGCTGCGCTCATTGTTTCACGTGCCATCCGGGCGCGGCGTCGTTTTTGCAGCGCTGCTGGTCATGGTCTTTATTCCGGTGTTTGCCTTGCCGATGTCTCAGGGGCGCTTGCCGCTGCCGCTGTTCGTCTACGGTTATGGCCTCGAAGATCTGGCAGCCCTCGAACAGAAACTGATCGTTAATAAGCTCGCAGACGTCCGCTCGTTAAAGCCGATGACGGCGCCGTTTCTGCAGCTGTCGATGGCCAATTTCGCGGGCCTCGTTCTGGCTCTGGCGTTCGGTCTTGCAGCATTGCCCTATTTGCTCGGGCGTCACTTGTCGCAGGCCGCGGTCAAGCCTGGGGCGGCGCCGCGCCGGGCCGCACTCGCCAGCGTGTGGGTGGTGTGGTTCCTGTTGGCGCTTGCCGCGTTTGCCGTGTTCGAGCGCATCGGCGTTGCTGACATGATCTCAAAAGGCATTGAAACCGCGGCTTTGCCGCCAGCCCTTGTTGATGCCAGCGGGCGCGGCTGGGTCACTATTTGCGGCGTGGCGTCGTATGCCAGCACGGAAATTTCGGCTGCGTGTGCTAAGGCCAGCGGCCACCGTGGCTTCCTGCGTTTGCAGGATGTGGCTTTCAGCAGCGACGGATTTGCGGTCGCGGCACCTTGGATTTCAGGCCTGCCGCCGATCGCTTTCATGCCGCTATGGCTGGCGGCGGCGCTGGCCGCGCTGGTCACAGGCCACGCGATCATCGCCGGGTTCCTTGCTGCAGACGCTGAAGGGCGCCACACCGGGCCAGCCGATGCGGCAGGCCTTGATGTCCGTTCTGTCGTGCTTGGTATAGGCATGCTGCTCTTGGCACTTGTCGTTGCAATGATCGGCGGTCTTGAGATCCCGGCGCTGTTTTCGGAGGGCCTCGCCGTCATTGCTGGAGGTTTGTTTCCAGCGCTGGTTCTAGGGCTGTTTTGGCGGCGCATGTCTGCCGCGGGCGCCATCGCGGCGATGGTGGCCGGATTTGTGGTTACAGCCACCTACATCGCTGGCGTGCGTCATTTCCCGGTTTTGATGTTCGACTGGACGGGCGGGTTGTCCGATGCGGCACCTGGTGCCGTGCGAAAGTTCGCCGACCTAAAAGTTGCCCTGGCAAATGCCAGGACCGATGAGGCGGGCACGCTTGCCTACGCGGCCCTGTGGCGGCACGCAGGTGGCATCGCCAACTGGTGGGGTTTGAAACCGGCGGCCATTGTGTTGCTCGGAATTCCCGCCGGGATATTGGCGGGGGTGCTTGTCTCGTTGCTGCGGCCGGCGCGGTCTGAAGACGGTCCTGCGGGGGATTGACCGCAGATTATGATTTTTGCGGCATGATGGGCCGGGCCTGGTGCGCGTCACCCCAAACGTGGCGGTGGCCGGGCCTCAACAGAATGGCTCAACAGCGAGATGACCATCCCTCCATACGATCTTGTGGTTATCGGCGGCGGCATCAACGGCACCGGAATAGCGGCTGATGCGGCCGGGCGCGGCTTGCGCGTGCTTTTGGCCGAGGCAGAAGATTTGGCGGGCGGCACGTCGTCGGCGTCATCGAAATTGATCCACGGCGGGCTGCGGTATCTTGAGCACTACGCCTTCCGCTTAGTTCGCGAATCGCTGGCCGAGCGCGAAGTTTTGATGGCCAAGGCGCCGCACATCATTTGGCCGCTGCGCTTCGTCCTCCCACACGCGCCGGGCATGCGGCCAGCGCTGGTGTTGCGGGCCGGGTTGTTCCTCTATGACCATCTCAGTCCACGCCGAAGCCTCGGAGGGTCGCAAAGTTTAGATCTGAAGCAGAATGAGGCGGGCCGGCCCCTGGCGAATGGCTTCGGCCGGGGGTTCAGCTATTGGGACTGCTGGGTGGATGATGCCCGGCTGGTGGTTCTCAATGCGCTCGCCGCCCGTCAAAAAGGGGCGGAGGTTTGGACCGGGACACCGGTTACGGCTCTCGCCGTCGAGGGCCCGCTCTGGCGGGTTACACTAAATTCCGGCGGCACATCCCGAACGGTGGCGGCACGTGCCATTGTAAATGCGGGGGGACCGTGGGTCGCCGAGATCGCCAGACTGGCGCTTGGTAAGTGCAGTTCACCGCCCCCTAAAGTGCGTCTGATCAAAGGTAGCCATATCGTGGTGCCGCGCATTGCCGGGGCCGACGACGCCTATATTTTCCAGAATGCCGACGGACGCGTGGTGTTCGCGCTGCCGTTCGAAGCGGCATTCACGCTGATCGGCACGACCGATACGGCCTATGGCGGTGATCCGCGCGACTGCCGCGTGACCGACGGTGACCAGAGGTATTTGTTGGCCGCCGCCAACCGCTATTTCCGCACGCCGCTTTCACCTGCCGATATCGTCTGGCAATTTGCTGGCGTGCGGCCGCTAGAGGATGACGGCAGCGATAACCCGTCCGCTGTCAGCCGCGATTATCATCTCGAACTTCAGACGGCCGCCGGTCCGCCGCTCCTGCACGTCGTTGGCGGCAAGATCACTACCTACCGGCGCTTGGCTGAGGCGGCGCTTGATAAGCTGGCGCCACTTCTGCCGATGGGGCCGGCGTGGACCGCAACGGCGCCATTGCCAGGTGGCAACTTCGGCGAAGGGGGGTATGCAACATGGTGCGAGGGCCTTGTGGCGCGGCGCCCAGGTTTTTCACGCTCAGACCTTGCGCGTCTCACCCGGCGCTACGGCACGCGCGTCGATGACCTTCTGGGGGAGGCGCGCGACACAGCCGATTTGGGCACCGACTTGGGCGGGCATCTCAGCCGCCGCGAAGTGGAATTTCTGAAACGCGAGGAGTGGGCGGTGAATGCCGACGATGTCCTTTGGCGCCGGACAAAAACAGCGCTTCACGTGGCCTCGCATGACCGGGAGGGGCTTGCCGCCCGCGTCCAGGCCGTCCTTGACGCGGTTTGAGCTGCAACGCGTGTGAGCGCGAAGACTTGCGCTTTACTTCACAGCAACCCCAAGTCGATCAGTAGAAGTTGCGTCCCCTCGCCGCACATCCATCAGATCAACTTGTGGATAACTTGTGTGTAACGCTGCAATTTGGAAAATTGCACACAATTACAGTCGTCTACAAGTAGTGATATATAGAGACGGTCCATGAATTTAGTAAAAAACAACTGTGTTATTGGGCGTTAACCATTTTTTTAGATTGTGAGTCGTCTTTCGATCACCTGCCGTGTACCGGATCACCTGTCAAAAGTGGTTAAGGGCACAGGGTGGCGGTTGTCTGTTCGCGCGCGGCGCGACGGGAACGCCGACGAAGGGAGTACTTCAATGTTTGTTTCGCGTTTCACAAAAGGCTGGCGTCTTGCGACGCTTGCGCTCGCTGCTGTCGCAATGGCGATGGTCTCGGGACTTGCAGCGCCGTCGGCCCGCGCCGATGATGCGCCGTTCTGGGAGCAGTCTGACCTGGCTGCAAAGAAGGCCAGTGCACCGAAGAAGACCTATTACAAGAAGCAGGCGAAGGCTTCTTCCAAAGCTGTGTCCAAGTCATCGAACAAGAGCTACGCCAGCAAAAGCTCAAAAAAGCTTGGTGGATATGCAGAGGCAACCGAGCCCAAAAAGAAGAAGTACAAGGGCGTGAAGGTTGCGGCGCTGGGTGACACGTATTACCCGGAGCCGAAGGCCAAAAAGAGCCTGTCCGGCGGCGGTGTGCGCTGGGTTGCTTCGTCGGGCTGTCTGGACGGCTCGCTCAAGGCAGTCGTGCATCAGGTGGCCGCAAATTATGGTCCCGTAACGGTGAACTCGACCTGCCGCAGCAAGGGCCATAATCGCTCGGTTGGCGGCGCGCCGAAGTCCAAGCACCTCTCGGGCGATGCTGTCGACTTCCGCGTTCACGGCAACGTCGGCGCGGTTTATGCCTACCTCAAGAGCAGCGGCAGCGTTGGTGGCCTCAAGCACTATGGCGGCGGCTTGTTCCACATCGACAACGGCGATCGTCGCAGCTGGTGAAACACATCGGATCAGGCAGCCGGGCGCATTAACCCTGGCTGCCTGTCCGTCCGCCGGCGATGGCGTTATGCAGCATGAGCACCGGAATGAGTCCTATCACGACGATGGCGACCGCACCGGTGGCGGCTTCCTCAAACTGTTCGGCGGCTGTGAGCCCATAGATGTGGGTTGCCAGCGTCTCGAAGTTAAACGGCCGGAGCAGCAATGTCGCCGGTAGCTCCTTCATGGCATCGACGAACACCAGAAGGGCGGCGGCTCCGATGGCTGGTTTAAGCATCGGCAGATGAATGCGGCGCAGGGCCGATGCCGATCCGGTGCCGAGCGTCTTGGCGGCCGCATCAATGTTCGGCGATATGCGTTCAAGTCCCGATTCGATCGACCCGAGCGCCACCGCCAGAAAGCGGATGACCAGCGCCAGTGTGACGGCGAACAGCGATCCTGACAGCACCAGGCCGGTCGAGACGCCAAGCTGCGCCCGCATCCAGGCATCGACCGCATTGTCGAATGCTGCGAGCGGCGCCAGCAGACCAATGGCCAGCACCGTCCCCGGCAGCGCGTACCCAAGGGCCGAAGCGCGCACCGCAAACAGCGTTGCTGGCGACCGATGCAACCGGGCGGCATATGCAAATATCATCGCCAACGTTACGGCTGCCGCGCTGACGAGGCCTGCCAGAACCAGACTGTTACGGGCGGCGGCCGCGAACGCGGCCCAATCGAGACCGTTCAAATGCGCGCCTGCATGCAACACGATGACGGCAAACGGCACGGCAAATCCGAGCACGACCGGAATTGTCACGCAGGCTAAGGCGAGCGCTGCCCGCCAACCTTCGAGCACTTCAAAGGGGATCGAGCGGTAACGCCCGGTCGTCGCGTGGAAAGCGGCTTCGCCACGGGCTGCGCGTTCACCAATCAGCAGTGCGGCTACCAACGCCATCATGACCAACGCAAGCTGTGCCGCGCCCGGCAGGTTCGACCGCTGGGTCCACGTTGCGTAGATGCTGGCCGATAACGTTTCGACACCGAGATATTGAACGGCGCCTAGATCGTTGAGGCATTCCATCATGACAAGCGCGACGCCGGCGATCAGCGCTGGCCGCGCCATGGGTAAGGCTACGGACCAGAAGGTGCCGCCAGCGGTCTGCCCAAGCGTGCGGGCGACTTCTAGCGCGCAAACCGACTGCTGAATGAACGTCGCCCGTGCCGACAGGTAGACGTAAGGGTAAAGCACAAAAGCGAACAGCGCGATGGCGCCGTGAAGGGAGCGGACGTCGGGGATAATATGGGCGGCCAAGCTGGTGTTGCCGAAAGCCGCGCGTAACGCTGTTTGCACAGGCCCCGCAAAATCCAACAGATCCACATAGGCATAGGCGACGATGTACACCGGCATCGCGAGGGGGAGCACCAGCATCCGGTCAGCCAACGACCGGCCGGGGAAGCGGTACATCGTGACCAGCCAGGCGGCGGGTGTGCCGATCATAAGGGCCAGAGTGCCAGCACCAACCAGCAGTAGCGCCGTGTTGGACAAGGCGCGCGGCAGCACGGTCGCCATCAGGTGCGGCCAGATGGTGTCCGTTGCCGAAAGTGCGATCCAGGCGACCGCAAGCAAAGGCAAGGCGAGCAGCATCGCCGCTACAATCGCGGTCAACGCCCATGAGTTTGCGGAGGAGAGAACCGGCCGCAACGCCGACAATTGCGCAAGAGTACCAGCGTGCAAACGGCTCATTTCAATCCGACCTTATGCGCTCTCATTGCCAGACAAATACCTACACCAAACGCTGAGGGCGAAGCTGAAACGCGCACGCCGCCGGGCAGACCGATTCCAATGCAAGCACTTGATGGACTGATTTAAGGCCACACGCAAAGGTCTGAGCGCTGTTGAGCGTAGTGCCGATATCGTCCGATCCAAGCAAGGCGCAGGCCGATGCGCATAGCGCTTCGCGAGACTGATGTTGTGCCGCCGCTATGATCGATATAGCCAGGCATTCATCCCGGCAAAAGCCCCGGCAAGCAGGCGGTTGAACCTCAATCGCTCGTTCCGACGTGGCCGAGATGGCCAGCACGAATTGCGTCAGATCGCCAAGCAGCGCACGGGCTTTATCATTGCCGAGGGCTGAGGCGTAGGCCGTCGCGGCTTCACGCCAGCAGGTCGCGTCGCTGGTGGTGAAGCCCTTTATGCAACAGCGAAAGCCGATGCCAACAAGGCGCTCTGGCTGGCGCGATTGCCATACGACGGCGTCAGCAGGCGTTGTGCCGGCGCGCCTTGGCAAGTTCAAACGGCGGCTGGTCATGGGGGGCCTCCTGACTTGTCTGCACTGCGGAAGTGCGGATATTTGCAGGCTACGCCAAGCAACCAGATTTGAGCGGGTCATGGTCGCGGCGTGTCGCTGAGTGCTGTCAGTCTGGACCCGCATCGAAGCGGACGCGGTCGATCATTTCGGACGCCTTTTTGCGCAACTCGGCGATTTTTGCGAGCGGCAGCGTATCCGCCTTCAAAGGTCCCCACGACTCGACCATTTGTGACGCTTGCACGCCCGGCACCACGGGATATTCGCCGTTGGCTTCGGCGTACAGCTTCTGCGCGTCATTGGAGACCAGGAATTCCATCAGTGCCAAAGCATTTGCAGCGTTTGGCGCATTCGGTGCCAATGCCATGCCCGTGACATTGACGTGCGTGCCGCGATCCGCCGCGTTGGGGAAGATCATTCTGACGGCATCTGCCCACGCCTTCTGTTCTGGCGATTTCTGCATCGCCACCATGTAGTAGGTGTTACCGATAGCGATATCGCAAAGTCCGGCTTGGACGTCGCGGACCTGTTCGCGATCACCGCCAGCAGGCTTGCGCGCCAGATTGTTTTTAACGGCCGTCAGCCACGCTTCAGCTTTTTCATCGCCATGATGCGCGATCATCGACGCAACCAGCGCGACGTTGTAGGTGTGTTGCCCGGAGCGGATGCAGATCTTGCCGCGCCACTTGGGGTCGGCGAGGTCTTCGTAAGTCATTGCCGGCTGCTGCACGCGGTCTTTGGCGGCGAAGATCACGCGCGCGCGCCGTGTCAGCCCAATCCATTGGCCAGCGGGATCGCGGAATTCCGCTGGCACCTGCTTGTCGATGATCTGCGATTTAACGGGCGCGGTAACGCCCGCTGCAACAGCTTGAATGAGCAATCCAGACTCATTGGTCAGCAGCACATCCGCGGGACTATTTTTGCCTTCAGCGGCTAGGCGTTCTACCAGACCAGAGTTGGCAAAAATGAGATTGGCCGCGATGCCGGTTTTGGCTGTAAAGGCCTGAAGCAGTGGCTCAATCAGCTTTGGCTCGCGGTACGAGTAAATGTTGACTGCGCCGCCTGCAAGGGCTGGGGCGGACGAAGCGATCAGGGCAAGGGTGAGGATGTGGCGCGCAGCTGCGCGTTTGCGTGAAGGCATGTCAATCTCCAATAATCGGAGTTCAAGGCTCCGGTATCGGTTGGCGCCAATGACGATCAGCGCGGGACACCCTAGGTGTCCGTGGCGACGAGTTAGCCTGCGGAGGGAGCGCCGGTCAATCGCAACTTGGCCGCGCCCGAAAGATTAGAATTTTTATAAATTTCAACTGCCTATCTACGTGCGGGCAGCGATCATTTGGGCCATACCGGAAAGTCTCAATGGCCGCCGACGAGGTCCTTTGCAAAGGCCAGCAACACGACCGTGCCCTTGCCCGGCGCGGTGTCAATTTCAAACTCCGCGCCATTCTCGGCAGCAAGGCGGCGGACCAATTGTAAGCCGATGCCACGTCCCCCGCCTGGCCGGACCCGCATGTTTTCGCGGCCATCGTCAAACACGTGGTCCAGAGCCTCGCTGCTCATGCCGTCGCCGGTGTCGCGCACAACAAGATAAACGGCACCATCATCCAGGTATCCAGTGGCGGCGCGGACTTCGCCACCACGTGGCGTGAACTTCAGCGCATTGGTCAATAAGTTAAGCAGGATCTGGCGGATCGCGGTTGCACTCGCCCGGACCGGCATCAGGTTTGGTTCGCCGTCAAGAGAAAGCGTCAAGCCGCGCTGGGTGGCCAGCGGCTGCAGCGCGGAGATGGTGCGCGCGGCGAGCGCGGTCAGATCAAAGGCTACTGGTCCACGGTGAGGCTCGTCATCGGCGGACGCTGCTGCAAGCATCCTGGCGATCACGTCGAGCGCGTGCTTGGCGCTGTCGTGAATGTCGGCTGCGTATCCTAGGTATTTTTCGTTGCCCATAGCGCCGAGGCGTTCGTCGCGCATAATTTCAGATGCAGCGGCGATAGCGCTGAGAGGCGTCTTGAGTTCATGAGCGAGTTTGGCGATGTCATCGACAGGAATTTTCCGCGTAGCGGGTGATTTGGGTGCCGCCGCCGCCGCGGGTGCCACAGGCGCGGGCGGGTTCGGCCGATCCCAGGATGATGTATGCGGGATTGTTGTTTCAATATCTGGGATATCGGGCCCGATCCCGTCTGGCGGATTGTCGATAGACGGTTGCACAGCGTCAAACTGGGTAACTGTCTGCGCCTGTGGCACTGCCAACGTGCCAGCCTCGATTTCGGAAGTCTCCAATATTGGAGCCTTCAATTCAGGAGCCTCAAATATTGGAGATTGGGCGGCAAGGGTGCGCTGCCCCTCCCGGATCCGCCGGGCAATTTCTTTCATCGTCTCATTGTCGTCGCGAATGATCCGGGCCGGGGAATCATCGTTTGCAGCCGTCGGGCCATTGAGCGTAACCGGTTTCAGTGGGGAGCCGTCTGCCGGTGGCAAGCGATCCGTTGCGTCATCATCAGGCCGGAAGACAATTGCCGCATGGGACACAGAATCCGGATCGGCCGCGCTAATCTCACACCGCTTCATGGCGGTGCGGCCATGGCGCCAGATCACAAGTGTACACAGCACCGGCTTAGCAAGACCGCGATGGAACAGATCGCGCAAAGCAGACACTGCCGGCATGGCGCTGTCGAGAGTGGCAGGGAGGCGATCTGCTGGTGTCAAACCGAGCGCATGCAAGCCGCCAGCATTGGCCGCCAGCACAGTTGCTGTTGCGCAATCGATGATGACAGCCGGAAGGGTTTCATCCTTGAGCCTGGAACGATAGGCCCGCAGACGATCCTCAGGTCCTGGGTGCGAAACGTTGAGCGACATTTGTAATTTTGCCAATTGTCATAGAGTGTTAGCGCTATATGTTCTAATCGTCTACGCGATTCTGTAGAGCGGAGGCCGGGGGCGCTTCGTGAGGCACCGCTGTCCGCGCTGCAGCCGGAATATCGGTGCTTAACTATCTGTCTGTGGATCGTTATGCCGGGCTTCCCGTGCGGCCAAGTGCGCGAGCAAACGAGCCGACAACATTTGGCCAGGGTCTGGGTCGCCAATAAGAAACAGTTCTATCAATCAAATGGCAGTCTCGGGGAATAAGCTGATGACAGCAGCGTTATCTCAATGGCTGGCGGGGGGAAGCGCCTTTGTCTGATGACATCCGGAACCGGATGGTGGAGTTGCTGCCGCGGCTGCGGCGGTTTTCTTACGCTCTAACTGGAAGCTTGGACAAGGCGGATGATCTTGTCCAGGACACGTGCGCTCGCGCCTTGGCGAGTGCCGATCAATGGCAACCGGGAACGCGACTGGATAGTTGGATGTACCGTATCGCGCAAAACCTGTGGTTCGACCGATTGAGAGCCACCAAAGTCCGCGGCGAAGTGATCGACGTCGATACGGCCATTGACCTCGTTGGTTCCGATGGCCGCGACGTGACCGAGAGCCGCTTGACGCTGCAGGCCGTCTCGAAAAGCATCGCAGAGTTGCCGGCCGATCAGCAACTGGTCATCGCTCATGTCTGCATTGATGGCATGTCATACAAAGATGCGGCTGACGCCCTTGGAATTCCGATTGGAACGGTGATGAGCCGGTTAGCGCGGGCGCGCAAGACATTGCACGCAGTCATGGGAGCAGGCGGCGACGAGCCGGTGCTGCTTTCAAACGGAGGCGAGTCATGAGTGAGGTTTCCGAAGAAATGCTTATGGCCTTTGCTGACGGTGAATTGAGTGGCGATGACCATGCGCGAATTGCGGCTTATGTGGCGCGCTCGCCTGAGGGTGCACAACGGCTGGCCATCTTTGCCAAGACCGGTAAACACTTGGCTGGATTATTCGATCAGCCGATGCGGGAGCCGGTGCCGCAGCGATTGATCGACACGGTTATGAAGGCACCTCTGGCTACTGCCGCGAGTCTTGGCAACGCCAGGATCATCCAGCTCGAGTCAAAGCGCCGTGCGCGGCCGGCGATTGCGGCTCAGCCAAGCTGGATGTTGGCCGCGGCTTGCGTGTCGCTGCTGATTGCTGGCACTGGCGTCGTTTCGTTTTTAAATCAGCAACCGGTGAGCGGCGGCGGTGATTTCGCAGTCCTCGACGCAGGCGCTGGCAAACGGGTTGCTGGTCCGCAACTCGCGTCTGCGCTGGACGGAACGATCAGCGGGGCAACGTTGGTCAGCGAAATTGCAGGCTCTGCCGTGGCAATCAAACCGGTGTTCACGTTCGCGACAGCCCTTCGCGGTTATTGCCGGCAATACGTGATAGAACGTGGGGCGGCCAGTGCATTTGGCGGTGTGGCGTGCCGGGAGGGCGCGGGCCAATGGCGCGTCGAAGAACACCTTTCGTTTGCGTCCAAACAGGATCGCGCGGATGAGATCAAGCCAGCTGGTAAGAACACGCCGGCCAAGATTGAGGCCGCGGTAGACCGGTTGATATCAGGCGACGTGCTGTCGACCGACGTTGAGGCACGTCTGCTTAAGGGCGGTTGGGGCGCGCCATAACGGCAGCAACGCGGCGCAAAACTGAAATATATATCGGCACTGACGAACAAAAAGCGCGCATCCCTTGTGGTGCGCGTTTCGTTTTGTGTGGCGGCCGCTCGAACGTCAACAGATGGCGATGAGCGCAGCATCATGCCCCCGTCGATGGGACGTTCCGTGCCGGGCCGTTTCAGTTCAATTGCTGGAATTCTGGAAGCTGAGCCAGGGCAACATCTCAACGGGTTGATTGGCCGGTGCAGGTGTATTGGATGCCGCATTCTGGCCGCCAAGCAATCCGTTCTTGGCTCCGGGAGTGTTGGCAATGAGACCGGCACCACAGGTGACCGGCGCGACCAGCAGGCCCTGTCCATAGACCGGGTCTGGGCCTGGAGTGCCGAGATCTTTATAGCTGATCATACGGAGCGCTTCACTTTGTGTTTTGGCCGCCAGTCGCGGGTAAATCGCGGCAAGCGCGGCTGTCACGTAGGGCGTCGCGAATGATGTTCCCGAATGATAGCCGCCCTGCGCCCCGGGCAGCGCCGTCCAGATCGAAACGCCGGGTGCCGCAACGTCGATATATGAGCCGCGATTGGCATAGCGGTAGTTCTGCAAGTCCTTGCTGACAGCAGTAACGGCGATGACTTGATCGTAGGCTGCAGGATAGCTGGGACCCGCATGTGGGCCTTCGTTGCCGGCCGCGGCCACCATCAAAATGCCTTTGGCGGCCAATTGTTCGACAGCCTTGCGAATGAGGTCATCAGCAGGGCCAGAAAGGCTCATGTTGATGACCTTCACGCCCTTGGCTTCAAGCCAATCAAAGGCGCGCAACATGCTGACCGTATCGCTTGCCGGTTCGTTATCAGCGTCGGCATGGAAAATATCGGCGACAAAGAAGTTGGCGTCTGGAACCAGTCCAGGCGTGCCGCTCGAAGCATCACCGGCGAGCAAAGCGGCTATTCCGGTGCCATGCCAGTCGGGCCCGCGCGCGCCTTCGCGGCCGAAGTGTTTGAGTTCCAGTTTCTTGCGCGCGAAAGCCGGGTGGCTGGTATCTATAGACGTGTCAATGACGCCGATTTTGACGCCGGACACACAGCTATGCAGTTCCGGCTTCCAGCCGATGATGTCGCGGCCAAAGCAGCGGTCGTCGCCACAGGCCATTGCTCCCGGCGTGAGGTTGGCAGCGCGGGTTCCGGCCGGCAGTGTGCGGGGGCTGCTCGCCGTTTTGTAGATCCGGTATTTTTGGTTCGGCGCGAAGGCCGCTGACGGCAGTTCGCGGGTCAACAAAGCTTGCGCTTGTGCGGCACTCATACCTTCTGGCGGCAACAGGCGCGTTACGGCGAAATTGAGGTTCGAGAACGCCGTCGGGGCCGTTGCTTTGAAGCCGAGGGCTTTCGCCCGGTCAACCGTTTGGCGTGATGCGTTGACCGCCAAGACCTCTGGCATCGGAACATCAAGCAAGTCGTTGGGCGGGGGGCTGCCGCCCTTTCCATTTTTTTTGTCTACGGGTGGCTTGGTCTTGCCCGGCTTGGACTCTGCGGTCTTTGCAGTCTCGGACTTCTTGCCCGTTCCCTGCTTGTCGCTTCCCTGTTGGGCGCCTGTAGACTTGCCATCCGCCCGCTTGTAATCGTCAGACTTGCCTTTTGAGCCGTTATCAGCCGAAGGCGCTTCGCCCTTATCATCTTCAGGCGCCTTCGGCGCGAAGACCTGCTTCAACCATTTTTCGACGGTTGCGGGCGGGCCTTGCGGAACGTCGTCAGCGCGCTTTGTTTTGTCCGGTTTATCCTTGTCTTTTGACTGCTGGGATTTTTCGGATTGGCCGCGGTTGTTTGATTTCTCTGGCTTTTCGGAGCGATCAGCTTGATCGCGGGCCCGGGGCGTGTCGCCGTTGTCGCCGCTCTTGGCCGTGTTGGCTGGCGTGTCGTTGTTTGTGCGGCTTTGCTGTTGCTCAGTGTTGGCTCGGCTCGGAGCTTGGCGCGCCTGCTCGACCTGTTGGTCTTGGGCGCGCCGCGTGTTCTCGGTTTCGCGTTGACGTTCTTCAGCTTCGCGCTGTTTTGCTGCAGCTTCGCGTTGACGTTCTTCAGCTTCACGCTGTTTTGCTGCAGCTTCGCGTTGACGTTCTTCAGCTTCACGCTGTTTTGCTGCGACTTCGCGTTGACGCTCCTCGGCTTCGCGGCGGTTTTCTTCCGCTTCTTTCTGCCGCTCAAGTGACTCTTTGAACATCCGCTCGCCTTCGTCGCGATCGTCGTCCGCGCAGGCGGTGTTGGAGCGGAAAATCTGGGCGGACGGGATGTGGCAATTTCCGGTGGCGGGCCCTGTCGCAATCGAAAAGACCGCATCGCTTGCGGGGCTAAACGTCAGGCTGCCAATTGCAAGTAAAGTCGCGCGCAAGGCACGGCCTGTTAGAGGCTGCCGCCGCTGAGGGGTGTGTCCCGGTCCGATTGCGCGCTTGATCCCCATCAATCCAGTCCAATATATACAGTGCCAAACAATAGTGCGTAGAACGATAGGCAGAAAATAAGGCGGTGCCATTCGCGATTGTGCCGGCCGTGTGTGCAATTCCCCACAAGACGCTATCTCGGATGAGTCCGTCTGCACGATGTGACGGAGCCACGCGAGACCGGACCCGGTCGTAATGCCTTAGGGGTCCACGATTGTCGCCTGCAAATCAAGCACAACCTTGAGCACATCCGGCGGATACGGTCGAATGTTTGTCCGGCGATGCGCGATCAACATTCTGCTCACCAGGCACACAAGGAGTGGGCTGGTCTGGGGGGGAGGGGAGTTCTGGCAGGGCTATCGGCGCCTTTGCCGCACTTTGCACTCCGGCCGCCCCGGCTACAGGAAACGGAGTTTCTGCCGCGAAATATGTTCGAGCACCCTCATGCCCGTCCCGGCTCCTGGCCCCAGTCGCTCTTGTCGCGGTGCAAAATTGTTCGCTGATAGGTGTTGCGCCCGTGCCGGTGGGGCTTATATAAGCACGGCCCCGGCCCTTGTGCTGGGTTTGCCGGTTTAAGGGTGTGAAAGATCCTGAGGGTCCCAACCACCCCGACCCCCAAACGTGCTAAATGCCGCCTTAGTTCAGCTGGTTAGAACGCTGGTTTGTGGAACCAGAGGTCCCCCGTTCGATCCGGGGAGGCGGTACCATTTCACCCTAAGCGGGTGACGGCCTGAAGCAGGGCCGCTTTTGATCTTCAGGTTGTGGGCCCCTACCACCCGGCCAAGTGGCCCCGCCACCGTGCCGCCAGTTTTATTCCGCGCACCAGATCGACCATTCCAACGCCTTTTAAGTCTGCCTTGATGAAAGCCGGATCGCTCCCGTCTTCAGCGCCGGGCTGCGTTGTGCGCAGTTTCATCGCGGCGACGGCGCGCGATGACCGGGCCAGTGCGTGCAAGCGGTCTTCCGGGCCGGTGCGTGCGATCATATCACTGGCGAACCGGTGCTCGGCGGCGTAGACGCGACGGCGGCCGGCTAAGCTGCTATCCAGCGTGTGCGATCCACTGTGGCTGCGATAGAAATACATTGGCCGGTCGAGCGCCAATCCGTGCCCCGCAATGGCCGCTACACGCAGCAACCAGTCACGGTCTGCAGCAAGTCCAGTACCGGTTTGCAATTCGCCCGCAGTGCGGACGACAGCTGTGCGAAACAGCCGGGCATTGATCGCTGGAACTCCGAACATCGCGCCTTCGACAGACAATGGTCCGCGGTGCTGGCGGTGCCGCGCGTTGGCAACGCTTTCACCAAATATCGCGGTGCCGCTGACGAACGCTGCACTGGTGTTTCGCTTGAGCGCCGCAACCGCTTGCCCCAATGCCTCGGGCAACAACGTATCGTCACTGTTCAGAATAAGTATCGCGTCGCCCTTGGCCGCTGCGATGGCCCGGTTCATGCCGTCGTAGATACCGGAGTCCGTATGCGAGACGATGCGCACTGCAGCGTTTGCCCTGGCAATGTCTAGCGTGGAATCGCTGGATGATGCATCGGCGACAAGCACCTCATATTTGGCGTTGGGCGTACCGAATGCGGCCGGAATGCTATCGAGCGCTTCCTGCAGAAAGCGCCGGGCATTCTTGGTCGCCATCACGATGCTGACATGCATCGCCCATCAATTCCCGGTCGATTGTTTGGGCGGGAGCGGTGCGCGCGCAGCCTCTTCCAACGACATTTTGGGGAACACCTCGAGATGTCCGCCCTTGGTTGCATCGATGACAATCCGGCCGTCTTGTTCGTAGGCGGCCTTTGCCAAACAGTAGGCATATTCGGACTGCAATAGGTCCGGGAGATTCCAACGCACGCCCCGGCCAAAGTAGTTGGTTGAAAAGTGGCTGAGGTCATCGTCTTGTTGCAGAACTTCAAGATGCGCTGGGCCATCGACTGCAAAGCGGTGATCAACACCGATCAGAATGGCCTTTGCAAAACCCATGTGGAACGCCAGTTGCAGTGTTGCGAACGTCACCGTTGCGCCCGGCCAAAGCCCCGAACTGACATTCCCGAAAAACCGCCGCTGCCAGCGCATTTCGATGAATGTTGCGCGATTGCAGGCAGGGAAATGGCGGCGGTGGCGCCACGGAATGAAAAGTGGACAGCTGAGTTGCGCGATTTCGTGGTGGAATTGTTCGATGACCAGATCGTTGACCGCAACAAAGTAGTCGGGGGTCAGCCCTGCCTCGTTCCACAGCAGATAGCCGCGGTTCATGCAGAACGTTTTGGCGAAACTCAGTTGCCGCAGGTCCATGCCTTTGAGGCTCGGGCCGTTACCGATGATGACGCACGTTTCGCCGAGGTGGCGGTTGCGCAAGTTGGCGAGGGTGTGATGCGACCGGCGAAAATCAGCATTCGGATAATACTGCAGGTGCGCGAGGTGCTCGATCGTAGCGGCCATATCGCGCCGCGCGCCTCCGCCGAGGATCGAACGGCCAAGCCGGCGAACGGACTGTGGCAAATCATCGGCGAATGGCAGTTTCAACGCGTCCGTCCCCGAAATTCGCGGTTGCAGTGCAGATCTCAGACCACAGATTTGGGTTGGTCTTGCCAGTGTTTTGTGGTCGCTATCGCCCACGAAGTCAACAGCAGCGAAGTTGCCGGACAATGCGTATCCACCCCCTTTGAAATGCCTGCAGCCGGCCGTGAAGAACCGGCTGCAATCGCCAAATATGCTGTGGATTACGGGGGCCCTTTAAATCTGGAGTCGGACAATTGGAGGGGATATTGCTGCCGCCGGCTTTACGGGCGGGAACGCTGGAGAATTGCGCGGCGGCAAAGATCTGCCAGCAGGCAATCTTTCAGGCTGAGCTGCGCCGCGTTGACAGGTTAACCCCAGGGGGCGTGCGTGGTCTTTTCCGACCCGATATTTTTGTTTCTCTTTCTGCCCGGATTCATTCTCGCGGCCAACCTTTTTCCGCGCCACCTGTTCCTTGTCGTCGCCTGTGTTGCGAGCACGTTCTTCTACTTTTTTGGCTCTGGCGCCTTCGTTTTTTTGTTCATGGCTTCGGCGCTTAGCAATTGGGCAGTGTCTTTCTGGATCGATGCTCAGAATAGGCCGTGGTTCTGCCGCTGGCGATCGCGGTCAATCTGCTTGCGATCGGCTTTTTCAAATATTCGTTTTTTATTACGTCTAACCTCGCCGTCGTCGTCGGGCACGGAATTGAAGAGAACTTCCGCAATATCTGGCTGCCGATCGGCATATCGTTCTTCACCTTTCAATCGATTTCCTACCTTGTGGATGTTTCCCGCCGGGAGGTCGTGCCGCCGCGCAATCCGCTGGTGTTTCTGACATTCGTCTCGTTTTTTCCCCACCTGATCGCTGGACCGATTGTGCGGTATTCGGTTGTGTGCCGCTATTTTCTCGATCCCAAGTGGACCAGCGGCGACGTGTTTCACGGCACGGTGCGGTTTCTGCATGGGCTTGGTAAGAAACTGATTGTGGCCGACACGGCCGGTGCGGTTGCAGATGCGTGCTTCGCGTTGCAGCCCGGCGAACTCGGATTCTCTGCGGCCTGGATTGGCGCCGTCGCCTACACCATCCAAATCTATTTCGATTTTTCCGGCTATTCCGACATGGCAATCGGCATCGCTCGGATGTTTGGCGTGCGGTTTGAGGAAAACTTCCGCCGCCCCTACTCGGCAGCCAGTATCACTGATTTCTGGCGGCGCTGGCACATTTCGCTTTCGACCTTCTTCCGCGACTATGTCTACATACCTCTTGGCGGGAATAGCGGATCGAAATCGCGGACCTATCTCAATCTCCTGATCGTCTTTTTCTTGACGGGCGTCTGGCATGGTGCCGCTTGGCATTTTATCGCCTGGGGTCTCTACAATGGTTTATTCCTGGTTGCGGAACGATTGTGGAGGCGCGGCAAGCCTGCTGCCGGGCGCACTTTGGCAGGTGCATTCTATGTAACGGTTGTTGTTGTGTTCGGCTGGGTTCTATTTCGGGCAAGGGATTTGTCGTATGCTTATGAATACTGGCAGACCATGAGTCTGTTCAAAGGCTTCTCGACCGCAATACCCGATAATGTGGCCCAAGCACTTGATCCACTGACCGCCGCAACGCTGGTCCTTTCACTTAGCGTGTTCTTTATTCCGGGCCATATCACGGTTGGCAAAGGATTGGAGGCGGACGCCGCGGCGCGTGTGGATTATGTGCGCTTCGCTTACGCCGTCGCCGTCGGACTTGTGGCGTCGGTGTTGGCATTTTCCCGGCCTTTCAGCCCTTTTCTCTATTTCCAGTTTTGAGGGCACGCGATGCGCATCACCCGGCATCTGGTTCTTGCGAGTATTCTGGTAGGGCTATTTTACCTGCCGCTGATCGCGCTTGCTGCGTTCGGGCCAGAGCCGGCCTACGGGCAACGGCCCGCAACGGAATTCCCAAAATTCACTCGCTTCCTGCGTTTCGAAAAAGCCCGCTTGCAATTTGCGGACGCGACCATTGAGCGCTTTCCAGTCCGCAAGGCGGCTATCTCCGCTCGCAACAGGCTTCTCTATGGCGCTGGCTTGATAGATGATGATCGCATCGTGTCGGGCCGTGACGGCTGGCTATTCTATAAGGAGCAATTCGTACTCTACGACTGTGGGAAGGACGACCTTTTTGATGACAAGATCGACCGGATGTTTCTGGTTGCAGATGTCGCACGGCTATCGAGTTTCGACTACACATTTGCAATAGCGCCGAATAAGGCGACCGTTCTGCCGGAACAAATGAGTGAGCGGACGAAACTCTATGCTCGGTGCTACAGCGACCGGCGCAAGCATTTTGAGCAGCGCCTTGCGGCGCATGGCCCTGGCAACGTCATCGATCATGGCCTGACGCTGAAAGCTGTCGCCGCAAATCGCAGACAACTTTTTCTTCAGTCCGACACGCATTGGACGATGTTTGGGGCGTCCTACGCTTTGCGTGATCTGGCGATGATCGGGCGTGGTGCGGCCGCTCGCGACGCAGTTGCAAGTGATTTCGCGGTCAGTCCTGCGCCCGGCAACATGGTGGACCCCGATCTGCGGGTTCGTATGCTTTTGCTTTCCGAACGGGAGCGTGACGTGGCCGCTGAGGGCGTTCAGACCTTTCTTGCGAAGCACGGGGCAATGGCTGGACGCACGGTCGTTATTCATGATTCCTTTTATGCGCGGATCAGCCCACTGGTGGAAAAACTCTATCGGGATGTATCGTTGCTGCATGTCACGCGCGACGAAAAGAAAGTCGCCGCAGCCGTGCGCAACGCGCAACGCGTTGTTGTCAGTGGCGTTGAGCGTTCAATGCTCAACCGCTTCTATAATGGCCCGCACGATTGGCGCAGCCCGCTTGGCCAAGACATTCTCACGCGCAATTCGGCTGCTGCCGGAAAATGTACATATCGTGAGAATCTAGCCGCCAACGTTGCCGCTCCGGTGAAAAGGGCGTCGTTGCGCAATGTTGCGTTCAATAGTGGAGCGTCGTACGCGCCAACGACAACCGATCCGATGGTGATCGCCTCTTTGGATGCAGAGGCCCAGAAACAACCTTCAGTGTGCGTTAGAATCCGGCTTCAAGTCGATGCACCCAGTACATTGACGATCTATCCCGAGCGGTCACTTCCTTTGGCAAAACAGGCGCTGTATGGGCATGGTCATTCCATCGACGTTTCACTGCAGGTGGGCGTCAACACCATACAGTTGATCGTTCCAACTGCACCGTCAGCTAAAACATTGCGCATTGATCCGGTCGCGGCGAAAACAGAATTCAAGCTTCTGGAACTCTCGCTCGGCCACCCGAATTGAAGTTCAAAATCTTGCGCAAAATAATCCACCGTCGAGCGGGGGATGGCGCGTCAAGTCCGGCTGCGGCAGACGTGAAGGCGAGTGTGCCGGGCTCGATAAACACGCACGTTGTCGGGCGGTGCACTGGCACAGGAATATAGCCCGTGACGCCACCGGCCGCGTCAAGGCGCTGAATGCGACGGCCGTCCCACATGGCAACGAACAGATTTCCATCGCCATCCGTCGTCATGCCGTCTGGGTATCCGCCATTTTCATCGTGCGCGTGGAACAGGCGCTTGCCGGACACGGCGCCTGATGCGTCCAAATCGAAAGCATAGGTCCGGCGTAAAGCGCTGTCATTGTGATAGATTACCCGGCCGTCAGGACTGAACGCCGGGCCATTGGTGACGCGATATCCCGTATCGAGGCGTGCCGTTTTGCCGTTTGCGTCCAACACGTAAAATGCGCCTGACGCTTCCGTCTCCGATTCGTCCATTGTGCCGGCATAAAAACGGCCATCCGGTCCGATTTTGCCGTCGTTGAAGCGGTTACCCGGCAGATCAGCCTCGGGATCGGTGATGGGGTGAAGGGTGACAGTACCGTCATTCACGGCAAGCCAAGCGAAACCCAACGCCCCAACGCTCAGCAAGACTGTTTCGCCGGTCACGGCCGGCCGCCATCCCTGCGGTGGCAGCGCAAGCGCGCTGACTTGGGTAGGGAGCGGGTAGGTGCGCTGAGCCGCGTCGTTCAACGAGTAGCAAAAAAGCCTAGGTTGCTTGATGTCGATGAACCATAAGCGCTTTTCGCTAGACTGGTAGACCAAGCCTTCTCCCAGCTGGGCGTTTGCCGGCCAGAGGCAGTCAACGGTGCTTCGAAGTTCGATGTTCGATGGCATGCTGAGCGTCATTCCGCTGGTTTTCTGGTGGCCGGAAGTGTGCCGCGCGACGATAATGGCGCTCGCCGTGCCTGCCAACAGCGATTAGATTCAATTGCGCTTGTGATGTTTGCGGATCTCGGTGCGCATTCAGCGGATTGCGAACAGTGTCCAATATGTAATGTTGCAAAAGCGCCACCAGGATAAGTTGAACGCCGACGATCTCCGGCTTGTGTTTTTGGGTTTGACTGTTAGCGATATACCAATCTGTCAGGATGGGTCCAAATGCAGCTGAGATGCAGTGTTTGCAGCGTACCCGGCCCGACGTTAGGTGGCATGGTATGAAGATCTCGATCATTATCCGCAGCTACAACGAAGCCCATCATATCGGTAAGCTGATGCTTGGAATCGCGGCGCAGACAGTGCTGCCGCACGAGGTCATTGTTGTCGACTCTGGCTCGACCGACGACACCGTCGCTATTGCTGAGCGCCACGGCGCTAAAATCATCAGTATCGACAAGCGCGAATTCACCTTTGGACGCGCCTTGAATGTTGGATGCGCGGCGGCGGAAGGCGATATCCTGGTTTTTGCAAGCGCCCACGTCTATCCGAGCCGGCGCAGCTGGCTGTCAGAACTCGTCAAGCCGTTTGCTGATAAGCGCGTTGTGCTCAGTTACGGCCGCCAGCGAGGTGACGGCACCAACAAAATTCGGAACATCAGATCTTTCAAGACGTGGTTTCCCGACCAAGAGGTTTGTCCGCAGCGTAGCTACTTCTGCAACAATGCTAATTGCGCGGTTCTTCGCCCGACTTGGCTTGAACAACCTTATGACGAGACGCTAACCGGCCTTGAGGATCTCGACTGGGCCAAAAAGGCGCAGGCGAAAGGCGGATGGATCGCTTACGCGCCGCGCGCGAAAATCGTCCATGTGCATGACGAGACTTGGCCGGGCATCCGCAACCGCTACCGCCGCGAAGCCATGGCGTTGCGCCGTATCGACGAGTCCGCACACTTTACCGCTTTCGATTTTGTGCGCTTGCTGGTCACCAATTGTGCCGCCGATCTGATGCATGCGGCCGGTGAGGGCAAGCTGCGTCAAGAAGCGCGGTCTATTTTTATGTTCCGCTACAATCAGTTCATGGGCACCTATCTGGGGCATCATGGCCCTGGCGAAGTCACCGCGGAGTTGCGCCGCATCTTCTACTTCCCGAAATCCGCACGTGCGCCTGTTGATGAGGCGCTGTGTCCGGTCGAGCATGAGCCGATCGATTACGATCAGCTGCATGCGCGCGCCGGGCAATCTGCGGAAAAACAGGCTGCCGGCATGGCTGAAGGTTCTGCACACCAGGGTGCCAGCGCTGCCGCTGCTGCCGGCCCGCGTCTGGCCGTGGTCAATGTGCGCGGCGCTACGAGCCGCGGGCCTGCGTCCGAGAGTTGACGCCATCCAGGCGAAGCCATATCTGGTTGGGACGTTAACACTTGCGAGGTTGGCGCGTGCGCGCGTTGCCTGTGGCCGTAGGTGCTACGCCATTTGAATTCGTAAACAGCGGTAGATGATCGAATGAAACACCGTCTCGTGGCGCTCATGCCGATGCGCCATTCCTCCGAACGTGTCCCGGGTAAGAACTATCGTCCATTCGGCGATGGACGCCCGCTCTTTCACCACACGCTTGATACGTTGCTCGGCTGCGGTCTCATCGACAAAGTGGTTATCAACACGGACTCGCCGACCATCAAAGAGCAGTGCGCAGCTAAGTATCCGGATGTGATCATCATCGACCGCCCGGAGGCGATCAGCGGCGGCATGACGCCGATGAATGACGTGTTGTTGCACGACGTAAAAACGGTGCCTTCGGAATTCTATCTGCAAACGCATTCGACCAATCCGATCATGACGGCTGCAACCGTCAAGAAGGCTGTCGAGACGTTCTTCAAGAACTATCCGATCTACGATTCGCTGTTTTCCGTGACGCGTGTGCAAACCCGTTTCTGGGATTCTTTGGCGCGTGCCATCAACCACAACCCGAATATCTTGATCCGCACGCAGGACTTGCCGCCGTTCTACGAAGAGAATTCCTGCATGTATATTTTCGAGCGCAACACCCTGATCGAACGGCATAACCGGATCGGCAACCGTCCGTTTCTGTTCGAAATGGATCCTTACGAAGCCCGCGACATCGACGAAGAGATCGATTTCAAAGTGGCCGAGGAAATCTTCCGCCAGCGGGCAGGCGGTAAGGCATGACACGGGTTATTGTCAGCTGCCTGCATCTGCAGCGCCATTTTCACAAATTCCGCGCGACGTTCGAGGCCAATGGCGTGACGCCGGTTCTGCCGGAGGTCAAAGGCCAGCAGCTGGGTGCGGACGAGATTTTGGCCGTGCTTCCTGGAGCAGAAACGATCATCGCCGGCGACGACATCATTGACCGCCGCGCACTGGAGGCAGCCAAAGCGCAGGGGCTAAAGGCTGTGGTCAAGTGGGGCATCGGCACGGACAGCATCGACAAGATTGCGGCCGCCGAGCTCGGCATTCCGGTCTACAACACGCCTGGTGTTTTCGGCGAAGAAGTGGCTGACTTGGCGCTTGCCTATCTGTTGTCTTTGACGCGCGGCCTGCACCGGATGGACCGGTCGGTGCGTGATGGCGGATGGCTTAAGGTTGAAGGGCGTTCGTTGCACACGATGACCGCCGGCGTCATCGGTCTTGGCTCCATCGGCCGGGCGATTGCGCGCCGTTGTGCTGCATGCGGTATGAAGGTCATCGGATACGATTCCGCTGTGATCGATGCCGCGACGCTCGCCCAGTCGAACGTCACGCAAAAGACGCTGGATGACGTTTTGGCCAAATCAGACGTGGTGCTGTTGGCCTGCGCGCTGACGCCTGAAAGTCATCATCTGATCAATAGCCAGGCGCTTGCGGCGATGCAACCCGGCAGCTATCTGGTCAACGTCGGACGTGGTCCGCTGGTTGATGAACCGGCCCTCGTTGCAGCATTGCAAAGCGGCCACTTGGCAGGTGCCGGTCTCGACGTATTCGAGGTCGAGCCGTTGCCAGCATCAAGCCCATTGCGCGCCCTCGAGAACTGCGTTCTTGGAACCCACAACGGTTCGAATACAACCGAAGCGGTCGACCGGGTAAATGGCATGACGGTGGAAATCGCCATGCAGATCGTTGGACGCGCCAAGGCGTCGTTCGAACCCAATCGGGTGGCGTGAGATGACATCGGGCACCGCGGCCAACTATCCGAGCCTTGCTGGCCAGATCGTGGTGGTGACGGGTGGCGCCAGTGGTATCGGCGGCGAAATGGCGGCGCAGTTTGCGTCTCAAGGCGCACGGGTCTTTGCCCTCGATATTGACATCGCCGCAGGTCAAGCGCTGGCCGCGCAATGCAATGCTGCGGGCGGCACGGGCGGCGGCACAATTGCATTCCGTTCCTGCGACGTTACCGATTGCGCAGCACTTCAAGCTGCGATTTTGGCAATCGGCTCGGAACATGGGCGGATCGATACGCTGGTCAACAACGCGGCGAATGATACCCGCCACGATTGGCGCACGTTGACGCCGGATGCTTGGGACGCGTGCATGAACGTCAACCTGCGCCACCATTTCTTTGCGTCTCAGGCGGCGCATCCGTTTTTGAAGGCAGCGGGCGGTGGTTCTATCATCTGTCTTGGTTCAATCTCGTGGCTCAACGGCACGACCGGGATGGTCGGATACACAACAGCCAAGTCGGCAATCCATGGGCTCGTTCGAACGCTCGCCCGTCTGTTTGGACCTGATTCAATCCGGGTCAATGCGTTGCTGCCGGGTTGGACAATGACCGAACGACAACGCAAACTCTGGGTTGATGCCGCGGCGGATGCTGAAATCGCAGCGAAGCAGGCATTGCCCGGCAAGGTTGAGCCAGCCGACGTTGCGCGCTTGGCGTTGTTTCTCGCAGCCGCCGACGCGCGTATGTGTACGCAACAGGTCTTTGTCGTCGATGGCGGGTGGATCTAAAGGCGCAGCAGTGGCCATGCGTGCCGCGTGTTTCGCTGATCAAGGTCTGCAGGTAAGAGAGCGATAATAAAACGATGACGGCCGAGACAAACTATCGCGAATATCAGCCTGACAGCCGGTTCAGCGATGGCATGCTGATGGCGGCGCGCCATTTGCTGCAGGAATTCAGCAATCATCGCTCGCACGTCCGCTCGATGTTTATGCAGGAGTTCCGCAACAGTTACGAAGGTACGCGCCTCGGCGTGCTGTGGAATATCTTTCTGCCGCTGCTGCCAGTGACGGTCTATGTCATGCTCGCGTCGCTGCGCGTAGTGCCGGCTTTCGAACATGTGCCATCCGCACTTGCCATCCCATTCAACGTCACGCTGTGGTTTCTGTTCGCGGCTTGCGTGACCATGCCGATCACCGTCGTCAAAGGTCGCAACGCAGAGGCGATGAAGACATCCTTGCCGCTCAGCACGACACTAATCGCCAGCTTCGCGCGCACACTATTTGAGACATTTGTCCGGTTTTGCCTGGTTGTGCTGGTGGCTCTTGTGCTGCTGCAGGCACCGGCGGCGTCCGCACCGCTTGCGCTGATAGTGATGGCGCTTGGCGTTGCATTTTTCATTGGCGTCGGTTTGCTCGCATCGATTCTGAACATCGTCGTGCCAGACGTTCAACGGGTGCTCACCGCGCTGCTGCAATATGGCGTGTTCCTAAGCGGCGTAATCTTTCCGATGCCCAGCCTGCCGGTGATCGGATCGCTAGACTGGTGCAATCCGTTTTACGTGTTCATCCAAGCTGCGCGCGAACTGATGTGGACCGGATGGCCAAGCCAACCTTATGCGCTCGCCTTCTGGAGTGGGGCAAGCGTTCTGCTGTTGCTGTTTGCGCTTCGCATCTTCTACGTCATGGAACATCGCATCCGGGGTGTGTTGTGAAGGAGGGTGCGCATGCTCAAGTTGAGTGACACAGTTTTGCAGGGCAGCGGAGTTGGAAAGATATTCTCGCGTAGCCAGGCCGAGGCGCGTCAACGTATAGGCTCAACGCTCCGGCAAGCAATTTTTGGCCCTGCCGCTGCCAGCTGTGACCTGCGGCAACGTGAGTTTTGGGCGCTCAAGGACATTGACCTGAAGCTTGTGCGCGGTGAGTCGCTTGGTATCATCGGGCTGAATGGGTCTGGCAAAACAACGCTGTTGCGAATCCTTGCCGGACAAATTGTGCCGGATGCCGGTTTTGTTCGTGTCTGGGGCCGCACAGCCTCCATGATCGATCTTACGGCCGGTTTTCAGACCTTCAATTC
>JABFRT010000005.1 GCA_013141015.1 Hyphomicrobium sp. | reverse complement strand
GCAAAGACGACCCCGAGCAGCAGCCACAGTGTGCCGGGCAGATAGCCCATCTGCGCGGCCAGCACCGGGCCGACCAGCGGCCCCGCGCCGGCAATCGCCGCGAAGTGGTGGCCGAACAGCACGTTCTTGTCGGTCGGGCAGTAGTCGAGGCCGTCGTTGTGGCGCTGGGCCGGGGTCTGGCGGGTGCTATCGAGCCGCAAGACCCGCTCGGCGATAAACAGCGAGTAGAACCGGTAAGCGAGCAGGTAGGTACACGTTGCGGCCGCAACCAGCCAGACGGCGTTGATCGTTTCGCCGCGTGACAGCGCCACAACCCCAAGCGAAACGGCGCCGAGAATGGCAACGGCCAGCCAAACGGACAGCCAGCCGAGTTTGCTTTTGACGTCCGCCATGACCGCTTCGCCCCCTCAGCTCTTGGTTGTTCTGGGGTGCGACACTACATCAGTTTATGGGTATCCGTCAGCCACGGCTTTGGGCTGCTTACAGGGCTGCGGCCCCCGCCAATTAACCGCTGGAACGCCTGCTTGGTGCATCAACAAGCAAAAAATCGTTTAAGTGTGTTATCCTGGTGCTTTGATGGAGTAGGACGGTACATGGCGACGGCAGCGAAAAAATCCCCGGCGGCGGCTAAAAAGACCAAGCCAGCCCAAGCTGCGGCCCAGAGCTCAGCAACCAAGACGGCCAAACCGGCAGCAAAGGCAGACGCAAAGCCCGCCGCAAAACCGGCCAGTAAGCCGGCGAGTAAGCCGGCGTCATCAACCGCTAAGGCCGCGCCCAAAGCGAGGTCCAAGAAGGCTGCACCGCCGCCGCCCGAACCGGTGGTGTACGTTAGCGCTTACAGCGTTGGCCACCGCGTCACGCACGCGTCGTTTGGCGATGGCAAGGTGACGTCGATTACCGGCGATCAGCTAACCATCCAATTCAAGGCTGGTGAAAAAGTCATTCTCGACGGTTTCGTCAAGCCAGGCCCCAAAGGCTGAGTCGGGCTGAATCGCGCGCGGGCCAAGCCTATAACGGCAACGCGCGGTTAAACCTGCGACGCAGGTGTTAAAGTGCAGTGGTTGTAAAGATGTAGCGCCGGTGGGGGTGTTGGTGGAGCTAAGCGGGATCGAACCGCTGACCTCTTGCATGCCATGCAAGCGCTCTCCCAGCTGAGCTATAGCCCCATTTCAACCGGCAACGCGTACCAATTGATCGAGAGGCGGTTGGGGCCGCCTCCTGTGTCCGGTCCTGATAAGTTGTTCAGAGCCAAACATCAAGACCGATTGTCAATGTGTCCGCAAGTCATGCCTGCGGCATTGTTTGTGGTCTAGACTTCTTCTTCGCCTTCTCCGGCCGGACCGCCAATAATATTGGCCATGTCGCCGCCTTCTTCCTCTTCCTCTTCGAGGAACGTTTCGTCGGCGTCGGCCACGGCCTCGTCGCCCTCGACGTCAGCCAAGGCTTCTTCGCCCTCGACCACCGGCAATTCGCCATCGACTTCCTCGGCCACAGGCGCCTTCTTGACGCGGTTGCGGGCGGCTTTTTCTTCGGCCTGCAGGGCCGCGAGCGCCGCCGGAGACGAGGCGATCACATATTTCGCGCCGCAATGCGGGCAGAGGATCGGCGTCTTCTCAAGGTCGTAAAAGCGTTCGTCGCAGCTCTGACAGCTACGCTTAATCCCGCGCGCTTGCTTGGTCGCCATAGGGGTTGGCCTCAATAAACAAGGAAAAAGAAGGCGCCGGTCTGCCATAGGTCCCGCGGCCTGTCAAAACCAAATCTTGACGGAGGCGCCCCTGCGGCAAGGCTACCCTAGGGGCCCTGCCCCGGCAGCGTTGACAGACAGCCGTGCCCGAGCGCTCTATCGCCCGGATTTTATCGAAACCCGTATGCCAGGGCTCCCGCCGCGCATATGCCAGATCTGTGGAAAGCGCCTTGCAGCACGCCGCCCCAAAGCCCCTCACGTCGCACCGCGCCTCTAGTCTTAACGGCCGCCTGCGCGTGCCGGGTGACAAGTCTATCTCGCACCGCGCCCTGATTTTCGGCGCGCTGGCGACCGGGACCACCCGGATCCGCGGCCTGCTTGAGGCCGAGGATGTGATCAACACAGCCAAAGCCGTATCGGCGCTGGGTGCGCCAGCCACGAAGTCCGGCGACACATGGGAGGTCAAGGGCCGTGGCGTCGGCGGGTTGCGCGCGCCCGATGGCCCGCTCGATTTCGGCAACTCGGGCACCGGTACGCGGCTTATGATGGGCGTGATCGCTGGCCACCCGATGACCGTGACGATGACGGGCGATGCGTCGCTCTCCAAACGGCCGATGCGGCGCGTGTTGGGGCCATTGAAACAGATGGGTCTTGAAATATTGGATGAAGGTAAGGAATCGCTGCCGCTCGCGATGCGCGGGTCGAGCGAGCTCGTGCCGATTGAATATAAGCTGCCGGTTCCGTCAGCGCAGGTGAAAAGTGCGATTTTGATTGCTGGTCTGCACGCGGCCGGTGAGACGACGGTAATAGAGACGGAAGCCACCCGCGATCACACCGAGCGAATGTTGCGATATTTCGGCGCCGATGTACGTGCTGTTAAGCGCGACGGCGCGACCCACATCACGGTCAAGGGCGATGCTGAACTGCACGGCCGCGATGTGGTGGTGCCGGGCGATCCGTCGTCGGCCGCGTTCCTCGTATGCGCAGCGCTGATCGTGCCAGGATCTGACGTTACGATAGAAGGTGTGCTGGTCAATGAGACGCGCACGGGCCTCTATACAACGCTGCAGGAGATGGGCGGAGACGTGACGTTCGTCAATCTGCGCGAGGAGGGCGGCGAGCAGATTGCCGATATTCGCGCGCGGGCGTCGAAGCTGAAGGGCGTGGATGTTCCGGCGGCGCGCGCGCCGTCGATGATCGACGAATATCCTGTGCTGGCCGCGGTCGCCGGTTTTGCGGTGGGCGAGACGCGCATGGATGGCCTCGCCGAATTGAAGGTGAAAGAGAGCGACCGCTTGGCGGCAACGGCAGCGGGCTTATTGGCGAACGGCGTCGCGGCGCGCGTTGAGGGCGACAGTCTTATCGTTTCGGGCACCGGCCACGTCAAAGGCGGCGGTACGGTCGCAACCCATCTCGATCACCGCATCGCAATGGCGTTTTTAACGATGGGCCTCGCGAGCGATCATGCCGTCACCGTCGACGATACCGCCATGATCGCAACCAGCTTCCCCGAATTCCGCGGGCTGATGGAACAGTTGGGGGCGCGGTATGCCGCTGGCTGAGGTCATGGGTTTTCACTTGGGTACGTTCGGCTTGCTGATCTTCTTCGACGGCTTGATGCTCGGCCTCGCTATGATGCTCGTTTACTTTTTCTTGAGGGGGTTCGCCTTCGACAACCCAAGCGAGATTGGCAGCAAATTGGTCTGGCGCTTGTTTGCCTATTTGTGTTGTACTTATTTGCTACTATCGATTTGTGCTTTGCCTCGTTCTTGGCAGGCCGAAATCCTGCCAAATCCATTGGCGATCGCCACAACTGGGGTGTTTTTCATTGGATTGGCGGTCGGACTTTTTTGGTGGGTCGTGAGGGCTATTCGCAGTTTATTTCGCAAGTTCATGTTGCCCCATCACACCGCAGCCAACCAGAGGGACAATTCGTGATGGAGCAATTGGGAGCGCGGTATGCCGCTGGCTGAGCACATTCTGAATGCGTTTCGTGCGCACTTCCACTTAATGAGCGAGGCGTATCCGTTAGCCTTACTAAATATCGTTTTGGCGGCCATCGGATTTGCGTGCTCATTTGCAGTTGCGAAGTTACTCGCGCGGAGTTGGTTCGGCATAAGCGTCTGGACCGTAGTGCTTTTGTTGTTCGTGGCAATTCACCTCTACTGGATTGAATTGGTCTCCCAACCCTGCATCGAATGTTACAAAGAGAGTGATGATCCGAATTTTGGTAGTGGATTTTTGCTTGTGACATTTTTCAGTCAGCCCTGGGTCGCTGTCGGTGGCTGGTTGTTAGGTATGTGCTCGCTTTCAGCACGTCGCAATGCCGTGACGTTGGGTCCATGGTGGCGGGATGGTCGGTCAGAACAGTTCCCTCCCCTCGCGGGGAGGGGTTAGGTGGGGGTAAGCAGCATTTTTACGCCAGAGCACTTCTGCTATCAACGGCAGCGAGCATATGGCTATGATTCCAGGCTCTTCACCCCCCTCAACCCCTCCCGTCAAGGGAGGGGAGCCAGCGGAATTTATGTCGCCGTCTCGCGAGGACCGCATCATGATCATCGCAATCGACGGACCAGCCGCGTCGGGCAAGGGGACTTTGGCAAAGCGCATCGCCGCGCATTTGAGTTTGCCGGTGCTGGATACCGGATTGCTGTATCGCGCGGTGGCGCGTGATGTGGTCGCGAAAGGCGCGAGCCTTCAGGATTCAGCTGCTGCCGTTGCCGCCGCGTGGTCGCTTGATTCCGCCACCCTGGATGATGCGAGGCTGCGCGGACCCGCTGCGGGCGACGCTGCGTCGATTGTCGCTAAGATGCCGCGCGTGCGCCTCGCGTTGCTCGACTACCAGCGTGACTTCGCCAAACAGCCCGGAGGCGCGGTGCTCGATGGCCGGGATATCGGCACGGTCATTTGCCCTGATGCCGATATCAAGATTTTTGTGACAGCCACCTCAGAAGAACGTGCGCGCCGCCGCCACCTCGAACATCAATCGCGCGGCGAGCCGATCACTTACGACGCAGTTCTGGCTGATATCCGCCAACGCGACGAGCGCGACAGCAATCGCGACGTGGCGCCCCTTGAAGCCGCCGAAGATGCGATCACCATAGACACCACGACGCTGAATGCTGACGCGGCGTTTGCTGCAGCTTTGCAGGTCATCTCAGCAAAGGCTAAGCCGCCGGCGCCAGTTGCTGCTCCGAAAGGCTAAACGCGTCACAACTTTCGTTCGTGTCTCCCGCGGGGTACGATGCCGTGATGCCGGCCGTCCGAACGACCGCAGCCTATGCAATGCTAGACATGCAGTGCAGTACTTGTCATTGCGGGCTCCACACTGTGATCTGGTTCAATCGGTCCTATAGCTAAGTGTTGCGGAAGGGATTGGCGATGGCAGCCGATGACGAGCCCGACATTCCTACCGCGACGGGCGCTGCGATTCCCAGTGTGGCGTTTGTAAACGTCGTGCATGTTTCCGCTCACCATCCAGGCGAACTTGAACGCGTCCTCCATCAAGCCTTTGACGCGCAAGTCAATGGCGTGTCAACGCGTGTTGTGCTGGCGCCCGGCGTCTACTGCGTCAGTCTTACATTTAATTGGGCCCGAGAAAACGCGGCTGTCGTCGCAATCGAAGCAGAGGTGAGTGGCACGGCGATCTTCTCCGGCGCCGACCGGTTCAGCGGCTGGCGGCGAATGGGTGAGCTCTGGTGTGCGGATTGGCCTTACGATTGCGCTGCGGCGCCGGCGCCGCCGGACTTCAACAATCCATTTCTGACGACGCCGGAATTGATGCTGCGGCGTGAAGTGCTGGTGATGGATGGTAAAGTTCTGCGCCAGCAACTTGCGGCGTCAGAACTGGCGCCAGGGTCATTTTATGTCGATGCTGCTGCCCGAACCATCACCTTGCCGCCGCCCGGCGGAAAGGATCCCGCGCACGCAGTCTGCGAGGTTGCCACCCGTTCGATCGCTCTTCATCTGGCCGGGCGAAAAAACGTGATTTTGCGGGGGCTGGTGTTCCGTCATGACGCGTCGCTTCACGCAGCGCCACTCTGTGCGCCGTTGCAAATTTCGAGCTGCAACAATGTCGTGGTCGAGGACTGCCAATTTTCAGCGAACAACAATAAGGGTATCTACCTGGGTGGCTCGCAAAATCACAATATCACCATCAGGAATTCGCGCTTCAACGGCAACGGCTGCATTGGCTTGAACGCGGCGAACTGCACAAATTTGCTGATTGAAGGCTGTGAAACCAATCTCAACAATTGGCGGGGCAATTGGGCCGGTGTGTACCGGCGCTGGCCTTGCGGTCTGAAGGTGTCGAGGTCCAACCGCGTGACGATCCGCATTCACCGCAGCATTCGCAACATGGCGACTGGCGGATGGATAGATCTGGAAAATCGTGATGTCCGCGTTGAAGACAGTATTTTTTACGGCAACTATCGCGGCCTGCATTTGGAAGCAGGGGAAGGGCCATACTTGGTGCAGCGCTGCCAAATCGCCGCCAATCGCCAGGAGCCGTTAATTAATGAGTGGCGCTGGTCATTCGGTTCCGGCCTTGTGCTGACACATGCGCGCGGCGTCATGCTGAAGAATAATCTTATTTTTGATAATGACGTCGCGCAGGTCGGTGTGCGTGATGACCGCGACAAACACGTATTTCGCGATCCTGTTAGCGGTGTAATACACGAATGGTACACCGAGCGTGTGTCGCTGAAGAACAACACGATAATCGCAACTGATGCCAACCCAACGCTGCTGCGGTTGCCGTCAAAGGATTTTGATGGCGGGCGCTTCTGGCAGCAGTTCCGCGCGTCGGACAATAACTATTTCGGCATGCGACACGCTAAAGCGTTTGTGATTGGCGCTGGTGCCGGCCTAGGCGAAGCTTGCAGCGCCGGTCAATCCGGTCTAGGGTCGTGCAATGGATCGTACACCTTCGATGAGTGGCGGAACGCGTCAGGACAGGATGCCGGTGCGCACTTTAACGATGGGGACGTGGCGGATCTCTCACCGCCCGACGGTCTCGTGACCTGAGCGTCGATCAATGACAAGGGCTGAAAGCTAGCCGACTCTTGTTTATACGATCAGCTGATAGGTTGGCTGTTGCCGGCCACCGCTGGTGCCTCAATGGCCGCGAGCTTTCGTTGAGCATTCTTATTGCCAGGCTCAAGCGCCAGCGCTGCCGCATATGACTGCTTCGCCTCGTCCATGCGGTTGTTTTCGGCGAGCGCGTCGCCCATTTGCATGTACGCCATGACGTATTTGGGGTTCAGCCGCAGCGACTGTTCGAAGTTTTCCAGCGCTTTGCCGATTTGGCCGTGCTTGAATTGGGCGAATGCCAGGCCGCGGTAGCAGTGAGCTGCTTTTGGCTTTGCGGTGATCGCCTTCTCATAATAGGCGAATGCTTCTTCGTATTTTTCGTCGTCGACCAGCATTCCGCCCAACCAATGATAAGCGTCGGCGAATCTCGGATTGGCCTCCACCGCCATTTCAAAAGCGGTTCTGGCTTCAATTCTTTGGCCGAGTGCGTTGAAGACGCAGCCAAGACCGAAATAAGCTTCGGCTGACTTTTCGTCGATCTGTATGGCGCGATGGAAACACCACAACGCGTCGCCGTATTTGCCTTCTGCAAGCAAACCGTTGCCGGACTTGAGGTGCGCGGTTAACTCGCTGGAGCGCGCATCTCCAGTCCCTGATGCCGCTTGCGAGGTTTCAGGGAAGGCTTGGTAATAGGCAGCAACTTTTGAAACCGCTTCGGCCATTGCGCGCGCATCCTCAGGTGTCAAGCTGTTTCTGAAATGGAAATAGCCCACATTTGGCAGTAGTCGCTCGGCGGCCGGCAACTGTAACGATCGATAGTCGTAGCGGCGGGTGCCGGACGCATCGACAAGCGGAAATCCGGAACGGCCATATGTGCGTTCGTTGACGAACATGCCGGCGCGGTGTAGCGGAACGCCTTCAAGGTAGGGCCCATGAATGTCGGGAATACCTTCCGCGCGTACGGCAGCGACGAATCTTTGCAGTGTAACGCCCGCGGCACCGGGATCGATGACGAATGGATAGACATAATAGACATGCTTATCGGCAGCGTGCGGTTTAGCGACCCGGAAACCGGGGAACGCTGAAAAGGCCTTATCCAAAATCGCAGCTGTGCTCCGCCGGACATCGGTTGCTGCATCGAGCCGGCCGAGCTGCGCGATGCCGATGGCCGCATGTAAATCGGTCAATGGATAAAATCCACCAAGGAAGGCTCCGCGCTTAAAGCCCGTTGGCAGCACGTCAGTGCCCTTGATTAAGAAGCCGCTGGCGCGTTCGGCGAGCGGGCGATCATTGGTTGCAACCAAGCCGCCTTGGTCCGTGCTGAGTGTCTTCAGCCCGAGGGAAAAGCATGCAATGTCGCCGAGCGTGCCAATTTTTTGACCGCGGTATTCGGCGAGATGGGCCTGCGCACAATCTTCGATAACGGGCAAGCTGTGTCTTTTGGCGATCTCCATAATCGGTGACATATCGCAAGGATTGCCGAACAGATGAACCACTAGGATCGCGCGCGTACGATCCGTAATCCGCCGCTCTATGTCTGCGGGATCCATATTCAACGTGGCGGCGTCCCAGTCGGCGAAAACCGGTAAGGCGTTGCATTGCAGTATTGCGGCCAGGGTGCCGATGTCGGTCACCGCCGTCGTGATGATCTCATCACCGGGGTCTGGATTGATCGCGGCGACTGCCGCATGCAACGCGCCTGTGCCACAGCTGGTAGCGAATACATGGCGAAAGCCGTAGCGCAATCCGATTGCGCGCGTGAATTCATTCAGTTTGAATCTCGAACGCCATTTTGTGGCGGCTTGATCCATGACATCGGCGATTTGCTGGCGCTCCTCATCGCCGATAATCCACCACGGGCCGAAGGGTGCAGTGCGTACGGGCGTTCCGCCGTCAATCGCGAGCCGGGTGACCATTGGTTATGCCGATGCGGAAAGAGACATGCTGAGCTTTGAGCTTGTGGCATCCGGATGGCCAATCGCGTGCCCATCGGCTAAATCGAAATACCGGCTATACAGGTGGATATCCTCACTGTAGCGGCGCGCAACGGCACTGTGTAGTTTGGCTGTGTACATTTCCTCAATGGAGGGGAAGCGGTCCAAGCGCGCAAGATCTGCCGGAAGCATTGTATGTGGCGACTCTACGTTTGCCCTCGCGTGATATGTGGTGCCATTCAGGCGGCGCGGTTCAGCATGCAGCCCGTTGGTGCGCTCCAGCACGGCAAGAGTTGACGACAAATCCTCAACGCTGCCAATCACGTCAAACCCGTTCAACGCCATACCGATTACTGCCGTCTGCGAACGCCAATGATAGTCAAGAGACGGGTCGGGCGTGCGGCCGATGTAGCCAACAAATTCCTCGAATGTGATGGAGAGCTGCCAGTCGGGGTGAAGGCCCTGCGCGACATGGACCTCGTTGATTACGTTCTTAACGACCTGTTCAAGCGGATGCCCCCACTTCAGGGGCTCAACGAATAGATTGGCGTACGCACTGACCACGCGGCTGAATGGGTTTCTCAGCAGCGCAACCTTGGTGTAGCGCGGGTCCAACAGGAGGCTGGTATTCTTGAGGCGCATGTTCGCCTTCTCAGAGCGCGAAAAGACATGCGGTGATGATTTACTATCCTGGAACATTGCGGCATTGCTCGAGTTTTCAATGAGGATCCGCTTAAACGTCGTGCAGGCGTTCTTCGGCACCGGGCAATAGATGATCCTTCTGTCGTGATTGACAAGGAACACCGCTTCTATCCGGGCGGTGCGCATCCGCCGCGCTTCAGCGCCGTCTCCGGCCTTTTCGAGTACGTCAATATATTCAGGAAAGAGATCTTCGGCGTAGGTGCTGTCGCGGTTGGCGATGGCGAGGGCCTGTTTGTAGGCGCCAGCTGCTTCACTCCAGCGGCTCAATTTCCGCAACGCCCGGGCTTGGCCGAGATACAGCGAGTAGGTTTCCGTGTGTGAAGCGAGTTCAAGTGCTGCCGCGAATGCACGCGAAGAGTCTGCCGGTTGTTGCAGGCCAGCATACGCCCTGCCAAGTGCGCCGTGAATCCAGGCAGGTTGATCGGCGTGCGTACTCTTTGCCTTTTCGAATGCAGCGACGGCATCGCTGAATTTTCCACTGTCCAATGCGGCCTTGCCGAGTGCCACATGCAGCGCGGCTTTCTGGGCGTTGGTCGCGGACAATGGCCGCCAAGGTGCGCTCCCGGACGAGCCGGCGGATGTCTCAATGAAGGGCAAATAACCAGAACGCCGTTCGGATGCCGCAGGGTTCGGCCGGAACATAGCGACCATCGGTGTGACGGCCTGGTAGTCGGCTGAAACTTGCGACGCGGCCGCGAATTGCGCCCGCATTGCCTGCCAAGCATCGCTTCCCACGCGCACGCGCTGAGACGGAGACGGTCCGCCCGTCAAAGTAAAATGCAGTTCGTCGATGCCGATTTCGCAGGCAATACGCTGCGCGGTGGCGATTTCCTGCGCAGTATCGTTCCACTCAAATAGCAAATACCGCCACAGCAGCTTCAGTTTCAATCCATAGTCCTTGCGAAGGCCGGCGACGCGGCGCATGCCATCAAGCGCCGTTTCAAAAGAAAAAGCCTGCCCCATATACTTCTGGCACGAATCATTGCTTGTGCCATGGATTGAAAACATTATCTCGTCGATTCCGCTTTCCCGCACGCCGTCAAAGTTCCTGGGTTTGGAAAGCGGCATGCCGTTAGTCGACGTCATCAGAATGATGTTTGGGTTTTGCGTCTTGAGGAACCGGCAAAGTTCAATCCACTGCGGATGAACGAAGGTTTCACCGATGTGATACAGGCGAACACGGGCAATCTTGCGCGCGTTTTCGCCAATCCACCCCATCAGTTTGGACACATCTAAAAGTGCAGAGGCCCTCGTGTCGTGAAACGCTTTACCATCGGAGATGGGGCAACCGATACAGCGGATGTTGCACCGGCTGGCAAGTTCGATGTTCATTGTGATCGCGTCTGGATCGAATGCCGACTCGAAATTGCGTTTGTCGGCATCGCTAAAATCGGTCTGTATCCATCCCGCGCGCGGCAATCCTGTCTCGCCCCATCGCGCAATATTTTTGTGACAGTTGCCGCACAGTGGCAGATGGCTTGGGTTCTCAGAAACGAGCGTCCGCTCTGCTTTGTACTTTTGCATTGCCGTTTCGAAGTTGTCGCTGTTTATGTCAGCGAGCACGTTGATGCCGGTGTGATCCTTCGTGCAGGTTGTTATCCGGCCGTCGGAGAGCAGAATCGGCGCGCGAAGCGAACTGCAAAGCATGATTGGAACTGACGCCGGCATCGCAAAGACCTCAAACGCAAGCACAAAGTAGAGACTATGAGATGCATGCAGTGAGGGTAGGATGAGTGCGTTGATGTAACCGGCTGCAGCGTCTAGACTGATTATTGCAAATGATCAGAGTGCTTATCAACATTAATTTATCAGATGCGCAGACCGGAGTTGGTGAGCACTGGCCGCCAGGCGCATAACTCAGGGTGGGACGACGGCCATGGCGTACGCGTTCGTTTCGAATTTCAACTTGAACACCGTGTCTGTGATCGATACTCTGACGCTAGTCAACGTGGCTACAATCGCTACACCACGTAATCCGCAAGGGATAGCTATTCATCCCAATGGACAGCGGGTATATGTCGGCAACTATCGCGGCAATTGCATCTCAGTGATCAATGTTCAGGACTTCAATGTAATAGCAACGATCGCGGTTCCGGAAAATCCGGTTGGCCTCGCAATCACTCCCAACGGCTCTCATGTCTACGTGGCAACCCAAACCGGTGGTGGCGTTACTGTCATTGATACGGCGTTAAATGTGGTGTTGACCAGCATTCCAACCGGTTACAACACTATGGACGTTGCCTTACACCCGGACGGGACGCGCGCCTTTGTATGCAACTACGATAAGAGCACCGTCCACGTCATTGCAACAGTGACCAATACGCTGAGTGGTGACGCCGTTGCTGTTGGTGCTCGTCCAGTTAGTTTGGCGGTCAATCACGCAGGCACCAAGCTTTACGTTGTCAATCAAAATAGCGGTTCAATTTCTGTGTTCAAAACATCCGATATGAGCCTCGACGCCACCGTTCGTGTTGGCGCGGCGCCATTTGGCATTGCAATCTCATCGGACGGGAGCCGCGTCTACGTCACCAATCGAACGGATGGGACTGTGTCCGTCATCGATGGGGTGACGAACGCCCATATCGGCAGCATTCGTGTTGGCGGGACCCCAACGGGCATTGATATCGACACTGATGGCAAGCGGTTATTTGTTGCCAATTGGGCAAGTGGTCAAATGTCTCTCGTGGATACGGACCAAGCGATCGCGACGAACGGGCTTGCCAATATGGGCGCATCTTACATGCTGGGCCGCTTTATCGGACCGGGTTGACGCGTGCAGAACGCTCTCAATCTGACGGCCTCAGCTGCCCTCGCCGTGCGCCTAATCTCGCAACAATCGCTTCGGCCCATTCGCTCGCTATTCCCGTTTTGTCAACGCGGACATCGAAATGCTCGGGAGCCGTAAAGAGAGCGTTGGTGTCGTCAAACCGTCCTTGTCGAATGCGGTCGACCCAAACCACAAATGCATCTCCGAAGGCCGCTCGTGTTTGCGGTGTCGGGCAGATGAAGTCGGCGATGGCTGTCCCCCCCCGCGCAACGACACCATCGCACAGCAATCCCATCCGTCGCGCATGTTCAATGCGGTCTGCGTGAGAAAAGCTGAGATCGCTATGGGGTCCAGCCCGCACTTCGTCAGCATTAAAAACAGTGGCGCTAAGAATAGGTGCCAGTGCACGTGCCAGCGTCGTCTTGCCAGCGCCTGGAAGTCCCATGATCAGAATTTTGATTGCCATGCAGTATTCTAACGAAGGGTGCGTCGAGGGTCAGGCTGCTTGCTGGTAAAAAGCCGATAGGTGATTGAGGTGTACGCTTAACGCTATAGGAGCCCACGACAGAAAACATGGTTTCCGAGTGAATAAATGTGAGCATCCAACACGATCCAGGCCACAGGCTCATTAAGCCACATCGAAATGCGGATTGCAGCAAGATTCACTGGGCTCTTGACGTTGGCATCGAGACGGTTGACGCGGGGTGAAATTGCGCGGCAAGGTTTGAGCCTTTTGAAGAAGCGCTCGATCATCCTGAAATGTATATTTGCGATTGGTGTGAAGACCGGCGGGTCAAGGCGGATTTAGTACGGCGGGATGCCGCCATACCCGCGCTGGCTTGTAATTTTATCGCGGAGCGCTTTTGTTCCACATCGGCGACCAAATTGCAGCATGCGGCAATTGCCAAACATGCTCAACGGATTATCGGCGCTGGTGCCATCATGCACTTGTCTCTCGGTAAGCGTGATCAAGGTTCAATGCATCTGTTTCAGCCACTACACTTCGCTGTTGGCGGGGGGGATGCACGCGCACGATGAAACTATCGTCCATTGGATTATGCAGGTGTGTGCTTACGAACCTGCCGTCAAGTTATGAAGTCAGAAAATGCTGTTCAATACGCGGTGGTCGTCAACGCACGGAACGCCGCGCGGAGTGTTCGCCACAAAGCGGCGCGGTGGCTTTTAGTCTGCATTCGTACGTTTGGGCTCTTTAACCAGCTTCAACGGCCGACGCGTCGAGTTCTGCACGCACAATCGATTCTGTCAGTTCCGGCGCACACAATTCTATGAACCGGTGGGCGTATCCGCGCAGGTACGTGCCGCGCCGGATAGCGATGCGGGATGTATTGACGAAGAGGTGCCGCGCATCAAGCAGACGGAGATGAGGGTCATTGCCGGTGACGAAGGCCATTGATGCGATAATGCCGACGCCAAGTCCCAGCTCGACGTACGCCTTGATGACGTCGGCATCAAGCGCGGTCATTACAATATCAGGTTCAAGGCGGGCGGCGGTAAACGCGTCATCAATGCGTCCTCGACCGGTGAAGCCTTGATGATAGGTGATGATTGGTTGTTCTGCGATCTGTTCGAGCGTCAATGTCTTCACGTTTTCGAGTTCATGGCCTGCCGGTACAATGACGCCGTGGTGCCACGTGTAATATGGAAAAGCCGCGAGGTCCGGCACGTCCTGCAAAGCCTCGGTTGCGATGCCGATGTCGGCTGTTCCATCGAGCAGCATGGAGACGATTTCCTTGGGGCTCGCCTCGTGCAGTACGAGGTTGACCTTCGGGTATTGCTTTTTGAATTGCGTCACCACTTTGGGAAGCGCGTAGCGTGCTTGCGTATGCGTTGTCGCAACGCTGAGCTGGCCCTGGTCGCGCTTGGAAAATTGTTCGCCGAGCTTTTTGATGTTCTGCGTATCAAGCAGAATGCGCTCGACAATGCCGACAAGCTCTTGGCCCGGTTCAGTCAAGCCGAGCAGCCGCTTGCCTTTGCGCACGAACAATTCGACGCCAAGCTCGTCTTCAAGATCCTTGATGTGCTTGGACACGCCGGACTGGGACGTGAAAAGCGCATTTGCAACCTCGGTGAGATTGAAATTCTGCCGGACGGTTTCGCGGATAATGCGGAGCTGTTGGAAATTCACGGGCGTTCGTTACCGTTCTGCTGGTCGAAAATACTGATGCGGCGGCTTGTGAGTTTAACGCGTTGGCCGGTGGCAATTCCGAGCGACGCTAGTTGGGTGCCAGGAATTTCGACCTCGAAGAAGTCGGTTTCACCCTTGCGTGATTCACCATTTGCAACCAGTTCGACGCGAGTGACCGGGCCGTTGCCGAGAATGCGGTGGACCTTGGCTGTGATGCCGTGGCCACCACCAATGTCGGGAACGATCTCGGTTTCGTGCGGCCGGACGAAAGCGACCACATCCTGGCCGTTTTGGAACTTTGCGCCGGCAAGTGACAGCAAATCATCGCCGACGCGGACGAAGTCGCCCTCAACGCGGCCGCGGAATTCATTTACGGCACCGATGAAGCCGTAAGCAAATGCCGACGCCGGTTCATTGTAGATCTGCCACGGCGTGCCGAATTGCTCGACCCGGCCCTTGTTTATCAGGATGACCTTGTCGGAAACTTCGAGCGCTTCCTCCTGATCGTGCGTCACGAAAATGGAGGAGATGTGCAATTCGTCGTGCAGTTGGCGCAGCCAGCGGCGCAGTTCCTTGCGAACCTTTGCGTCAAGCGCACCGAAGGGTTCGTCAAGCAGGAGTACGCGGGGTTCAACGGCTAACGCGCGCGCGAGAGCGATGCGCTGGCGTTGCCCTCCGGAAAGTTGTGTCGGGAAGCGATCTGCGACCCATCCGAGTTGAACGAGGTCTAGCAACCGCGAAACTTTGGCGCGGATATCCTTTTCGCTCGGGCGGGTCCGGCGCGGGCGCACGCGCAATCCAAAAGCGATGTTCTCGAAAACCGTCATGTGTTTGAACAGTGCGTAGTGCTGAAACACGAAGCCAACTTGGCGCTGACGGACGTCTCTGTCGGTTGCGTCTTCACCGTCCAGCAAAACCTGTCCGCTGTCGGCCCGTTCAAGCCCGGCGATCACGCGCAGCAGGGTTGTTTTGCCGCAGCCAGATGGTCCGAGCAGGGCGACGAGTTCGCCGTCGGGGAAGTCCAAGCTAATGTTGTCGAGTGCTTTAAATGCGCCAAATGATTTATTGACGCCGCGAACCTCGATGCTCATCAGACCGCCTCCTTCGTTGCCGGGTGAGAGATACGCCACTCGACATAGGTTTTGAGTGCAAGCGTTACGAGTGCCAGCAGTGCCAGCAGCGAGGCAACGGCAAACGCTGCTGCAAATTGGTATTCATTATATAGGATTTCAACGTGTAGCGGCATGGTGTTCGTCTCGCCGCGAATGTGGCCGGACACGACGGACACCGCGCCGAATTCGCCCATCGCTCGCGCGTTGCACAGGATCACACCATAAAGCAGGGCCCATTTGACGTTCGGGATCGTGACGCGGAAAAACGTTTGAAGCCCCGATGCGCCGAGAGATATTGCAGCTTCTTCTTCATCGCGGCCCTGCGCCTGCATCAAGGGGATCAGTTCGCGGGCGATGAATGGGAATGTGACAAACACCGTTGCAAGCACGATGGCTGGCACCGCAAACACGATTTTAATATCGTGCGCCGAAAGCCATGCACCGAACCAGCCCTGCAGGCCGAACACCAGCACGTAGATAAGGCCTGCAACCACAGGCGAAACCGAGAACGGCAAGTCGATCAAGGTGATCAAGAATTGCTTGCCGGGAAAGTTGAATTTGGCGACAGCCCAAGCGGCTGACACACCGAAGACGAGGTTCAGCGGCACCGCAATGGCCGCTGCAATCAAAGTCAGTTTGATTGCCGAGAGCGCATCGGGTTCGACGAGAGCGGCGAAGTAGGTCGCGGCGCCTTTGCGAAAGGCTTCAAGAAATACAGCGACGAGCGGCATCAATAGGAAAATCGCAAAAAATATCAGGCCCAAGCTGAGCACCAGAAATTTCACGATTCCAGCATCGCGCGTTGCAGCATTGCGTTCAAAACGGCTTGCACCGCCCGCATGGGGAGAAAGCGCCTTGGCGACAGCTGACATTAATACGTTCTCCCTGTGCGCTTGGCGGCCCAAGACTGCAGTCCGTTGACGGTCAAAAGCAGCAGAAACGAAATGACCAGCATGACCGACGCAATGGCGGTTGCGCCCTGATAGTCGTACTGTTCGAGTTTGGTGATGATCATCAGCGGCGTGATTTCAGAAACCATCGGGATGTTGCCGGCAATGAAGATGACCGAGCCATACTCTCCGACCGCACGTGCGAATGCGAGTGCGAATCCGGTCAGCAGCGCCGGCAGCAGGGTGGGGAAAACGATGCGTGTGACCGCCTGCCAGCGCGTGGCGCCAAGACTTGCGGCGGCTTCTTCAAATTCCGCATCGAGGTCTTCAAGCACCGGCTGCACGGTTCTCACAACGAACGGCAATCCAATGAACACGAGCGCGACCAGAACGCCGGGCGGTCCAAATGCGATTTTAATGCCGAGCGGTTCCAGGAATTGTCCAAGCCAGCCGTTCTTTGCGTAAATGGCGGTGAGCGCGATGCCCGCGACAGCTGTTGGCAGAGCGAAAGGCAAATCGATCAGAGCATCGACGAGCTTGCGGCCGGGAAAGGTGTAGCGCGTGATGCCCCAGGCGAGCAGGAGGCCGAACACGCAATTGATGGCGGCTGCGAGGAGTGCCGCACCGAATGTCAGTTTGTAAGAGGCAACCACGCGCGGTGAGGCGACTGCTGTCCAGAACTGCTCAGCAGTCATGCCGGCCGTCTTGATGAAGACCGCCGAAACCGGCACGAGAACGATCAGCGAAAGATAAGCCAGTGTGAACCCGAGCGAGAGGCCAAAGCCCGGCAATACGCGATGGGTCTTTGAATGTGACATGGATCCCCAAGACCGTCAGGCGAAAAGGGTGACAATGGTCACAAACGACAACGAGAGCAGAAGTCCGCTCCACGGCAGCACGCGGTCAACAATTGTGATCAAGATGGACATAGCGGCCTCTGCTGTGTTGGCTATTGCGCAGCTTATTGCGGACGCACACCGCGCCGAAGCAAGAATATCTGCAAAGGATATTCAGATTTTCGCTATGGACGGTGGCGCGGTACGCGCGCTTATGTGGCGCCGTTGCGTGCTGACGACACGATGAGGAAGGCGGTCGCGTCAATCGTGCTAGGATTGAAAATAAAGTGCTCAACGTCAGCCTGAAACAGAATTGCCGTGCCTTCGGCCAACCGTGACGGCGGGTCGTCACTGACCGCGATTTCGATCGTTCCCGATGTCAAAAGCAGCGTCGCACGGGCGCCGAATGTGCTGACTGGCAAGACTTCCCGGTGTCCTGGCGCAATTTTCAATTCCACAAACTTGAAAGATTGCGGGAATTCAGGGCGTTCGAAGGTGCGCTGCTGGTAGCGCCCCGCGCTGGAGGAGACGGTCCGCACGGCGCTTTTTGGCACAACGACCGAGCGAACTTGATCCGTGGATGAGATCAGCGCCGTTACCGGCATTCCGAGCGCCTTGGCGATTTTCCAAAGCGATGTAATCGTCGGCACACTCTTGCCATTCTCGATTTGACCAAGCATGGCACGGCTGACGCCGGACAACCTGGAGAGCGTCTCCAAGGAATGACCCTGAAGATTGCGTAACCGCCGCAAGTTTCCACCGACATCGGGCGGTGAATTGGCGCCGCTTAAGGGCCGCACGGGCAGGGCACTCACAGGGATATCATTGTTTGCCTGATGCTTCGACAATTGTAACATGATCCACCGCTATTGTTGTCTATTGTGTCGACTTTAGTTTCTGCCGCGCCGCAACCAAACGAAGAAGATGTGCAGTGCTTATTCGTTTGGCGGGGCAGTGCGCTGCGTTTGCGGCAGCCATCGTCAAGGCTTTCGTGCGCTATTGAGACTGCGGGATGCCAGAGGCGCGTGCGGGTGGCGAGACATACCATCCGGACTGTTCCAGAAACTCCGCCGCCGCGTTGATTGGGTGCGGTTGATCGCTATGCCGGAAGCGGCCAACAGGACGGGGGACAGACTTGCGGCCAGCGTGGGGACGCCGCTCATGACTGGTGCTGTCTGAGATCCTGCGCGATATCTGCTCTTTCCAGTCGGCAGCACGGCGCAACCTGTCGAGGATCAACAAGCCTTGCGGCCAGGGTCCGTAGCCGGATTCGATATTGATGTGGCCTGCATCCCCTAAGCTGATCAGCTCAGATCCCCAGCGGTCTGCCCAGGCAGCTGCGCGATCGAATGCCATCCAAGGATCGTTGGTGCTGGCGACAATGATATTGGGGAACGCTAGGGCCTTTGCTGGCAGATAGTCAGCAATCCCGAACTTATCCGGATCGGCGGGTGCGACGAGCAGAGCTCCAGAAATTCTGTCGTCCAGATCGTTGGCGGCTTGTACGGCGGCAAGAGCACCGAAGCTGTGGGCGACAATAAAAATGCGGCCTGGTGCGTGGGCGATGTGGCGGCGCACGCGGCTCGTCCAATCGGCCAGATTGGCTTGATCCCAATCATGCTGGCCGACGCGGATGGCGCCGGGAATGTGCTCTTCGAACCAGCTCTGCCAATGCTCAGTACCGCTCGATCTAAGGCCTGGGATGATGAGTGTCGTCGTCATGGAAAATTGTCCTTGTTGAAGCTCGATGAATTGGGTGAGGCGTGTGCGAGCAACAACACATTCGACGTGCGGGGCAGAAAGGGGCGCTGGCGATGACAGCTGCCGCCCAATCAAACCGAGGCGCAAGCGATGCTGTCCGCAAATGCGTCGAATTCATCGACATGCTCCAAATTATCAATAAACGAGGTCAATTTCGTTCGCGGGACCAAGCGAAGTCCGCCGGTGCACCCAAGTGTCCTGAGCGCACCGGCGGCTCAATAGTCGCTATTTCTTCGCAGCTTCCTTAGGTGCGTCGGCCTTAGGCGCTTCGGTCTTTGCGCCCGGCGTATAAATCTGGTCGAAAATGCCGCCGTCCTTGAAGTGAACTTCGGTCGCCTTCGACCAGCCGCCGAACACGTCGTCGATTGTGAACAGCTTCACAGCGGAGAACTGCGCCTTGTATTTTTCAGCGGCCTTGGCGTCGCGCGGGCGGTAATAGTTCTTGCCGGCGAGGTCCTGACCTTCGTCCGAGTACAGGTAGTTGAGGTAGGCTTCGGCAACCTTGCGCGTGCCGCGTTTGTCGACAACCTTGTCGACGACGGCCACTGACGGCTCTGCCAAGATCGAGACGGTCGGCGTGACGATTTCGAACTTGTCTGGACCAAGCTCTTTGGTCGCGAGATAGGCTTCGTTTTCCCAGGAGATCAGAACGTCGCCGATGGCGCGCTCCGTAAACGTCGTCAGTGAGCCGCGCGCGCCCGAATCGAGCACCTTGGTGTTCTTGTAAATCTTGCCCACAAGCTCTTTGGCTTTCGCTTCGTTGCCGCCATCCTGCTTCAAAGCGTAGCCCCAAGCTGCCAGATAGTTCCAGCGCGCACCACCCGAGGTTTTCGGATTGGGTGTCACGACTTCGACGCCGTCCCGGCCGAGATCGGCCCAGTCTTTGATGGCCTTCGGATTACCCTTGCGAACGAGAAAGACGATCGTCGACGTGTACGGTGCCGAGTTGTCCTTCAGGCGCTTGTTCCAATCGGCGGGAATGAGCCCGCCATTCTTGTGGAGCTGATCGACATCGCCGGCGAGAGCCAGCGTGACAACGTCGGCTTCCAGACCATCAATGACCGCGCGGGCCTGCTTGCCGGAGCCGCCGTGCGACTGCTTGATCGTCACATCATCGCCGGACTGGGCCTTCCAGTGCTTGGCAAAGGCCGCATTGAACTGCTGGTAGAGTTCGCGTGTCGGGTCATAAGAGACGTTGAGCAATGTGACCTCGGCCGCGAAAGCGGCGCTGGCCAGACCAGCAAAGCCTGCGGTCAATCCGAGAGCAATGGCACTGCGCCGCGAAAGCGTTTTGAAAGACATGTTCGTTCCTCTTCAATCCTGTTGAACTGAAGACGAAGTTAATCGCCGCCTGCCCGCGGCTGAACCAAGAAGAAGTGCTGAGCTTATGAAGTTGCGTATGTCTGCGCTCTCAGAGCCTGTATTTTCGGGTGGTTCGCGCGAAAAAATGCAGGCAGAGACTCGCAACGAGCGCGCTCGTCTGGCTCGATACTCTATAATATGCTCGTGACAACGGGCACGTGAGGGCTCGCGCAAAAGGGCGGCGTGCATCCAAATTTAGCCGAGAGGCGCCGCCTTTGCGTTGCAGTCACGCAACATCAAGGCTGCAATCCAACCCAGGTAGAGCGCCACCGCCGACCAGCTCCGATGAGTTCGCGTGGTGCACTAAATCTGAAAAGGTGATTAGCTTATTCAAAAAACGGCTTAAAATAGCCAACATAAGCGGAAACTCCTCTCTCATCCGGGAAAAAGCTGGGCTACAGCGGCTCTTTAGCGCCGTTAGAAATAAGCAAAGCACAAAAGTAGCGCAGCTTTCCGTCATATCGAGTTTGCGTCTGAGCTCACAACGCTTTTTCGCCTAAGCTGTGCAGAATTGATCATTTCACGAGTCACAACTTTTGCTTTTCAGTGCTGGAAATCGCAGCTGGTTCCGTGCGGTCACATCAGGGGCATCGCGGCAACAGCTCTGAAGCGGCGTTTAAGGAATCGCTGCCCGATCGAGCAATTACGAGCATTAGCAGGTGGAGGTTTTCGAATGACTGGGGGAATTATTAAGCGGACCGCGGCGGTTTTTGGGATCACCGCAGCCGTTCTGGCAATTGCAGCGAGCGCACCCGCTATGGCGGCAGATCTCGGCGGCAACTGCTGCGCGGATCTCGAAGAGCGCATTGCTGAACTCGAGGCGACCACGGCCCGCAAGGGCAATCGCAAGGTTAGCTTGACGGTGTCGGGCTGGGTGAACGAGGCACTGCTGTTGTGGGATGATGGCTTTGAGAGCAATCAGTACGTCCACACGACTGAAGCAGCCCAGACCCGCTTCCGCTTTGTCGGTGAAGCGAAGATCGAAGGTGATTGGAAAGCCGGATACTTGCTAGAAATCGGTGTTCGCGGCGCGCGCAGTGACCGGATCAACCAGAACGACGACAACGGTGGAACCTCTGCAAATTCTCTGAACATCCGCCACAGTGCGTGGTGGGTTAGCAACAAAACGTACGGCAAAATCTGGGTTGGCCAGACATCGGAAGCAACCGACGGCATTACTGAGGTCAACCTCGCCAACACCAACCACTTTGCGTCGGCAAGCTGGGGCAACGGCTTTGGTGACGGCGGTTCGGGCTTCTTCTTGCGTCGCAAGGACGGTGGGTTGAGCGGCCTGCAATGGGGCGACTTCGGTACGGCCGGCGTCAGTCAAGGCGTGCCAGGTGAAGGCCATCGTTTGAACGTCATCAAGTATGACACGCCGACGATAGCTGGCTTCACGGCCTCCGCGTCGTGGGGAGAAGATGACGTTTGGAGCGTGGCACTTCGTTATGCCGGTGAACTGTCGGGCTTCAAGCTTGCCGGCGGCATCGGCTACGGCGAATGGACCGATCACAATATCTCGGCTGACAACCGCGGTGCTGGCGCTACGCAGGACATTGGTCTCAGCGCCTCTATTCTGCACGTGGCTTCCGGCCTCTACGCCACGGGTGCCTGGGGCCGTCTGCAGGATGACGGTCTGGCCGCTCTTTATCCAACGCGCGCGGTGGATGATGAGACGACGTTCTACTTCCTGCAGGGCGGTATCCAAAAGAAGTTCCTGCCAATCGGCACGACCACGCTGTTTGGCGAATACTTCAACCTCGAGCGTGGCGCGGGCTTTATTCCGGCTGTCGGCGGCGGAACACCACTGGCGCCCGGCAACCTCGGCCCCGGCACGCTCAGCGATATCGCGAGCTCTGAGATTCAGGGTTGGGGCGTCGGCGTCAACCAGAACATCAGCGAAGTGATCGATATCTATTTGAGCTATCGTCACGTCTCGCTCGATGTCGTGACAACGAGCAATCTCGGCGCCGGTGCTGTCAAGTCGCAGCTGGAAGATCTCGACTATGTGACGGCTGGTGCGCAAATCAAGTTCTAGTCTGAAGCAACACTTGTGATCAGCCTTATGCGGCCGCATCTCACTCCCGGGATGCGGCCGTATTCATGATATGCAGATGTTTGCAACATAGCCGGGCGGCTATATAACGACCATTTCCAGCCTAAAGCGATTTCTTAGCAAAGCTCAGCATTTTTTGTTCGATCCGTTCTAAGGAAAACGACGCTAAGCTTCTTACCATGCTGCGGGGCCAGGATCGGCCGCAGTCATGATGCTCGCGGCCCTTCCAAACCGGTGACAGAGAATGAACCTGCAGCAACTGCGAATCCTGCGCGAAACAATCCGCTGCAAGTTTAATGTCACCGAGGCGGCGAATGCCATTTACGCCTCGCAGTCCGGCGTCAGCAAGCAGATCCGGGACCTTGAAGATGAACTTGGTGTTTCCCTTTTTCAACGCAAGGGCAAGCGGCTGCTGGGGCTTACAGAGATTGGCGAGCAGGTCGTCAAGATCGCCGACCGGCTATTGCTTGAAGCAGACAATATCAAGCAGGCGGCGTCTCAGTTCTCGGTCAGTGATCGCGGCATTCTTGAAATTGCAACGACGCATACTCAGGCCCGTTATGCGCTACCTGAAATTATTCTGAAATTCAAAACGCTCTATCCGAATGTCAGGCTTGTTTTGCGGCAGACAAATCCGCGCGACATTGCTGCACAGCTCGCTGATGGAAGTGCTGACATCGGAATTGCAACGGACGTATTTGGTGAGGCAGAAGACGTTTTGTCGTTTCCCTACTACACTTGGCAGCATGTCGTCGTTGCGCCGTCCGATCACCCGCTCGCTAACAAAGATAATGTGTCTTTCGAAGACATTGCCGAGCATCCGGTCATTACCTATGAAACAGGACTGACGGGCCGGCCGAGAATTGACCAGGCGTTTGAAGAGTGCAACGCCGTGCCCGATGTCGTGATGACGGCACTGGACGCTGACATTATAAAGACATACGCGCAGATGGGGCTAGGTCTCGGCATTATTGCGCCAATGGCTTTCGATCCCGAAAAGGAAACCGGCCTAAAGGCCCTAAAGCTGGCCACGCCGTTTGCACCAAGCGTCACGAATATCGCTCTGCGTCGCGGGCGCTTGCATCGCGGCTACGTCTACCGCTTCCTCGAACTTTGCAATCCGAGCGTGACCGAAAGAGCCATCCGTGATGCCGAAGCGCAGCGTGATCGTGCCGGGCAATAGCGACTGACGCGGCGCAGGCGCTTGCCAGCTGACGGAATATTCTATGCAGCTTTTCGTAGTTCTCACTGAGACAGTAGAGCGCTACTCCTCTCACATAGTGTCAGGGGAACAGCCATGAACGAAATCATCAAAATCAAAACGCTTGCAGCCACCACCACATGGGCGCGCGGTAAGGTCTATGAAAACATCGCGGAAACGATTGGCCATACGCCGTTGGTCCGGCTTTCGAAGATCAGGGAAAAATTTCAGACCAAAGCCGATATCCTGATTAAGCTCGAGTTCTTCAACCCGCTATCGTCGGTCAAGGATCGCATAGGCGTCGCGCTGATTGATTCCCTTGAAGCCAAGGGCAAGATAGAGCCCGGCAAGACCACCCTTGTTGAGCCGACGTCCGGCAATACCGGCATCGCGCTCGCATTCGTTGCGGCAGCTCGGGGATATGACCTTATTCTGGTCATGCCCGAGTCCATGTCGCTTGAACGTCGCAAGATCCTTTCGCATCTCGGCGCGAAACTTGAGTTGACGCCGGCGGCTGGCGGTATGGGGGGTGCCATTGCGCGCGCTGCCGAGTTAGCTGCGACGCTGCCGAATGCAATCATTCCAGCTCAGTTTGAAAATCCGGCCAATCCGCTGGTCCATGAAAAAACAACGGCCGAGGAAATTTGGCGGGACACCGGCGGTAAAGTTGATGCAGTGGTTGTTGGCGTGGGAACAGGTGGCACAATCACCGGCGTAGGCCGCGTGTTGAAGCCGCGCAAACCGGACGTCAAGATCATTGCCGTGGAACCGGAAGGAAGCCCTGTTCTGTCGGGCCGACCTAAGGGCGCCCACAAAATCCAGGGCATCGGCGCAGGCTTCGTGCCCGATGTACTGGATCGCAGTGTTATCGACGAAATTCTGACGGTTTCGAATGAAGACGCATTTGAATACTCGCGTCTCTTGGCGAAGTTGGAAGGCATTCCGGGCGGCATATCGACCGGCGCTAATCTTGCTGCCGCCATCGCTGTCGCCAAGCGCGACGACTACGCGGGCAAGACAGTCGTGACGTTTGCGCCATCGTCAGCCGAGCGATACTTCTCGAGCGATCTGTTCGTTTAAATGCCGGCGTGGTTCTGGGGGATCGTTCGCGCATAGGCACGGATGGGGAGCGGCGCACGTCAGAATGGGTTGCGGTACTTGAGTTGCCGCCTGTGAGCTGAGTAGATTTCGCAGCGGGGTCGTGTCAAGCATGGCCCCGTTGTTGTTTGAACCCCGGATTGCAAATCATGGTCATCACCAATTTTACGCCGCTTCAATCGGCAGCAGGCGGCGCACTCATCGGGCTGTCGGCAGTGCTGCTGCTTTTGTTCTCGGGGCGCATTGCAGGCATCATCGGCATTCTGCGGCGGGCCCTGCTACCGGCTGCCGGATCGCGGCCGCTGGAAGCGGCGGCGTTTCTCGGTGGCCTAATTGCGGCCCCGCTGCTCTGGCCACCACTGACGGGAGAAGCTGTGCGCCAGACTGTCTCGTCCAATCTGCCGCTCGTCGCCGTTGCCGGACTTCTGGTTGGATTTGGTTCCGTCTGGGCCAATGGCTGCACAAGCGGTCACGGTGTCTGCGGGCTGTCGCGATTTTCTATCCGCTCACTTGTTGCCACACTGACGTTCATGGCGGTCGCGATTGCAACGGTGTTTATCACGCGTCACGTTCTGGGGAGCTGATCGGATGCGCGTATTCTTGAACTTTCTCGCGGGTCTCATCTTTGGCATCGGATTGATTGCTTCCGGCATGGCAGATCCCTCCAAAGTTCTGAACTTTCTCGACTTCACAGGCACTTGGGATCCAAGTCTCGCTTTCGTGATGGCGGGCGCGATTGCCGTCACCTCTGTGGGCTATGCGCTGGTTCAGCGGCGCGCCAAACCGGTTCTGGAAAATCAGTTTCAGATTCCAGCGAAGTGGCCGGTTGATGCGCGTCTCGTCCTCGGCTCTGCAATGTTCGGACTCGGATGGGGTTTGGGCGGCTTCTGCCCCGGACCTGCAATCACGGCGCTGCCACTCGCGGCGCCTGGAACATTGGTGTTCGTGCCTGCAATGGGCATCGGCATCGCGGCCGCGGTGCATCTGTTGCGGCGTTCGCCAACAACGACTGACGGCTGACAAACACAAATGCGAACGGCGGCTCCTGAGAGGGCCGCCGTTCGATTTTGCACGGACGGAATGTTGTTAGAGGCTGTTCACGCCGGCTTCCGTCTGGATGTCCTTCAGTGCTGCAACCAGCACGTCGATCTCTCCGCACGTGTTGTAGAATGCGAACGACGGGCGAACGGTCGTTTCCTGGCCAAAGCGGCGCAGGATTGGTTGCGCGCAGTGATGGCCGGAGCGTACCGCGATGCCATGCTTGTTGAGCTTGGCGCCCACCTGTTCACTCGGAATGCCTTTCATAACGAGCGAAATGACGCTGGCCTTCTCAGGAGCGTTTCCAATGATGCGTAGGTTCGGGATCTCACTTAACCGCTTGGTCGCATAGACGAGTAGGCTGTGCTCATACTTGGCGATTGCGTCGAGGCCGATGCGTTCAACATAGTCGATGGCAGCGCCAAGCCCGACGGCGTCGGCGATGTTTCCGGTGCCGGCTTCGAAGCGGTTTGGAGACGCATGAAACAGCACGCGTTCGAAGGTCACGTCCTGGATCATATTACCGCCCGTCTGATAAGGCGGCAGGCTGTCCATAAGGTCCTTCTTGCCGTAAAGCGCGCCGATGCCGGTCGGTCCGAACAGCTTATGACCCGAGAACACGAAGAAATCCGCATCGAGATTCTGCACATCGACTTTCATGTGCGAGACAGATTGCGCGCCATCGACCAGCACGCGTGCGCCGACACGATGCGCCATCTCGATGATCGTCTTGGCCGGCGTAATCGTGCCAAGCGCGTTTGACACCTGCGTGAAGGCAACGAGCTTGGTGCGCGCGTTCAGCAGCTTGCCGAACTCGTCAAGCAGCAGCGCGCCGTTGTCATCGACAGGAGCAACGCGCAGCTTGGCGCCTTTGGAAAGTGCCAATTGCTGCCAGGGGACGATGTTGGCGTGATGCTCCAAGTTGGTGACAACGATTTCATCGCCTGCACCGATATGCTGGTTGCCGAACGTAGCGGCCACGAGGTTGATGGCTTCCGTTGCGCCGCGCGTGAAGATGATCTCATCCGCCGAGCGAGCGTTCAAGAACTTGGCGACCTTAGAGCGCGCACCCTCGTACGCATCGGTGGCGCGGGCCGCCAATTCATGGGCCGCGCGATGGATGTTCGAGTTCTCGTGCTCGTAGAAGTAGGTCAAGCGATCGATGACCGCTTTCGGCTTCTGCGTCGTGGCCGCATTGTCGAACCAGATCAGCGGGCGTCCGTTGACTGTTTCGTTGAGAATCGGGAAATCGCGGCGGATCGCCTGAACATCGAACTGGTCATGCGCCGGGGACAGACTCGGATCGAACTGGGGCGTTGCGAGCCCCGGCACGCCGATGCCGGCCGAGGGCGACAACAGTCCGCCCAGAAAGTAGAGACTTGATCCGTTCTCGCCACCGTGCGCGCTCGAAGCGGGCTGAGCTGCGAGCGGCGCCAGCAATGACTTCAGTTCCGCTTCGAATGGCAATGGAATGTTGCCGAATGACGGTGACAGACCGTGCTGTTGTGAGTTGCCGCGATGCGACGGATCGATAAGTACCTGCGGAGGTGGATTTGCGGGCGGCGGTTGCGGCAGCGCATTCTGGGTCGCCCCGGGCAATGCGCTGTTGTCAACGCGGCCCGTTGAGGCTGGATCAATGCCGCGCGAAAATCCGAATCCCGCGAGCGAGGGGCCAGCTTCAACGTTCTGCGGCAGCGGCGTTCCAGGAGTGACGTTCAACGCATTGACGGCGCTGAGGTCAAGAACCGAGACATCGCGCGAAGCAGGAAACGCAGGTGCTGCGGGGCGTGGTGATTCAAATGGAACAGCCGTGGCGGAGGCATTGACCGGGGATGCGCCAAATCCGGCGACAGAAGGTCCACCAAATCCACTCGACGGCAGCGAAGGCGATGCTGCCAACGCCAGTGTATCAAGGATCCGGCTATCGACTGAAGATGAGTCAAATGGCCTTTGTGATGGAGCCGTTCCAATGGCAAACGGGTTCACGCTGGTCTGGGCCCCAGTTGGTGCTGGCGCTGTGGCGGCCGAGGCGAGGTGCGGCGCGGCGCTTCCGCCAACGTCCGTTGGAGACGCACCGAAGCCGGCAAGCGAAGGGCCCGCCGTCGATGGAAACGATTGTCCTGGAACGGCCGCAAAAAATTCGTTCGCCAGCCGTGTCAGGAGTGCGACATCCGGAAGACCGGCCGGCGGCTGAACGCCACCGCCGAAGCCCCTGGCTGCCGCTGCGAGCGCGTCGAGATCCGCCGCGCCCCGCGTCGTCTCAGCTATAGACATGGTACTTGCCCACTTCGACGCCTTCCAGAACGCCGAGTGCATCGTCCGTCAGCACGGCGAGCGAGCAATAGAGCGATACGAGGTAGGACGCGATCGCCTGATCGTTGATGCCCATGAAGCGAACCGAAAGCCCCTTGGTCAATTCGCCCGGCAAACCCGGTTGGAACAGACCGACCACGCCTTGCTTGGCTTCGCCGGTGCGGATCAAGAGGATGTTGGTTTTGCCGCCCTTGACTTCGACCTTGTCGGACGGAATGAGCGGAATGCCGCGCCAGGTGAGGAACGGCGAGCCAAACAGCGTAATGGTCGGCGGCGGCACACCACGGCGGGTGCATTCACGGCCGAAGGCTGCGATGGCGAGCGGATGCGCCAAGAAGAATGCCGGCTCTTTCCAAACCTTGGCGATCAGCTCATCAAGATCGTCGGGCGTCGGTGCGCCGGTGCGGGTCTTGATCTTCTGCGACGCGGCGGCATGAGCCAGCAGGCCGTATTCCTTGTTGTTGATCAGTTCGGCTTCTTGGCGCTCTTTCACCGTTTCGATTGTGAGGCGCAGCTGCTCTTTAATCTGGTTGTGCGGAATGGAATACAGATCCGACACGCGGGTATGCACGTCGAGAACAGTCTGCACAGCGCTCAGCAGATACTCGCGCGGGTTTTCGATGTAGTCGACATAGGTCTGCGGCAGCACGCGCTCATCGCGTAGCGAACAGGCGACTTCAACGCTTGACGCATCACGCACTTTGTTGACGCGATAAATGCCGGCTTCGACAGGCACCCAGTTCAAGAAGTGCACCAGCCAGCGCGGCGTGATGCTTGTCATTTGCGGTACGGTTTTCGTTGCGTTGGCTAATTGCCGGGCCGCGATATCCCCGAGTGCCGATTGAACTTCGTCTGCCATTGCGTTCCCCTATTCCGTGATATTAGAAATTCAAATTTCCCAAAATAAGCATAGGCACGAAATGCCCGCACCAATCAACGATGTTATATTGGAATTATATTCCGCCGCCGCTTTCGAAGGTTTCGCTGCGCGCCTGTGCCTGCACGATGTTGCTGAAGGGCGGCACGCTGCGCGTCAGCCACACATTGCCGCCGATTGATGAGCCATGGCCGATGGTGACGCGGCCGAGCACCGTTGCGCCTGCATAAATAACAACGTCATCCTCGACAATCGGATGGCGCGGTTCCCCCTTGGTCAGCGCACCGCTCTCCTCAACAGTGAAGCGTTTGGCGCCAAGCGTGACGGCCTGATAAAGGCGCACGCGTTCGCCGATAACGGCAGTCTCGCCGATCACAACGCCGGTGCCGTGATCGATAAAGAAGCTGCCGCCGATCCGCGCGCCAGGGTGAATATCGATGCCGGTCGCCGAATGCGAAATTTCCGCGATGATGCGCGCAACAATCGGCGCGCCAAGGCGATAAAGTTCGTGCGCGAGGCGATGATGATAAATCGCGCGGATGCCGGGGTAGCTAAGCAATATTTCTTCAGTCGTTTGTGCGGCGGGATCGCCATCGAATGCAGCGCGCACGTCTGAGAGAAGATTTTCGCGCACATCAGGAAGACCTTCGGCAAAGTCTTGCAGGATAGAGGCGACTGCCGACTCGATTGCCGTGTCATCCTGCTTTTGCTGGGCAAACGAAAACCGTAACTCCTGCAATAACAACCCGCGCAAGCTGCGCAATGCTGTATTGAGTTTAAAGCCGACGAAATAGTCTATTCCTTCATCCGTGCCGTCCTGGCCGCCGCCGTGGCGCGGAAACAGCGCCGCGTAAATGCTCTTTACGACCGCAGCCGCAACTTCAGGATTGGGAAGTTCGCGGGCATAGGCCGACTTGGCGATAGAGTTACGCGCGCGGGTTCGCGAGGCGCGCAATTTCCAAACGATCTGATCGAGCGGAATGGACAGCCAATCGGGTTGCGTTTTAGCCGTCTGTGGGTCGATAGCTGTCATTGGACGTGCCCCTTGCTGATGGATTCTTGAACCAAGCGCCGACCCCAGCCAGGTCACACTGGCCGGTGCGGGCTTGTCCAAAATTTGAAGTTAGCCAACTTAACGTTTTCATAAGTCCGCCGGGCGGAACCGGGAACGAAGAAGACCTGATAAGCAAATTCCAAACAGGGATTGGCAATTCCTGCATCCGGCGCTTAAGGCGGAAGGGTCCCAACACCCAGGAAGACGTTGCAAATGAAGCCCTGGTCCAGCGCCGAATTCTCTCGTCTGCAGGCGGTCGACTTCGTCTTAACCGACGTTGACGACACACTGACAAACGGCGGCCAGCTTGAAAGCCCAACGCTGAATGCTCTTGAGCGTCTGGCGCGCGCAGAGATCAAGGTCGTGCCGGTTACGGCTGCGTCGGCCGGATGGGGATCGCTGATCGCCAGCATGTGGCCGGTCGCCGCTGTTATAGCAGAAAATGGCGGGGTGAGCTTTGAACGGTCAGCGATCGGCTTAGAGCGGCACCTTTTCGATGACCCAGCACGCGCGGACCGCGACCGCTTGATGACAGCTTTGCAGGCAGCGTTTCCAGATCTTCAACCGGCGCTTGATGCGCCATATCGCCAAACCTGCCTAGCCTTCCAGCGCTACAGTAACCCGCAGGATAACCAGCGCATTCTGAATTTCTTGAACAGTCACGGCGCCAACGGCACAGTGAATTCAATGTGGATTCTGGCTTGGTTTGGCACGCGCGACAAGTTCAAGGCGTCGAGCCGGCTGCTCACGTCTCGCTTCGGCGTGCGGCCTGATGATTTTGCAGCCCGCGTTCTGTATGCCGGCGATTCCGAGAATGACGAGGTGATGTTTCAGGCGTTGCCGCTCTCGGTCGGTGTGTCGACGGTGCGCCACCACGCGCTCAAAAACTGGCCCACCTGGATCACGGATGGTCCAGGGGGCCCAGGATTTGTCGAAATCGCCGATCGGTTGATTGCCGCGAAAGCTGCACTTTGAATTTTGGCCGCGTTGCCCGTCGCGGCTACTTCTTGGTGGTGACCTGGTCGTAAATGCCGCCGTCTGCGAAGTGGGTCTTCTGCACGTCAGCCCAGGGGCCAATCTTGTCTTCGACCGTAAACGTCTTGATCGCTGGGAAGTTGTTACCAGCCGCTTTGCGAACGGCGTCGCTGCGCGGCCGGAAGTTGTGCTTGGCAATAATGGTTTGCGCTTCGTCACTATAAAGGAAGTCCAAATAGGCTTTGGCGAGACCGGCGGATTTGCGCTTCTCGACAATGGTCTTGACGATTGCGACGGGCGGCGCGGCTTCGACGCTCAGCGACGGGTAGACGATCTCGAAGTTTTTACCGTCAACCTCCTTGCTGATGAGTGCAGCTTCGTTCTCGAATGTCACCAGAACGTCGCCGATGTCGCGTTGCGTAAACGTGGTGGTCGCGCCGCGCCCGCCGCCATCGAATACGGGGACGTTGGCGAAGAGTTGACCAACGAATTCGCGGGCCTTGTCGGCGCTGCCGAGCTTGTCCTGCGCGTAGCCCCAAGCGGCGAGGTAGGTGTAACGGCCATTGCCGGACGTCTTGGGATTTGGAATGACCACTGAAATGCCCGACTTCACCAGATCATCCCAGTCCTTTATGCCCTTCGGATTGCCTTTGCGGACCAGGAATACCGTGGTTGTGGTATAAGGTGCGGCGCCGTTCGGAAAGTCCTTGCGCCAGTCAGCGCTGACAACACCTTTTCCGGCGAGGAAATCGAGGTCGGTCGGTTGATTGAGCGTGACGACATCGGCTTCAAGACCCTCAGCGACCGCTTGGGCTTGTTTGGTCGAACCACCATGGGCCTGCTTAACATCGACATCCACATTGGCCGACTTCTTCCAAGACGCGGCGAATGCCGGGTTGATATCTTTGTAGAGCTCACGGGAAACATCATAGGACGCGTTCAGCAGGCTGTTGTCGGCCAGGGCTGCAACCGAAATCACGAATAGGAAAGCCGCAGTAAACCCGGCCCAAGACGCTGCTTTTCCGATGGACATTGTAAACCTCAGCTGATTGCTATTGCTGGTGCGTGTCATTTCAGGTCTCTCGTTGAATGCGAACGAAGAAAATTGTCTGAGCTTAGAGCGAATGGTGATATTTGCCTGGCCAGAGGCAAGCCAAAGGCCCGCGCAAAAAAAAATGAGGCCGGCCTGCTGACAGGCGAGAGCCGGCCTCAAGTGGACTGACCTCAGGAGAAGTGAAGGCAGCCTAGGGAAAGCGTGAGTGGCCGTTCCGGTTACAATTCAGAGACAGGTTCGCGGTCGGCGCTATGCTCCAGCCGTCCGGGGCGGTCGCGTGCGGCATCCTTGCCAATTGCGGGATGCGGCCCCGCCTGTTGGCCGACGGAGCGCTTGCGGCCCGGCACGCGGATCTTCTTGTCGCGAAGCCGCGTAAAATAGCTGCTCGGTTTGCTCATTTCTGCGCTCCTGATGTATAGGAGCGGCGGCGCGAGATGTGGGCAATGGCTGCGCGTTCCGCAAGCAACGGATTGGCGAACAGCCGCCCTTCAAGGGCCTTGTAGCGGGAGTTTGCCGCATGAAATTGGAAGTCGCGTTCGCCAAGTTCGCGAATGACAAGCCCAGCTTGGTCTTCGCCGACTTCGATAACGTAAGATTGAGTCATGACACCTCATGTGCTGGCTGGCGCCTGCACCCTTTCAATATTGGATTAGTGAATTTTGCGATTTGCCTGCGGACTGACAGCGCTGCCTAGCAGCAGCGCATTGCGCAGCAACACATCGGGCTATGCGCATTGACGGCGGGGTCAAGCAAGCGTTCAACACATTTTCGGTTCATAGCGGTCTCCATGATGGGAGGTCGCGATCAGTAATCGCAACACCTTAGCGTTTGATCACGCGGCGCAAGTCGCATTTGAAATCACCGCGGCCAGCCAACAATTGACCGGCATCGCCATAAGGAGCTGCTTCTCCCGGCTTTTCAAATAACAAGATCTGCATTGCTTAGATTTGCGCCAGCTTTTCGCCGGGACTATCGACCTTGCGCGTCGAACGGTAGGCTCTCCAGCATCGAGGCCAAATGCAGTGGGCACTCCGCCTGTTACCGGCCTGCCGGAGACATTATCCAAAATGCCGGAGCATGGTTTTCTCTCCAGTAGCGACACGAAGCCATGCGCGTTTTGACCAAGCATTATCGCGCAGAGAAAAGGGCCGGGGGCCAAAACCCCGGCCCTTTTTCTTTGCCGAGTTGATGTTTGCTGCAAGGCTTGACGCTCTGGCGAGGTTTGCCAGCGTCTCGAAAAAGTGCCGATTTATATGGGAAAATTGGTTGCGGGGGAGTGATTAAGCTATTGTAGTCATGGCCAAGAATGCGCATTCGAGCTTGAAGCTGGTTGTATTCGGAACAAAGTACAAGATTGCATGCAGATGCCGCGCGCTTTGCTCCAGCGTAGCAGGGAACGACTTGGCAGCCGCCGACGCATACCCCCAATTCCGGACGCTCATAGATTGGGAGAACAAAGACAGTCTGGGCCAGAGCCGACCGATGCGGGACATGGACGATCAGCGGCAATGTGCTTTCTGCCTCCGTGCATTCGATCTGGTCCGTTGTGAGAGCGCCGCACTGCCTCATGAGCGCGATCAAAGTTCCGGAAGCAGTGGGGTTCTCCTGAGCGGTCATCATTGACCAGCAAAGAGCTTCGATGTTCAAATCCATTTCACAAAAAGAAGCAACGTCAGTGGACATTGAGCAGGGGTCGGACGAAAGGAGGCGACAGTATCCAAACCTCGACGCTGACGCTTCGCCGACGAGACAAGGCGGTATGTATGGCGCCGACGGACGCATTCACAAGAAAACTCTAAACTCCCCAGCGTGGCTGTGCTAAAGGCCTGCTGGCGTCGGCGTTGGGGAGTGGCGTTTCGTGTCCAAGTTGCGCGGCAAAAGTAAGAAGCTGAATCTCATTGTTTCTGAGATCGCAAAAATCAAAGTCACGCTCAAAAAGCTGGCCAAGGCAAACAAGGCGCTGGCGGTCGCCGTTGCCAAGGGGTCGGTACACCCGAAGCAAAAGAAGAATCCATAGCGCAGCAAGGCTCCGCGCCCTGCGGTTGCGGCTAAGCCGGCCGCCACTCCTACTCCCCGCAGGCGGCCCATACTCGTGAAATTGCCGGACGTTATCGAGCCTAACATCAAAAGCTCAGCAAAGTGATCAAATGTCGCTTGCAGCCGCACAATTTGCGCGAGCCCAAGTCGTTGAAAGTTCGTTTAGAATATGGAGACTCCAAATGTCGCCTGACAATGAACACAATGCCTCCGAAGTTCGGACTTTCGCACAATTTTTGTGTGAGGCATCCGAAGCAGATTTCGTAAATACCTTCCACAGATTGCGCGCGCGCCGTGAACTTACGTCAACGGTGCACGCACTCGGCAAGTTATCGACAGATGCGGTCCATGGAAGTCGTGCTCGCGCGGCGCTTCACCGTTTCGGTCTCGATGACGGCGGCTAAATGCGCGCTAACTTGAGGCCCATCCCAAAAGTCCGGCGTCCGTCGCCGGGCTTTTTTGTTGGGAAGGTCTCTATCTACCGGTGTGCGAGCCTGCGCATCGCACGTTGCTAATTGACGGAAATCATCAGAAGAAATGGCAGCGGGATATCGCCGCGCTCTGGAATAAGCGATCCAATCGCCGTTACGACACCTCGCTCCTTGTTTTTCATGATGCCGTTGATTTCCCAATCGGCATGCGATGATAGAATTTGGTCTTCGACGTGCGCAAAAAATGCGTTGACGATCTCGTCCGCTGTTTTCGCCATCAGGTCGGCAGGACCTTCAAACGGATACAGTCCTTCGCCGCTGGTACTCGCGTCGAGCATTCTCGCATGGTACGTCGTCATCCGTCGGCCTCCCGAAAAGAGGCTATTGTGAAGGTTTTCATGACGGCGCTGCGACAGTGCCAGCTATTCGTGCAACGACTGTTCAGCAATCTGATCTTACGCATTCTTCGAGATCCCTTTGGTCGCACAAGGGTGTCAACGAACTTTCATGCCAGGGGGCTACGGACTGCTGCATCGCGGCAACGTGGGGTTCATCGTGTTTTCACTCGCGGGCAAGAAGGCACTCGTCATTGGCATCGCCAACGAGGAATCGATCGCTTACGGATGCGCCAAGGCATTGAGAGATCAAGGTGCGGCGCTCGCGATTACGTACTTAAATGACAAGGCCGAACCCCACGTCAGGCCGCTCGCCGAAAAGCTCGGCGCGGAAATCATCCTGCCGCTGGACGTTCAGGTGAACGGCCAATTCTCCAAATTGTTTGATTCTATCCGCCAAGGGTGGGGCCATCTCGATATCTGCCTGCATTCGATTGCATTCTGCCCGAAGGACGATTTGCACGGGCGCGTCGTCGACACATCGCGCGAAGGTTTCAGCGCAGCGATGGACATCTCCGTTCATTCTTTTATTCGCATGGTACGTCACGCCGAGCACATGATGCCGCACGGCGGCAGCTGCATGACGGTATCGTTTTACGGCTCCGAAAAGGTCGTCGAGCATTACAACATCATGGGGCCCGTCAAAGCAGCGCTCGAGTCCGTTACGCGCTACATGGCCGCCGAACTTGGACCCAAAAAGATCCGAGTGAATACGTTGTCGCCAGGACCATTGAAGACGCGGGCGGCATCAGGCATTGCCGACTTCGATAATCTGATGGCACAAACCGCAGCACGCGCGCCAACCCATCAACTGGCAAGCATCGAAGATGTTGGCGCTTACGCGGCATTTCTCGCAAGCACCGAGTCGGCCAACATCACCGGCGGAGTGCACTACATCGATGGTGGCTATCACGTCGTGGGGTGAGCGTCATGGCTGATACAATTTCGATTTCAATGGCTGGGCAGACCGAAGTCGATGGCACCATGGCACAGCCTCTCATCGGCGAAACCGGTGCGCTGTTCAATCTCGCCAACCACCATACGCAATCGATCTTCAAGACCCACGCAGAACAACTGGCTCAGCGCGTGGCTGAAATCGACGCGCTAACGCCCGAACTGGTCGGCGATGGCGCCGCCGAAGCGTTCGGCGCATACGTTGGCGACGTGATGCAGCGAAGTGTGCTCTTCCTTGATCTGCTGCGCGAGCGGGGCAACTCGTTCATTGCGCGCGAAAAGGAAGGCTTCAAGCCGGTTCTCGCGTTCTCCTACGAAATGGTTTGCGACGGGCGAACGCGGTCGAAGCCCGTGAATTACGCCGTCGTCCGCATCACACCGCCGAAAGGGTTTCCGCCCCAACAGGACGACAAGAGACCATTTATCATCATCGATCCTCGGGCCGGTCATGGCGCTGGTATTGGTGGCTCGAAAATCGATTCTGAAGTGGGTGTCGCGCTTCGCGACGGCCACCCTGTCTATTTCGTTGTCTTTTTCACCCATCCCGAACCCAACCAGACGTTGGGCGACGTTCGTGATGCTGAATCCGAATTCATCATAGAAATTCGCCGTCGCCATCCGAACGCCCCTGCGCCGCTGACCATAGGCAATTGCCAAGGGGGATGGGCGACAATGATTCTTGCGGCCAAGTATCCTCAGATCATGGGACCGATCATTATTGCTGGGGCACCGCTATCTTATTGGGCCGGTGAAGTTGGCAAGAACCCGATGCGCTATCTGGGCGGCCTTTCGGGCGGTAGCGTTCCGGCGCTGTTGGCTTGCGATCTGGGCAACGGCAAGTTCGACGGCGCCGGGCTCATCAGCAATTTTGAGCAGCTCAATCCTGCCAAGACAATGTTCCGCAAATATTACGACGCATTTTCTGACCCGGACAAGAAGGGCGGCGAGTTCCTTTCGTTTGAGGAATGGTGGTCGGGCTTCTACTACATGAACGAAGCCGAGATTCGCTGGATTGTCGAAAACTTGTTCATTGGCAACAAGCTGACGCGCGGCGAGGCTATCCTCAACGGTGAAATCATCGATTTGACGCGCATATCATCGCCCGTCATCGTATTCGCGTCGCATGGCGACAACATCACGCCGCCGCCGCAGGCATTGAACTGGATTGCCGACCTCTACCTTTCGGTCGAAGAGATTCGCGCCCGCGGGCATGTGATTATTTACACGCTGCACGACAGCATCGGCCACCTCGGCATTTTCGTGTCGGCCAAAGTTGCAAGCAAGGAGCATCGCGAACTCTCCTCGGTGATAAAAACCATCGAGGCACTGCAACCTGGCCTCTACGAAATGATGATTGCCGGCGAGCACGGCAACTTCGAGGTTGCATTTGAATCCCGCTCAATCGCCGACATGCTGTCCCACGACGACGGGCGTGAAGACGAGCAAAAGTTCGCGGCCGTCGCAAAAGTATCTGAATGGGCAGCCAAGTCCTACGAGGTGGCGGTGCGGCCGGCGATAAAGCCGTGGGTGACACAGCAATCAGCTGATGCGCTTGCTGCTATCAACCCTATCCGTCAGCGCCGCTACGTCTTTTCGGATCGGAATCCGTACATGGAGCCGGTCGCGAAACTTGCCGATGAAGTGCGCAACAACCGCTTAGCCGCCGCCGACGGTAATCCCTTTCTGCGCTTTGAGCGCCTCCAGGCAGATCTCGTTGAGCAGAGCATCAACCTTTTTCGCGACACCCGCGACGCGATGTTGGAGCTGACGTTCCACGCGGTCTACGGTTCTCCATGGATGCGAGCGATCGCGGCGGCAAACGCGCCGCCGCAACAATCGCATGACGTCGTTGACTTCCCCGAAGTCAAGGCAATCATGGAAACAATCGGACACGGCGGATATCCCGAGGCGATCGTGCGCATGCTGGTGCAATTGGCGCGTGCCCGCGGTTCAATTAGTCGCGACCGTTTGGAACGGACGACCCGCATCCTGTTCTCCCGCCCGCCGTTCGATTCGATGGAGCCGGCTAGACGAGTGGCGGTGCTCAAGGAGCAGACGATCATCGTCGAACTCGATCCTGAGCGTGCGCTGAAGACACTGCCAAAACTATTGCACGACGACGTCGACAGGATCCGCGCCGTCGATGTCGTCTTCGACATTGCTGGCGTGGCCTCCGAGATGGACCCTGCAACAATTGAAATGTTCAAGGCCCAGCAGCGCGTCCTGCTGACCTTGCCAAGCGAGTGGTACCGCCGCCCTGCCGCCGCCGGATTGAACGGCGGCCATCAGAACGCTTCCGAAGCGCCTGCGCCAGCGACATAGAATGGCGCATCAGCGCTGCACAACGATTGAGAGGACCCCTATCATGATCCGCGAAAATAAAACCTATGACGAGATTGCGATCGGCGATACGGCAACCGTCAAGCGTGTGCTGACCGCCAATGATCTCTATATTTTTGCCAACGCCTCAGGCAATTTGAACCCGCTGCATATTCCAAAAGATGCAGGCGAAGAGCCCGCCGAAATCATAGCCCCATCGATGTGGGTGGGTGCGCTCGTCTCTTCTGTACTCGGCAATGCGCTTCCCGGAGCCGGAACGCTTTACCGAGCGCAGACCTTTAAATTCCAGAACCGGGCCCACGTCGGCGATGAACTGGTTGTCACGGTGAAAGTGATTGACAAGCTTGCCGGCAACATCGTGGTCCTCAACACTCTCGTGACCGGCCGCGGGGGCGATACAATCGCTGAAGGTGTCGCCGAAGTTCTAGCGCCAATCCGAAAAGTACGTTTCGAGGAAGGTGATATGCCGAAGCTGCTGGTCACGCGCCACCAGCACTTCGACAGTCTCTTAGCGCAAGCCGATGCACTTGAGCCGCTCAGAACCGTTGTCGTTGCGCCGGAAACAGATCATGCGCTTGCCGGCGCGATGAGTGCTGCGGCGCGCGGTATCATTCACCCGATCCTGATCGGCGACACCGAACGCATTCGCCAAGCGGCCAAGGCAGCTAATCTCGATCTTGGGGCAACTGAAATCGTCCATGCCGGATCGCCGGAGGAAGCAGCCGCTCAAGGCGTCGCCTTGATCCACGCCCGGCGCGCCGAAGCGATCATGAAGGGCCATCTGCATACCGATGAGCTGCTGCGCCACATCGTAAAAAAGGACGGTGGTCTGCGTGGCACGCGCCGCTTATCACACGTTTTCGTAATGGACGTGCCTGGTCTCGACCATATGCTTTTGATATCGGATGCTGCGATCAATATTGCGCCTAGTCTCGAAGACAAAGTCGATATAACCCAAAATGCAATCGATTTAGCTATTGCGCTCGGCATTAAGCGTCCGCGCGTCGGCATTCTCTCGGCCGTCGAGACCGTCAATCCGAAGATCCCATCGACGCTCGACGCCGCCATACTTTCCAAAATGGCCGAGCGTGGTCAAATCAAGGGCGCAGACGTCGATGGCCCTCTGGCCATGGACAACGCCGTAGACGTAGATGCGGCCCGGACCAAGGGCATCACCTCACTGGTGGCAGGTCGCGCCGAAATTCTAATCGCACCCAATCTGGAAGCCGGCAACATGCTGGCTAAGGAATTGTCGTTCATCGCACATGCGGAATGTCTTAAGCATCGTGCTCGGCGCACGGGTGCCCATTATTCTGACGAGCCGGGCCGACGGCGAAAAGGCGCGGCTCGTGTCTTGCGCCGTCGCAGCGCTCTACCACGCCTCGCTGACAGGAAACGGAACAAGCATCAAGCGGGAAGCCGCCGAATGACATGGGTGCTTACTCTCAACGCCGGATCGTCGTCGCTCAAGTTCGCGCTTTTTCGCGGTCATTCGGCATCGGTCGAGCAGGTTGCTATTGGCCAGATCGACGGCCTGGGCGTTGCCCCGCACCTGACTTTGCGCGACGCCAAGGGCGACAAGTCCGAAGATCGTGCACTGCCGGAAGCACAAGCACGGGACCACACGTCAGCCCTTGATTTGGTGCTGGCCGTGCTTAAGCAGCATGTGCCCGAGGCTGAGATCAAGGCGGTCGGCCATCGTGTCGTTCATGGCGGCGTCACTTATGCGGTTCCAGTCGCAATTACGTCGTCACTCATTGATGAACTGAAGGCATTTGTGCCGCTGGCGCCGTTGCACCAGCCCCACAATCTCGCAGGCATAGAAACGGCGATGCGGGCCTTTCCGGGCGCGATCCAGGTTGCGTGTTTTGATACCGCCTTTCATAGGGCGCATCCCTGGGTCAACGATACGTTCGCACTTCCACGCTACCTCTATGACAAAGGCGTGCGGCGCTACGGCTTCCACGGACTATCCTACGAATATGTGATGCAGAATCTGCGCGAGATGTCCCCCGGCGTTGCCTCCAGCCGAGTCGTCGTGGCGCATCTTGGAAACGGCGCATCGATGTGTGCCATCCGCGATGGCAAAAGTGTCGGCTCGTCGATGGGCTTTTCCGCGCTGGATGGCTTGCCGATGGGCACGCGGCCGGGCCAGCTCGATCCGGGTGTTCTGCTTCATCTGATGCAGCATGAAAACATGTCCGCACAACAGATTTCAGATCTTCTTTACAAGGAGTCTGGTCTCAAGGGTCTCTCTGGTCTCAGCAGCGACATGCGGGTCCTGGAGACGGCCGGAACACCTGAAGCCAAACAAGCCATAGAATATTTCGTCTTCCGGGTGCGCCGCGAGATCGGCGCGATGGCTGCCATCCTCGATGGCATCGATGCGCTCGTCTTCTGCGGCGGCATTGGCGAGAATGCAAACCGGGTGCGCGAACGCATCTGCCAAAACATGAATTGGATCGGACTATCACTCGACGAAAGCCGGAACTGCACGAATGAGACTGTGATTTCCGACGCCAATAGCCGGGTCAAGGCACTTGTCATCAAGACCAACGAGGAGGCGATGATAGCCAAGCACACGCTGGCCGTCATCGAATCTGCCACCATGACCCGGCAAGCGGCACCTCAGCGATCTTCTACCCAAAACCACGGAGCATTTTGAGAGGAGGTCAACATGCGTCACGCTGCCAGTACTGATACTCTGCTCGGGCGCGAACTCGCCAAGCGTCACGTCACCGTGCATGGTAAAGACGGCGCGACCTATCTCTTGCGCCCTATTGCTGCGTCCGATGCTGCGTCTCTAATCCGGGGCTATGACGCAATGTCGGATGACTCAAAGTGGTACCGCATGCTCAATACCGTGCCGCACCTCTCGGTCGCGGCTGCGCAGAAATTCTGTTCTCCCGATCCGGAGCGAGAGCTGTGCGTCGTCGTTGAAGGTCGAGGCGAACTTCAAGGTGAAATTTTGGGCGGAGCGCGAATTGCTGGCGAGGCAGACGATCGCACGGCCGAGTTTTCGGTTTCGTTGCGGCCCGAGGCGCAAGGCCTTGGACTAGCCCATCGGGCGCTTGAGATGGCTTTGGAGGAAGCGCGCGAGATGGGTTACGAGGCGGTCTGGGGTCTCATCGCGCGCAGCAACGAGCCGATGTTGCGGCTGGCCCGGCGGATCGGTTTCAAGACTTCAACATGCCCAGATGACATCGCGCTTGTGCGGGCCGAGATTAGGCTAATGCAGCAAAAGCGATAACAACCGGTTGCCTCAAGCCAATCGAACGAGGTCAAAGTGATCGTCGCAAAACTCATGACGCGCAGCGTATTGTTTGTCGCGCCCGATACTCCAGTACGCACGATTGCTCATCTGCTGGTCGAGCACGGCATCAGCGCCGTACCGGTTGCAGATAACGGTGAGCCCGTTGGCATCGTCAGTGAAACCGATCTCGTTGCACGCAAAAGCAGCAGTGCTCGCGATCGCGGCTGGTTGTCGTCCCTCCTGAAATCTGACGGCAACACCCATCAGGCTTTCGTGGACGTGTTTCGCTCGGACCTGACCGCGCGTGACGTAATGACAAGCCCGGTCATAACGGTGCAGGAAACAGCCGATCTCTCAGACGTTTTAAGGCTAATGATCGCCCACAGCGTCAAGCGACTACCGGTCGTCAAGAACCATCGCATCACCGGCATCATCAGCCGCGCCGATCTTTTGCGCGCATTGGCAAATACACACATTGGCGAGCATTCTGCCGCCCGCAAGACCGCAAATCCGTTTTACGCTCTTGATGCACTTTTTTCGCATCGCCATGCCAACGACGCCGAGCCGGCCCCGCCGTTAACCGTGGCTCACGAGGCTCCGCCCGTCATCAGCGCTGCGGCCTTTCGCGGTGCGATCGATGAATTTAAAATGCGGTCAACACAATCGGCCGCAATTGAACGACGGCGGTCCGCCGAGCGCCATACGCGCGAAATCGAGGCCATCCTCGATGCGCACGCGAATGAGGATTTCTGGCGTCAGATGCTGTTGAACGCACGAACCGCTGCCAGCAACGGCCTGGTCGAAATCGAGGTGCTGCGCTTTCCTGCCGACGCATGCTCGGACAATGGCCGCATGATCAACAATGCCGAACATGATTGGGCATCAACGTTGCGCGGCCAACCGGCCGAAATCTGGCACCGTTGGCTCAAAGAGCTGAAGCCCCAAGGCTTTCACCTTGCTGCTCGAATTGTCAATTATCCCGACGGCATGCCGGGGGATATCGGGCTATTTTTGATCTGGGGTCATGCGTGAATTCCCTGATGCGCCTCAAATAGCGTTCGGCCGGATGGCACCGCCTACATCGTGTCATCGGCGTAGATGCGGATGTACCGGCCGCCCACTTCGACTCCCATAAAGCGCTGATCGAACTCGTGGCACGGCCGCTGAGCAAGAGCGACGATGGCGTCGGTATCGTCGGTTCGGATGCGCGCCATAAGGATCGGACGCCGGACGCCCTCATAGACGCCGTGCGCCTCCTGCACGGTTGCGGACGGGAACGTGCGCGAAATGTTCATGCACAGCCGATCAATCTCGGCGTCGGACATCGATGTCCGTTCAGTGTTGGGAAGATAGAGAATGTGAACATTCTGTCCGATGGAATTCTCGAGGTGCCGGGTGGCCTGCTGATGACCATCGACTGCAAACGGGGCTTCCTCGCGGATCGAATGTTCGACGTCTGCGGCAGTGGAATCAAACATTTGCTACAACACCTGGTCTGCACCGCGCCCGGCGTCGATGAGTTGCCGGCAACCTTCGAGATACCCGAGCTTGCGGTCCGCGCCCCAGCCGGCTGGCGGCGAAACGGCGACGGCGCGCAAATTCGAGATAACGTCGGCCATCTTCACTATACGTGCTTCGGTGGATTTGTGTGGCATAGCTGCCATTCTGGCCCGGCGGCGCTCGTCTTTCGGCAGCGACATGTCGTCGGAATTTTCACGCACGATTGTTGCTACACGCGGCCCGAACGTTTTAGCGACATCGTCGTAGCTCAGAGGCGTGTCTTCAACAACATCGTGAAGGATTGCGGCAACCAGCACTTCGCTGTTGGCGCCCCGGCTCGATCGCGCAACAATATCAAGCACCTCGATCAGATGATTTATATATGGTTCTTGCGCCGCACCCTTGCGCCGCTGATTGCGGTGCGCGTCGGCGGCAAACACCAGCGCCTCGGTCAATCGGGTAACGTCGCCGGGCATACTCTTCATGGCCCGATTAAAATCGATAAAGGGTTCGCAAGCTTGCGCACGGGCCCTTCTTGGAACAGCGCCTTCATGCTTGAAAGCGCGGCCTTCGTGCGCGGCGCCATTTCGTCGGGGTTGCCGACGACGTACTCGACCAGTTCGACTGCCTTGGCGCGATCGGCCTCGGTCGGCAAGAGCTTGGTCAGGCTCGAAAGTGCGAGTTCCGGCTCGAAATGGGCAATTAGTGTCTGCTGGTGAATCATGCGTGCGCGGCTGGCAGGATCCATACCGTTGAACGGCGCCTTTGAAGTCATAAGTTCGTTGGAACGTTCGAGGCGGTCGCGGCGCACATTGCCGCGCGAGTCCGCCATCAGGATCATCATGCGCACGACCGCCTCGGGCAGTCCGCCGCGTTCCATACTTGCGAGGGCATCGGCGACCTCGGGCAGCGCACGCAGCTCATCAGTTGATTTGAGTGTGCGGCGGTGCTGG
>JABFRT010000032.1 GCA_013141015.1 Hyphomicrobium sp. | reverse complement strand
TCTACGAACGAGCTCAGACCTGTCGCCAGATGGCCAGCATCTCCTCTACTTTGCCGCCGACTTGAAGTGCTGGGATACTTGGACAGCGATCTCCAGAACGCCCTTCTTAGAGTCCTTAGATTTGTACTCCGGCCTCGGCACCTATGAAGGTGGCGGTCTATTTCTTTCGGACGCCAGCTACAAGTTGCACGCCATTTGGGCGGGACGCACCCGAAAGAAAGCCAGCTCCCTTGTCCGTGACGATAACTCCGGCCCTGAGATAGATGGCACAGGCGATCTTCCCGTATACTTTGCGAGATTGAAGCGCGACGGCTGGCAGCGGCTAACAGGCCAAGAGAAGGTATTTGATAAGCTGCTACCTTGCGGCTGGATACTGCGGAAGCATTTGCGCGGAAAGTACACCGCCAAATCCGAAAGAGGTCGCGGCCTTAGTTGGGACGAGCACGAGCTTATCAACACCCAATCCGGTGCAAGTATTGATGGCAATAATTGGGAGTGGGCAGATTGGGATCGAAACTCGATCGTCTGGGCCACAAAAGGCTGCCTCTATCGAGCTTCAATCAAGAGTAACCTAGAAATTGGGTCACCCGCTATGCTGCACGACTTCACACCGTACACTTTCGAAGAACGCGAAGCGCCGCATTGAGGAGTACGTCTGCTACTGGCCTTCACCACCATTTTCCGCTTAGCTCTTTCCCCCTCCCAATTGTTCTTGGCCGTCAGCGCGGCAGGCCCACTCCGTCAAAGGGAGGGGGACGGACGGAGCCAGCCAACTCCACCACTGCATCACCAATAAAAAACGCGCGGAAGGTTTCCCCGCCGCGCGCTCATATATTCATATATTAACGTCCGTCCCGGCTAAGTTGCCCTTACTCCGCGTCGTCCGAGGTCTCGCGCTTCTTGATCGCGGCCTTGAAGATATCGCCGAGCGACGCGCCTGAATCGGACGAACCGAACTGGGCGACGGCCTGCTTCTCTTCGGCGATTTCGAGCTGCTTGATCGAGACGGTCAGGCGGCGCGCCGCCTTATCGACGGTCAGAACGGCCGCATCGACCTTGTCGCCGATGTTAAAGCGTTCCGGGCGCTGTTCAGCGCGGTCACGCGACAGATCGGAGCGCTTCACGAACGCTGTCAGATCGGTGTCGGCAACCTTCACTTCGATGCCGCCGTCCTGAACCGCGGTGACGGTGCAGGTGACGGTGTCGCCCTTCTTGAACTTGCCCATCGCGTCAACCGGATCGCCGGAGAGCTGCTTGATGCCAAGCGAGATGCGCTCCTTCGAGCCGTCAACGTCGAGCACGACGGCCTTAACGGTGTCGCCCTTCTTATAGTCCTTGATGGCTTCGTCGCCCGGCTTCTGCCAATCGAGGTCAGAGAGGTGGACCATGCCATCAACGCCGTTATCGAGACCGACGAACAAACCGAATTCGGTGATGTTGCGGATCGGGCCTTCAACGGTCGAACCCTTCGGATGCTGCGTCAGGAATGAATCCCACGGGTTGTCCTGGGTCTGCTTGAGGCCAAGCGAGATGCGGCGCTTCTGCGGATCGACTTCGAGAACCTGTACTTCAACAGCCTGGCTGGTCGAGACGATCTTGCCTGGGTGGGTGTTCTTCTTGGTCCAGCTCATTTCCGAGACGTGGATCAAGCCTTCAACGCCCGGCTCAAGTTCAACGAACGCACCGTAGTCGGCGATGTTCGTGACGTTGCCCTTGATCTTGGCGCCGACCGGATACTTCTCGGCGATTGCCGACCACGGGTCAGACTGCAGCTGCTTCATACCGAGCGAAATACGCTGCGTTTCCGGGTTGATGCGGATGATCTGCACCTTCACGGTATCGCCGACGTTGAGGATTTCGGACGGATGATTGACGCGGCGCCAGGCCATGTCTGTCACGTGCAGCAGGCCGTCGATGCCGCCCAAATCAATGAACGCACCGTAGTCGGTGATGTTCTTGACCAGACCGTCGATGACCTGGTTTTCAGCCAGCTTGGCAACGATTTCGGTACGCTGTTCGGCGCGGCTCTCTTCCAGAACGCTGCGACGAGAAACCACGATGTTGCCACGGCGGCGGTCCATTTTCAAAATCTGGAACGGCTGCGGCTGATGCATCAGCGGTCCGATATCGCGCACGGGGCGGATATCAACCTGTGAACCCGGCAAGAACGCAACAGCGCCGACGAGGTCGACCGTGAAGCCGCCCTTGACCTTGTTGAAGATCACGCCGGTAACCTTCTCGCCCTTCTCGTGCAGACGCTCGAGACGCGTCCAGCTTTCTTCGCGGCGCGCCTTATCGCGCGAGAGAACCGCTTCACCGAGCGCATTTTCGACGCGCTCCAGGTAAACTTCGACCGTATCGCCGACCTTGACGTCGGGCTTGCCGGGTGACGAGAATTCCTTGACCGCCACGCGGCCTTCCATCTTCAGGCCGACGTCGATGACGGCCATGTCCTTGACGATGGATACGATCTTGCCCTTGACGACGGAGCCTTCGAACAGGTCATCCTTGGCGAGGCTTTCGGCCAGAAGGGATGCAAAATCCTCCATGCTCGGCGAATAGTCTTTGTTGGTTGCAGTCGACATTATTTCTCCTAGGCGGGGCTTTTTTGTTTGCGCCTTCCGACTCCCCTGCGGGGAGCCGGCCGGAAGGCGCGGAACATTTCAAAGCGCTGTTGAGGCCCGCGCGAAAACGCGGGCGGTTGAAGCAATAGTGAAACTCCCTCTCCCCTCGGGGAGAGGGCTGGGGTGAGGGGGCTGATACCGCTACTCCGGCAAAGCCCCCTCATCCGCCCTTTCAGGGCACCTTCTCCCCGAGGGGAGAAGGAAAAATACGGCCCGCGCCGGAAGCTTCCCCGCGAACGGCAAAGCCAACCTGCAAAGGCCGGAGGTCTGGATGAGTGTGATGCCACCGTGATGGGCCGCTTGGCCTGCGGGTCAAATTCGGGCTTGCGCTTCGCAAGTCCCAACCCGCCGATCTTCCTCTTGATCTATCCGACAGTGGCGTCGAATGGCCGTTCTATAGGCTAGGCGCGGCGGGGAGGCAAGGGGGGAGCAAAGAGACCCAAGCAACTTGACTAAATCAGCTTACGGAGTAGACCCTAGGCTGGTTGAACTAATTCTGCTGGTCTCACGAAGAGTGCCCCCCCCGCCTCGTGACACTTTGGGAAAAGCAACAACGTTTTGCGGATAATTATCGCCATACTTTTGATGGCCATACCGCAGTTTGCATTTGCCCGCGTTGCGGTGCCCGCTGGTCGCTCTGCAGCAATCATTCGTGATGGAGCCCTCGCATGCCGAACGCATTCCCAATTGCATGATATTTTACTGTTCTTCAAGCAGGGCGACAAAGAAGCTGCTCAGAAGGCAATTAAGCACTTTGGCTCCACGGGGCAATGTTCCTTCTTAAAGAAGGGCGACATCGTAGTTGTAGTCTCATCGGAAGAGAACAATGAGCTTGTGGCTGTACGTCGCAAAGGCGATATCCAGACAGTACACGTGATGCTTCAACTTCTTATGACCGACGACGAGGTCATTGGTTGGGCAAAAGCTCGAAATGGTGATCGCCAAGTTGGCCGTTTAGACCGCATGTGTGCAGCAATGCCGAAAGCGGATTTTTGTGCTGCATTCTATTTCAACCCCTAATTATCCAACTCGCGAAAACCAGATCAATCAAAACAAAGACGTTGGTTGACGAACACAGCCATCATCCATTGTTGCGTTCCCGGCCGCAGATGCGCTGGCAGCGCATCGCAGAGCCGGGATCACGTCCCATCGGCATCGCACTCAAACGGCGCCCCACGCGGTCCCGGGTCTTCGCATCGGCGCATCGCACCGTTACTCGCCCGGGACTGCAAGCGGAGAGATTTGCGCGCCGTTCTTCCCACAGCCGTCATCCTTGCGCGAACGCGTGCCCTGCACTCACGCGGGAAGCGCGGGGATCCAGCGCAGAACCACTATCGCAAAAGTTCTTTTGTGCCTCCGGCGCATTTTACGCTGGATCCTCAAACCGTGATGCGCCGGTAGAGGCGCACACGGTTTGAGGATGACGGGGTGAACACCTGATCCCCGCCGCACTTGTTGGCGCATGGCGACTCTCCTTCCGGGAGCCGGCCGCCATGCGCGGAGCGCCAGGAGACGCGCGGAGCAGCGCCGCTAACCAAACCCAAAACAATTCTCAAAAAAACTTATCCCCGCCCCCCTTTGCCGCGCGCATCATGCCGCCATCGCACGCCGTGCAAAGGGCGCAGACTATAGCTGTGTTTCTGTGAGGGGTGCGAGCATGCCGGGATGCCAGCGGGCTCAGCGCGCCTGGGGATTTCTGCCGGCCTCGCCGAGCCGTCAGCGGCAGCGAGGTACAACGCCTCCTCGATATTCGAGATGCAGGGGCGGATGGTGGGGTCAACGTCTCGACGCGGCCGCCTTGTCATGAGGTGACCCGCTCAGGAATGCGAACACCCTGTTCAACCGTAAAGCCGCTGGACAGGGACGATGGAGCAGACTTGGCATGACGCGGGGTGGCGAAGGCTGCATCCGACTACAAAGAACAAAGATCGAGGCCTCGCCGCCCCGTCCCTTTGCTTTATTGATTGCTCAAGGCGACTCGCGAAGGCGCGAGCCAGCCGCCTTTCGCGCGCGCCTTCGGCGCGAAGGGTGATGGGTTGTTGCGATGTCTGATTTCCCCTCCCCAGCGGGGAGGGGTTAGGGATGGGGAGAATACGCGAAACAGGTGGTCAAAGGTGCGCACAGTTCAGGCCGGTTCATATGTTCGACTGCAATTGACGTGCGAGCACAAACAGGTCCGGGAGCCTCAGCCGTGAATTCAAAATTGAAACACCGGTCTCTCGTCCTTACCCCTCCCCAGAAGGCAGGGGGAAAATATCGGGCATCGGCATGATCGCGAATGGCGCGGGATCAGAAAATTGGAACCGAAGTTGGTGCGCGGCGTTTTCACTTCAGACGAATGCAACAGCGTTCGTTAGGTGCCGCGAGGTACTGACCGGCCGGGAGCAGCAATGCTCCCCGCCGGCTTATGCGTGGCGCGATAGCCCACGGCGGCCACAATCACAGCATCTGGGCACACAGCATCCGGACTCACAGCATCGTCCAGCGCGCGAAAGTGGCGGCTTGACCGGACGGTGCGCCCGGCGCATCGGCCACATTCCACAACGTTGCATCTTCGATCCGGAAGCGGCGGCCCGACGCGCTGATGCGCACGCCGTCATATCCGGTCGCGAACCCTTGCGCGCGGGTTTGCTGCATGAAGATTTCGCGCGCCGCCTGGTTCATAGGTTCGGCCGTAAGCCGCGAGGCCATGCGGGTGAGCCCGTCCGCACTCATCTCAAACAGCTTGAGCGAAATTGCGTTGCCGTAGTTCAAAACCGGATCGGCTTCGAACCCGTGCGACAGCACAGCGAACGGCGCAGCGAACAACCGGCATGCTTCGTCCTCAGCATCGCCACTGCGCACAATCAACTCGTGGCCGAGATGCTGGCGATAGCTGTCGAGAATCTCTTGCGTGCGCGCAATGAAGCGGTGGCGAAGCGGCGGAGCCAAGTCTGCAAGATCACGCTCGATCATGACAGGCAACTCCGCCGCACGCACGTTTGCGATTTAAGCCTTCTTCGCCTCGGGCAGCATGACGCGCAGCGACAGTTCGCGCAGCTGCTTGGGCATCACGTCGGCGGGCGCGCCCATCAGCAGGTCTTGAGCCTGCTGGTTCATTGGGAACAGCGCCACGTCGCGCACGGCCTTACAACCCGTCAACAGCATGACCATGCGTTCGATGCCAGCCGCCATACCGCCGTGCGGCGGGGCGCCATATTGGAACGCGCGATAGAGACCGCCGAAACGCTCCTCGACATCGGCTTGGCTGAGACCGGTGATCTCGAACGCTTTGACCATCGTTTCCGGCACATGGTTACGCACCGAGCCGGACGCGATTTCATAGCCGTTGCAAACGATGTCGTACTGATTGGCTTTCAATGCCAACAGCGCATCGCGGCCGGACTTCTCGGCGGCTTCAAGCGCCTCGCGGCCACCCTTCGGCATCGAGAACGGGTTGTGCGAGAAATCGATTTTCTTATCTTCCTCGTTCCATTCGTAGAACGGGAAGTCGACGATCCAGGCGAGTGCGAATCGGGACTCATCGACGAGTTTCAACTCGCGGCCAATCTGATCGCGCGCAAGGCCTGCGAACTTATAGAACTTGGCGGGATCGCCGGCTGCAAAGAAGCAAGCGTCGCCATCCTTGGCGTTGATTTGCGCGCCAATGGCCGCAACCCGCTCCGGCCCGATGTTGTTGGCAATCGGCCCCTGGCCCTTGCCATCCTTGAACATGATGTAACCAAGACCCGGCTGGCCTTCCTTCTGCGCCCAGGCGTTCATGCGGTCGCAAAACGCGCGGCTGCCGCCGGTTGGTGCCGGGATCGCCCACACGCGCACCTTCGGATCCTTCTCAATCATGCCGGCGAACACTTTGAAGCCCGAGCCTTTGAAGTGCTCGGTCACGTCCTGCATTTCAATGGGGTTGCGCAGATCGGGCTTATCGGAACCGTATTTGCGGATGGCTTCTTCGTGCGGAATGCGCGGCCATGTTTTGGTGACCGGCATATCGCCCGCGAACGCTTCAAACACGCCGGTGATGACCGGCTCCATCGTCTGGAAGATATCTTCCTGCTCGACGAAGCTCATTTCAACGTCGAGCTGATAGAACTCGCCCGGCAAGCGGTCGGCGCGCGGATCTTCATCGCGGAAGCACGGCGCGATCTGGAAATAGCGGTCGAAGCCCGACACCATGAGGAGCTGCTTATACTGCTGCGGCGCTTGCGGCAGCGCGTAGAACTTCCCCGCGTGAATGCGCGATGGCACCAGGAAGTCGCGCGCGCCTTCAGGCGAAGACGCGGTCAAAATCGGCGTCGGGAATTCGTTGAAGCCGGCAGCATGCATCCGCTCGCGGATGTCGCGCGTAATTGCCAAGCGCTTCATGATGATGGCGTGCAGCGACTCGCGCCGGAGATCGAGGAAGCGGTAGGTGAGGCGCAGGTCTTCCGGATAGTCGGGCTCGCCGAAAACTGGAACCGGAAGTTCCTTGGCCTGAGACAGCACTTCAATTTCGGTCGCATAAAGTTCGACGTCGCCGGTCGGCAAATCGGCGTTGGTTGTTCCTGCCGGGCGCTCGCGCACCTTGGCGTCGACGCGGATCACCCACTCCGAACGCACGGCTTCGGCCGCTTTGAAGGCTTTCGAATCCGGATCGGCGACGATCTGCGTCAGGCCGTAGTGGTCGCGCAAATCAATAAACAGCACGCCGCCATGGTCGCGCACGCGATGGACCCAGCCCGACAGGCGGACATCCTGGCCAACGTTGCTCTTCCGGAGAGCCCCGCAGGTGTGCGAGCGGTAACGGTGCAGTTTCGCGTCGGCCATAGCCGGTCATCCTCATCGAATATCATGGAAATCGACGCGGAAATGGCCACGCGGGGCTTAGAAAGTCAAGGCGCGGGGCGGATTGGCCGGGGATGCTGGCGCAACGTGCAAAAGCGGGGTGGTGCGGCGCCTCGTCTAGAGCACGAAATCCGCGGCCACGAGTGCTTTGAGGCCCCTCAGTTCGATCCGGAAATCCGCGGCCTTGTCGCCGTTGATGTCGCCTTCGACGATGGTTTTGTCGCTGACCGTGGCGGCCGGGTCTTCTTGATAGTAGCGCAAGCGCCCCGGCGCCCCGTTGAACGCCGCGGTGCCCAGCCAAAAGAATGCAGCGCTGGTTGCAAGTGCGCCGTTGGCGTCGATGGTTTGCAGGTCGATGCGATCAGACAAGGCCAGCGTGTTGTTGTGTGTGAAGTCGGTAATCACATCGCGCGCCGATGCGATGATGCTGGTTTCGCTGATGGCATTGAAATCGAAACGGTCGGCGCCAAGACTGCCGATCATGATGTCACGGCCCGCACCGCCGGCGATAACATCGTTGCCGGCGCCGCCATAGATCGTGTCGTTGCCAGCCGCACCACTCAACACGTTGGCGGCTTTGCTGCCAACCAAGGCGTTGTCGAGCGCGTTACCAAAGCCGTTGGCCACGACCGCGCCGAGCAGCCGCAAATCTTTGGCGCCCGCGCCAAGCACCGTCGTGACGGAACTCAGAATTTCATTACTGCCAGAAAGATCGGCTTTGACGTTCGATCCTTCGCCATAAAGCGTTGCGGTGACGGGTGCCGCAAGGCCGCCGCCCGAGAATGTAATGACGTGCGTGCCGGTATCGGTCGCAACGCTATACCCTCCGGCGGCTTCGCTGATATCGGTTCCATCCGCGATACCGCCCGTCGATACGGCCACCTTGACGTTGGCGCGGGCTTCACCCACGTCATAGAAATCATTGCCGTTGGTGTCGTTGATAGCGACACCGCTGACGAATACTTTCGAGCCGGACAAGCCGAAGTTTTCGGTCGCCATGACGGCATTCCAGTCGCGCGTTGTCGTAAATGTGCCGCTGACAACGCCTGTGCCCGCTTCGCGGAAGCCGCCGTTCAGCGTGTTTTCGCGGTGGCCTGCGCTGCGGAACAGGTTGTCTGCGATCTGAGTTGTGAAAGACAACATATCGGCGGTGCCCGTCGTGCCGGTCCACGCAATGTTTTCGCCCGTCATCCAGGTGCCGGTAAGGGTGTATCCCGCCGCCGTCATACGCGATGTTGGCGTGCCGTCGCCGATGCCATCGTGGTTGAACTTATCGGTGTTGATCATGTGCTGGCTGTGGGCGCGCGACGCCGTTACCAGGCTGTTATTCGGTGCCAGGGCCTGCTTAGTGGCAGATGTAATCGTCCCCGGCGCCAAGCCCGCGTTGAGGTCGATACCAAGGCGCGCCGCCTCGCCGAGCGGATCGAGCCGCGCACGGTTCATGAGTTCCAGCAGCAGCTGTTCGTAGGCGGTAAAGGTGGCCATCAGGTCCCTCGCGAATCAGAAGCCCGCGATATGGAGCCATGAAATGGGATAAATCACGGCTTGGACCACCTGGAGCGCGAGGGGAACTATAGTCGGCCGCAGGCTAACTCCCGGTTTATGAAACCTATAAAATGCTACAAATCCGGCTCATTCAGCTGGATTTGCCCGGCAGCCGCCGGTTGGACGGGAGATGGTGCGGAGCCACACACCGGTGCGGATTGGACATTTGACGCGGCGGAATTGTCGCTTGGCGGGGGCGACAAGGCAAAAGCCATGCGCTATAGGCACCCCTCATGGACGTCATCACCACCACATCCGACTTGCACATCCTTTGCGAGAAACTGAGCGGCAGCGACCACGTCACTGTCGACACGGAATTTCTGCGCGAATCAACCTTCTGGCCGCAGCTGTGTCTGATCCAGCTCGCCGGTCCCGAGGCTGAGGCGGTCGTTGACCCGCTGCATCCGGGCCTTGATCTGGCGCCGTTCTACAAACTGATGGCCGACGAGCGCGTGGTGAAAGTGTTCCACGCGGCGCGCCAGGATATTGAAATCGTCTACACCAAGACGGGCGTAGTGCCGTCGCCGGTGTTCGACACGCAGGTCGCCGCAATGGTCTGCGGCTTTGGCGAGAGCATCAGCTACGTCAATCTGGTCAAGCGGATCTCCGGCGCGGATATCGATAAGTCGTCGCGATTCACCGATTGGAGCCGCCGTCCCCTGTCGGAAAAGCAGCTGGTCTACGCGCTCGGCGACGTCACCCATCTGCGCGATGTTTATGCCGCCTTGAAAGCTGATCTCGAAAAGTCCGGCCGTACCGGTTGGCTGGCGGAGGAAATGGACACGCTGACCAACCCCGGGACCTACGATACTGATCCCGAAAAGGCGTGGCAGCGCTTGAAGCTGCGCGTCAAGAACAAGAAATCGCTTGCCGTACTGGTTGAACTCGCCGCGTGGCGCGAACGCTTGGCGCAGGCACAAGACGTACCGCGTGGCCGCATTCTGCGCGACGACGCGCTGTATGATATCGCCAATCAAATGCCGGTGACGCCGGATGCGCTTGGCCAATTGCGCACGCTGTCCGATGGTTTTGGCCGTTCGGCGCGGGCCCGCGAAATCATCGAAGCCGTCAAGACCGGCATGGCGCGCGATCCGAAAACGCTGCCGAAACTGGAACGCAACGAATCCTTGTCGGCCGAGGCAACCGCGACACTCGAACTGCTCAAAGTGCTGTTGAAATCAGCCGCCGCTGAGCACCGCGTGGCGCCGCGCATGATCGCTGATAGCGATGACTTGGAAACACTGGCAACTGAGAATGAGCCAGATATTCCGGCACTCCAGGGCTGGCGGCGCAAGTTGTTTGGCGAAGACGCGTTGCGCCTGAAGCGCGGCGAATTGGCCCTGACGCTCGTCAAAGGCGAAGTCCGCGTGGTGCCATCGCCGAAGACGGCGGTTACCGCATAGGCGGTATCTTCGTCCGTCCCGTGTACACCCGTTGTGATTGTCGAGGGGCGCTACTTCCGGCCCGGATCATAAGCGTTTTTCTGGCGCCATTCTGAGAAGAAATACGACAGGCTTTCGTCGATGGCGTCAGGCATCACAATGCGCACCGTGACCAGTTCGTCGCCGTAGCCACCGGTCTTTGTCTTCACGCCCTTGCCCTTCAAGCGGAAGGTTTTACCGGAGCTGGTGCCCTTCGGGATCGACAACTGCACGCGGCTTGTCACCGTCGGCACTTCGACCTTGGCGCCAAGCACAGCTTCGTCAATCGTGATCGGCAACTCGATCAGAATATCGTCGCCCTGGCGCTTGAACTGGGCATGCGGTTTGATCTTGATTTCAACAAGCGCGTCGCCAGCTTCAGCGCCCGGCTGCCCCGCCGTGCCCCGTCCCTTGAGCCGCAGAACCTGACCATCGGTTACGCCTTCGGGCACGGCCAAATCGAGCGTGCCGCCTTCCGGCAGGGTGACGCGCTTCTTCGCGCCCGCCACCGCTTCGATGAGATCGACTTCCAATGTGTAGCGCAAATCCTGGCCGCGCTGCGGCCCGCCGCGGCCCGCTCTGCCGCCAGCGAACGCCCCGCCCATACCGCCTGGTCCGCCGCGAGCACCAAAGACGTCGGAAAAGATGTCGGAAAAGCCCATGTCGTCGAACCCGCCAGCCGGGCCCCGGCCGCGCTGTTGGGCACCTGGACGGGCCCGGTATTGAGGTGCGCGCGGATCGCCCTTGCCATCGATCTCGCCTGAATCGTACTGACGGCGGCGCTCAGGATCGCTCAGGATCTCGTTAGCTGCCGAAATTTTCTTGAATTTCTCGGCGGCCGCAGCGTTGCCGGAATTCATGTCAGGGTGATGCTCCTTCGCCAGCTTGCGGAAAGCCTGGCGAATTTCATCTTCCGAGGCGCGGCGCGTTACCCCGAGTATGTCATAGAGATTATCGGACATGGCCCCGATCTAATCGCGCTCTGGCACGAATTCAACAACAGACTAGCAGGATTGTGCGGCATAGGGGTGGCAAAGCGCGCGACAGGGCGGCTGTGTGTGGCCCGTTAACCGCCAAGCCGGATGGCACCTGTCTTGCCAACGAGTGCCGCCAATTGTTCAAACCGGCGGCGCAGCCGTTCGCCGTCCAGACCGGCATATTGTTGCGGGATCTCGAGGACCAGCTTGTCCCCCTCATAGATCAGCCGCGTTTCATCGATGACGCCGGCGGTGCCGATTGACAGCATGTGCGCAGTGCGGACGGCCGCTCCGACAATCTTGGCCCGCTTCTGCACGCGTTTGGTGACCAGTGCGCGCAACCGCTCAGACAATTGCTCGCCGTCCTCTTCCGACGACTCATGGCGATGATAAACCGCCAACGCCAGAAAGATCCGCCCGGCGTGATCAACGCCGCCGAGGCCGGCGTGGGCGATGGTGTTGAGGCTCTGCTCACCGCGATAATCGGGGTGGGCCCGCCAGCCGACGTCCGACAAAAGGCAGGCCGCATGGCGCAGGCGGCACTCATCCGCCGTTTCCACAAGGTCGGGAAGGGCAAACAATTGATCGGTCCAGCGGCACAGCTCACGCGCGTGCTCAACCGAGCGGGCGCGCAGGCTGGCGTAGTCCTCGCAGAAGCTGATCAGCGGATCGCGCCTTTGTTCGATGGCCGGCAGCAGACCGTAGATGAGCCCTTCGCGGATGCCGAAGACGGAGAAGATAACTTCGCTTGGCTGCAACTGGCGCAGCAAGCGTTCAAGAACAAGCGCTCCAAACGGCAGAACTTCGCGGCGCGCCCGTGCGATAGCCGCACCTCCCGCCAGCATTTGCGGCTTCTTGGTCCGGCGCACCAATTCAGAAAAGTCGATCGCGGCGCGGGTCTGGATGACGTACCCCTGCATCACGCGCAGCGGATAGTTGGATGCTTCCATATGCAGCTTGGCAAGCGCGCGCCACGTACCGCCAACCGCATAGAAAGCCCGCCCCTGGCCCTTTTTCAACCACGGCACGCCGGCGATGGCCTGATCGATCACATCGACGGCTTTCTCGAGTTTGTTGCCGGTGGTGTCGATCAGGCGCAATCCGCCGAGCGGCAAGGTCATCGCATCGTGCAGGCGGCCAGCAGCCAAGTCGATCAATTCGAGACTGCCGCCGCCAAGGTCGCCAGCAATGCCGTCGGCATCGACAAAGCCCATCATAATGCCTTGCGCGGCAAGCTGCGCCTCGACCTCGCCCGACAGTACGTCGATTTTACAACCGGCGGCCTCTTCGCCGCGGCGCAGGAATTCGCGGCCATTGCTGGCCTCGCGAACAGCGGCAGTGGCAATGGCTTTCAAGTTCTTGACGCCAAGCACATGGGCGATGGTTTTGAAGCGTGTCAGCGCGTGGATGGCGCGTTCAACCGCGTCCGGGGCGAGGGTGCCCGTTGATGCAACTGAGCGGCCGAGACCACACAGCACTTTTTCATTGAACACAGGCGTGGGTGCCCGCACCGCGCCCTCGTAGACGACAAGACGCACCGAGTTAGAGCCGATATCGATCACACCGATCGGCTCAAGGTCGGACAAGCGCCGCTCGCTGCCTAGCAATTCATTGAGCCGTGTCAAAAGATGTTCCTCATCGTCGTGCTGCTGTTCTTCATGCCGGTTGTTCGAAACGCGGCGGGAAGTTCTCTTTCAACGATTGGCCACGCCCGGACAGCGACGGGTTGGTCATGAAGTATTGATGCGCATTAAACGGTTCTTCGCCAACCGCCGGCACGAGACGTGTTGCCGATCCATCGCCGTTGATGCGCCAGCTCTGCTGATTGTCCTTGAGATTGGCGACCATGATCTGATTGAGCACCTGTTCATGCACCGTCGCATTCAACACCGGCAGCATAGCTTCGACCCGCCGGTCGAGATTGCGCGGCATCAAATCGGCGGAGCTGATGTAGACGCTGGCGTTGGCCGATGGCAAGGGCTCGCCGTTACCGAAACAGTAGATGCGGGCATGCTCGAGAAAGCGGCCGATGATGCTCTTGACGCGAATATTTTCCGACATGCCAGGAATGCCCGGCCGCAAACAACACACGCCGCGCACAACGAGATCGATTTCAACGCCCGCAATGCTCGCGTCATACAGCGCCCCAATGATTTGCGCATCGACAAGCGAATTCATTTTCATCCAAATCGCCGCCGGTTTACCTGCGCGCGCATTTTTGGCTTCGTCAGCAATGTGCGTCATGATGCGGTTGCGGATACCGTGCGGACTGGCGGCCATGCATTCGAGTTCCGCCGGCTCGCCGTACCCGGTGACGAAGTTCAAAATGCGGGTCACGTCGCGGGCAATGATCGGGTTGGTCGTGAACAACGACAGGTCGGTGTAAACGCGCGCTGTCTGCGGGTGATAGTTGCCGGTGCCGATGTGGCAATAGGTGGTGAGTTCGGTGCCCTCACGGCGCACAATCAAGCCGAGTTTGGCGTGGGTTTTCAGTTCCGTGAAGCCGTAGACGACGTGAACGCCGGCGCTTTCCAAATCGCGGGCCCAGCGGATATTGGCGGCTTCATCGAAACGGGCTTTCAATTCAACGACGGCCGTAACGGACTTGCCAGCCTCAACCGCCTCCTTCAACGCCTGCACAATCGGGCTGTCGCGCGACGTGCGGTAGAGCGTCCATTTGATCGCCATCACGTTCGGGTCGGCAACCGCTTGGCGCAGGTACTGCACGACCACGTCGAAGCTTTCATAGGGATGATGAACGACGATATCTTTCTTGCGCACGGCCGCAAAGCAATCACCGCTGAATTCGCGGATACGCTCCGGAAAGCGGATCGTGAATGGTTTGAACACCAGATCAGGGCGGTCGGCGACGATCAGCTGCGCGGTGTCGGCAAGCGCCAGCAGGCCATCTTTCACGAACACGCTTTCTTCGCGCACTTCTAGCTCTTCCACCACAAACTTGCGCAACCGCTCAGGCATGCGGGCTTCGAGTTCGAGCCGGATCACGTTGCCACGGCGGCGCCGCTTCAGCTGGCTTTCATACGAGCGCACCAGATCTTCGGCTTCTTCCTGCAATTCGATATCGCTGTCGCGCAGCAGGCGGAATGCACCCTGGCTCTTGATGGCAAAGCCGGTGAACAGCTCACTCAAGAACATGCCGATCATGCTTTCCAGCTGAATGAAGCGGATGTCTTTCGGGCGTGCCTCGTCGGCTTCGAGGCGAATAAAGCGCTCAAGCTGACCGGGGATCGGGATCAGGCCGTTCATGGCCTTGCCGTCCGTCTTGCGCTGCATTTCGACAGCGATGGTCAGCGCCTTATTGAGAATGAACGGGAATGGATGCGCAGGATCAGCGGCGATGGGCGTCAGGATTGGGAACACGTGAGTCATGAACAGCTTTTCAAGCGCCGCGCGCTCGCTTGCCGTCACATCCTCGGGCTGCACGACATGCAGGCCGCTGGCAGACATTTCGGTTTTCAGAGCGCGCCACGCCGTTTGTTTGTCGGCGACGAGAACGGCAACAAATTTATTGATCGCGACGAGCTGTTGCACCGGCGTCGAACCATCTTGCGACAGTGTCGTCACACCAGCCTTGACCTGGCCGTAAATGCCGGCGGCGCGGACCATGTAGAATTCATCAAGGTTCGACGCCGAGATCGACAGGAAGCGCAGCCGCTCCAGCACCGGATGGTTGCGGTTTCCCGCCTCTTCAAGAACGCGGCGATTGAACTGCAGCCAGGAAAGCTCACGGTTGTAGAAGCGATCCGGACCGGTTGGCGCGGCGATTACTGATTTCTTGTCTGCGGTCTTGCCCCGGACGGAAGCCATATTGTTCTCCAAATCCCTCTAATCCAAAGGGATCAGCGGCGAATGTAACACACGCATGACACCACAGCGTCACCGCCAAGCGCTGCAATCATCGGGATTTTTCTCTAATAGCCCAACCGTTCCAGTGCCGCAGCTGCAACCGTGCGCGTGACGCCACGTTTTAACATCAAGGCTTGCCGGTCAACCTCGGCGACGATGCGCCGGGCCGCTTCCATTGAGCGCTCCATCCTCAACAAAAGGTAGGCAATGATCTGCGGATCAACAGCCAACTGACGGTCGGCGAACAATTTGACCAGCACCACACGCAACAGCGCTTCATCAGGCGTCGCGATGGCCGCGAATGGCAGAGCTTTGAGGCGCGAACGCAAATCCGGTAGCACAACATTAAGGTCGCCTGGCGCGGCGTTCGACGTCAGTAGCATAGCAAGACGTTGCTCGCGCACCAGGTTGAGCAGGTGGAACAAGGCCTGTTCATCGTCACGGTCGCCAATGTCTTCAACGACCAGCGCACCGTGGCTCGCCAGTTCTGGCACACTCGCGGTCGTGCAATCTGCAGCGCGGACGATTGCCGCATGCGATCGCAAGCGCCAAACATTGGCGAGATGGCTTTTGCCCGAGCCGGCAGGACCTGAGATGACGGCGGCCCCCACCGGCCAATCGGGCCAGCGATCAACCAGCGCGACGGCTGCCGCGTTGGAATGCGAGACCAGAAAATCTTCGACACCGAGCGCGGGCCGGTGCGGCAAATCAAACGCCAGTTGCTGCGGAGAATCGCTCATCGTGAGGTGATGGCCTCAGCCTTTGGCCGCATCGTGACCGTGATAGACGGAACTCTCAAGATACGTGCGTAAGCCAAAGCGCACCAGCACGCCGATCGCGGCGGCAACGGGCACCGCAACCAGTAGCCCTAGGAAGCCGAACAAGTAGCTGAAGGTCAGCAGCGCAAAGATCAGCCAGACTGGATGCAAACCGATTTTCTGGCCAACAATTTGCGGGCTCAAGACAGCCGCATCAAGCGCTTGACCGGCGAGAAATACACCGGGCACCAAGAGAATGCTGGTCATGTCCGGCCAATACTGCACGGCCGCGAGTGCGGTCGCGGTGATCAAACCCAGCGCCCAGCCGGCAAACGGGATGAAGCTCAATATACCGGTCAACAAGCCAATCAGCAGGCCATAGCGCAGGCCGAGCAGGCTTAACGCGATGCCGTAAAACAGCGCGAGCACGATGCAGACCATTCCTTGGCCACGAATGAAGGCCGACACGCGGCTATCGATTTCTGTGGCCAACGCGCGGATGGTGGGCGCGTGCTTGCGCGGCAACCAGCTATCGACCTTGGCGACCATTTGCGGCCAATCAACGAGGGCGTAGAAGAACACGAGAGGCGTAACCAGCATCAGCGAGAAAAAGTTGAATGCGGCGGTGCCCTGGCTCCAGAGCGCCTTTGCAAAGCCTGAAAGCATGCCGGGGAGCGAGTCTTGCATACCGTTCAGCCCGCGCGAGATCGCAGCTTCGGCTTCCGGGAAGCGCGCGCCCAAGCGCTCGCGGGCAAATGTTTCGAGCAGGCCCTTGAGGCGCGCAATCTCGCCGGGCAGCGTTGCAATCAAGCCGTCGGTTTGCTGCGCCAACACAGGCACGAGAAACACGAACAGCGCAACCAGCAATAAGGTCGAGAGCACCAGGATGATGACCGCCGACAGCCAGCGCGGGATCGAGAGAGCGCTCAAACCGTCGACCAATGGATTGAGAAAATAGGCAAGCACCAGCCCAACCACGAACGGCAGCAGCACGGGTGCGAGAAGAGCCAACAGACCGCCGAAAACGAGCGCCGCCAGAACCCAGAAAAGCGCATGGCGTTCAATCTGCATAAGACAATCTCCCCGATATGCTCGTCGCCTTCGGGCGGACGGGCGGACCGGTTCCTCCTAGCAGTCCCGGATCAGGATTTCGACCCTGTCGTCTCGTAAAGCGTCATGTGGCGCAGCCAGATGCGCAGATAAGCCACAAGCGACGCGAGAGTCGTCGCAGCCGTCAGCCAGATGAGCGCAATCACTGCGCCGCTGAGATTGAGATCGAAAGCCTCGTGCGCCAGCACCGTCGCCGCCAAAACGATCTGGGCGACCGTGTTCATTTTACTGACCGCCAGCGGTTTCATCGGCGTGGGGTGATTGAGCAGCCAAGACAGAACAATAGCGATGACGATCAGCACATCGCGCGAGACAACCAGGATCACCAACCACGACGGCAGTCGCGCCGTTACACCGAGCGCCAGGAAAATGCAGACAATCAACAGCTTATCAGCGATTGGATCAAGATAGGCGCCAAGTTCCGTCTCCCAGCCGAAGCGTTTGGCGAGGAAGCCATCGACTGCGTCTGAGATGCCGGCCACCACGAACGCCAGGAAGGCCGCTTGCAGCTGGCCGTTGAGGAGAAGCCAAAATACGATCGGAACAAGGATCACCCGGCCAAGCGTAATGAGATTAGGAATGCTCACGCCGTATCGTTCCCGTGTTTCAAGGCAACCGGCCGCAAGAGGCCAGCTGCTGGATTGCGCCGTGAAAGACTAGCCTCTCTGGGTTTACCCCGTCGAGAGCATTGCCGGACAATTCCAGGATTGTCCGCCAGTTTTGTCTGCCGGTTAAGACGGTAAGCCGCGACAGAACAAGCCATTCCGCTGCTGGCCACACGCAGAGCGCGAAACTCGGCCCGCGATCCGCCCTAATATCCGGGCCCTAATATCCTGGCCTCAAGACCCAGCCGGTGCCGTTGTTGACCAGAGTAAGGCCACGCCCGCCGACCGCATTGGCAAGGCCCTGCAGGCCGCCAGGATAGCGCAGCGCCACGTCTGCTGAACGGGCCGACATGGTCGAGATATTGACGTCATCGACGCCGGGCGTATCGAGCAACTGGGTGCGGATATCATTCCATTGGGCGAGGCTGGTGAATTCGGCCGTAAACGACACCGCTTCGCCGCCTGCGGAGTTCGTCGAACCTCCCGCCGCCCACGCGGGTTGATCGGACGGCGACCCGGCCGGTGCATACGCCGCGTCCGCGCCGCCTGCGGCGGGTGCCTTGACGGCTTTCCAACGGCCTTCGAGCACGCCCAGGGCGACGACGGCTGCCAGTTCTGACGTATATCCCAGATCGCCGTCGCTGACCCGGTAGGTGCGCTTGAGCAGTAGTGGCCCGACGGCATCCTGGCCAGCCAGTGTGACGATAACTTTCTTGGCCGCGAGGTCAGGCTCGAAAATCGCCAGCACCACCCGGTCGCTTTTGTATTCGCCCGCTAAGATCCGCAGGCCATTGTCATCGCCCTCGGTCAGCATTTTGACGGTGTCGCTGTGGATGACGGGTTTTAAGTCATCGAGCTTTACCGGCGTCAACGTGTGCGCGAGATCAAGGCCGGTCCACGCCGCACGCCATTGCCCGCTATCAGATTTGGCTTCGGGCGGATTGCCCTGGCGCAGTACCGGCACAATGGTCACGGCTTCAGCTTGCGCATCGACGAATGAAATGCCTTCACGCTGCAGAACCTGACGCACGGCCTCCGGCTGGAACGAGAAATCGAGACTGGCGATATATTCGGTTGGCGAGTTGCGCTCCGACCGCACCGAAACGCCCGATACAAGATCACCGGCCTTGACCGCCGACAGGCGCGAGATTTTCTTGTACGACGTGACCGGCACAATCCGCTTCAGCAACGAGCGGAACGCAGCCTTCTGGCCGTCGGCAAGCGCCTTTTCCTTAGCCGCAACCGCGCTTTTGTCGGACGCTTCCACCGGATAGTTGGCAACCGTATAGGCGGCATCAGCACGGGCGGCATGACCAGCGGTCGCACCCAGGACAGCACTCAGGCCGCAAACCAGCCCAAAGGCCGCGACGGCAACCCATCCTTGCGCAAAAGCCCGCACCGTGTTCTCCCCAGAAAGTACCGCAGTGATTGCCGCATCAGGTTCTAGCTGCTACGACCCCCAACACGCTCTGGCAATGGGGCAAAAGTGAGTTTAATGCGGACGCGCCGCTAGACCCGCATCTTCATATATTCGACTTCTCCGAGGACCGATGCCCGCCTCCAAAACGCCGCCGCAATCGCCGATCACATATGCTCAGGCGGGTGTCGATATCGACGCCGGCAACGCGCTGGTGCGCGCCATCAAGCCGCTGGCTAAAGCGACCAGCCGCCCGGGCGCGGATGTCGATCTCGGCGGCTTCGGCGGTTTGTTCGACCTAAAGCGAACCGGCTATCGCGATCCCATTCTGGTGGCGGCCAACGACGGCGTCGGCACCAAACTCAAAATCGCCATCGACACCGGGCGGCACGCGACCATCGGCATTGATCTGGTCGCGATGTGCGTCAACGATCTTGTTGTACAGGGCGCCGAGCCACTGTTCTTTCTCGATTACTTCGCAGTCGGCAAACTCGATGTGCCGACGGCACGCGACGTGATCGCCGGTATTGCAGACGGCTGCAAACAAGCGGGCGCGGCGCTCATCGGCGGCGAGACTGCTGAAATGCCAGGCATGTATAAGGCGGGCGACTATGACCTCGCGGGCTTCGCGGTCGGCTGCGTCGAGCGCGGCGAAATTCTGCCTCGCAATGATATCGCAATTGGCGACGTGCTGATTGGATTGCCATCGTCGGGCGTCCATTCGAACGGCTATTCACTGGTCCGCAAATTGGTTGAACACGCCAACACGACGTGGGACGCGGCAGCTCCCTTCGCGCCCGGCAAGACAATGGCAGACGTGCTGATTGAGCCGACGCGCATCTATGTGAAGCCGCTGCTGGCTGCCATCCGCGCGACCGGCGGCTCTGGCCCCAAAGTCGCGATCAAAGCCTTGTCGCACATCACCGGCGGCGGCCTCGCTGAAAACCTGCCGCGCATCATGCCGGATCATGCGGCGGCGCGCGTCGATCTCTCGGCATGGGAAATGCCGGCCGTATTCGGCTGGCTGCAAAAAACCGGCAGCCTCGATGACGCTGAAATGCTGCGCACCTTCAACTGCGGCATCGGCATGGTGGTGATTGCGGAAAGAGCGCGCGCTGGCGACGTGATGGCCGCGCTGAAAGCTGCTGGCGAAGCGCCCGTCATCATCGGCGGCGTGATTGCCCCCTGGGGCGAAAAATCCGATGCCAAAGGCAAGGGCGAGTCGAACGCCGTGAAGGTTGAGGGGCGGCTTCGTACCGCTTAAATCGACGCTCTCCAAGCGAATGTCGCGGCACACGTTTCGGTGAACCTCCGGAACGTTTCTCACGCGCTCGTGTTGCATTGAGATACCGGCTCGCCGGAAACCAACAACGCGAGGTTCACATGCTTAGACACATCGTATGTGCGACTGCTCTGGCGTTTTCTGCGTCAGCAGCAATTGCCGAGACGACACCGGCCGCTGCCGGAAAATTATCTGCAGCGCAGTGCGAAGCGCTCTGGAAACAGGCGCTCGGCAGCGACACCGGCGACTTGGCCATGACCAAGGCGGCGCCATATGCGGCTGATTTCAAAAAGGTCGATGTGAACGCCGACGGCAAGCTGCAATCCAAAGAATGGATGGACGGTTGCAACACTGGCTTGATCAAGTCAGCTGCCGTCCAAGCACCGGCATCGCCGGGTGGCAAGACGTCAGACCGCACGCCGGAAGGTGCTACTGACCGGACACCCGGCGCGAGCAATACGGGTGCCTCCGGCACGGATGCCGGTCAAACCAAAGGCGGAACTTCAGACCGGACACCCAATAATTAAATGATCGCGCCGTTGGGCTGATCGATAGCCTTGGCCAAAATAGAAAGGCGCGCGGATCGTACCGCGCGCCATTCGCTATCGGCCACAAATTAGCGCGTTGAACGTTCGCCGCCACTGATGCGCGGTTTGGCTGGCAGTTTCGCGGCAACTTTTTTCGGCGCCAGAGACTGCACAACAGTCACAGGCGTGCCGGTTTGCACGAGGCTCGCCAAGTGGGTGACGTGCTGGTTCAGCATGCGGAAGCAACCGGAACTCTCGGCCTTGCCAATCGATTTCGGATCATTCGTGCCGTGAATGCGATATAGCGTATTGCCGAGATAGATCGCCTTGGCGCCGAGCGGATTGTTAAGTCCACCGGTCATTTTTTCCGGCAACTCGGGTTTGCGTTTGCGCATTTCAGCAGGCGGATACCAATCCGGCCAATCGGCAACGCGGGAGACTTTTTCAGCGCCGTTCCATGAGAACCCTTCGCGCCCGACGCCAATCGGATAGGCGTAAGCCGAGGTCATGCCCGTGACGTAGTAAAGCTTGCGGCGGCTGGTATCGATGACGATGGAACCCGGCACGAACCCGCCCGCGAACGCCACACGCGGCGGCGCGACGGGTTCAATAGACGGCTGTGGCCCGCCATTTAAGCCTGGCGCCTTGGCTTGTTCGTCGTCAAAAGCTGGCTCCCGAGCAGTGTCGCGGCGGGCACGGCGGCGCAGAATTTCGTCGCCGCCATCAGGTTCATCAAAGTCGTCATCGACGCTGCGGCGCTGCTCAGGAACCGGCTGCGGTCGTGGTCGTGGTAGCGGCTGTGGCCGGGCTTGCTGAGCCGGCGCGTCAGGGTCGCGATACACGCGCGTGCCGTCTTGGTATTCAATGAAGTCTTCGTTGTCCTCGACCGGCTGATCGCGCCAGCGGCGGGCGCGGCGCGGGAAATTAGGCTCGACGTCGTCATAGCGATCATAGCGGCCACGGTAAGGGCCCCGGTCCCAGCGCGGACTATACCGTGGGCCATCAAAGCGATCATAGTCGCGATAGCCGTAGCCTTGCGCGGAGGCGACTGGCGCGCCGCCTGCAGCCGCTAGAAGCACTGTGACAGCCGCAACAAGGCTTCTCACCGGAACCCGCAAACCCATGATTGAAAACCCTCGTCCTCGCGCCAATGCCAACCCTACGGCGGCCTGGGAGGAGAGAGTGAAGGGCGATGTCGTCAAAGGCATGGCAAATGTGTGACGCGTCGCGTGTTATCTCGCGGAAATGGTTTATGAATTGGAGTTCATCGCAAGGGCTGGCAGCGGCTCGGTGAAGTCCGGCGGCCGAAGGCGAGATCTGCTCAAATCCTGGTTTACATGCCGGAGTGTGTCTGAGGACATAGCCAATGTGCAGCTTACGCGCGTGGCCGGAATATAGCGAGCGCATCAGCCGTTGTCTGCTCAACTGGTGGCCGCCATGCGCAACGCGCGTGTCGCCTTCAGCAGGTCGCGGTGTGCGGCGTAGGGGGAGGAAACATGCGTTTCATAATCGCGACCGTCGGCTGGTGTGTGGTGGGTGCGAGCGCAGTCTTCGCCCAAGACGCGACCCCCGCCACCAACTGGCAAGGCTTTTACGTGGGTTTGGCAGGAGGAGAAGCTCTGGCCGATATCCAGCTTGTCGATTTGAACCGCCAAGCATCGCGCACCGATTCGAATAACGAAGCCGTGGCAGGTGCGTTCGGCGGCTACAATTGGCAGCTTGGCGCATTTGTCGTCGGTGCCGAAATCGATTGGATGCGAAACTTAAGCAGCGAACCGTCTGACTTCATGACTGCGCGCGCACGCGCTGGATGGACGTTTGGTCAGTCTATGATCTACGGCACTTTAGGCATTGGAACTGAGCAAGGATATTTGCAGCATCTGGGCACCGGTCAAAGGATCGATAAAACCCTTACCGGCATCGTTGTGGGTGGCGGCCTTGAGTCAATGCTGTCGCAAAACTTGTCGATTCGTGCGGAAGGTCTGTATTTCGACCCCGGCAAAGAGCAATTCGACTTTGCTGCGAGCCCTCCGTATGCCGCCGCGTCTGCAACCGTCGATCTATCGCATGTGGTCTGGCGCGCAGGGCTCACCTACCATTTTAAATGATGGCATTGGCTGAAGGGACGTCGCGGCGGCACGCCGAATAACTGAGGGTTAACGCCATCGCCTGATGCATCCGGCCCCGGGGCCGTGCTATGGGGCGACCCATGACACAGCCGAAAATTCCAACCGCCATCCTGATCTCGGGGCGCGGCTCGAACATGATGAGCCTGGTTGAGGCCGCGCGCGCCGCCGATTATCCGGCGGAGATCGTGGCTGTGATTTCGAACCGGCCTGAAGCGGCAGGGATTGCCTGGGCGAAATCACAGGGCATCTCCACACGCGTGATCGACCACAAGGCCTTCAAAACGCGCGAAGCCTTTGAAGCCGAACTTGATAAAGCGCTGCACGAGGTCAAAGCCGAAATCGTCGCGCTTGCCGGTTTCATGCGGCTGATGACGCCCGCATTTGTCGCCAAATGGCAGACGCGGATGATCAACATCCACCCCTCGCTGCTGCCGAACTTCAAAGGGTTGCATACGCACGAGCAGGCCCTGGCGGCGGGCGTGAAAGTCGCCGGGTGCACGGTTCACTTTGTGCGCGCTGAAATGGATGCCGGTCCCATAATTGCGCAAGCTGCGGTCCCGGTACTGTCCGGCGACACGGCGGAAACGCTCGGCGCCCGCGTCCTTTCAGCCGAACACAGGCTTTATCCCGCGGCATTGCGCCTTCTGGCCTCGGGCCGCATCACCTGTAAAAATGAAAAAGTACATATTTATCAAGAAGCTAACGATTCATCCGTGCTATTCTCGCCAAAGGTCGAATAAGCCACAAGACATAGATCAATGCGACGGGCGGGGCGCCGCATAGACAGGGCTTGCGCGACCCTTATGATCCGGCCCGGCGGACGAGGGTTTGCCTTTAGATTTTTGGACTAGGACTTGCAAGGAACGGCCGGCGTGAAAACGAGCCTGCACGGCAGCTTGCGGCACTGAATTTATCACTGCACCACGCGGGGTGCGCGCGCCCGGCATCATGACGGCGACCGACTTTGGAGTGTAGCGAATGACCACGACCGCCAGCCAGACACAAGGCCTCGGCGAGGAAAACAGCATCTGGTTCAAGCTGACACCGCTTCTGCGCGGCGATCCTGAAAACCCGATGCGGATTCTCATGCACATGGCCGAGCGCTATGGCCCCGTCATTCCGGTGAACCTCGCCAAACAGCGCATCGTGCTGATTTCCGAGCCTGAATATTTCAAGCACGTTCTGGTCACCAAGGCCGACAACTACATCAAGTATTTCGATGGCTTGAAGCCGATCTTCGGCAAGTCGATGATCACCAACGACGGCGCGCTCTGGCAGAAAATCCGCATGCCGCAGCAACCGGCGTTCCACCCGGACATGTTCGCCGAATACATTCCCTATTTCCTCAAGGCCATTCACGCCAAGATGGATCTGTGGGCCAAGCTCGCCAAGTCAGGCGAGACCTTCGAAATGGTTGAGCAGACCTGGACACTGGCTGCCGATATGATCTGCAAGGCGCTGTTTGACCGCGACATGCCGTTCAATCCGCACGTCGTCTTTAAGTACGTCAAAACCTACACCGACGTGATGGAACACAAGGATCTCCGCCTGCGCAAACAAGCCGGCGAAGTGGTCGAGATTACAGAAGAAGATACCGCCAAAGCCGTTGGCGCGTGGTGGGCTGTGCCGCCGGCCGTGATGGCCGCTAATCCACACGACGACCGCGAAAAGACACTTCTGAAGCTGATCGAAGCCGCAACCGACGATCCAAACCTGCCCGAGTTCGACACGCAGCAGGCAATTGATGAAATCAAGCAATACTTGTGGGCCGGCACCGAGACGACGGCACTGACGCTGTCGTGGGCGCTGTACGAAGTGTCTCGCCACCCTGAAATGGCTGAACGCATCCGCCGCGAAGGCGAAGAGGTTTACGGTGACCGGGAACCGACCGCCAACGATTATTCAGCACTCGCCTACACGCGCGCCCTGATCCAGGAAACCATGCGCATCTATCCGCCGGTCTGGGGGTTAATTCGCGTCGCAGTCGAAGACGACGTGATCGGCGGCAAGGAAATCAAGGCCGGTGATCGCGTGGTACTGTTCAGCTATGGCGCGCATCACAATGCCAAGTTCTGGGACAATCCGGAAGAATTCCGGCCAGAGCGCTGGATGGCTGGCAATGCCAAGAAACAGGTGAAATACAGCTACATTCCGTTCGGTGCCGGCAAACGCTCGTGCATCGGCGGCGCGATGAGCCAGGTCGAAAACACGCTTGCGCTATCGCTGCTGTTGCGCCGCTTCCGGCCTGAGTACGCAGGCGAGGGCCCGGCCGGACTCAACGCCACCGTCACGCTGACGCCGAAGGGCGGCCTGCCGTTCCGGATCAGAGAGCTGAGCTGACGTTAGCGAAAGCGCGCCACATCAATTGAATCTTGATCACCGTTGCACGCGCTAAACTGTTGAAGTTTGGCGCGTGCAGCGCATCAATAGGGTGCCTTCGATGCGCATCTGCATCTGTTATCCACAGGAGCAAATTGCACTGCGTGCGCCGTGTTGACTCGGCGAATTGCTCACGAAATGTCTTAGGCGTGATGCGCGATTTCGCAGCTGCGAACCTGCCCCGTCGCTATTGCGCCGCGCCAATGTCATAATACCTTCGTCTTAGGCCACTAGTTCAGTAACCGTCGCGTTTTTGACGACACCTAAGTCTGCGTTTCATTTAGTTTTTTGTTCAACTCCGGGAGGCCCCCACCATGGAGTCGGTGAAGACAGTATTGCTCGGAAAGCCAGTATTTCTGCTGACCGGCACAAAGGTCAGCCGCAAAGTCGGCAAGTCCTTTGAAGTTGAAGCACCTGAAAAATTGCTTGAAACCGCACGCCGCAATCCTGACGCCGTTGCTTTCGGCTTTGTCTCTGGCAGCTGGGTTGCATCCGCCTGAAGGCGATCTGCGTCCGCGCTCGAAATCGAATGCGGACATTGACTTCAATAAGCACAATTGTGGCGCGTAGCAGTTCCCCCACTCGCTACTCGGCCATCGGCGCGAACTCCCTCATCTGCGCCCAGGCGTAGCCAACCGATGGCTGCGCCTTTTTTATTTCATTCGCCAGCACCTGACAGGCAGACCGCGCCCGCGTAAGACTGATGGCAACAACGTCAGCGCGGGGCATGGACATGGACGCCGGGATCGATGCAATCGACACCAAAGAGGCGCGCAAACCGTTCTACGCGCATCTCTATTTCCAAGTGATCGCCGCGATTATTGCCGGCGCGATGCTTGGCTATTTCAATCCAAGTCTTGGCGAAGCCATGAAGCCTCTCGGCGACGGCTTCATCAAACTCATCAAAATGGTGATCGCGCCGATTATCTTTGTCACCGTGGTGCACGGCATCGCGTCCATGCGCGATCTGAAAAAGGTGGGGCGCGTCGGCGTCAAGGCGCTCATTTATTTCGAAGTGCTCACAACTGTCGCGCTGGCGATTGGCCTGATCGTCGCCAACGTCGTGCAGCCCGGCGCCGGCATGAACATCAATGCGGCCGGCATCGACACCAAGGACATTGCCGGCTTCGTCGCCAAATCGAAGGACCAGAGCACGACCGCGTTCCTGCTCGACATCATCCCATCGACACTGTTCGGCGCGATAGCCGAAGGCAATATTCTGCAGGTGCTGCTGGTTGCAATTTTGTTCGCGTTCGGATTGCAGAGCCTGGGCCAAAAGGGCGCGCCGCTTTTGAACCTGATCGATCAAGTGGCGCACGTGCTGTTCAAGATCGTCGGCTTCATCATGAAGTTCGCGCCCATCGGCGCGTTCGGCGCGATGGCGTTTACGATCGGCAAGTACGGGCTTGGCTCGCTCAAAAGCCTGGCGTTGCTGATGGGCTCATTCTATTTGACCTGCCTGCTGTTCGTGTTTGGCGTGCTGGGGCTCGTCGCGTGGTGGAACGGCTTTTCGATTGTGCGGTTCATCGCCTACATCAAGGAAGAACTGCTGATCGTGCTGGGCACGTCGTCGTCTGAAACGGTGCTGCCGCGCATGATCGCCAAGATGGAAAAGCTCGGCTGCGAGGAGAGCGTCGTCGGACTGGTGATCCCGACCGGATATTCGTTCAACCTCGACGGCACCTGTATTTATCTGACCATGGCCGCGCTGTTCCTGGCGCAGGCGACCAACACCGATCTGAGTTTCATGCAACAGCTCGGCATCCTCGGCGTATTGCTGTTAACGTCGAAGGGTGCGGCCGGTGTCACCGGCTCGGGCTTCATCACGCTGGCCGCCACGTTAGCGTCAACCGGCACTATACCCGTCGCATCCATCGCGCTGATCCTCGGCATCGACCGCTTCATGTCGGAAGCCCGTGCGCTCACCAACCTCGTCGGCAACGGCGTCGCAACCGTCGTGATCGCCAAGTCCGAAGGCGCGTTAGATGAGGCGGTGTTTAAGAGGGAGTTGGGCGGGTAGGGATCACGCCCTTGCGCCGCTCATATCCCCCCTCAGGGAGGGGTTAGGTGGGGTGAAAGGCTGGGCGGGATGGTGGAGGGAGGTGCCAGTGGCGAGCATCGACAATACGATAGTTAGTGGCTTGCACATCGTCCGCTTAAAGATATAGTTGAAAAAAAAGATTTCAGCGGTAGTAGGAGACAATCCATGTGGCGTGCACTTGTCGTTGCGCTTCGCATGCCAGTCGCGATTGTTTACGCGCCGTTGGTTCTGGCACTTAGCCTGTAATACGCGCTGCTCTCAGTCGGATACTCCGTGCTAATAATCCCGTTCAAGTTGTTGTCAGGACTTTGGCAGAATGACAAGAGCATAGCTCAAGAGCCATTTGAGGAAATCAAAAACGCTCTTTCTATGCCGGAAGACACCCTCTTCGGACTGTTCGATTGGGCAATGGCGAAGGATAGATAAAACACGACTTTTCGCTTCCTAATTTCACGCAAAATGATCGCCAGGGTTTGAGCAATACGACCTATATTAAGCAGCTCAGAGCGAGACCACTGAACAATTTTCGCCTCAGAGCAACTTCAGCTTCGCCTCAACCCCCGCCATCTCTCCTCCGCCTCTTCTCCCTCATTTCCTAACCCCTCCCCGCAGGGAGGGGGACAGAGCGGAGCGCGTTGTCACTTCAAGCAAAAATAGAACGCGCACCCCAACAAAAAAAAGGCCCCGCGATTGACGGGGCCTTTTCGTATTCGGAATAATCGGCTTCAATTCAGACGCGCGAACCCGCTCAGCCGACGATTTCGTCGAGGCGGAAGTTCAAGTTGATTTCGCGATCTGCAGCTGCAGCACTGTCAGATCCGTGGGTCGAATTCGAACCCTTCGATTCAGCGAACAGCTTGCGGATGGTGCCGGCCGCGGCTTCCTTGGGGTCGGTGGCGCCCATCACTTCGCGGTACTTGGCGATTGCGCCTTCGCCTTCCAGAACCTGCATGACAATCGGGCCCGACGTCATGAAATCGCAAAGTTCGCCGTAAAAAGGCCGCGCCTTATGCTCTTCATAGAACTTCTCGGCCTGGGCGCGGGTCCACTGGACGCGCTTCTGGGCCACGATGCGCAAGCCCGCGGCTTCGATGACGGCGTTGATCTTGCCAGTCAAATTGCGGCGGGTGGCGTCCGGCTTGATGATGGAAAAGGTACGTTCGATGGCCATAAGTCGGTCTCACTTTCGCGGGTTTGGCTGGATTTGCGGGCGTTATAGCCCCGCCCCCGGAACGCCACAAGCGCGCCTAAGCCGCATGCGAAAGGGGGCCATAAGTTGCCTGTCGCACAACAGCTTAGCCGAGACAGCGACGCCGAATTCGCTTAATTGTCGTGGAGAATGCCTGTGAGCACGGTTGTTTTGCGCTGGTGTGTACGGGGAAGATCGGGCCAAGTGGGCCCCAGTGGTGCGAAGAAGCGGCTATGAACGGACCAGTTACCGAAACGCAGTGGTACATCGCCCGTGAAGGCAAACAGCACGGGCCGCTGACAGATATCGAAATGCGCACGTTCGTGGCGCACAGCTATCTGCGCGTGACCGATTTGATTTGGCGCCCTGGCATGGCCGAGTGGCTGCCCGCGCCGCAGGTGTTCCCGGCCGTTTTCCCAGCGCCAGCCGCGCCAGCAGCTGCCCCAACGCCGCAGCCCGCCGCCGCTCCAGCGGCCGCCCCCGCACCGGGTGCTGAGAAAGCATCCCCGCTATCTTCGGATTTCGACGAAGCCGAAGCCGAGGACGCAAAGCCGCCACGCGGCGTCGCGCGCCGGTTGGCAACAGCCGCTGTCGTATTGACCGTCATCGGCGGCGGAGCGTTTGCATTTGCCACGTATCGCGAACCGTTGATGCAACTGGTCGCGGGCAAACCGGCAGCTAAGCCGCCTGTGGTCAAGGCAGAGCTGCCCGTTGAAGCCCCACCGGCGGCAACTGCTGATACGGCGCCAGACGCCGCAAAGCCAACCGAGACTGCAGCCGCCGCACCTGAAACCGCATTTTCACCAAACCCGAATGCACCGCTGCCTGCCGGCAGCACCGCGGCGCCCGCACAAGCAACGGCCACACCTGCCGATGCGACGCCCCAAACCGCGCCTGAAGTGAAGACGGCAGCTCTGACACCGGATGTGCCACCCGCGCCACCGTCGATCGAAGGCTCGCAGCTGGACGTGCGCCTGCAGAAGATTCCTGCCTGGGTGATGATCAAGAAGGATTTTCCAGACTGGTATGTCGGTCATATTGCGGCCGCTGAAAAGATGATCAGCGACAAGCGCCCGGAAGGCGACGTGGCCCTGCATTTGGCGCAAGGACTGGTGGCGCTGCGCCGTCAGCATGCCGACAAAGCGCTGGCCGCGAGCCCGGAGAAACTGCGCCGCGTGGCATCAGCTTTTCTCGATAATTTGAAATCACTGCAAAGCCAGGGCGTCAGCGCCTGCTATGGCTTCATCTCGAAAGGCGAGACGAGCCCGGCAGTTGTGCAGCTGATGCAGCAGCCTGAAAGCGCGACCGCGTTTCATGCGCAGGTTACCGCGATATTCGAAGCGATTGCTGAAGGTGGCAAGACACCAGCCAAGCATGCGTCCGCCGTCAAGAGCGACTATGACGTACTGATCAAGGAACTCGGCAAGATCGGCTGGAAGGAAGAGGACCTGCAAACCTTCTCCAATCCGCGCCTGCTGTCGAAGCGCGCGCCGGAGCAAGTCTGCAAAATGGTGCTCGAATGGTTCGTCGCCCATCTCGCGGTCAAGGATAAAGCCGTACAGGACCGCTTGTTGTTCGAGACTTTGAAGCCGGTCGTGACGGGCTAGAGCTTATTCCCGTGATACGGAAACTTGCTAGGTTTCCTTCTCCCTTGGGGAGAAGGTGGTCCGAAGGACCGGATGAGGGGCTGGCCACCGGCTCCATTGTTGCGGGAAGCCCCTCACCTGTCCCGCCTGTTTTGGCGCTATCACGCCGGGCGTGACGTCCACTCCCCAAGGGAGAGGAAAAGTTTGGCGGGTTCCGTTAAATTGGAATCAGCTCTCGTTTTGGTTTCTCTCAAGAGCTAGGCTCAGTCATGCTGTACACGGCCTTGAAGGTGCTGATCACAGCTGTGCTGGTTGTTGCCATTTCTGAAATCGGCAAGCGGTCGAGCGCGTTCGGGGCGTTGATCGCTTCGCTGCCGTTGACATCGCTGCTGGCGTTTTTCTGGATTTACGGCGAGACCGGAGACACGGCAAAAATCGCGGCGCTGTCGCAAAGCATTTTCTGGTACGTGCTGCCGTCGCTGGTGCTGTTTATTGCGCTGCCCATACTTCTGCATAACGGCCTCGGCTTTTGGGCGAGCCTCGCTGTGTCGTCTGCACTGACATTCGCCGCCTACCTCGCGATGATCTGGATTCTGGGCCGGTTTGGAGTTGCTCTCTAGTTGGTCGCTGACGACACGCCTTCGTCGCGCCGGCCGGAAGCGCCGTCAGCACCGGCGTGACGTTGAGCCCCGTGACAGCCGCGCCAATCCACGCTATCGGCTGGCCCCATGCTGCATATCAATGATCTGACATACCGGATTGAAGGCCGCCTGATCCTCGACGGCGCGACCGCCGCCATTCCCGATGGCCACAAGGTCGGCTTGGTCGGGCGCAACGGCGCGGGCAAGACAACCCTGCTGCGGCTGCTGAAAGGCGAGATTGCGCCCGATGACGGCTCCATTTCAACGCCGCGCGGCGTGCGCATCGGACACGTTGCGCAGGAAGCACCGGGCGGCGACGCGACACTGATCGAGTGGGTTCTGGCGGCTGATACCGAACGGGCCAGCCTGTTGGACGAAGCCGAGCACGCGACCGACCCGCACCGGATTGCCGAAATTCAAATTCGATTGACCGACATCGACGCCCATTCAGCGCCCGCACGCGCCGCGCAAATTCTGTCAGGCCTCGGCTTCGACGATGACGCACAGCGGCGCGCGTGCCGCGAATTCTCGGGCGGCTGGCGGATGCGCGTGGCGCTCGCTTCAATTTTGTTTCTCGAACCCGAAGTGTTGATGCTCGACGAGCCGACCAACTATCTCGACCTTGAAGGCACGCTGTGGCTTGAGACGCACTTGCGCGCCTATCCCCACACCGTGCTGATGGTCAGCCACGACCGCGATTTGCTGAACCGCGCGGTTGGATCGATCTTGCATCTCGATAAGGGCAAGCTGACGCTGTACACCGGCGGCTATGACGACTTCGAAGAGACGCGGCGCGAAAAGCAGCGCCTCGATTTGAAGCTGATGAAGAAGCAGGACGATCAACGCCGCCATTTGCAAAAGTTCATTGACCGGTTCAAGGCCAAAGCCAGCAAGGCCTCGCAAGCGCAAAGCCGCGTCAAGGCGCTCGCCAAGATGCAGCCGATTGCGGCGCAGGTTGATGACCGCGTCATACCGTTTCTGTTTCCGCAACCGCAAAAGATGATCGCCAGCCCGCTGCTTCGTTTGGAAGGCGCAAGCGCGGGATATGAAGCCAATAAGCCTATTCTGCGCGGGCTCGATTTGCGCATCGATCAGGATGACCGGATCGCACTGCTTGGCCAGAACGGCAACGGCAAGTCGACTTTTGCCAAGCTAATCGCTGGCCGCCTGACGCCGCTGACCGGCAAAGTCTTTGGCGCGCAGAAAGTCGATGTTGGATACTTTGCGCAGCATCAACTCGACGATCTCAACCCCAACGAGACGCCGTATGAGTACATGGTTGAATTTCTGCCCGACGCGACCGAAGCGCAGCGCCGCACTAAGCTCGGCACATTCGGCTTTTCGGCGCTTAAGGCCGACACCAAGTGCTGCAACCTGTCGGGCGGCGAGAAGGCGCGGCTGCTGTTGGCCTTGACCGCGTTCTACGGGCCGCACTTGTTAATCCTGGATGAGCCGACCAACCATTTGGACGTCGACAGCCGCGAAGCCTTGATCCGCGCGTTGATGGAATACGACGGCGCGGTCATCCTGATCAGCCATGACCGGCATTTGGTGGAAGCGACCGCCGACCGGCTTTGGATCGTGAAGGACGGCACGGTCAAAACCTACGACGGCGACATGGAGACCTATCGCGAGTTGCTATTGTCGGAACGCGGCGGCAAGGGCCGCGAGCGCACGCGGGACGATAGCGAGGCGAGCATCAGCCGTACCGATCAACGGCGCGCCGCAGCTGACCGCCGTGCGGAACTCGCGCCTTTGAAGAAGGCGATGCAGGCCGCGGAGAAGTCGGTCGAGAAGCTCAACGCCGAGATCGCAAAGATCGACGGGGTGCTGGCCGACACGGCGATTTATACCAGCGATCCTGGGCGCGCACAAAAGGCGGCACTGGAGCGCGGGCAGATTGCAAAGCGCTTGAGTGATGCCGAAGACGCGTGGCTTGCCGCCAGCGAAGCCTATGAGGATGCGACTGCTGGCGAGGCGTGAGGTGCGCTCACAACTTGCTTGCTGCTGCAGCGGATCAGGCCGGTTCGCGGAACGCGGATCGGCAGCGCAAACCCAAATGCGCCAAACAAAACGAACGCTCGTTTTGTTGGTAAGCATAAAGATCATTGGACAGCGCAACGCTGCTGTGCTAATATTTGGATATGGTCGGAGAAGGCGGATGGAAGGTTGCAAAACCCTCTCCGCCTTTTTTATATGGCCGCCTTTTTTTTTATTGGCCGCCTTTTTTTGTTGGCCGCCTTTTCGGCGGAAGCACCCAAACCATCACCGGCGGCGGCTCACGCTCAACCGGCAGCGCGGCGGCGCAAAACATCAAACGGCCCGCAGGTGTCTTCGATGACGCCAGCGAGGCCGGCAATATCATCGAGATCGAACACCGGTTTGCCGTTGCCGTCGAGTTCATAGTCGGCGGCGATGGCGATCACCAAGGGATCCGCCGACGCCAATAATTTTTCTGCAGCAACCACCGCGCGGCGCACTTCGATTTTCGGAATGGCGGCGGACTTGTAGCCTTCGACCAGAATGATATCGGCGGGCTTCAAGCGGGTTGCGATCTCTTCCAGCGTCGGCTCGCCGCGCGTGTCGATTTCTTCGATCACCGCAACGCGCGTGCCCGACACAATCGCTGTTTCAGCAGCACCCGCCATACGGTGGCGCGTGGTGTCGCTATCGGGTTTGTCGATCTCGAATTTGTGGTGGGTATGCTTGATGGTCGCGACGCGCAAACCCTGGCTCGTGAAATGCCGCGTCAGCTTTTCGATCAGCGTGGTCTTGCCCGCGTTCGACCATCCGGCAACGCCGATCATGGGCGTGGCGGGTGGCGTTGCTCGTGTGCTGGTGGCCATGATCTCTCTTTCGGGTTCTGCTCACAAAGGGCGGGCGGCGAGACGGCGGGCGATCTCCAGGTCTTGCGGGGTGTTTACGTTTAAGAATGGATCGACCAGCATGCCGTCAGTTTCGCTGAATGGGAAGGTAACTTCAACTGCGCCGTGATGGGCGGCAAACGCATTGGCGCTCAATTCTCCGTGGGCGATGGCGTGCATCAGGCTGGCCTTGAGGGACAGGGGCCACAAGCCAATGGTTGGGTGGCGGCGCCCGTCAGAAACGGCAATGGCTGCACCGCTGCCAGCGGCGGCGGCAAGGCGTTCAATCAAGTCCAGCGGCAAATAGGGCACGTCGGTCGAGACCGCCGCGATATGGGTGAAGGCGCCAATTGGTGGCGGCGGCGTTCGCCCGGCATAATCCATGGCCGCCAGAAGCCCGGCCAGAGGCCCGAGCGACTTTCCATCGAGGTCTGCGACAATGGGCAAGCCAAAGCGTTCAAGCCGCGCCGGATCACCGTTAGCGTTCAATATCAGCCGGTGCACCTGCGGGCCGAAACGCTGGATTACGTGGCCAAGCAGCGTATCCCCGGCAAACGGACGAAGGCCCTTATCACCACCGCCCATGCGGCGCGCCGCACCGCCTGCGAGGATCACACCGAGGATATGGGCGCCGCCGAACAGATCACTAGCCATACCCCGATGTAAGCCCGAAGATCGCAGCGATCAAGGCAAGTCGCGCTTGACGCGGCTCAGTCCCCTTGCGCTTGAGGCGGCAAGGCGTCATGTCAGGATCAGAAATACCGATCAGGAGACCAGTTGCATGTCCGTTGAAAAGTCCCAGGTTCTCGATGCGTTGCGGCGGGTCAAGGGACCTGACCTTGAAGGCAACATCGTCGATCTTGGCTTAGTCTCGGAAGTCTTGATCAAGGACGGGCGCGTCTATTTCTCGATCACCATCCCAGCCAGCCGCGCCGAAGAACTGGAACAGTTGCGCAAGGCGGCCGAAAAGGTGGTCTCTGGCGTTGACGGCGTGGCGGGCGTAACGGCCGTGTTGACCGCAGATGCGGCGCCAGGTGCGGCGCGCGCAATGCCGGTCAAAACATCGGGGGCCGCGGTGCCCGAGCATCCGCGCGTGGCGGAGGCCCGTGCCAAGGGTGCAACGGGCGATGGCGCGGGCCCTCGTCAGGCGGCAGCCGGGCCATCAGGTGGTGGGCCAACAGGGGCCGGGCAAAAGCAGATCCAGGCGGTGCCCGGCGTCAAGCACGTGATCGCGGTAGCGTCCGGCAAGGGCGGCGTCGGTAAATCCACGGTCACCGTCAACCTCGCGCTTGGCCTGCAGGCCATTGGCTTGAAAGTCGGTATTGTGGACGCCGATATCTATGGGCCATCTCAGCCGCGCCTGCTTGGCATTTCAGGCCAACCCGAAATCACCAAAGGAAAGGCCATCAAACCCTTGCCTGGCTGGGGCCTCAAGGTCATGTCGATGGGCTTTCTGGTTGACGAAGGCACGCCCGTGGTGTGGCGCGGGCCGATGGTTGTCAACGCGCTCGGCCAGATGCTGCGCGACACCGATTGGGCGGGCGACACCGGCGATCTTGATGTGCTGGTCATCGACATGCCGCCCGGCACCGGCGATATTCAGCTGACCATTTCGCAGAACGTGCCGCTGGCCGGCGCGGTCATCGTCTCGACGCCGCAGGATCTGGCGCTGATCGACGCGCGCAAGGGCATCGCCATGTTCAAGAAGGTCGAAGTGCCGATCCTCGGCATTGTCGAGAACATGAGCTACTTCCTGTGCCCGAGTTGCGGCACGCGGTCTGATATTTTCGGCCACGGCGGCGCGCGCGATGAAGCAGCCAAGCTCGGCGTTGCGTTCCTTGGCGAAGTGCCATTGCATATGGACATCCGCGAGACATCCGACAGCGGCAAGCCGGTGACCGTGACACAGCCCGATAGCGCCCACGCCGCGATTTTCCGCGAGCTGGCCGCGAAAGTGTGGAGCGAGGTGGAACGCGCCAAGGGCACGCTGACGCCACCGCCGGTGCTTGACGTGACCGACAGTGACAAAACCTTGAAGGCCGCGTTCCCTGATGGCCGGACGTTTGAATATTCAGCCGAGATGCTGCGCGTGATGAGCCCGTCCGCCGAAGTGCAGGGCCATTCGCCCGATCAACGCGTGACGGTGCCGCGCAAGAAGAACGTCAAAATTTCAAGCCTCGCGCCGGTTGGAAATTACGCCACGCGCATCGCGTTCGATGATGGCCACAACACGGGGCTCTATACCTGGGGCTATCTGCATCTGCTGGGGCGCGAAAAAGATCAGCGTTGGGCCGCGTATCTTGATGAGCTGGCGGCGAAGGGGTTGGCGAGGGAGTGAGGCGCGCGTGATAGCAGTCGGCTCTCTGAACAAGCGTCAGATTTTTTTCCATAACTTTATCGCGCGGGATTTTTTCGCAGAATCAATCAAGCGATGTGTGTGAGAAACACCTATCCCGCGAAGCTGGTATCATCAGCGGCGGGGCTTGGTTAATAGACGGTAGGGGAGCTGATGGGATCGCGTGCCGCGGGGTGTCGCGCCATCCGGTGAGGGCTTGATGGTCTGTCGCGTCAGCTCCCTTTGAATTTTTCAGGACGTTGGGTTCGCTGTGTTTTTCAGTGCTGGGTGCCGCTGAACTGCGGTTGACCACAGGTCATCAAACCGGAAATCACTGAAGCCGGAAGCACGGTCAATCAAACGCAAACCTGAGATGCTGGTTAGGGGGATGGCGCGTGCCAACGCCTGCGGCCACTCAATTGGCCCGGGCGGCACGCGCCGCATTCGATCTTCAAAATCCCAGGCGCCGATCACACCAGCTGCATGCTCCCACACCCGTCATCCCGGCGAAGGCCGGGATGTGGATTCACATTCGAAGTGCAACAGTTTTTCGAGAATAAGCTCTGCGGGCGTTCTGTAGTCAAGGCATTTGCGCGGCGTTCGATTGTAGGCCTTGATGAAGGCCAGGAAGCGCTTTTCGGAGATCGTATCGAGGTCGGTTTTCCTCGGTAGAAGCCTTCGCATCCTACCGATAGCGTTTTCGATGCCGCCCTTCTGCCAGGGCGAGTATGGGTCGCAGAAAAAGGTTTCGAGGCCGATTTCGTGCAGCCAATAGTGGCGCGCAAATTCGGTCCCATTATCGAAGGTCAGCGATCTGCGGAGTTCAGGTGGCAGCGGGGCGAGCAAGCTTTCGAGATGGCGTGCAATGAGACCGGCGGTTTTATTTTGCGGGCGGGTTGCCATAAGAAAACGCGAGTGGCGCTCGTGCAGCGCGAGGACGTTCTGGCCGTATTTTGCAAAGCCCATGAGATCGGCCTCCCAATGACCTGGGTTTGCACGATCATCGGCGTCAGCGCCGCGTTGATCAATGGAAACACGCTTTTCGATGAAGCTGGCAGGGCTTCCGCCGGGCCGCCCGCGCCAGCCGCGTTTGCTTTTTGCGCGCGGCAGATAGTGCCGCCAGGAGAAGTCTTTTGTGCGTGCAATTTCAGCATAGATGAAGCGATAGATGGTTTCGTAGCTGACGGATGTACCGCCGTTGTCGCGCGCCATGCGGCTAAACGATTTGCTCGGGCGACCACCCGGCGGTCAGGCGGGCAAGGACATCTTGGCGCAACGCCTACTGACGTTCGAGCTTTGAGCCCTTCCAGCGCCGGGCTTTGGTTTGTTCGCTGGCGTAGGCCGGTTTGTAGCCGACCTTGCGGCCGGTGTTGCGCTTCAGTTCGCGAGCAATCGTCGATGGCGCGCGATCCAAACTTGCCGCGATTTTGCGGATCGAACACCCGTCTTGGTGAAGACGGGCAATCTGGCACCGGTCCTCAAGTGACAGTTGTTTGTAGGCGGTTCCCATGGCAACACCTCACCCACAAGGTGTTGCACTTCGTTTGTGAACTTAGGGGATCCAGTCAAACATCAACTTAGTGACCGTTACGGTGAGCCTCATTGAGGCCGCAGCACAATACGCGACATTCCCTGCGGGGAAGCCTGTCTGGGTCCCGGCCTGTCGTGCGTGCCGCACGATCGCGTGCCGCGACGCCGGGATGACAATGGGGAGAGAGTGGTGCGCAGCGTGTGCCTCAACCCGCGATTTTGGAGAAGTCGGCGACCGTCAATGTGGTGGCGCGGATTTCGGACAACATGCGCAACCGGTTTTCGCGGATTTTCGGGTCCGCGTCATTGACCAGGATCTTGTCGAAGAATGCGTCAACGGGTGCGCGCAATTCAGCGAGCGCGCGCATGGCGCCAGCGAAGTTTTCGACGTTGATGGCCGCGACCGTGTCCTGCTTGATCTCTTCGATCTTTGCGGCAAGCGCGACTTCTTCGTTCTCTTTGAGCAGTTTGAGATCGTAGCTGCCGGCGTAGGATTTCTTGTCCTTCTTTTCCTCGATTGAGAGGATGTTGGCGGCGCGCTTGACGCCGGCCAGCAGGTTGGCACCGTCGTCTGTCGTGAGGAATGCGTCCAAGGCATCGACACGCTTGACGATGAGCGCCAGGTCATCTTGGCCGCCGAGCGAGAACACCGCGTCGATCAGATCGTGGCGCTTTCCCTGGTCTTTGAGGAAGACTTTGAGGCGGTCGGCGAAGAAGGAGAGGAGGTCACGTGATATCAAAGTGGGCAAATCAAAAACACACAGCATTTCACCTAGGTATTTTCGGATATCAACATCCAATACCGCACTCTTTGAATCTAGCGGATCACCCCAATCCGCTGGCCCCAGAAAACTTGGATGCCGTACAACTTTTTCTGCCCAATCCGGAGGAGCAGAAAACTGCGTTGCATTTTCTACACGCACCGCCCGCCCTCCGCGATCACGTCTGTCCATTTCTACCCAGAAGACAGAACCGGACGAGCGCCCCGGATTTGAAGCGGGAAATACGTAGTTAGAAACGTGTTTTTCGAACCATTTTCCCAACGGCACCCTGAGATCATTCTCGATCACGATGCGGATCACGCCGAGGGCGGCGCGGCGGAGCTGGTAGGGGTCGCCGGACCCGGTCGGCTTTTCGTTGATGGCCCAGAAGCCCACAAGCGTATCGAGTTTGTCGGCGAGCGCGACGGCAATGGCGACGCTGTCGCCGGCGTCTTCGCGCGGCACCACGTCGGTCGGGCCTTTCGGCTTGTAGTGCAGTTCAATGGCGCGCGCGATTTCAGGCTTCGCGCCCGCGCGTTCGGCGTAGTAGCGGCCCATCAAACCTTGCAGCTCAGGGAATTCGCCGACCATGCCAGACACGAGATCGGCTTTGCAGATTTGGGCGGCGCGGCGGGAATCTTCGGGGTTCGCGTCAACCGCGCCCGCGATCTGGAAGGCGAGTTCCTCGACGCGCTGCACACGCTCCCACTGGCTGCCGAGCTTTTCGTGGAACGTGATGCCGCGCAGTTGGCTCGCCATTTCGTCAAGTGGCTTCTTCAAGTCCTGGTCCCAGAAGAACTTGGCGTCTGACAGACGCGCGCGGATGACCTTTTCATTGCCAGCCGTAATCAGATCGCCGCCATCCTTGGCGATCAGGTTCGAGACCATCAAGAACTTGTTGGCGAGCTTTTTGGTTTTCGGATCGCGCAGCGAAAAACACTTCTGATGAGCCTTCATCGACGTCGTCAGGCATTCACCCGGCACATCGAGGAACGCCGTATCGAACGTGCCGATTAACACGGTGGGCCATTCGTTTAGGCCAGCGTTTTCATTGAGCAGTGCTTCATCTTCGACCAGTTCGAGCTTGGCTGTCTTGGCCAGCGCCAGCGCCTGCCCGCCAATCGACGCGACGCGGCGCGCGGGGTCTAACATCACATGATGCTTTTCGAGCTTATCTTGATAATCGGCAAAATCTTTGACCTTGAACGTCTCTGGCCCAAGGAAGCGGTGGCCGCGCGTTTCATTGCTGCTTTCGATGCCCGCGATATTGAGCGGCACGACTTTGCCACCGAGCAAGCAGATGATCGATTGCAGCGGGCGCACCCACTGGAACGGTTCTGAGCCCCAGCGCATGGCTTTCGGCCACGGGAATTTGTGCATCACGTCGAGCACCGTTTCCGCGATGATGTCAGCGGCGGGGCGGCCGGCTTTTTCAATTTTCGCGACGTAGTAGTCGCCCTTCTTGTCGTCCTTGACGATCTCGGCGTCAGACAGCGCCGCGAGGCCGGCGGATTTGAGAAATCCGGCGACCGCTTGTTCCGGCGCGCCGACGCGCGGGCCCTTCTTTTCTTCTGAAATGGCCGGTGATTTGGCTGGCACCTTTGCGATCACCAGCGCCAAGCGGCGCGGCGTTGAAAAACTTTTGGCCTCGCCCGTCTCAAGCCCGCGGGCTTTCAAGCCTTCGCTGACCAGGCGGCGCAAATCGTCCGCCGCCTTGACCTGCATGCGGGCCGGGATTTCTTCGGAAAACAGTTCAAGGAGAAGTTCTGACATAGACTAACTTTCAAAGATCACTTTCATAACCTGTGGTGCGACATAGTATTTCGGCTGTGTTGTCTTTGGAACCAACCTCAGCACTCCGGCTTCCATAGCCACCTCGATATTCGCCTGCGCAGATCGATACGTAACGGAGAGATATTCTGCAAGCTGAGGGATGGAGAACACTGGATGCAGGAATATGTAATCTGCGAGAAGCAGCAATCCGGCAGATCTTCCGCTGGCTCGCAGTTTCTCCTTCGTTTGATCCCGCAATTCGGAAAGCCTGTCTGCGGTTCGAACGGTCTCCTTACATGTTTCGAGAACGGCCGTGAGATAAAAGTCTACCCACTCGATCCAATTGCCGAACTTCGACACGCTATACATTAAGTCGATGTAAGTTTGCTTGTGAGCTTCTAAGTATGGGCTCATGTATAGCAGCGGTGCTTTTAGCGCTCCTCGCTCCGTCAGATGCAGCGTGATAAGCATTCGTCCTACACGCCCGTTCCCATCTGAAAAAGGATGAATTGCTTCAAACTGATAATGGATTAGTGCGGAGTCGAGCAGGACAGGTGTATCCTCGCGAGTTTCCCGCTGAATGTATTTTTCAAGCTGCCCCATTGCCTCCTGCGCCTCTGCCGCAGGTGGTGGAATAAATCTCGCGTCGCTGATCTTGTTCGTAGTACCGATCCAATTTTGGTCATGCTTGAACTCACCGGGTCGCACCGTTGCTCCTCTGTTTGGAGCAACACCTCTAAGTAATTCAGCATGTGCATTCCGTATTGTCCTCAAGCACAACGGTAAGTCCGCAAGCGACTTGGTAGCCTCCCTCAACGCACGAGCATAGTTGCTGACCTCGCGAGCGTCAGATGCCAGTTCACTTCCCTCAAAGCCTGCATCTGCCAACAACAGATCATCAGCTGTTGCGTAGGTTCCCTCCATGAGAGATGAAGTCAGCGCTTCCTTTGACCTGCAGCGGTCGGATCAGAAGGTAAGGATTCTTAGTGTCCTTTGCGATCCCATTCAACTCACCAAGCGCAAGGTTGGCTGATGAAAGTTTGTTAACCAATGATGCGATTTCGATTTTTGGTGGCAGATCATTCGGCACATATGCATGGCGCCCACCAATTGTGGGTACCAACCGGCCGCTTGGAGATTGGGCGAAATCGTGAGTTTTCATTGGACTACTAGATTGTATGTTTTGCGATTTTGGTACAAACGGAACTGTTAGGTTTGCAGTTAGATACAAACCTAGAGTTTGAGTTTGCACAACTTCGACTTAGCGTACAAACCAGCACTTTGACACCGTTTGCCCACTTAACGGGCTGCACCGGGAGAGGTTGTCGTGGCCGGAGCAGCGGCAGGCGCGGGTGCAGCTGGGGCGGCGGCAGGGACCGGCGGCAGCGGTGGCAGGCCGTACGTTCCCATGACCTTGCGGCCGATGTCGTTCATCGCGCCAGTTGCCGTCAGGTAGCCAAGGCCAATCAGCAGCATCGCAACGAACATGCGGAACACGCCGGCGTTCCGGCGCAGCATCAAATAGCCGACAGCGAACAGCGGCACGCCGAGCGCGACAAGTCCGGCGATCAATTCCTGGTTCATGCGCGTCCTCCATCAGTGGTGAGCCACGCGGCGCAGCAGGCTTTGGCCAGCTCGCGCACGCGCAGAATATAGCTTTGACGTTCCGTCACCGAGATCACGCCGCGCGCGTCGAGCAAGTTGAAGACGTGGCTAGCTTTGATGCACTGGTCGTAGGCAGGCAGGGCCATAAGATGCATTTTGTTTGCGCCTTCCGACTCCCCTGCAGGGAGCCGGCCGGAAGGCGCGCCCCAGCCCTTCTCCAGGAGCGATTGGCACTCGGCTTCCGCGTCTTTGAAGTGCTGCAACAGCATATCGGTGTTGGCGTGCTCGAAGTTGTGGCGCGAATATTCGCGTTCGGCTTGCAGGAACACATCGCCATAGTTCAAGCGGCGCGCGTCGGTGCGGCCGTTGAAATTCAAATCGAACACGCGGTCGACGCCCTGCACGTACATGGCCAGACGCTCAAGCCCGTAAGTGATTTCGCCGGCAACCGGATTGCAATCAAAGCCGCCAACTTGCTGGAAGTAAGTGAACTGCGAGACTTCCATGCCGTTGCACCAGACTTCCCAGCCGAGACCCCAGGCGCCAAGCGTTGGGCTTTCCCAATCGTCTTCGACGAAGCGGATGTCGTTATTCGCCGTGTCGATGCCAATGGCGTCGAGCGATGCGAGATACAGTTCCTGGATGTTGGCCGGTGACGGCTTCATGATTACTTGGAACTGATAATAGTGCTGCAGGCGGTTGGGGTTTTCGCCATAGCGGCCATCTTTCGGGCGGCGCGATGGCTGCACGTAAGCGGCGGCCCAGGGCTTGGGGCCCAACGCGCGCAAGGTGGTTGCTGGATGGAAGGTTCCGGCGCCGACCTCCATGTCATAGGGCTGCAAAATCACGCAGCCTTGCGCGCCCCAGAACTGTTGCAGCGTCAGGATCAGATCCTGGAATGACTCTTTCGGGCGGAGGGTGGGAGCTACAGGAGATGATTTGGCCGGAGACTTACTGGCCGCGAGGGTTGGCATACGGGCGCTCATGTACGGGTTTGAATTCTGCCGCACTATACGCGTTCGGACCCTCGTGTCACGCCCCATATCGCTGGCCCAAATCGGCGGAAATGTTTGGCTGAAACGGCTGTCAGACGCCAGGATTTTGGCTTGTAGACGCTTCTACCTTTTCGTCCCATTCCGAGTTCGCCGAGGTCCCGCGTGGTGCCGGCGGCACGGTTTGCGCCTCTGGCCTTCGCGGCGGACGCGGTCTGCCTCTGACTGGTTCGGCGTTTGCGCCTGGGCGATCAGCTTGAAAACAACCTATAGCCGGCAGCACCCGGCGCCAGCGACAGCGAGAAATACGAGAGGCGGCATCCGTTTCGTCCTCAGGCTGGGCTCATAAGGGTGTGGGCGGCACAAAAGGCTGGGCCTAAAGCCCGAAACGCCACCACACAGCGCGCGCGCTTCGATAGCCGACACCAGATCGCTGGCGAAAGCAAGGCCAACACCGTCCGTTGACACAATGGAGGGCAATGCCCACCCGCCGTGCTCGACAATTTGCGCATCCGCCGAGCAAACCCGGTTTTCAGGTTCGAACACGCGCAAAGCGACCTTGTCGCCGTGCGCACCCTCGCGCATTTTGAAAGCGCACGTCCGATATGCCGTCGATCAGGCCGAAGTCAGCGGCTTTGGCACCGGCCCAGAACGCGCCTGGAGAAGGTTCGGCGTCAGGCGCTTTGAGCTTGCCGAGGCGCCGCTCTTTGACGAAGCCGATAAACACGTCAGGACATCGAGCCGCAGCGCCTTAAGCCGCGCCACGTCTTCGGCCTTCTCAGGCAGGAACGGATCGAGCGTGCTCTTTGTTCAAGCCCGCCGTAAACGCGCCGCTCGATGCCGAGCTTGTCGATGGCGTCTACAAAGCCGCCGAAGCCCGACGAGATGACGCCGATGGAGCCGACGATGGACGACGGGGTCGGCATAGATTTCATCGCCCGCAATGGCCAGGAAATAACCGCCCCGACGCGGCGACATCCTCGCAGAACACGTAAACACGCTTTTTCTTCTCGTCTGCCAGTTGGCG
>JABFRT010000037.1 GCA_013141015.1 Hyphomicrobium sp. | reverse complement strand
GCATCTGGAATTCGCCGGCACCGGCTTTCGATGGCCGCGACGATCTTGGCCGTAATGGCTTCGTGCACGTCGATTTTGGTTCTGGCGGAGGTGTCTGGCCGTCGTGCCGTCTCGGCGGCAGCGTCAGAAATTGGCTGATAGGATTTGGTCGTTCTGCATGTTGGTCTTCGGGTCATGGCGGCTCCTTTCGCTGCTGGGGTTCAAAGAACGGGGCCCCGGCAGCGAAAGGAGACGCTCGGGCGGCACGCCGAACGTCTCCCAAAACGTCAGACCTGATCAGGCATCGGCTGATGGCGTTGCATCGCGTGCCTTGCGGGCACGTTTGGTGGCGCCGTCGCGCGCACTGGTGCCATCGGGTTCGGCTGCTCGCGCGGGAGCGGGGGCTGCCACATCGGCCTTGGTGGCGCGGTCTGCTTCGAGATCAGCAGCAGACTTCCAGGCGAGCACATTGCCGCCGAAGCGGAGGCCGCGTTTGCCTTCGAGATCGCGGGCGAAGATGGTGTAACGGCCCTTTGCGTTCCAGAACGAGCCGATGTCGGTGTAGCCCTTGCCGGGGCGATGGCGCAGCGTGATGTAGAGCGGGATGTCGCGTGCTTCCGGTGCGAACAGTTCGGCGGGACGCGTGGCCTGATTTCTTGAATTCCGCCTGCAGCATGGCATCCTTGGCGGCCAATTCGCGATCGCGCGCCGTGGCATAGCCGCCCCAGATGGTGGTGACTTCGCCGTTGCGCGGATCGGTGACTTCGCGCGGTTCGAGTTTGCGGATGTCGTAGATGTCGCCGTCGGGGGTGGTGAACCAGCCGGCGTGCGTGCCGGCATTGATGAAGAAGCCGCTCTGGTCTGTGGTCTCGGCGGGGGAGGCGGTGCGATCGGTCATGGTGGTGGTCTCCTTTGAGTCTGGTGGGATCGAGAATTCGCGGTCAGCGTACGGATGACGCCGGCAGGCGATAAGGCCGGAAACACACGGGTGCTGCAGGTTTCTCGGCCCGATGGACGCGTTGCGCCGGACATTCGAGCGGCGGCGTGTTTCGCGTCATTGAGACTTGTGATCTGCCACGTCGGCGGCAGCGACACAGTCGGGTACGGCTGCGAAGAACAGGAGATCGCCGAAGAACGCATCGGCGTCGAAGCGTCCACAGTCATCGAGCGGCAGGCTGGAGACGGTGAGCAGGAACATGCGATCGAACTGCTGCCGGTCGCCGCGCGACATCGTCCTGGTGAGCTGCGACCACGGCACCCAACGCCGATCGTTGAGTACGTCAGCGGTTGCCAGCAGCCGCAGCGTCAGCGCGGTTGCTTCCGGCTCACGGCATCCGAGCGCCTGAGCGATGAGATGCATGTGGCCGGGGGAGATGGGATCATGGTCGAAGGCGACGAGGCAATCGAGGGCGGCGGCGATGACGGCGGGGGTGACGACGACGGTGCGAGGATCAACTGTAAAGGTTTGCATGCGGGCTCTCCGGGTTCGACGTGGAGAGCGAAGCTGGCGCTGCAGGCCTCACCAGCAAAAGCCATCAAGCTGATATCGGCTTGTTACGACATGCATCGGCACGTGCAGCGGTTCCGACGGCACGAGCGACCCGCAAAGTACGTGATATCACGTTGATAGATCGCAGTGGGCCGGCACCCAGGCCAGCCTGCGTGAGCTGCGGATAGGGCCGCATGGTCGCAGCTGGGAGAGTGGCATGTCTGATCCGTCTTTTCTGGCCGCACTGAAGTCCGCCGAATTCTGGCTGCTGTTGGTCGCGGCGATGTGCGCGGGTTTCGGCGTGTCGGCCACCATCACGATTCCGGCAACGATGGCGGGCCTGCTGATGTCGAGCCTGCCGAAATACGGCCCGCTCTATCCACGCGCCAAGTCCGCCGGCGCCGACATGGCCTTCTGGGCGACCGTCCTTGCCTCGATCCTGATCGCCGCTGCCGCCAGCATCGCCGCCCACGTCCTCGGCCGTCTCACCTGGTGGCTCTGGGGTCTCTGATCGCGCCGCAACCCGCGCCGCTCGATCCCACAATCACACCGCAGCTCCTGTCAAACTTCGAAATTGGCCGAACCGAGCGGCCTGCGGCCTCGCGCTGCTGTGCACCGTCACCGTGACAGGGTCATTTCCTTGGTTCGATCTCGCCGAAGGCTTTCCTTCGCCCCGACCGCGTGTCGCCGCGGCCGTCGCGCACAAGGTCGGTCAAGGCCTGTTTCGATTGTGGTTGCCGCCTTGACGGACCTGAGCACGATGGCAAGATCATAGCGTCGGGTCGATCGTGCCTGAAAGAGGGAGCGCGCGGAGAGAAGGCCATGCCGCACATTACGAAGCACAACCGGCAGACCATGGCGCGTCATCTGCGGCTTGGCCGGCAGACGCGTGGGCATTCCGTCGAGCGGATTGCTGCCGCGTTCGGCGTGCCGGTGTCCGTGATCGAGAAAGTGGAAACCGGGCACCTGCTGCCGACGAGCGTCGAACTCCATCGCATGTGCAAGTGGTACGGCCTCGATGCCTATGCCGTGTTCTGGCCGCTGCGTCTGCGCGTCATCGCATCGACCGTGTTCGGCGCACGCAAACAGGACGACACGCTGCACACTTGAAGCTTGGCACGGTCACGAGCCATGACTTGGCGACGGCGTCACGAGTGGGGCGCAGCGCGCTCCAGGGCAAGCATCATGATTTCCGCCGCGCCATCGCGCCCATGGTCGGCAACGAGGCCCTCGGCTGCAAGCTCCAGACAGGCGATGCGGATCTCCGCCGCGCGGTGTGGGTCGGTCTGGATCCAGCTGTTGAGGTCGATCTTCGCCAACGACACCGTTTCGCGCATGCGTGCCTGGAGTTTGGTGATGTTGTCGTTGTGGGCTCGATCTTTGGTCATGCCCGAATGATGTTCGCCCCACTGATCAAAGTCAAACAATCGAGCGAATCGCTCGTCATGGATCAAAACCTGGACATGCCTGACGTGCAGGCTGATCAGACGCAGGCGACGGCCTCGGCCCGCGTGAGGGATGGTCACCCGCATGGGCGGAGACCCAAGCCCTTTGCTCCTCGAACTGAGAGCCTTGGGGCTCCGGTCGGGCGTTCTTCACGACCGACTACAGCCCGACCCCGCGCACTTCGCGCGGGGGCACGCCCGCGGTCTTCTCGGAACACAGCCAGACAATGCAGGGATGGAGATCAAACGGCGTCGTCAAATTGTGCGCGTGGCTCTCACGTGCTCATTTGGCCTTCGACTTCCAGAACCGACCCTTGCCTTCGGCAATCCAAGTCACTGCTTCCTCGATGCGCTTGTTGCGGGTCGCGTCAGTCTTGGCGTCACCGATCCAAACGTTGTACTCCTTGCGAAACGACGGCGATTTGCTCTCGAAGATGGCCTTGGCTGTTTGATCGGCCTTGAGAGCCGCGGCGAAGACCGCCGGCATCACCACGTCCTTCGGCGTTTTGGGCTCGCGCGTCGGCAGCTTGGCACCAGCCTCGTTCAGCGCCATCGCCTCCTTGAGCCACGATGCGAGTTCGGCCGTTGCCGGCAAATCGGCAACGCTGGTCATCTTGCCCATGAAGCGCTTGGCGGCCGGTAGGCCGGAATTGGCCTTCAGGCGCGCGTCCTTCATCAGCGCGTCTTTGTAGAACGTGAACGAGCAGTGGCTCTTGTAGGCTGCAAAAATGCAGATGTAGTCGCCACGATAGGAGAAATGCGGGATGCCGTATCTGATGTCCTCGACCGTCTCCGGGCACGCTGCGTGTATGATATCGCGCAGCTGCCGCAGGATGGGTTGAGCAAACGCCTCTGCCTGTTTGGCATAGGCATCCACCTTGGGATTGCGTGGTGATGTCGGCATCTGGATTTACCGTTTCGAAAGGGCGACGAGCAGCTCGTCCAGACGCTCCATGGTAGAGATCATGCCGTCCTTCATGCCCATATCAATGACCTGCTGGATGGCTTCGGCAGATTGATAGGCGACCACTGTGTGTACCAGCGTGCTCGTGGCTCGCTCCGTAAACGTGACATCCCATTCGGCGCGTGGAAGGTTCGGATTGAGAGCGCCGGTTGCATCGCAGAAGCCGTCGAAAGCGGTGTAGTTTTCGATCGGTCGAATTGTCCTGTAGTCCATGCGTCCCCAGTATTCCGACCCGCTGGGGTCGATCATCACGTAGTGCCAATGGCCGCCGTCGCGGAAGTCCATGGACTTGGTTTTCGTGGTCAGCGGCTTTGGAGCAAACCATTGGTCGAGCAACTCGCGTTTGGTGTGACAATCCCATACGAGTTGTCGTTTGGCGTCGAACTCCCGCTTGATCGTCATGGTGTGCTTGTCCTTGTCGACAAGGAAATCGAATTGCAGTTGGGGCTTCATGGTTGGTCTCCTTTGAGTGTTTTCAGTAGGGTGTCGAGGTTGCTATGCCGGCTTTGCCAGAGTGCTCGCTGTTCACCGAACCACTGCTCGACGGCCGTCAGTTTCTCGGGCTCCAGCTTGCAAGTCCGGACGCGGCCGACCTTGTTCGAACCAATCAAACCCGCCTCTTCGAGCACGCGGATGTGCTTCATGAACGACGGCAACGCCATGTCGAACGGCATGGCGAGGTCGCTCACAGTTGCTTCCCCCAGGCCAAGCCGTTGAACGACGGCTCGGCGTGTGGGGTCAGCGAGCGCGTGAAACGCGCGGTCGAGTGCGAGTTGATTGTGTTCCATATCGCTAACTATACCACCCTCAACAGTTAGCGCAATAGCTAAGTATCTGGATGCCTTTGGTGGCGGATGCCGGAATCACGGCGTCCAACGCAGTTCCACGTGGCTCGACCGGTCTACACTGTGATGCCGCACTGCAATCGCGGCCGCAGCGACCACCAAGCCGAACACGACGACACCGATAAGGAATAGGATGGCGTGTTTTGCCAGCCGCCGTGTCGACGGCGAGATCATCACCGCATCATTCGGCCGCGTGGTGGTCTCTTGATGCTTCCTCGTCATGACGGATCACGCGTGCGCGGGCGCTTGAGCATACGCACCGGCCGATCAATCCCGAGCGCTTTATCGACGCCCGGATTGATGCCGGCAGCAGGAACGCGCAATTGCTGGTCTTCGGCGCGCTCGGCGATGAGGCGGGGGACGGCATCGTTGCGGCTGTTGTCGTAGACGGCGGGCACGTCGGCCCGGGCGGCGAACGAGGCGAGCTGCACATGGGAGCGGGCATGACGATCGATAGCGGTCTGGCGGTCGGCGTCGTGACCGCCCTTGGCGACACGGGTGGCAACCCGATCGGGTGACAGTTCCGGGGGATGCAGCGACTCGTAGACGAGCGAGATCTTGAAGCCCTTGTGCTTGGCGGCGCGCACGTCGTCGCGATACGTGTCAGACGACAGCACGGTCTCGACCAGGAAGCTCTCGCCGGCCTCGATCGAGGCGGCAACCTCGGCATCGATCTCCCGCGCGGCCCGCAGGTTCAGAGCGCGCAGCAGCACCTTCGGGTTTGCGGTCCTGAGCCCGCGCGTGCGTTCATCGGCGTTGAGCTTCTTGAGACCTGACGTACTGGCGAGGAGGTCGTTGGTGAACGTGGACTTGCCGGCGCTATTGGGTCCCGCGATGATCCACATCCACTCGCGCATGCATCATCCTGCGCCGACGGTGCGACCGCGCTTCTTCGGCTGGCGCATCGTGATCTTGCCGTCCTTGTCGGTGCCGGGCGTCGGAATGCCGAGGCGGTCGTTCTCGACGACGGCCTTGCGGGCGGCAGAATTCATGGCGCGATGGATGATGTCGAGCGTGTCGGGATGATCCCCGAGCGCGGGCGCATCCGTCTTCGCCTTGGCACGCGTGATGATGCGCAGTACGGCTGCCGCGACATCGGCCTTGGTGGTCTTGGTGGTCTTGGTTTTCGGCCTCGCTGTCGGCATGGGCAGTCTCCTCTTTGCCGATCAGCATAGCGGTAACCGCATGAAAATGATAGAAAAAACAGGAAACTGCCAGCACTCGACGGCCGCGACATGGTCAATCAATAACGAACGACGGCTGATAAGTCTTATATGCTTTCCGATCGAAGTCGTATTCGTAGACAATGCAAGGCGCGATCGCTTGGTGGTGCTGACCTAGATAATACAACAGGCTATTCGGGGCGGCCGCGAAGATGTGGACCATTGCGTCCGGGTTGCCTGCTGTAATGTCGCGAACGTGGTTGGATATCTGCTCGGCAAGCATGGCGGCGTGCTCGCCCCCGGCAACGGACTGCTGACCGGGGCCAGATGGCAGGCTGAAAGATGCGATGCGTCCGATAGCAAGTAAGTTGGTCGCCACATAAGCTCGCGCCTGCACCAGGACCGGCTGTGCGACGCTGATTGCGAGAGCGAGATCTGGCCCCGTACCGACGGTGTCTTCTTCCACCGCAAATCGCACCGCACCCGTGGCGCTGCCATCGTTGGCACGCCACACACGCGCGCCGACCCGCCCTTTTTGAACGAGCTCGGTTTGGACAGCCGACTTCAGGTCAAAGACCGAGCCAGCCAGAAACGCAATCGAGGCATGTGCATCCATGATGAGCCGCAGCTTGGCGGATTTCTTCACGGAGTGACGCAGGAACTGCTCGACCTTCGGTCGGATGTCTCTCTGCCAGTCTCGGCCCTCCTGAAGATAGCGCTGCCGAAAATCCTCGGACAGCGACAACGTGTTGTCCGGTGTGGCGCCGACGACGTCGGCAGAAGGACCGATGATGCTGCGGATCGCGATTGGCAAGAACGCGTCCTGCTCAGTGGGACGGTCGAGGAGCAATCCCTCGTCGCGGCAAAATTGTACCAATGCCTCGCGCGTTAGCGCATTCAAGCGGCGCACTTTCAACTGACGGGCCAACTCGTCGAACCTGAAATCAGAATCAGCCGCGCTGCATGCAAGGACACCAACTGCGTGCGCACGGAAGTTGATCTCGGTGCGTAGCTCTTCGAGCGAGCGGTAGCCGTCGTGAACGCGTAAACCCTGGACAACTGACTTCAACGCGGTGTCATCGGGGAGCTGCAGGTGCTCGCGCCAGCACTTGCGAACGGCGCCCATCTTACTGCGGTCCGTGGTATCGTCGAACAGCTTTTCGGTGAGCAGTGACTTGTCATTCCCTGATATGAGTTCTGCGAGCGGGTCACCGTCCGCGATGCGGTATGTCGTCAAGAACGAAAACCGCGCGGAAGCCGGCGCCGTTGCTCGTGCCTGCTGCAAGCGCTGCAGAAGAGAAAACGATCGTGCGCCGATGAAATCTGGATCGACGAAGTCCTGGTATCCAAACCTGCCACCGGTCTGGACGTGCCATTTGACCTGCGTGTACTCCGCGGTGATACGTTCTGGCCCAGAACGCGCGACGGGCGGATCGAATTTCACGACGACGTCGTCGAACGCTTTCGGGCCATTTGCCTCGAATGTCACCTCGACGACGCACGAACCATCGAGGAGCAAATTGAGGGCATTCTCCCAGAATATGCGTGCCTGGTAGTTGTCCCCGTGCCAGCGGGCTACGACAGCGTCAGCCATGCGCGATCCAGTTCATGACAGTGGAAACTTGGGGCCGAACAACGCGCGCCACGCCTTGAGCGCATCTCCGTTGCGGCCTTGACGAATGAGATTGATGGCCAGTGAAGCCTCGCGGCTCGCTGCTTGCAGCATCGAACGAGCTCGCTCTTTTTTGACCTTGTCCATGCCGTTGCTGATCGGCGGTCCGAGCCCGGCAGGGTCGGCCCACTCATCAAAAATCCTGTCAGCCAGTGTCGAAAACAGAGATTGGATCTCGTAGTCAAAGCGGCCTTGCCATCCACCGTGAAGGCATTGAAGCGCCATGACTTCGATGAGGAAGGACGGCTTCACGGGTTTTTCGCCGTGGCGCGCGTTGTTGTTCCAATACTTGACCATCCGCACGAGCCCCTTCCACTCGTTCGAATAGGCCTGCTGAGCGGCGGTAGCCTTGTCAGCATGAATCTCAGGATTGGTTTTGATCCACTTGCCGCTGTCGGTGTCTGGAATCTCATAGTCGTTGCCCGCGGCGAACGCGGGCACAACGTCGACGCTCATAACGCGGTAGTCGGTATTGTCATCGACGTCGGCGACGACGCCGAAATCCACATTGACCGACCGGCTCTGCTTGCGAACGGCGGGCTTGCCGTACTTTTCCACCAGTGCGGTGTAGAATGCGTCGATGATCACTTCAGGTGCCTGGTCGCGGTAGTGCCGCTCAGACTTGCCCAGCTCGAAAAAGATATCGATATCCTTGAGCGGCTTGGTCTTGGTGTGCCGCTTGTAGGAGCCGGTGAGAAAGCTGCGATCGACCGCGAACTTGGTCTCAAGAAAATCGCGCACCTCGTTCTGCCGGGCGGAGGCATTCTGCTGCTCTTTGTCATTGAGTTCGAGGCGGCTCTTGAACTTTCGGAAGGCCTCATCGATGGTCAACATCAGGATTTTCTCCAATATGCCGAGCTGCCGCTGAGGCCGTTGTGCTCGATCGTGGAGCCCAGGCTATGCCGGATGAAGCCTTCGGTAGATCGATAGCTTGCGGGGCCCCAGCCATCGACATCAGGGCGGCCCGGCTTGTTGCAGAGGAGCAGCCGATACTTGGCTTCGCCGGGCACTACGCCAGCTTTACGCACGGCGTACTTGATTTGCTCGGTGTCGGTCCAAAAGCCGCCGTCGCCGCCGGCAGCGCTGTAGATGACGTCAATGTCCCAACGCCCGATGAGTTGATCTGACTTGGGGTCGAAGATCTCAAGCACGACCGTTTCGAGGTGCCGCGACTGCAACCACGTCTGGAGAGCAGTCATCTTGCTCTGCCAGCCGTCGACCAGATTCGTCGGGTCGAGACCGCTGAGCCGAATGATGTCCTTCATGCTCTTGAGGATGTTGTCGGCAACGTAGACGACGGAGTGTGTATAGGTATTGACGATGACGCTGGTCATGAGCCGAGGAACCCCTTGGGATCGAGGGTGAGGGATTGAGCGGCGGCCTTTGTTTCGCCGTCGGCGGCAATGTCGTCACCGTCTTTGCGAGCCGTAATGCGCTGGCTGTTTCGAGCAAGAGATTTCCGCACCCAGGCGAGATCGTCTTCATGGCAGGGTAGCGAAACGCTCCAATCACCCTTCAGCGGATCGAAGCCGAGCACATCCTCAGATGCATCGGAGCCGTCGATGGCATTGTCGTCATAGAGGCAATAGAAGCGTGTTCGTGGACCGTCACAGGTGACTACAATCGGTGTGGTCTTCGGGGTTTGATCGGCAATCAGACTTGCTGCCGTGCCTGCCACGGCGAGCAACTCGGACTTGGCAGTCTTGTTGGCGCTTGCCGCGGTCAACAGTTCGACGATGGCCGTCCAGGTGGCGGCGGCATCGCGATGCGGTGTACTGCGAAATGTTCGGCGAGCAACCGTTGTCATCGTGATGCCTCTTTAGTCGTTCGCGCTGCTTTTGCTGCCTTTGCTGCGTTGAGCAGATCGGCGGCAGTAACCGTCTCGGGGTTCATCGCGACTTGTGGGCTGCTGGCCAGGGCGTTGGCGACCATCTTGCGGATAGCCCGGCCATCGAGACCGACGCATTCGGAAGCGCACCGGGATACGTCTGCAGGCGAAGCCAACTTGCCTATGGCTGGGAATGTCTTCGCGAGGCCGCGCAGGCAATCGCCAAGAATAAGAGCACATGCGTCCTTGTCCGGGAGTGGCACGTCGACAACGAGGTCGCAACGCGAGGTGAAGGCACGGTCGACGGCTTCCGGAAAATTGCTCGTGGCAACGAACAGGAGATTGGGATGGCGCTCTGCAAGATTGTCGAGCTGGACCAAGACGGCGTCGGTCGCGCGATGGATGTCGACAGGATTGGCTTCGAGACTCATTTTCGATCGATCGGCGGCGAGCGTCTCGACTTCATCGAGAAGGACGATGGTCGGACCGCTGGCGGCAGCTTCACTGATCGATTGCGCGAAAAGCTCAGTCACAGCGCGCTGTGTCTTACCCATGGCAGAACTGGTAAGGCTGTGCGCCTCGACTTCCAGAAGTCGGAAGGTGCTGCCCGAAAAGGACTGCGCCACGCGGTGAGCGAGGCCGCGCGCCAAGGACGTCTTGCCCGTGCCAGGTGGGCCAACCAGCAAGATCACGCCGTGAAGGGGAATGACGGCTCGGTCGACCTTACTCCGCAGCGTGAAGTTCAGCACTGCCTGCGACAGCAACTGTGACTTGAGTTTCTCATCGAGAATGATGGATTCCCACAATGCGCCAAGACTGTCATCCGGCAAACGGCGGTTCCGCTGGATGCCCTTCGCCAACTCGGGATAATCAGCGGGCCTGTTGGGCGGAGCTTTCATGGGCGTCATGAACCTTGGGTGTGTATCGATGAGGGCAGGGACGAGGTAGAATCGACGATCGTTAACTACGCGCATACTTGTTCTAGAAAACATAGAACAAGTCAATTCCGTTCTTGAAGATGCCCACATCCAGGGGTATGCAGCAGCATGACCCGACAGACACTCCATCGATCGCAGCAGCTGCTGCTCGAGCTGCTCGCGGCGCCATCCGAAGAGCCCTTGACTGTGAGGGAGCTACAGGAGCGCATTGGCGCGTCTTCGACGAGCGTCGTCGCACACCATATGCAGCAGCTCGAGAAGAAGGGCTACCTGAAGCGAAACCCTTACAATCCGAGGGATTTTCAAGTCGTTGAG
>JABFRT010000034.1 GCA_013141015.1 Hyphomicrobium sp. | reverse complement strand
CGACGGCGAAGCAATTGCTATCGAAACAGCAAGAGCACCGCGACCGGCCATTGCCGCCGTGCTAGATGCCGTTCCGATCCAAAACCACCCTGCCTTTGCCGAGCATGTCGACTTCGATGATCCCGAGCATTTAGAAGCACTGGCAGTTGGAAATCGCGTCCACGGAACGGCCATGGTGTCACTCATTGTGCGCGGTGACTTGCGAGGCAATTTTGCCCCCTTAGATCGGAAGATCCATGTCCGCCCGTTGATGTACGCCAGAGCGGGAGGAATTTTTGACGAGGAAATCTTTCATCCTGATCGGCTCATCGTAGATGACTTTGTAACCGCCGTGCGCAGGATGAAGGTTGGTACGAATGATGAACTGCCGACCGCCCCTGATGTGGTGTTCGTCAACGTTTCGCTAGGCGATCTGAAGCGGCCATTCACAGGCCGGCTGTCACCATGGGCGCGGGCGCTCGATTGGCTTGCCTACGAGCACGGCATCTTGTTCATCGTCAGCGCGGGTAACGCCGGCAGTTTGGTTTTGAACGACGTCGTAGACGACGCTGCCTACCGGGCGCTGACGGGCGACCAGCGCACAGGCGACCCTGTCTGGGGTCGGAATGCGATGCGGGATCGGCGCATTCTGTCGCCGGCTGAAACTGTCAATGGTCTGACTGTCGGGGCCCTTCACGAGGATCTAATTGATACCGAGGAAACCAGAGGCAATTCGCTCGACCCTTTGCCTATCCACGGCGGCGCGAGTCCGTTCAGCCGCTTAGGCCTTGGCTTCCGAAATGCGGTAAAACCGGACCTGCTGATGCCAGGGGGTCGGCTTCGTGTGCGACCCCGCATGGGCGCAGCACCTCTCGAGATTCAATGCAACAGCCCGAGTGCCCTTGGAGGTCTGCAAGTCGCTGGCCCCAAGCTCGACGCTGCGGGGCGGCCCGGATTTGACGGATGGTCGGGCGCGAGCAGCGGTGCAACGGCCCTATGCACACGAGCAGCAATCCAGATCTATGATGCCCTACTTCGAGCCTATCCCGTACCATTCGAAGCGTTGACGAACGCGGCGCGTGCCCTCGTGGTGAAGGCTCTGTTGGGACATCGCACCACCCACGTGCCAGAGGTTAGGGCATTGGTCGAGGAAGTGTTCGGTCCGAGCAACGCTCGACAGCATCAAAAACGGCGTGCCAATTTCCAGCGGCAATTCGGTCTTGGACGACCGGATATCGACGAGGCCATTGCCTGCCTTGGCAATCGGGCAACGTTATGGGGCGTTGGTAGCGTTGGTGAGAACAACGCTGCCGAATTCGTAGTGCCGCTTCCAGCGTCTTTGTCCGGTCGTCGCGGACTGCGCAAAGTTACAGCGACAGTCGCCTGGTTCTCACCCATCGTGACGGGTGTGAGATCGTACAAGTCAGTGCGACTGGTCGTGCAAGATCCGGGCGACAGCGCACGAATACTTACCGGTACCACAAAAGGTCAAGCGGATCAGCGCGAGACAGCCCGAGGGACACTTTTCCATCGCACTTGGGAAGGACGACAGGCGCGAACATTTGTCGAAGGTTCGAGCGTCATTATCCCAGTGTCGCGCATGCCCGACCCTAGTACGGACGGACTGTTCCCAGAGCTTTTGACATTTGGCATCGCGGTGACACTTGAGACCGAAGCGGAGGATATCCCAGTTTACGTCGAGGTCAGGGACCAGCTTCAAATCAAGCCGATTGTCCAGGTGCCGGTCGCAGTTGCTGTTGGCACTCGTTAGAAGATCCACGAACATCCAGCTCGTACTTAGCGGCTTTTTGCCGATATTATGCTTGCTAGACCCTCGTTATGGAAACCGACGTTTGCAGTGCGGCTCTCTTTACTTCTACCTCTCCAACCCCGGCCTTGCGCGGTTGCGGCCGATCATGAGTTGGTGCGGTGTAACGATACCGGCGATCTCGCGGCCACGGTGGCGTTCGAGTGCCTTGGACCAAGGGACAACCGTCAACTCCGTGTCGCGGCGGATGACGACGAGTTTGGCCGTTGGTGTCGCGATGGTTTCGCCGACAACGCCGCGCGCTTGCGTGCCGGAGACGCTCGGCACGTAGGCGGCCCCAGTCTTCGCGGCGATCTCGGCGCCGATCCGGTTGTGTTCGCGTTGTTGCAGTTGCGTGGCCGCCGAGGTGCGCAATTCGAAGGTGCCGTCCTTTGTGAATCGGCCAAGGTCCTGAGCCGCCAACCACTCCTTGCGGGCCGCCAGATCGCGCGAAAGTGCAGCCCCAAAACCGGCGCGTGATTGCATCGACGGGTCGAGACTGGCGACGATCCGGTCGAGCCACAGCGGTCCGTCGTAGTCGGGCCCGGCTCGCACCGCCGGGTCCGCCAGCACCTCAATGCGCGGTGTCGCCAGCGGCTTGCCGGTCAACCGATCGGGCACAATGCGCACGATCGCTTCGCGTGCGGGGACGCTCTCCGGTTTCAGGCGGCCAGCCTCAACGTAGTGCACGCGTCCATCGGTGGCATCGACGACGAGCCAGGAGCGGTCGCTGATTTCGTCGACGAGACCGGTGCCAACCACTTTACCGAGCAACGGCTCCTTGCGGGTGCCGCGGTCGAAAATGGCGTAGGTGCCGGGTGATCGTTCAAGACCGACGGTATCAAGCGCCCGTTGCATCATCTTGATCTTGTCGGCACGATCGCCGAGTTGGCGCAGCTTCGGCTCTATTTCGGCATCGAACGTCCAGACGCCGATGCGTTGTTCCTTGGCGAGGCCAAGGCTTTCGAGCTTGCGCAGGCGTCCCACCATTATGGCGTGACGCTGCGGATCGATAGGGCTGCTTGCAACGACGAGCACGGAACCGGTCGCCCGCGTCAGCAGACCGCGATCGAGCCCGGTCATGCGCTCCTGTCCGATTTCGTTGGTCTGCCGGGCTATCCGCTCGAGTTCGGTTTCGGGTCCGAGTTCGAGTGTCACCAGATCCTGCATACGGCCACGGATGCCATGGCTGATGTAGTCGCGCGCCATGATCAAATCCTGCCCGCGCTCGTCGCGGCCACGGACGACGACGTGGGTGTGCGGGTGCCCGGTGTTGAAATGATCGACCGCCACCCAATCCAGCTTGGTGCCGAGGTCTGCCTCCATTTGCTTCATGAGATCGCGGATGACGGGCTCCTGGCCGGCGAGCCGGGCGCTGTCTTCTGGCGCGACAATGAACCGGAATTGGTGCGGGTCATTCTCCGAGCGCGACAGGAACGCCTCGGCGTCTGCGGGTCCGATGGCATCGTACAGTTGGCCCGGCAAACCCTCGCGGGTCGTGCCGTCGCGCAGGATATAGCGAAGGTGCGCATGAGCGGGGCCGAGATTGGTTTTGGTCATGCGGACGTAGCGTGCGCGCACGACCACGCGGCGGGTGCCGGGCGCAAATGATCCCGTTGCCGCGACGACGCCCGACGCCAGACCGCGACGGAGGGCATTGGGGTTGATGTGGCCGCGCCGCCGCAGTGGCCGAACGACGTTTCGGGAGACTTCCTCGACGACCTGCGTCGTGTGCCGGATGGCCTTGGCGCGGCCGGAGTCGCGGATGCGACCAAGCTTGGGTTTGAAATCTTCTGACGGCATCATTGGCACCTCGAAACGTTTCGGATAGTATCGAGGTGGAACTCGCCAATGGAATTGCAAGAGGGCGACTATTTCATCGTTTGAATTCAAAGCCATAGATCCTGAGGCGTGCGTAGATTCAATTCGCTACATATAAAATATCATGTTATTTCAATAATATAAGTCGCGACGCGCACGCATCTTTTATCTTGATGTCAAAAAATACCAGCCTCAACTTCACTGAATTACACGGAACTACACGCCATAGAAACGTTGCTCATGGAAAGCCACGCCGATATCCATGATGCAAAATAGGCAAAAAGCGTTCGTTATTTGCGATCAGTATTGCGCCACTCGAAGTGCTAATTTTGCGTCTCCTGGCCAAGGCATCCATTGATACCAGCACAAGTCAATTGAGAAACCCAAACGCAGAAGCCACATCCCAGTGTTGCCGGGACGAAACGCCAAGGACGCGGGCTCGAATGCGTCCTGTTCTCTACGTGTCTACCCGAACGACCACTGCGCCGACAGTCGACACTGCAGCCCAGAGCCGATTGAAACTTCGACGCGCCGACAGTCGTCATGGCGGTCGGCCTGGACTGCAATTGGGCCTGCTTTCGAGCGGTTGGGCGGGTGGGTTCTTGTCGTCGGCAGCAGCGAAAGCCCCCCGCGTCGCGAAGACGCGAGGCCGAGGCCGCGGGTTATTCCTGCGGGTTCCAGATCAGGGCGAAGACGGTCGGATCGTCCTGCCCCTGCCTGGCGGCCGAGATTGGCGTAGAGCGTCTTGGCGCCGAACTCGGGTGCGGCCAGCGAGAGGGCAACGTACTCCTTGCCCGACGTCTGACCTTTGCGAAGCCAGCCGGCTCCGATCTCGACGCCCTGGGCCAGCACCCGGTAGTCGGGCTGGTTGGGCGCCGACTTGTCGCCGGTGGGCAGGATCGCGATCTCGGCGCGGATGGTGAGCGTCTTGAGCTCGCCCTCGTAGCGGCCGTCGTCGCGGCGGGTGACGGTTCCGATGGTAGCCATGATGCAGTTCCTTTCGAGTGATCCGGCGGAGCCTATTCCCCGCCGGATGTGCGCCCTTCGTCGCGAGCGGCGACTGAGGCACCTGAAAGGCCGAAACGCAGTGGAGGACCCGGCGCCCCTTCGCCGGGTTGCCTCGAAAGGCGTCGCTTGCGACACCTTGCGCATATTCGTCGGCGGGGTATGGGTTGCTGGTTGAACGCAAGGCAGCATGGTGGCGGTCAACGCGGCACCCAGAGCGCCGGTCGCTGAGGCGAGCGCGTGAGGTGAGCATTCAGAGATATCGATACTCCCACGGACGGGAAGGCGACCTCAGACGGCACCGAAGATGGCGCGCGGGATGAGATCAATGGTGGCACAAGCATCGACGGCGGGAATATGGTGGTGCCCTGTGGTCGCATTCGAGATCAAGCCCAGGCGCGCATGGGTCGAGGTCGTCGCAATGCGGTAGACATCGGCCTCTGCGCGACAGGTTGTGCAGGCGCCAGGAAACGTCCAGGCAGCCCGCTCCGCCGATCGCAAACGCGTAGGACTGATGCCGTTTTCGCGACAGTGATCGCAACCCGGATGGGCCGAGACCCGTGAGGGGCTCGGTCGCGCGGCCGGCATCGCTGCCCATTGATTGATGCTGGACCGTGCGGCCGCGCGATAGAGCACGGCCCGGCCGAGGACGAAGGACGAGGCCGGGGTCGCCAAAAAATCGTCGGCACGTCATCGGTTGATTGACGTTCTGGTCTTTTATCTTGCAATGCCCACTGACAAGCGCGCCCGTGGCGCGCTTGTCAGTGCACTCTATCTGTCTTTTGGTGTCCAGATTGCCCGGGCGCGGCCGACGATACTGTCGACTGTGAGCACGCCGAAATATCGCCCGTCGAAACTGCCGGCGCGCGTGGCTAACACGAAGATCTGGCCATCGCGTAACACCCGGCATCCCTGCCAGCGAGGTAAACGATGTCCGGCGCTGTCAGCCACGCTGGCGATGGTGATCATACGCGCGTTGATGGTGACGACGGTCGCAATGCGGCACACGCGATCGCCACTGATTCCTACTATTGGCTTCAAAAGATATGCACTCACCGGCAGATAGCCGCGCGCGTTGGCAAACACGGCGATGTCTGACGGCAATTTGATCAGTGCTAGTTGACCGCGAACCACGGGTTGGTCCGCAATTTGATACAGGCCGACCGGGACACTATGTGAGGCGTTCCAAATGACAACCGGCGGCAAACCGAGGCTACCTGCTCCCAAGAACACGAGAGCCATCAAAGATATGGCCACATACCCGAGTTCAGTTATCCGGCACCTCATCATCGGTTGGCGCCTCATCCGATGTCGCTTTCGTATCGGGCAGCACCTGTGGTGCCGCCATTGGTCTCGGCTCCTTTTCGGTGGTCGTTCGCCGGCGACGTTCGTTGGACCACGCGACGAGATCGTCGCGATGGTAGACGATCCGGCTGCCATGCTTCGAATAGAGCGGGCCGGTGCCGCGCTGACGCATGTTGTCGAGCGTTCTGGGGTACAACCTCAAAAAGGCGGCGGCTTCGGAAAGATTGAGAAACGGTGACTGGCACATGCTTGTGTTGCCCATGGCGGCGGCTCCCTGCTGAGCTTGGTTCCATGACTGTGACTCAGGTGCCAGCGTCCTACGAGGGTCGTTTAGACCGAATGTTCAAGTGACCGTTGCCGCCAGCGCCCCAGCAGATCAAGATACCCACCCGTCATCAGCCGTCGCCCTCGGGCGAGGTCCCGTTTGATTTTTTGACGCATAGAGCTGTCGGAAGCGCCCCATTCGATAACCGCGCGCTCGGAACCATAAATGACTTTCGCAATATCGCGATGGCTAGCACCGATGGCTTTACCGTCGAGCGCTATGAGGGCGTCGCGCAACTCCCGCCGTTCAACGAGGCGGGGGCGGTCGTCGACCGGGTGCGGAGCTTGGTCCACCAGCAACTGAGTGAGGACGGTAAAGTCTGAGGCTGCTCGGCGTAGGTTTCGGACACCTCGGGTTTCAAAATCCAGCACAACAGGCGAGGACGTGACCAATACGCCGGTGACAACCAACTGAACGCGCTGCTGCGGAGAACTCAACACAACATGTTGATTGCCAGCGGGGTCGATATAAACGTGGACGACAGGAGACGGGAGAGCCACGTCGAGATCGCCGATTTCTGGGAGTTTTGAACGATCTGCAGTAGCATTGATAATTCGTGCTCCAGAGGCACCGGTCCAGACGACCGGACTGGTCGGTGCTGGAACGGCAGGGTTGACGAAAGGAGCAAAGACCCCAACGTTCGGCTGACGGCAGACGCCGCCGTGCGCGATGCAAAGTAATTGACGGTCGAGCATTCAGTTTTAGATTGCGCGCATATCCGTGAACGCGTGCATCCCGTTGGTATTGCGGGTTCCGCCTCAGCATTTCCCAGGCCCAATCCGGCCAAGTCAGAGTTTCGGAATAGTCGTAGTCGCGGAGTCTGGGCGGCCACGTTCGCGCCAATTTGTTTCGTTTGCCGACCATAATCGGTTCCCGTGTCCTTTGCGGGACAGGTCGACCGAACTTCCACATTGAACGCGACGCTTACCACGCAGCTCTATTAGCTGTGGCAGCCCCCCAACTTGCGTTGCAAACAACGGGAGCTTGGCTCCTGTTTTCGCATTACGCCGCAAGTGTTTCGCAGATCGCACTAAAGCGCACGCAGAAGATATAGTCTTGGTAAATCCTATGTCGTGATGATCGTATCTAAAATCGCGTGGCGCTCCGCGGGCTCCGAGATGTGAGCGGCCCATTCGCGAATGACTTGGCCGCTTGCCGTCGGCACGGCACCGGCGAGGATCAGTCGCTGTTGGGCTAGGCTGGTAGTGGGCGCATCGAGCGTGCGTATGACGTCGAACATCGCATATGTATCCAAGCCCTCGCCAAGAGCGGACAGGACGCTGAACGTGACGGCTTCTTCAAGCCAAAACCCGGCGATGATGATGCATGGGCGCTTTGTATCGGCAATCGCCACCCCCAAAGGCGAATCTCGCCAGTTCACCAGCGACGGGCTGAAGGCGTGAGGCGCGTCAATGATAGCGGCACCATCGTTTTCGACCGCAACTGCAGCGGTGACACTATAGAGTGCGCGATGGACAGGAACGCCGACAAGCGTTGCAGCTCGTTTGATCGCCGCCATGTTTAGGAAATAGGCCTCATCTGCAATGCCATCCGACGCCGACTCCAGCGCCGTTTCGATGAAAAGCATCCCGCACTCGACGGGGCGAAGTAAAAGCATAAAACCCCACAGACACAGCCCCGCAGCGGCGGGCGCGCGAGCCCGACCGCCACTTAGACGGTTGGAATTGTTTTGGTTCTAGCCGACCATGCCAATCATTAACGGCAGGAAAGAGACGAGCGACGAGGGCATTGGACCTCATGGTTCGTGACGTGTGTCGGCTGTCTCCCGCAAATTTACGTCGAGCAATCACTGTTCACGATCCCCGAGCCGTTGCGCGGCGAGATCAAGCGGCCAGATTTCCTGGTCGGCATTCCGACCATCGGCACCATCGTCGTCGACGTGAAAGCCAAGCGCGTCTATCGGGATGCACTGATCATCGATGCCTACGAGCATCGCACACTGCAGGCCTTCGAGACCGACTTCAACACCAGCGTCTGGTTGGCCTGCTTTCAGCCCGACGAGCCGCACACCTGCCATCTGTTCCTGAACCGCAGCCTAGCGGGCTTGGCGCGTTCGAACCTGACGGGCGAGGCCGTCATCGCAGTGCCGCTGAAGCTGACGCGGCCAGCGGATACGGGAAGGGATTTCATGGCGGCGCTGATGGGCGCGATCCGTTTGCTGTGATGATATCGACCTTAGGACCGACCAGGCGTTCGACATCTGGGATGTTCGAGGCCCGCAAGTGCGGGGCCGTCGCCCCGATGAACCTGTGCCTGCAGATCCCTCCGCGCTCAAGCCGATGAGCCGCAAGCAGCTTTGTCTGGTTGACTTGGTGAAATTTATTATATAACATGCGCGTTATATAAAGGATCATGACCATGGCACGCCTCGATGCCGCCTTCTCTGCTCTCGCCGATCCAACCCGTCGAGCCATTCTTGCGCGCCTCGCTTTGGGCGAGACGACGGTGATGGAACTTGCCGAGCCGTTCGACATGACGCAGCCGGCCATCTCGCGCCATCTGAAGGTGTTGGAGGGTGCCGGACTGATTGTCCGGCGCATCGAAGGCACCAAGCGCCCGTGCCGGCTGGCACCCTCGGCGATCACCGAGATCGACCAATGGCTCGGCATGCTGCGCCAGGCATTGGCAACGAATTACGACCGGCTCGACGACGTGCTGGCCGGGATGCAACCCAAAAAAAGAAAGGCCAAACGATGAGCAAGCTGACCCTGAAAACCGAGGGCGACCGCCACGTCGTCGTCACCCGCCGCTTTGCGGCACCGCCCGAGGCGGTCTATCGCGCGCACACCGAACCAAAGCTCATCCAGCGCTGGATGCTTGGACCGGACGGCTGGACCATGCCCGTGTGCATCAACGATGCACGGCCGGGCGGCACGTTCCGCTACGAATGGACCGACGGCAAAGGTGGCGGGTTCCAAATCACCGGAGAGTTCTTGGAGTTGGAACCCTTCAGCCGCATCGTGCATGTCGAGCGCATGCACCTGCCGGACCCGACACCCGAAAATCACATTGAGACCCGGTTCGATCCCGACGGCAGCGGCACGCTGATGACCATGCGCATGACGTTGCCGGATGCTGCGACGCGCGCGGCGATGCTGGCGACCGGCATGGAGCACGGGATGGAAGCGAGCTACGCCCGCCTCGAAGCCATGAACTGACAGACAAGCACACCCACACACCAGAGGAGTAGATCCATGATATCGACACCAGCAATCATACAGACCGAGGCCCAGGCCGCCGCCGTCATTTACATCACCACTCCTCGCAATGAGATGATGAAGGTGTTCGGCCCCGCCGTCGGCGAACTGTTGACTGCCCTCGCCGCGCAAGGCGTGGAGCCGGTCGGCGCGGTGTTCGCACATCATCTGAAAATGTCGCCGGGGGTCTTCGATTTTGAGCTCGGCATAAAGATCACCGCGCCGGTAACAGCTAGCGGACGTGTGAAGCCCGGCATACTGCCCGCTGCAACAGTGGCACGGACAATTTACAGCGGCCCCTACGAAGGGCTCCCGGCTGCCTGGGGCGAGTTCAACGCCTGGATGAAATCGAACGGGCACGAGCAAGCCGAAAACCTCTGGGAGCTCTATTCGGTCGGCCCTCATTCAACTTCTGACTCCGCGCAGTGGCGCACGGAACTGAACCGTCCGCTCAAAAACTGATCCACACTGCGCACGTTTGCCAAGGGAGGTCACTCATGCTGAAAAAGGTCGCGTTCACAATGTACCCGGTCCGCGACGTGGCGCGTGCACGGCAGTTCTATGAAGAGGCACTCGGGCTCACTCCTGGCCTGAATGGACACCAGGGCGACCAGTGGTGGATCGAATACGACCTTCCTGGCGGCGGTTGCATCGCGCTCACCAATTTCATTCCGGATGAGCCGAGTTCGGCAGCCGGCGGCACAATTGCCTTCGAGGTGGAGGACCTCGATGCTCTCATGACCGGCCTCAAGTCAAAGGGCGTCACGTTCCGAGGCGATGTCGTGCATGGCCCCAAGTGCCGAATGGCCACCTGCCTCGACTCCGAAGGCAACTCCATTCTTCTCCATCAGCTCAACTCTGAAGGTCCAGGGTGAAGCGCAAGGCTTGATTGCGCGTGTCGCATCGAAGCCGCTGCACCTGCTGATGGAAAATCTGCGCTCTCACGCTTTTAACGCCGAACAATGTCGGTCTTGCTCTTGACGTTGACGAGGAGATCACTACTTGCTTTTCGGATTCATCAACGGACGCTGGTCATATTCCGCCAGCATCCGTTTCGAAGCGCACATGCGCCAGGCACGTTCGATGCGTAACTTCAGTTCGTTGCGCTCAATGCGTTCGGGCCTGATCAGCACCGCTGGATAGCCTTTGTAGTGGTCCGTCTGGAAATAAATGTCTGGTGCCGCTTCGAGCAGCATTTCTTTCTCATCGACATGGCAATAGACCACGAGTGCTTTGCCATCCTTCGAGCCAACAAAAGACTTGCCCCGCACACGCAGGCACGGGCGTCCGAACCAAGTGGTCTCCTCCGTACCAGGCAGTTCGAGTTCGCTTGCGGCCGCGCGCATCCAATCAAACGCCCTGTTGAGATCGGCGGTTGTCATTGCGACATCTCCATCAATCGACCACGGCGGCCAATCGTTGCGCGCATGGTGCTCATCAATCGTTGAATGTCGAAGCCGCCGCGACAAGTTGGTCGAGAGCCGCACCCCACCCCTGTGCGAAACCCATGTCGGCATGCTTCTGACGGCTCGCTTCGTCATTGTGCAGCACGCGGGCTGTGTAGGTCGTGCCGATCGCGTGATCGTCGAACGTCACAATAGCGGTCATGAGCATGAAGGGATTGGCGGCAGGCCGGTAGCCGCCCACCAGAGCAGTCGTCCAGACAAGGCGATGGCCCTCTGTAATCTCGAGGTAGCAACCGGCATTGTCGTTGATCTGCCCGTCCGGGCCACGCATCACGGTGCGGAATTCGCCTCCGGGGCGTAGCTCGATCATGCACTCGGTTGTGACCCACGGCACCGGCGTGAACCACTTCTTCAAGTGCTTGGGTTCGGTCCAGGCTTTCCACATCAACGCGCGCGGCACTTCGAGGTTGCGCGTCAGCACGAGGTCGAGCCGCGCATCACTTGTTTCTCTTTTTTGCACCATTTTTCTTCTCCTGTTTGTTGAGACGGGTGACGTAGATGTCGACGCGATCAAGGCGTGCTTCCCAGTCGGTTCGCTGTTGCGCCAGCCATGCTTCGGTGACGCCGATGACCTTGGGCTGCATTTCGCAGCGTCTGACGCGGCCGATCTTCTCCGTCGTGATAAGACCGCACCGCTCCAAGACACGAATATGCTGGAGCAGCGTCGGTTTGGCGATGCCGAACGGTTCACCGAGTTCGCTCACCGATGCGCGCCCTTGGCTCAAGCGGCGCACAATTGACCGCCGTGTCGCGTCCGAGAGAGCGTGAAACACATCGTCCAGAGATGTCTTTAAGTTAGCCATGTGACTAACTATATGTGCGCAGCGATCAGGTGTCAACAACAGTTAGCCAATTGACAACCTGTCTAACGCAGAGCTGTCTGCGGTGTTCGCCTCAATCGCCCGCGTTCGCGACGGGCCACTCGTCGGTTCACCGGACGAGTTCTTGGATTTCTGGACCACCTCTGACCCCGCATTCCGTGACAATGAGTCCAGCCCTAGCTTTCGTCGAGAAACTCAAGAACGGCGGCATTGAAAACACCTGGCTGCTGAAGCGGGGCGAAATGGCTTAGGCCCGGCAGCTCTCGGAACTTGGCATTGGGGAGCGTGCGAGCCAGACCCACGAGGTGCTCCCGTTGGATGAACTCGTCATGCTCGCCCAGCAGGATAGTGACCGGAACCTCAATTCGCGATAATTCCTCAGCCGTGTAGTCAGGCTGAGTTCTCTGCATTTCCGAGACAGCCTCAAAGACCTTGTCAAACTCTGAGGGAGTTTGTGAAAGCTCTGCAAACTCCCGCCTATGATGGGCCAGCATTCTCCCAATCGCGGGAGTCATTGCAAACGGTTTCGTGCCGGAGGCGTTCACGTTGCAGGCGAAAAAGAAAAGGCGCTCAACACGCTCCGGCGCTTCGTCGGCCAGCAAAAGGCCGGTGACTGCACCGTCACTCCAGCCGACAACCGCAACGCTCGCCAGGCCGAGATTGTCCATGACCGTGCGCACATCGGCGGCCATCTGACGATAGCTGTATGGCCGGTCGTCACGGGTGCTGCGCCCTTGACCGCGGCTGTCGATCGTCACGGCGTTGAACCCGCATCTGATCAGTTCCGGCACGAGATAGGTCCAATTTTTGCTGCTCCCCATGCCGCCGTGGAGCAGAATGACCGTGCGCCCTCGCCCGAACGACGCGTACCAGATGTCAGTTCCGTCGGTGGAAACGGTGCCTACTTTGTTTGCACGCGGGAGCGTCGGGGTTCCTGACCTCTCGAGTACTGTGAGATCGATGTCCACATGGTTCATGGGGGCAACCCATTCCTCAGGGTACTTGTCGGGGTCAACCGAGACGGTGTGGCCATGACTGTTGATCCTCTCCATAGCAATCTTGTCCGGTGCCTTGCTCATGGGGCCGATTTTCCCCAGGTGATTGCCGGGCTGCGAAACCCCATCGCGATCAAGGCGGCCAGCAGCTTCCACATGAACTTACCGCTGTGGCCAGCCAGGTTCGGCACGTCGCCAGCGAGTTCGACGCCTGCGCGACGATCCCTGGTCATGACACGCATCTCAAGTGGAGGCGCGTCATCTGAAAAGCGGTTCCGATACATCGACAGCCAGTGGCCGATGGTGACGTCGAGAAACATTGCCGAATTACAGCACGTCGCGATGACTCGTCGGGTCGTGGCGTCATGCTTTAGCCGATGTTCCTGCAGATTCTCTTCGCCCTTGGAGCATCGCACGCGATCCTTGCGATAGAGAAGAAAGCTCGTTCCGCCGTCGGCGTCGAGCACCGGCGGCGCTGCGGGCAACTGCGCGAACCGGTGTCCAACTTCCTGGCAGCTGGTGCAATAGCAAGCGACCGTCACAATCGGATCACCGCCCGTTTCGAATTCCACCTTGCCGCAGTAGCATGCCGACAAGCGGCGTCTGGGTTGATGTGTCGTCACGACGTCCTCCCATGCGGGCCCGATGCGGTGCATGTCGCGCCGCATCGGCTGACACGCTTGCCTACATGCGCGTGCCGGTTTCCAGCAGCGACTTGAGATCACTGAGGACCCACGGCCAGCCGCCACCACCCTTAACCGGATCGCCGCCGCCTGCCACCATTCCGGCAACTTTGGGGGCACCAGCGACGTCATGAGTGATCGTCACCGTGCAAACTCCGCCCTGATTTTCCGTGATCTCGTAAGTAAGGCGCGTGTGCGCTTCCGCGGTCGTGCCGGCATCAAACAGCGGATGCCACGTCTGCACGAGCTTGCGGGGTGGATCGCTCTCGATGACCTTGCCGACGATAATCTCGTCGGGCAGTCCGAATGATTTCATTTCGGCACTGGCCTTGTAGCTGAACCGGCCATCGACTTTCAGATCATATAAGGCACGGCCGCCATAAGCGTACCGCTCGGTCCATTCGGGATTGGTGATAGCACCCCAGATCGCCTGGGCGGTTGCCTTGATGACAATTCTGTAGATCTGAATGGTCGCGCCTTTGTCCGTCATTGTGGTCAATCCTTTCTTTCAAGCTTGGTCTTGAGCGCCAGCAGCGCGGAGACCTCTCGTTCCCGGTATTTGTTGATCCACCGGTCGTGGATGGTCCGGATCGGCACCGCATTCAGGAAATGCAGCTTCTCCCGGCCCGACCGGCGGGTGACGACGAGGCCGGCATCCTCCAGAACCTTGAGATGCTTCATGACTCCAAAGCGCGTCATCGCCACTCCGGCCTGCAGCTCTTTCAGCGTCCGGCCGTCGCGCTGAAACAAGAGATCCAAGAGCAATCGACGCGTGGGATCCGCCAGCGCCTTGAAGATGTTGTCGTCATCCATCGTCGCTGAATAATAGGTGACTAAACGGTCACCTGTCAATTGATAATCACGCGAAGACCGACTCGACCGCGAAGTGAACGATGAAGGCCCGGGTGGCGCGCAGATCGTCTGCGGCAGCTTAATCGGTGTAGTCTTCGACGAGGACTGAAGTGCGGCAACGGATCAAAATCACCGTTGCCCACTGGCTGATTGACGTAGCGCCTTGTGGCCACGATGCCGAAGTAGTGCACATGGTCCTTGCGACGGCGAGCCATCAACTCGCTTCAGCCCGGTTTGCAACAAGCGCTGACAAATCGAGTTCTGCAATCGATTGTAACCGGCGGAAGGAATATCCCCCTCATTGCGCCTGCCTCAGTGCCACTGCCAGCAAGGCTGCTGCTCCAAGGGCTGCAGCAGTCCGCAAATGATTCCAAGTGGTCCGGCTTGCAACGTAGTTCGCCCATCGCCTGTCACTGCCGGCCGTTGCGGATCGGCATTACTGGAATATCGAAGTGGTGCGCGGTTTCTTTGACCCCGAGCTTCTCGTAGAGCGCGATGGCTGGGCCATCGACAATATCGGCCTGGACGAAAATGACGTAAACGTCCAGATCAACCGCGATCCGTTTCAGCTCCGCGATGAGGCCGGTCGCTATACCGCGACGCCGATGGGCTTTGAGCACAGCAAGGTCGTAGATGTAGATCTCGCGGCGATCCTGCTCAAACTTGTCGAGCACATAGGCCGTGAGACCGGCAATGTCTCCATGGCCGACTGTCTCCGCTACGACGGTGATGAAATGCGGCTTGGCCAGAAGGCGAGGGTGAGGGCGATCAGGAGGAGCCAGAAGCCGATCTCGATGGTTTCGGTGATCGGCTGAATCTTCTGGAGCCAGCCCCAGACGTGGACGACAGTCATGAAGATCCAGATGATCATCATGATTTCGAACACCGCGGTGATGCCGGTACCGTAGAACGCGGCGCGCAGGATCAGGATCTCCATCATCAGGACGAACGCGCCCAGGCAGCGGCCGAAGTAGATGGCGAGGTGGGTTTCCTCGGGGATGCGCCACAGCATCAGGCGGGCCCATGTAAGCGGCACGGCAAAGATCGGGATCGCGAAAAAGAGGGTGGTGGCGAGGCCCAAGACGAGCAGGAACTGCTGGGCGTTGGCTGACCAGATGCCGATCACGAGATTGCTCCGATAAGTTGATTTGGCGGGGTGGTTGCGCGTGTGCTGTTGCTGGACGGCAGCGTTGGTCAAAT
>JABFRT010000060.1 GCA_013141015.1 Hyphomicrobium sp. | reverse complement strand
TTTGCTTGATGGCATCGCGACAGGCCCGGACGGTTTGCACGCGTATTTCGTGCATTCGTATCACCTGGCGGCAACCGAGCGCCGCGTGGTGCTTGCGGAAACCGGCTACGGCGGACCGGTGACGGCGATGATTGCTGATGGGAACATCGCCGGCACACAGTTCCACCCGGAGAAAAGCCAGACACTCGGTCTTAAGCTGCTCGCGAATTTCTTGAAGTGGTCGCCATAGCCGAAACGCAAAACCGGCAGGTTACTACTGCTAATATTTCCATGTTTGCCTAAACTCTTGAGCAAACCATCTCTCAACTGTTTCTTCGGATCCTACAGCATCGCGAAAACTCAGGTACTTGGGTTGGTTGGATCTCAGCCACGCAATAAAATCATAAGCGTTGAGATTATCGCTTGACACTTTTTCCAAGCCGCCTTGATTCCGCCACACGTGGCTTAGGTAGCGAACTCCTACTTCTGCTTCATCCTTCTTCATGTGCACCACCACGCGCTATGCTGCTCGCGAATTTCTTGGGCTGGATGCCATAACGGCTGCGGGAGCTGGGCGTGTGAACAGGAACGATTGAACCGCGTTGTTCAGCGCTTCCCACATCACGCGCGGCGCATTCAGCATTTCGTCCGCCGTATCGTCTTCGAGCCGCCCTTGCAGCCAATCGAGCCTTGCGTTGAAGGTCGATTCCTTGCGGGAGAGTTCGTGGATGCGCAGCTCGCTTTGATCATCGAACAGGATCGAGAGGCGCTTCGAAATCTGATCCGCTGACAGCCAGGTCTTGACGTACCAGACGCCGTCGCCGGCGCGTGCATATTCTGATGCGCTGTAGGGAAGCGAGAACGAGACGGCCCAGGTGTCCTGGGTTGGCGACTTCGGGGTGTGGTGCAGCAGGAAGGTTTTCTGGGAGAGGGTCACTTGAGAAAAGGTCATGGCGCGGGGTTCCGGTGCGGGAGGCTGGGGGAGCCGGTTGGGATCGGGGAGCGAAGAGGTACGCTTGACGCAACTGGAGCAACGGAACTTGGAACGCTGAGGCTTTTCGTGCAGCAGATATGGGAGCCGGAGGCCGAGGGACCAGCCCCCGGGCTCGCATATTCTGGGCTGACAGTTTCACCCGTCATCCCGGATGCGACGCAGCATCATAATGATGCGGCGCTGATCCGGGATCTTGCCTCGAGTACCCAAGATTCTGTGTCTGCGGTGCACCGCTAAGGAGCGCTGCACACGCGCACAGGATGACGGGTCGTGACTTGGGTTTGAGCGGGGAGACCGCTTGGGGACGGCTCTGGGGGAGACGGCGGCCGCCCCGCTCAAAGTCTTGAAGACTGGAACATGAAGGCTGGGAAGGGTGGGCCCTCTCACCTGAAGTGAGAGGGCCTTGGGTATCGTAGTGGGTGTATCGACGTTGCCGGTTAGCAGGCTTCGGCGAATGGCAGTTCCGGTTCGGCCGGTTCGGCGGCCGGCGGGGCCGGGAAGGCGATGACGTTGCCGCCGGCGACCAGATCAAGGCCGGCGCGGCGCTGACGGAACCAACGCAGCGAGGTGTTAGTCAGAACCGCATCGCGCTTGACCGCCTGGATCACCAGGCCGTCGTCTTCGGCCAGCAGGTCCTTGAGGTCGGCTTCGAGTTCGACTTCATCGCGGTCAGACGCGACGTACCAGGTGTTCGACAGCGGGCGGGCCCACTTGTCGCCAAGGCCCATGATGACCTGGGCGAGGACGTGCTGGTTGCGGTTTGGCTTGGCGAGGTCGTATGAGATCAAATAGGTGCGCATGGGGGCTCTCCTGGTCGGCATAAGGGGGAGGGGTCGATACGCGACTTTGACCCGGTATTTAGCGCCATTTCGTGGCGCCCTGAACATAGTGAGAACATGCCACGAATCATCGGACCTGTCCAGCGAATGTTGCGGCAATGTTCTCTTTGGGTTCTATTTTTTGCATAAGCCTCTGAATTTGGCCGCTGGCGGGCGTTCTTCTTCAGGGTTGTATGGGTTGCGGTGGGTGCAATGTGGCCGCTACGGGGCAATTCTGGCGCGTTAAAACAGGCTCATTTGGCGAGGGTCGGCCTCTGTTGAGATTCGCCGGTGCGGACCAGGATCGAACCGGCCCGACGCATTAGGATAACGCTCGGCCAGTAACGCTAACGCTTTCGCGCGGCTGCCTGCAAAGCGTACTTCTTCCCAGATTTCATAAAGGCGGCGCGGGTCACAGGCATAGCGGCGCACCAAGTCTTTGGGGCGCACGCGCAGAAAGCGGGCGATCCAGATATCAACCGCGTCCGCTTCGGTTAGCGGGCGGCGGGTGACGGCGGGCAGGGGCTCGGTCAGAAACGCGGTGGCCATGATCTGGAACGCTAACTCTTCAACGCTGGAACTTTGCTCATCTTAAGCGGCTGCGGCTTTGCATCAAGACACATTGGCTTGACGCGCGAACCGATCCGCGATTGATCCCACACGAGATGAGCGAAGTTGTGGCCGCAAAGCCCCTCATCCGGCGCTTCGCGCCACCTTCTCCCCAAAAGAAGAAGGAAGCACCATTCTGCCGAGCGAGACAAACTTGATCCTATTCCCCGCTATCGACCTTAAAGACGGCCAGTGCGTTCGCCTGAAGCTTGGTGAAATGGACCAGGCGACGGTGTTCAATGACGACCCGGCAGATCAGGCCGCGCGTTTCGAGCGCCAGGGCTTCAAATATCTGCACATTGTCGATCTCAATGGTGCGTTCGCGGGCAAGCCGGTGAATGGGCAAGCCGTCGATGCGATTTTGAAGGCTGTCCGCATGCCAGTGCAGCTCGGCGGCGGCATCCGCGATCTGGCAACAATCGAGCGCTGGCTGGATAAAGGCATCCGCCGCGTGATCCTCGGCACCATAGCGGTGCGCGATCCGGCGCTGGTGCGCGAAGCCTGCAAAAAATTTTCAGGCCGGGTTGCGGTCGGCATCGACGCCAAGGGCGGCAAGGTTGCGGTTGAGGGCTGGGCGGAAACATCGGAGCTGACAGCCATTGATTTGGCCAAGCGTTTCGAAGACGCCGGCGTCGCGGCCATCATCTATACCGACATCGACCGCGACGGCGTGTTGAAGGGCTTGAACCTGCCATCCACCGCCGAACTGGCGCGCTCGACCAAAATTCCCGTCATCGCGTCGGGCGGCCTCGCCTCCATCGAAGACATCAAGGCGCTACTGCGGCCCGAATACAAAATGCTCGAAGGCGCCATCACGGGGCGCGCGCTCTACGATGGCCGCATCGACCCACAAGAAGCCCTTCAATTATTGGCCTCAAAGACCTAGACTGATGGCAACCGGAGTTTGAGGACGATGATCGAGAAGCTTGAACGAGCGATTGAAAAGGTCAAGCGGTTGCCAGACGACCGGCAGATTTATGCCGCGATGCTGCTGGATCAGGTCGCTGCTGGCGGCGTTTTCGCCGTGCCTGCCGACCACCAACCGTCGGTTCTTGAAGGATTGGCCCAAGCGCGGCGCGGAGAACGCGCAACAGATGCCGAGATGGCCGCTCTCTGGAAAAAGTGTGGCCTGTGAAGGTCAGCTATGCTCCCCGGGCGCGCGATGACCTCAGTGAAATTCATGGCTGGCTGTCAGAACGTAGCACTCAGGCCGCGACGACCGTCATTAGCGCCATTCGAGATACGGCCAGACTGATTGGGGAATACCCAGGGATCGGACGTCTAACCGATATCGACGACGTAAAGGTGCTGCCGGTGGTCCGATATCCCTATCTTGTGTACTACACCGTTCAGCCCAACGAGGTCGTGATCGTTCATGTGCTGCACGGATCACGCGCAGGGCCGGAACTTGGTGAATTTTAGCGGAGCCCTTGCACCGGTTTGAGTGCGTGCTATTGGCCGCACCGATCATAAGGAAGCGCTCGCATTGCTGGAGGCAAAATGAACATCGGCGACACGGTAAAGCTCACCAAAATTCCGGACGGCGTACCGTCGGACAATGCGCAATTGCAGACGCTGTTCCGCAACTGCGTCGGCAAGACGTTCCCGATTGTCGCGGTCGATGACGGTTTGTTCGAACTGCACGTCGGCGAAGTGTTCGGCAAACCGGCGGAGCATCATCAGATCTGGGTCGATGCCGATCACTTGAAGAAAATCGAGGCCTAAGTCTTTGACCGTTATCGCTCCTATCAAGAACCCTGAAATCGCGCGGCGGCGCACGTTTGCGATTATCTCGCACCCTGACGCCGGCAAAACCACGCTGACCGAAAAGCTGTTGCTGTTCGGGGGCGCGATCCAGCTTGCAGGCGCTGTGAAAGCCCGCGGTGAGCGGCGGCGCACGCGCTCGGACTGGATGCAGATCGAGCAGCAGCGCGGCATCTCGGTCACGTCGTCGGTGATGACGTTCGAGCGCCGCGGCATCTATTACAATCTGCTCGACACGCCGGGCCACTCCGACTTCTCGGAAGATACCTATCGCACGCTGTCGGCGGTTGACGCGGCGGTCATGGTGATCGACGCGGCCAAGGGCATCGAAACGCAGACGCGCAAGCTGTTCGAAGTTTGCCGCATGCGCGACATCCCGATCATCACTTTCATCAACAAGATCGACCGGCCGGGCGAAGACCCGCTGACGCTGCTTGACGATATCGCGTCGGGCTTAGCACTTGATCTGGTGCCGATGGGTTGGCCGATTGGCATGGGCCCGGATTTCCGCGGCGTCATTGATCTCGCGGGCATGAACGCGCTTCTGCCGGAAGAAGGCGAACGCAATGCGCCGTTCGGGCGGGTTGTCAAACTTGCGAAGCTGTCTGACATAACGTCCATTCCTGGCATCGATGATGATATCGCAGCCCGAGCGCTGGAAGGCGTTGAACTTGCGCAAGGCGCGTTATCAACCTTTGATTTACAGGCCTTCCGCGAGGGCCACTTGTCGCCGGTATTCTTCGGTAGCGCTTTGCGCAACTTCGGTGTGGAGCAGTTGCTGGATGCGCTTGGCCAATGGGCGCCGGGGCCGCTGCCGCGCGTTGCAGTCCAGCGCACGGTTCAGCCGGATGAAGATCAAGTCACCGGCTTCGTGTTCAAGGTGCAAGCCAACATGGACCCGAACCACCGCGACCGTATCGCGTTCGTGCGTCTGTGTTCGGGCAAGTTCAAGCGCGGCATGAAGCTGCTGCACGTGCGCGACGGCAAGTACATGACCGTCACGTCGCCGACGCTGTTCTTCGGACAAGGCCGTGAGACGGCGGATGAAGCCTACGCCGGTGACATCATGGGCCTGCCGAACCACGGCACGCTGCGCGTTGGCGATACGCTTACCGAAAAGGAAGTTCTAAAATTCACCGGCATTCCGAATTTCGCGCCGGAACTTCTGCGGCGCGTGATCATCGAAGACGCGATGAAGGCCAAGCAGCTCAATCGCGCGCTCGAAGACTTGGCGGAAGAAGGCATTGTGCAGGTGTTTACGCCCATCGCGGGCGGCCGTCCGATCCTCGGCGTGGTCGGTGTGCTGCAGTTCGAAGTGCTGCAATCGCGTGTTAAAGCCGAATACGGCGTGCCGGTATCGTTTGAAAATGCGCCCGTTGAATTGGCGCGCTGGATTTCATCCGATGATCCGGCCAAGCTACAGAAGTTCATCGATGCGCATCGCGGCGAAATCGCTACCGACCGTGACGGCGCCACGGTATTCCTGGCGGAGTCGGCGTGGATGTTGAAATACAAGGCTGAGAAATTTCCCGACATCAAGTTCTCGGCGTTGAGAGAGCGGGGAGAGTGAGGGCGATGCAGGTGCCGGCATACCCCCAGCTGTCATCCCGGGATTTATTCCCGGGACCCAGGGCTCCGCGGGTGCGAAACGGCGGAAGCGTAGCGAAAACGTCATTGCTTCAATTTGCTGAAGCATGGGTCCCGGGAATAAATCCCGGGATGACACCGGTGTGCGCCGAGGAAATTTTTACATGCTAAAAGTCCGCATCATTCCGTGTCTCGACGTCAAGGACGGCCGCGTCGTCAAGGGCGTCAACTTCGTTGACCTGATCGACGCGGGCGACCCCGTTGAAGCGGCCGCCGCTTACGACGCAGCCGGCGCTGACGAGCTGTGCTTCCTCGATATCACGGCATCGTCCGACAACCGCGACACAATTTTCGACATCGTCGAACGGACGGCCGAGCGTTGCTTCATGCCGTTGACCGTCGGCGGCGGTGTGCGCACAGTCGAGGATATCCGGCGGCTGTTGGAAGCCGGTGCGGATAAGGTTTCGATCAACACGGCAGCGGTCAACAACCGCCAGTTCGTCAGGCAAGCGTCTGAAAAGTTCGGCGCCCAATGCATCGTCGTGGCAATTGACGCCAAGCGCGTCGATACGCTCGATGCACTTCAAGGCGTTCCGGCAGGCTCGACGAAGGACGTCCGGAACGCCCAGCCAAGATGGGAGATTTTTACGCACGGCGGGCGCAAGCGCACCGGCATCGACGCGATTGAATTCGCGAAAGAGGTTGTGGCGCTCGGCGCCGGCGAAATCCTGCTGACGTCAATGGACCGCGATGGCACCAAGGCCGGATTTGATTTGGCGCTGACGCGCGCAATTTCAGACGCCGTCAATGTGCCGGTGATTGCGTCCGGCGGAGTCGGCACACTCGATCACTTGGTTGATGGCGTGCGCGAGGGGCACGCCAGCGCGGTGCTGGCCGCCTCGATTTTCCATTTCGGAACTTACACGATTGGAGAGGCCAAGGCCCACATGGCGAAAGCAGGTCTCGCCATGCGTCAGGATCCAGCCGGTATCGCTTAGTGCCGTTGATCAGCCGGTCAGCAACTGGCCGTCGTGGAACAAGTCTGTGGCGGTCTTGCCGTGCAGGCCGTCGAGCTTTGCGACTTCAACGAATGAGCTGCCGACCTTTGCCCAGACCGACGATCCCGATGCGCTGTCTGCCACGCTAACCATCGAATCGAGTGTGTTCGTGGCGGTGACCGTCACCAGCTTGCGGAAGTCGAGCACGTCGCCGACGCTGAAGTCTTTGATGCTATCGACGCCGAGCTTGCTGCCGACATCGGTCTTTTCCCAGAAGAACGTGTCGTTACCCGCGCCGCCCGTCAGCACGTCCTTGCCGCCAAGGCCGCGCAGCCAGTCGTTGCCGCCGCCCGCGTTGATCGTGTCAACGCCGCTCGAGCCTTTGAACGTGTCGGCAAAGTTCGAGCCGATGATCAATTCAGGGTTGCTGCCGTAGAGCGTGTCGGTGCCGGTTGCAGCGCCGGTAATCGTCTTCTTGCTGATGTCGGCTGCAATGCCGCTTGCAGCGCCAGCAAACGACAATGTGTCGTAGCCGCTGCCGCCGGCGTACACGTCGTTGCCGAGATCGGCATAGAACATATCGTTGCCGGAGTTGCCGTTCAGATAGTCGTTGCCGGCGCCGCCATAGAGATGGTCGTTGCCCTTGCCGCCATAGATCTGGTCAACGCCTTCGCCGCCGCGGATGGTGTCGTTGCCGTTGCCGCCCGAAAGCGTGTCGTTGCCGACGCTGCCGGAAATCGTGTCGTTGCCGCCGCCGCCGTTGATCTTGGCGCCGTCGGAGCGCATTTCAACGGCGATGGAAGACGAAGCTGTTGCGGTCGTGCCGTCGGTTTCCGTCGCGGTGACTGTGACGTTGACTTTGAAGTTCTGGTCAACGCGGGCGGTCAATGTCAGTCCTGCGAGGTCTTCCTCGGTCAGCGTCCAGCTGCCGTCGCTATTTTTCACGCCATTCGACAGCACGCCGCCAGCCGGCACATCTGTGATGCGGATCGACAGCGTTTCAGAGCCGTCGGTGTCGAATGCAGCGGTATCGATTTCGAGTGCGGCGGTGATGTCTTCCCAGATGCCGGCGTCGATCATATCGTCGGACTTCGAGCCGAAGAACGTGCCGAGCCCCGCATTCACAAGATTGGACGAGGTGCCGAGAACGTCGGGAATAACAACTGGCGTGACGACGCTCAAGGTCGGGGTGTCGGCAACCGGGCTGACGCTAACGCCGACGCGCTGCACGGACGTTGCGCCCGAGGCATCCGAAACGGTCACATCGAACGAGACATTGCCCGAGAAGTTGGCGGCTGGCGTGAAGGTGTAGTCGCCGGTTGCGGCGTCAAGCGTCACGGTGCCGTGTTCTGGTGCTGCCGAAAGTGTCCAGGTCAATGCGTCGCCGTCAATGTCGCTGGCGATGACTTTGCCCGAAACGGATTTGTCTTCGGTTGTCGAGGCCGCTGATGCAGCTGCAGTTTCCGGACCGTCGTTGACGGCCGCAACGCCGACCGAGACGGTTTGAACCGACGTCGCACCCGATGGGTCTGCGACGACAACCTGGAAGCTATCGGTGCCGTTGAAATTGGCGCCGGGCGTATAGGTGTAAGCGCCCGTTGCGGTATCGAGCGACAGCGTTCCGCTTGCCGGGCCCTGCGCCACGGCATAACCGAGCACATCGCCGTCGATGTCGGTCGCGATAACCTGGCCGGAAATGGCGGTGTCTTCGTTTGTTGTCAGTGCGGCTGCGGCGTCAGCAACCGGCGCGTCGTTGATGGGCGCTACACCAACGGTGACAACTTGCGAGGCGGTTTGGCCCGAAGGGTCAGCAACCGCGACTTCAAAGCTGTCGCTGCCGTTGAAGTTGGCACCCGGTGTATAGGTGTAAGCGCCGGTATCGGCATCGAGCGTCAGCGTGCCATTCGCCGGGCCAACTGCAACGGAATATGCGAGTACGTCGCCGTTCGCATCGGTGGCGATAACTTGGCCGGAAACGGCCGTATCTTCATCGGTCGAAAGGGCCGCTGACGTCTCCGTTTCGGGCGCCTGATTGAAGAACTGATCGATTGGCGTTTCAACACCGTCAAGCATGATCTTGACGTTTTCGATGGTGCTGAAGGTCACGCCAAGCGCGGCCAGGGCCAGACTGGCGCCGGTCGTTTGCGCCGACTGGTTGGCAATAGACCCGTCAGTCGCCAGCTTGTCGATCATCCATGATTTGATGGTGCTCAAGTCGTCGACCATCGCGGCGGTCAACGTCGCCGACGACAATTCGAGCACGATGGTATCGTTGCCCGCGCCGCCGTTGTAGGTGTTGGTGCCCGCGCCGCCCGAAAGCGTATCGTCGCCGGTGCCGCCATTCAAACTATCGTTGCCATCGCCGCCGAGCAACGTGTCGTTACCGCCATCGCCGAACATATTGTCGTCGCCAGCGTCGCCGCTGATCGTATCGTTGCCGCCACCGCCGAAGAAGCCGTCATTGCCGTTGCCGCCAAACAGTGTGTCGTTGCCGGCGTCGCCGGTCAACGTATCGACGCCGTCGCCGCCAGCCAGAACGTCGTTGCCGGTGCCGCCGTTGATCCGGTCATTACCCGCGCCACCGTCGATTACATCATCCAGCGTTGTGCCGGTAAGGACGTCGTTGCCTGCAGTACCGTTGATCGTCGCCATAATACGCGCACCTGTGACTAAGCAATCTTCCCCAAGACAGCGTCACACTACGCTAGAGGACATAAAGCGCGGTTCGCGACGGCGCGAAAATTCGCTGAGACATTGGCGAAAATCCGCAGGCATTTTTTAGGGTCTTGTTAAGTGTGCGGCGCCGGCGTTTTCGGCTCAAACCGGCAGAATCCAGCAATCGGACAGCGCCAGCACTCAGGTTTGCGGGCCTTGCACAGATAGCGCCCATGCAGGATCAGCCAGTGGTGGGCGTGCAGGCCATAAGCTGGCGGGATCACGCGCATTAAATCATTTTCAACCATGAGCGGGTTTTTGCCGGCCGATAAGCCGATGCGGTTGGCAACGCGGAACACATGCGTATCAACCGCCATCGCCGGCTGGCCGAAGGCCATGTTCATCACCACGTTCGCCGTCTTGCGGCCGACGCCCGGCAGGGTCTCCAGCGTTTCGCGGCAAGCGGGCACCTGGCTGGCGTGCTCAGCCACCAGCTTTTCCGACAGCGCGATCACGTTCTTCGCCTTGTTGCGGTAGAGACCGATGGTCCGGATGGCGTCGCGCACGCGGTCTTCGCCAAGCGCCACCATCTTTTCCGGCGTATCGGCAATCTTGAACAGCGGCCGGGTTGCCTTGTTGACGCCGGCGTCGGTCGCCTGCGCCGACAGCACCACCGCAACCAGCAGGGTGTAGGGGTTGGAATGCTCCAGTTCGCCCTTCGGCTCCGGCTCAGCCGCCTGGAAGCTGTGGAAGATCGCTTCGATCTGATCCGGGGTGAGGCCTTTGGTGGCCGCCTTGGTCCGCAATTTCGCCGGTCCGCTCTTGTGTTTCTCTGACGAAGATCGGATGTTTACCCCCGGCTTCGGGCGGGAAGGCTTGTCTTTGGCACGCGTCATGGCGGGGCTTTCCGGGGGGTGGGGCGTCGCGGCGGCGGACGCCGGTCGTAGGACACAGGGCTAGTCGAGGACGGTGACATGACCGAGCGCGAGGCAGAAAAGCAATCCCGCGGCACCAGCCAATTTGTGCTTCACCCTCACCGTTCGCTGTCGAGCCACGGTTTTCTGATCCTGATGACGGTGCTCGGCGTGGTCAGTTTCATCGCGGGTGTCGCCTTCTGCATGATCGGCGCTTGGCCGGTGATGGGCTTTTTCGGGCTCGACGTGGCGCTGATCTATTGGGCCTTCAAGGCCAACTACCGCGCCGGCCGGCTTTACGAAACGGTCGATGTGACGCCGGATGTGCTCAAACTCACCCGCGTGCAACCCGACGGGCGGACGGAGACGTCTGAACTTAATCCCTATTGGGCGCGCGTCAGCCTGACGACCGATCACCCCGATGGGCGCACATCGCTGCGCATTATCGCCCAAGGCCGCGAACTGTTGATCGGCAAATTCCTGACCGACGATGAGCGCCGTGATTTTGCATCGGCTCTCACGGGCGCATTGCAGGCGGCGCGCGTTGCTCAATTCTAAGCAACGGCGGCGGCTCAATCACTCAGCATCGCGAACGCGGCTTGCCGGTCGCCGGATTTCAGTTTCAGAAATTGCGAGCGCGCAGCCTTGACGTCTTTGTCAGCGCCGGTTTCGGCGGCCTTTTTCAACGCTTTTGTGGCCGCGTGATCGGCACCGCAGATAAACGCCAGCGCATTGGCCAAGCGGCCCATTGTTGCGGCATCGATTTTTGTTTCGTCCATTTGAGCCCCTGGTGCCGGTGATGATGTGCGCCTAGTGGTTGCTGCCGGCAAACACCAACGGAATGGACGTAAAGAAGCTCAACACAGAATCTTCCGAGCCAAACTCCAGCTGCTTATCGACCTTTGCGAACGGATAGGCGGCATTGTCTTGATCTTTACAGACGCACCACCCGCCGTTGTCACCGGTCCACGACCAGCCGTAACTTTGGACGATGCATTCGCCGAGGAAAGACCCGCAAACGCTGACCAATTGGTCGCGCAAGCCCGGATCGCCCTGCTCATGCTGGCGCTGCAAGAAGCCATCAAGCCACGTTACGCCATCGAGATCATAAGCAATCTCGCGGCCGAGCATTTTGCGGCCGATTTCACGCACCAGTTCAGCGTTGGATTGGATCAGTTCGAGCATCACACCCTTCTCGCGCGGCGGCAAAAGCCAATAAGTGCCGCTGCAATGCCCCCTCCATTGCCGCCGCGTCAAGATACAAAAACGCCGGGCGCTCTTTATCCGAGCGCCCGGCGTTTTCTGTTTCAGGCCGTCACGGGCGCTCCGCTCACTCGACCTTATAGGCCTGCAGCAGCCCCTTCATCATCTGCGGCACATACATGGTTTTTGCGGCCGCGTCATAGCCGATGTCGGCAGCGCCCTGGCCGAGTTCAAGCAGCACTTCGGCTTTGCTGTCTGCGCCGTATTTCATGACCTTGCCGGACATCCAATCACTGATCAGATAGGCGCCACTGCCCAGAGGTTCCAGGCCGTCGAGGTTGCCGAACGGCTTGCCGTCGCCAACGGTGGAGATGGCCTTGCTGTCGAGCGCTACCGACATAAGATGGCCTGGAACCTTGGTTGCAAAGCCGTCCGTCATCACGCCCCAGGCCGCAACGCGCAAGTTGCCGCCTTCGACCAGCAGGCCATTGGGGTTTTCAAGTTTGGCGTCACTCAACCAAACTTCGAACTTTCCGCCGGACAATTTCCAGATCGTGTTGGCCGCCATATCGCTGACGTAGATGTTACCAGCGCTGTCAGCCGCAACGTCGTTCAGAAATTTGGCGTCTTTCGCGGCATAACTTTTCAGGATCTTGCCATCTTTGGTGTCGATCTCGTGTAGCTGGTCAATGTCGGCCACGTACAGCTTGCCGCCCGCCAGGGCCAAGCCCTTCGGTGCGTTGAAGCCGGTTGATGACCATTTGAGATTGACTGACTTGCCATCCAGCGAAACCGTGGCGATCGCGCCCTTGCCGTCTTTGCCGTCCGGCTTTCCATCCACCTGGCTGACGTAAATCACGCCCGCCTTCGCGTCCGGCAGCGCGCTTTCCGGGTTGGCAAGCCCGCTCACTTCCCAGAGTTTGGCCGGTGCGCCAGCCGCCGCCGGGGCGGCGCCAAGCGCCAAAAGCGCAACTGCGGCATAATAGGACGAATACGAACGATAAAGCATGTAATTCCTCTCAACTAAAGCTCGACGCCGCTTACCCGGAAAATGTGTTTGTACTCCATACCATTGCCTTGCGCTCAACGCATAGCTAGTATGTTGCGGTGCGGCATGGGTTTCCTATGTCGTGAATGACCGGTGCTGGAACGCGGGGGCCGCTGACATGGACTGGGACAAACTTCGGATTTTCCACGCGGCGGCAGAGGCTGGAAGTTTCACCCACGCCGGTGAGCAGCTGCACATGAGCCAGTCGGCGGTCAGCCGGCAGATCTCGTCGCTCGAAGCCGACCTCAAGGTCACGCTGTTTCACCGCCACGCCCGCGGCCTGATGCTGACCGAGCAAGGCGAGCTGTTGAACCGCACGGTGGGCGAGGTCTTCGCCAAGCTGCAAACCGCCGAAACACTGCTGACCGACACCGCTACCAAGCCGTCAGGCGAATTGCGCATCACTGCGCCGATTGGCTTTGGCACAGTTTGGATGACGCAGCGCCTGCGCGAGTTCGCCGAACTCTACCCGGAAATCCGGGTCGAGCTGCTGCTCAACGACGAGCAGGTCGATATTGGCATGCGCGCCGCCGACGTTGCGATCTGGACGCGCGAGCCTGAGCAAGTCGATCTGATCCGCCGTCCGCTGTTCTTGAGCCGCGTGCGGGCGTTTGCGTCTGCCCAATATATCCGGCAGCACGGCACGCCGCAGACCTTGGCCGACCTCGATAAGCACCGGATTATCGCTTATTCCGGCCAGCCAGCCCAGCATCTGCACGCCATGAGCTGGATCGAAAACGCTGGCCGTGAAGGCCGCGGACCGCGGGAGGCGATCCTCAAAATCAATTCGGTGGTCGCGATCAAGAATGCCATTCGTGCGGGCGTCGGCATCGGTATGATTCCCGACTACATGACAGAGTCGGACAACGATCTGGTGCCCGTACTGCCGGAAATCGAACAGCCGACGCTGCCGTTGATCTTCGCTTATCCCGAGGAACTCAAAAACTCCAAGAAGGTCCAATTGCTGCGCGACTTCCTGGTCTCCAAAGCCCGCAACTGGAAATAGCGTCATCAATCCGTTTTCTGCGCATGGCAGACGAGACATGTGCGCTGATCCAAAGGGATTGAGCCTCGTATAGGATCGCATCAGGCGGTGCTTGGGCCGGGTCGTTATTGCCACCCCCGGTCAGGGTGCCTCGTCTGGAACGTACGTTCCCCCCACTTGGCCGGGCTGAGCAATCAGCCCGGTCTTTTAGTGGGTGGACTATGTTTCAGTCAGTTCTTGGCATTCCGGATAACTTCACACCTGAGCGGGTGTGTTTCGATTCGTGTGGCCAGCGCGAGTCCTCCTGCACCACCAGCCGCTCCCCCGACAACAGCGAGAGCGGGCTACAATCCACCTGGAAAAGCGAAAAGCCAGACGAGCACACCCAATGCAAATCCAACGGAACCAAAAGTCTTTTGGCCGCCAATACCCAACGCTTTGATCAATGGATAGATGACTATCATGGCTATTGCGGTAACCGGGACCGTTATGACCGCACTGATGACGGATGTCAGCAGGAAGATAAATGGCGCCACCATGATCGGGCCAAATATTTCGCCCGGCCGCATTTGACCGATCGACATTGCGTACCCGATGCCACCCACAGCAAACATTAGCGTGAACATCGCTGCCCCAACGAGCGATGCGGCTCTGGATGCGGTAAAGGCCGCGCCGAAGAAACTGCGAATTGCCAAATTATAGCACATCGCATGCTCCACTAATTTTCGACGCCGCTCATAAGTTTTAGATTTGTGCGCACCGGCAGCTTATCTGGCGTCTTGAGATTGCTGACGAGGCCCAGGGCTTCAAGCCCACGCAGCACCCACCAGCCCGGGTCGATTTCGCCGTCCTTTAGTCCAAGCCGCGCCGACGCTGGATAAGCGTGATGATTGTTGTGCCAAGCTTCGCCAAATGTGATGATGCCGGCTGATGGCACGCTGAAACCCTGCACGCCGGCGCCATCGACATGCCAGTTTCGTGGTCCGCTGTTGTGGGCGAAATATCCGACGAGCCAATGACCGGTGACGGAAATTGCGACGCGCGCGGCAATGCCCCAAATCACCCAGGGCAATCCGCCGATCCAATAGAACAGCAGCGCCCACGGCAACTGCTGCGCCATCCAATATCGCTCGAGCCAAATGTAGAACTTGTCGCCAGCGACCTGCGGCTCAACCTCGAGTTCAGGCGGGTTTTCCAACCGCAACTCACAGTGCAACTGCCACAGCCCATCCTTCCACATGGCATTGCGATGGGCGAGGAATGGGTGACACTCAGCCTTGCGCTGCGCCCAATCGCGAATGTCATGCTGGCGGATGATGCCGAACGGTCCGGCAAGCCCAACCAGCGTTCCGAAATAAACAAACAGCCGCTCAAGCCACAGCGGGCAATCATATGACCGGTGTACGAGGCGGCGATGCATGCCGAGGGAATGGCCGAAGCAAACGGTTAGGGCTGTCGTGACGATGAACAGCGCAAATGCGCCCCACGTAAAATAGAGCGGCCCAGCGATCAAAGCTGCGAGCGTCATCGCTGAAATCCAGAGCGACTTTTTGGGGTGCCAATGGACGCTGCCTTGCAGGGCGTCGGTAGAGTTAGACTCAAACATGCGCGGCGAACGGAACATGCCTTGGGCCGCGACTAACGCCGCCTCGACTGCCTCCGCCCGCGACTGCCGTTCATCCATAGTACGCTCCCGTGCAACTCGACCCGTCAACTGCGACCCGGCACCTATCTATTCACTGCTTAGTTAAATAAGCAATGAAATAATTTGGAAATGGTTTCCGGATAGTGATAGACGGAGGCTGGAAAGGTCATGACATGGCAGCGGACAAAATTTTTGAGGCGCTTTCGTCGCCGCCAAGGCGGCGGATCCTGGCCTATTTGTCGAAGACCGACATGACTGCGGGCGATATTTCGGCCCGCTTCAAGGACGTCATGTCAGCCCCGGCCGTTTCCAAGCATCTCTCGATCTTAGAGAACGCCGGTCTCGTCTGGCGGGAGAAACGCGGCCAAAACGTCCACTATGGCCTGAAAGAAGAGGCGCTGGCATCGACCCTTGTCCACTTCCTGGGTGAGATTTGCCCGAAGTCCCGCCCACTTCGCAAGGAAAGCGCGGCTGCCGCCGAACGCAAGAAGACGCCGGGCCAGGACCAATCATAAGCGGTGCTGCGCCCGCGCGCCGCAATCAGCTGATTTGCGCTTCCCTCCCGGCAACGCTATCTAACGGGTCCACCAGCAATTCCTCGGCGCAAGGGCAAGTCCGGCTATGGCAAAGACGCTTTACGACAAGATTTTCGAAGACCACATCGTGGACCGCGCCGCCGACGGCACCTGTTTGCTGTATATCGACCGCCATCTGATCCACGAGGTCACCAGCCCGCAGGCGTTCGAAGGTCTGCGCATGGCCGGCCGCAAAGTGCGCGCGCCCGAAAAGACGCTGGCCGTTGTCGATCACAACGTGCCGACCACCGACCGCACCAAGGGCATCGCCGACGAGCAGAGCCGCGTTCAGGTCGAGACGCTCGCGAAAAACGCCAAAGATTTTGGCGTTGAATATTTCCACGAGCTCGACAAGCGCCAGGGCATCGTCCACGTCGTCGGCCCGGAGCAGGGCTTCACGCTGCCGGGCACGACAATCGTATGCGGCGACAGCCACACGTCCACGCACGGCGCGTTCGGCGCGCTGGCGCACGGCATCGGCACATCCGAAGTCGAGCACGTGTTGGCCACCCAGACGCTTATCCAAAGCAAAGCCAAGAATATGCTGGTGCGCGTTGACGGCGTGCCGCCGAAAGGCGTTGGCGCCAAGGATATCGTGCTGGCCATCATCGGCGAAATCGGCACGGCGGGCGGCACGGGTTCGGTCATCGAATACGCGGGCGACGCCATCACCGCGCTCAGCATGGAAGGCCGCATGACGGTCTGCAACATGTCGATTGAGGGCGGCGCGCGGGCCGGCATGATCGCGCCAGATGAGAAGACTTTCGAATTCATCAAAGGCCGTCCACGCGCGCCGAAGGGTGCCGCCTGGGACATGGCCATGAAGTATTGGGAAACGCTGAAGACCGACGAGGGCGCGCACTTCGACCGCACGGTTGTTCTGGACGCCGCCAAGCTTCCGCCAATCGTGTCGTGGGGCACGTCGCCGGAAGATGTGGTGTCGGTTGCGGGCTTGGTTCCCGATCCCGCCAAGCTGACGGATGAGAATAAGCGCGCCTCGATGGTGCGTGCGCTCGACTATATGGGCCTGACGCCCGGCACCAAGATCACGGATATCCCGCTCGATGTCGTTTGGATCGGCTCATGCACCAACGGCCGCATCGAAGATTTGCGCGCGGTCGCCAAGGTCGTCGATGGCAAGAAGATTTCAACGCGCCTCGCGTATGCGATGATTGTTCCGGGCTCCGGCCTTGTGAAGGAGCAGGCGGAAGCCGAAGGCCTCGACAAGATCTTCAAGGCGGCCGGCTTTGAATGGCGCGAACCCGGCTGCTCGATGTGCCTCGGCATGAACCCCGATCAGCTGACGCCCGGCCAGCGCTGCGCCTCGACCTCGAACCGCAACTTCGAAGGCCGCCAAGGCTACAAAGGCCGCACGCATCTTGTGTCGCCGATCATGGCCGCAGCCGCCGCGCTTGAAGGGCACTTTGTGGATGTCAGGACGTGGGGGGACGCCTGAGAGAGCCAATCCACAAAAAGCGGAGTGATGGCGACGGCGCGTTGCTATTTTGGGCCAAAGCACTGACGGTGCTTTGGCTTTTTTTGCTGGCGACCTATGGCATTTTTTCGTGGACGCAACTTTCGCAACTAAAGCCTAACGAAGTCGGCGATTTCCTGGCCGGCGGCTTCGCGCCGCTTGCGTTTGCGTGGCTCGTCGTTGCTGTTTTCTTACAGCGGGAAGAACTCCAAGCTCAGCGTAAGGAGCTAGAGCAAAATCGTGAAGCGCTGTTGCTTCAGGCGGACGAGTTGCGAGCGACTGTCTTCGAACTGGGGCGACAGACCAAGATAATGGATCGCTCACTGGTTGTTGAGTCAGCCGCTCATAAGTCAGCCGAGCTCGAAAGAAAAGTGAGAAACTTAGCAACTACTATCGTCATGCTGAGCCCAATTGTGGTCGTGCTGAAACCAATCAGCACCAAGATGCAAGATGGTGCTCCATTTCATTTCACACACAAGGCGCATCTACTCGGCCTATCGGACCACTACCGCACGCTTAAAGAGCAAAATAAAATTGACGAAATACTGCTGATGGCCGCAGCAAACGCCTCATTGTTGCGGTCAGAAATCTCGTTGAATGCAGATCTATATTTTCGTGACGATCCTGGACTAGCCGCATTGAGGGACTTGCGAGAAGCGGTATCTAGCGTTGTCGAATTTTGTTCGACTGATGGAATGGAGGCAGCTGTTGGCCGTATAGAAGGTCTGAATATGCCGGAATTGCGCTCGTCGTTGACTGATTTGGAAGCAATCATAACCCCGTTGGGAACTTCGCAAAAAAAAAGGCCTAATTCGACCTCGCGTTTGCAGAAGCATCTCGAGTGACTGCATCGAGGTATTTTTTCTGTTAGTGTTCCAGCATGAGGTTGTGGTCTGATAGCTACATCCACATGGGAACGCCTGGATTAGTGGGGCCACACAACCCAGCCGCTTGCGTTCCCGGAAGCCGCGTGGCGCGCTAGCGAAACGCTGCGGCTATCCGGGATCGCGTCCAATGAAAAATAGGTCTATTTTGGCCGCGCCACTTTTTGTGCGCACGACGTGATCCCGGGTCTACGCACATTCGCTGCGCTCAGATGCTCGCCCGGGAACGCAAGTGGTGAGGCTTGCTCGCATATTTTCCCAAAATCATTGTCATCGCAGGATGACCAATGACAAACACCCCTACCTAAACCTACCACCCTTCTGCAGCACTTCGATTTTGTAGCCGTCGGGGTCGGTGATGAAGAAGAATTTTCCGAATGGCTGTCCGTCGTGCGTCATCTGTTTGATGTCGCCGGGCGTGTAGCCCGCGCTCGCGATGCGCGCGTGTTCGGCCTCCAGGTTATCGACGACGAACGCGACGTGGCCATAGCCGTTGCCGAGGTCGTAGGGTTCGGTGCGGCCCTTGTTGACCGTCAGCTCAACCTCGAAATCATTTTCGGCGTTGCTCATGTAGGTCAGCGAAAAATCCGGCCACTCGCGCCGCTCGGCGATCTTCAAGCCAAAGCATGCTTCGTAGAATTTCACCGAACGCGCTTCTTCGAGCACGCGGATCATCATGTGAATGGCTTTGGCCATGATCGTAGATCTCCGCAATTACAACCAAGGCCGCGTCGAAGCCGCCGTCTTCTCATAAGCGCCAATCGCCTTGTCTTTTTCCATCGTCAGGCCGATGTTGTCGAGGCCGTTCATCAGGCAGTGCTTGCGGAACGGATCGATGTCGAACTTGATTTTTCCGCCGTCTGGGCCGCGGATTTCCTGGGCCTCAAGATCAACCGTCACGGTCGCGTTTGCGCCGCGCGACGCGTCATCCATCAGCTTGTCGACATCGGTCTGCGGCAGCTTGATTGGCAGAATGCCGTTCTGGAAACAGTTGTTGTAAAAAATGTCGGCGAAGTCGGGCGCGATCACACAGCGGATGCCGAAGTCCAGCAACGCCCAAGGCGCATGTTCGCGCGAAGACCCGCAACCGAAATTATCTCCGGTCACCAAAATCTGCGCCTTGCGGTACTGCGGTTTGTTCAAAACGAAATCGGCGACTTCTTTGCCGGACGCATTGTCGAAACGCATTTCATAAAACAGCGACTTGCCAAGACCGGTGCGGGCGATGGTTTTCAGGAACTGCTTGGGGATGATCATGTCGGTGTCGATGTTGCGCAAAGGCAGCGGCGCCGCAATGCCCGTCAGTACCGTGAACTTGTCCATGTGCCGTGTCTCTCCACCAGTTAATCTCAAGCGCGCAGCGCATCCGCCAGCGCCCGGAAATACCCTTCTGCCGCCGTCAGCCGCCGCGCTTGTTTAAAAGCGCCGTGCTCGGCAATGGCCGCTTCGAGTTCGAAGGGTTCCAGATAATCGAGCCGCCGTTTAACGCCAGCCCGCTTGCGCCCGTCAAGGTGGTGTTGAAGCGCGGACATGATTGTTTCGACATAGCCTGAGATCCGGCCGAGTTCGCGGGTGGCGGAAAGAAGCGTTGAACGGTCGTCCGGGGCCGCTTCGAGCGCCGCCAGGGCTGCCGCCGCACGCGCTAAGGTTGCCGCAATCTCCTCGGCGTACAGCGCCACCTTTTCGCGCCGGGTGCGGTCGATTTCTGCCAGCTGCCCGGCCCACTGGTAAATGGTCTGGCCAAGGCTGATCAGGTGTTGGGTGTAATCGGCAAAACGCATCGCTGTTAACTCCGTCCGGTCGATACCGGGCGTGAGTCTAAGGGCGCTCAAGGGGGGCGGGGATAAGTTATTTTATATTCGGGTCTTCGTAGCAGCGGCGCATGTATTCGCAGCGGTGGGAGCCGGGATCAATCACCCAAAGTTGATGTGGTCTTTTCGACGTCGCTTCCTGGCTGGTGCAACGGAGGTAAAATCCTGCGAACCATTAATTCTATCATAGTCCTGATGAGCTCTTGGCCATCTGGATCATCGTGCACTAGTGCATCAAGCCTTTTTTCGGCCTGAACGCCGTTGCGCCTCAATGTGGCGAAACCGATGTTATCGTATTGAACCGTCATGGATCTCTTCGAGACAGCGACCAAGAGCAAATCACTCTCTACACGTCAAAGGATTATGCGCCCTTTCGATATTTGTACAGCGGCGGAACCGCTTCAACCCGCAGACATTGGCGCAAATTTCAGCTTCATCAATCATCCTGGCGCATGTGTGGCTACTTTGCAACCAAATTGGCGGTTCTACGATCATTTTGAGCGCTATATCATCCTAGTGCTGACGGGTTGAGCGCCACTGTTAATATCCCATTTTTCCACGTCTCAAGACAACGCAGCATGGAATTTACTAACTCATGGCTACCATCGGGGAATTGCTCAGACTGATACTTCCTGACCTGATTAGTGAGGATAGATCGCAAATCTCACCACCAAGTTTTCCTCCGGACATGTTTGGTGTGTCGGCTTATTTACTCCAACAGTCTGGCGCATATCACAGGGTCGTGCCGGGGCCTATCCCAGGGTACTCAACAGATGGTCTCCTTGTCATCGACCAGAATCTAATTTCCGATTGTAGGGAAACCGCACTTCAGTGGTCCAAGTCACCTTTCATACCCGACCGCGTTAAACAACTATGGAACAAGCTCCTCGCAGCCCAAAATGACGAAGTGCATATTGAATTACATTCAACATCGAAACATCCGGCGTGGTGGATTTATGCCTACTCACTGATGGTTATTTCTGATGAGGCATGCGAAGATGTCGGGTACCGCCCGTCTGACCACGGTACTTGGATCGAAAATGTAGTTGATGTGGCCCTTGATAAGGCAAATCAAGGGTCTAAATTGGTTCAAGGGCAACAACGCAAATGGAATCATCTCTACACAATAACCCTCTATGCCAATCAGGATATATTTTGCGTACAACCGAAAGCTCGTACACCCGATGTCGGTTGCGCACTCCGGTCAATTTCCCACAACCTAGCGCTACTTCCACCTAAGGGCCAGATTCAAATCAACTGGCAGAAGGCACTTAATTCTCAAATTACTGATGATGAGAGATCATTAAATCTACTGTTAATTCCATTTCCCTATGAAATTCGCGATGAGGCCTTCGTTGCTGGGGACCTATTCAACACGGATTTTGATGCAAAACCTTGGGGATGGTTCAGCATTGACCAGTCTTGGCTCGGTAACGAGCCGCAACGAGTCGTTAAATTTCTAGCCGATATCATCGATCGCGCTCATAGCGAGCACGGGCAAATCCATGGTATCGTGCTGCCCGAGTACGCTCTCAACTGGGCTGCTTATGAAATGCTAGCGGAGCACATTCGGAAAACTTGGCGCGATGTTGAGTTTCTAATTTCTGGATCGAGTGGTAACTGCAGCGGCACCAGTGGCAACTTCGCGCTCTGTAGCTTTTTTGATATTGGGCCTGACGAAAAAGATAATCCACAACGCACCGTCACCCATACTAGCCGCGGGAAGCACCATCGCTGGAGGCTAGAGAAGTATCAGATCGAAAAATATGGATTGGGGGCGCAATTGCCTTTATCCGTCGAGGGTACGTTTTGGTGGGAAAGCATCGCACTTGAAGGTCGAGAAATTCATATCAATCCCATGAGAAGTGCTTCACTTTTCACAGTGATGATATGCGAAGATTTGGCTCGATCAGATCCATGTCATGAGCCGCTAAAATCGGTGGGACCAAATCTCGTCTTCGTTTTATTGATGGACGGTCCGCAGCTTTCTGAGCGTTGGTCTGCGCGATACTCTATGGGATTGGCAGAAGATCCAGGCTCGTCTGTTTTGACGCTAACTTCACGAGCATTGTTGGAGAGATGGAACTCTGAAGAGGACGACGATTCAAAAAAAGTGTGGTCTGTCGGACTATGGAAAGACGACAAGAGTCGTGTAACACCGTTGATTTGTTCACCAGAAGGCCATGCCGTATTGCTCAAACTATCTGGCAAAAAGGTCAAGGAAATGACTTTAGACGGACGCTCGGCGAAAGAAGCGTTTGCATGGCGCCTACACCCTGAGACGGTGCCCGTGCAAATAGAAGTTACGGAATCATGGACTCGATTTGCCAGCGAGTTGCGGGGATAAGTTATTTGATGTTCGGGTCTTCGTAGCAGCGGCGCATGTATTCGCAGCGGTGGCTGCCGGAAAAATGCATGCCGTCGCCTTTGGCCGGGGCGATGAAGTTGCAGACTTCTTCAAGCCCCTCAGGCGTCAGCCATTGCTGGCGCCGTCCGCGCTGGACCGCGAAGCAGTCGGCGGTTTCTTCGTCGGGGCCGCGGAATTGATGGCCGCATTCGTGGGCGAAGATCCATTGCTTAACGGGCGTCGAGACCTTGTCGAGCAGGCGCGGGTTCATGATCAGGAAGCCCGGATAGGCAGCGCCGTAATCATCAAGCGCGTTGTCGATCACGGTCGGGCGTTGGCCGCACAACTGTTTGCGGTTGTCGAGTTTGAATTCGCCGGGCGGGAGCAAGTGGCTGTCGCCGCCGGCATGGCCGACGTATTCTTCAGGCGTCGGCGTTGCGTCTTCTGCGTGAACGCCCGGAAGCGGCAGCGCGAGAACGAGGAAGATTGCGCTGAAGCCAAGGGCTCGCCACATCGGCGCGTTGCCAAACGTCATGCCGGAAAATACTCGCCCCAAAGCCTGCCGCCCCTAAAGCTATACTGCACCCGCCGGTTAAGCGGTTTCTGCAACTCAAGATGGCGTGAAACGCCATTTTGTACAAGCCGCCGCCGTCCGTTTTGTTCCACGCCCGTGTTCTTACACAACACCGGTTAAGGCCGGGTGACATGACCACGGCCCTAATGCTGTTGCCCCGGTCAGGCCGTGGCCTCAGCCTCGATTCCTTCCATATCTTCGTCAGAAAAGCCGAAATGATGGCCAATCTCGTGAATGAGAACATGGGCCACCAGATGACCCAACTCCTCGTCCCCCGAGGCCCATTCGTCGAGAATCGGGCGGCGGAAAAGAAACACCATGTCTGGCTCCCGTGGCGCGTCCGACACACTCTGTTTGTCGAGGCTGACGCCCTGATACAGACCTGTCAGATCGAACGGGTCGTCGATATCCATGTCATCGAGTACGTCGTCTGCGGCGAAGTCTTCAACGCGGATCACGACGTCGTCGGCGAGGCTGCGAAACTCAGCCGGCAGCTTGTTCCAGGCTTCCTGCGCCAGCCCCTCGAAATCAGCGAGGCTTGGAGCCGTCGCGGATCTCCAATCTACGTGTTGCGATGCCATCGGGTGCGCCTTCTCAAAAAATGCCGGCTGGAGAGGTAGCATCCCCGTAGCGCAATTGAAACCTAAGCGCGAAGCCGTGCACGTTATGGGGTGTGCTGGATAAGGTGTTTCCCGCTCCTGGTCGTCTATGCCGCATCTTTGCGTCGAACGGTTTGCTCATTCGCAGCGTTTAACCTGAGCAGGGGTAATACGCACTCAAGGCGCGTCAGTTCAAAAGTTAAGGAGCGGGCGATGACGGAAGCGGTCAAATTTGTACCGAGGCAGACAGTAGAGCCACACGGGGGCAAGCAATCGCCGTTCGATATGCGCATCGTGTCGTCCAACGCTGAGCGCCGCGACGTGTTCGCCTTGCGGATGAGCGCGTACAAGGAATTCATGACGCCGCCACCGCCTGCTGAACAAAGCGAATTTCGCGACGCATTCGACGATTATCCTACCACCCTGCAGATTGGGGCCTATGACGAGGACCGCTTGGTCGGCGCGATGCGGCTGTGTTTCAGCCGTCCGTTCGATTCACTCGCCACGTTGCCGTGCGCCGCGCACTACCCTGATCTTCAAGCCATCAAGCGCGCGGCCAACGGAAGTTTGATGGAGGTCTCTCGCTTTTCCATCGATCCCGGCATCTCCAACACGTCGTATCGCACCACGCTTTATGCGTCGCTGGTCCGCGCCAGCCTGATGACGGCGGAAGCGGCCAACGCCGCCAAAATATTGATCGCGACGCGGCCCGACAGCGTGCGCTTTTACAAATACATGCTCGGCTTTGAAATGATCGGCGAACCCGCGCTCTATCCGCCGGGCGACGTTAAAATCGCCCTGCTCGGTGGCAGCTTGGCACAGGCCAAAACGCGGCAGCGGCTGCAGAACGCATTTTTCAAAATCACCCCCGACGAGATCGTAAGTCTGCGCCGTACCCTGCGGCCGATACTGGAGCGGGTCGAGGCGGCTTAAGTTTTGGCTAACCATGCGCGGCAATTTTGCGATCCGCCGGGCGGGACTGACACAGGCATTTTACGCGAACGCGCTTCAATCGCCGCGTGAGCAACTCTCTTTTCGATCTCCCGCCCGACCTTCGCAAGCGGCTCGCCGCAGAGCTTAGCCCAGGCGAGCGCGTGCTCTATGCGGGCCAACCCGATTGGCGCGCGGAATGGGGCAAGCTGCTCGCAATATTTCTATTCGGCGTGTTCTGGAGCAGCATCGCATTCATGTTTTTTGGCATGAGTCTTGGTGGTCTGCTGGGTCTTGTTCCCGTCAAGTCTGGATCGCAGCAAGCTGGCATCGGCCTCATCTGGTTCATGTTCTTTTTCTCGTTGCCGTTCGTCGGTATCGGCCTGTTGATGCTGGCCGCGCCGGTGCTTGGCATCCGCAAGTCGCGCAATACCGCGCATGCCGTGACAGACGTCCGCGTGATCAACGTCTATGGCGGCAAAGATGCGGGCGCGGAAAGCTACAAGCTCAGCGCGGTCAACTTCGTTAAGCGCCACGACCGCCGCGACGGCACCGGCTCGCTGTCGATCGGCTACGGTGTCGAGAAGGATTCAGACGGCGACACGCGTGCGTTGACGCTCGACTGGTCTGGCATTCCACACGCCAGGCGCGCAGAGGCGATCATCCGCGAAAACGCCAAATGGGCGCGCTAAGCGCCGCCTTCATGCTTGGCGAGAAAACGCTCGGCTTCCAGCGCCGCCATGCAACCCATGCCAGCGGCGGTGACGGCCTGACGGAACACTTCGTCCTTCACATCGCCGGCTGCAAACACGCCGGGAATGTCCGTCGCTGTTGAATCGGGTGCGGTGATCAGATAGCCGGACGGCGTTGTCGGCAATTGGCCCTTGAACAATCCGGTCGCGGGTGCGTGGCCGATGGCAACGAAGAAACCGTCAACCGGCCGCTCTGTCAATGCGCCGGTTTTGACGTTTTTCAAGCGCACATGCGTGACCGAGCGCGGCTCTGCTGAGCCGAGGATTTCGTCCACTGCTGTATCCCAAATCACCTCGACCTTTGGGTTCTTGAACAAGCGCTCCTGCAAAATCTTTTCAGCGCGGAAGTGATCGCGGCGATGCACGATGGTCACGCGGCTGGCAAAGTTGGTCAGGAACAGCGCTTCCTCGACGGCCGTGTTGCCGCCGCCGATGACCATCACTTCCTTGCCCTTGTAGAAAAACCCATCGCACGTCGCGCATGCCGAGACGCCGTGGCCTTGGAATGTCTGCTCCGACGGGATGCCGAGCCAACGCGCCTGCGCGCCGGTGCAAATGATCAAGCTATCGCAAGTGTAGACGTCGCCACTGTCGCCTTCCAGCCGGATCGGTTTGGCTTTCAGATCGGCCTTGTTGATATGATCCATGACGATGTCGGTGCCGACGTGTTCAGCCTGCGCCTGCATTTGCTCCATCAGCCACGGGCCCTGAATCGGGTCGGCAAAGCCGGGGTAGTTCTCGACATCGGTGGTGATGGTCAACTGGCCGCCCGGCTGCGAGCCTTGGATCAGCAGCGGCTTCAGCATAGCGCGCGCCGCGTAAATCGCGGCGGTGTATCCGGCCGGACCCGAACCAAGGATCAAGACTTTGGCGTGGCGTGGCTGGGACGTCATGAGTGCTGATCCTGTTGTGATTAGGCTGCCCGGTATTTGGGACGCCGTACTTAGAAGGCCAAGCCCCGACACGTCAATGTCGCGTCAGCCCCCGGCGGCGTTACACACACGCGCTGCGCCAAACCGGCGCGGTTTCCGGACCACCGGCCAAGCATTATCTCACCGCAAATTTTTTCGGCTTGAATGTCGGAATCCCCGAAACATCAACATCACGCTTGGCATGCCAAAGATCATAGGCCGCTTGCATGTTGAGCCATAGGTTTGGGCCATTGCCAAGCAGCTTGCCGATGCGGACCGCCATCTGCGGCGTCACAGGCTGCTTCTCTGAAAGCAAATCATAAAGCGTCTGGCGGGAAATCCCGAGATGCTCTGCGATAGCCGATTTGGAAAGCTCCAGAGCGGGCACCGAATACTCGCGCAGGATGCGCCCGGGATGTGTTGGGCAGCGCTTAGGATCGCGGGTGGGGTACTCTGTCATATGATACACTCAACTCTACCAATCACGCTACTCGATGCGTTCCAAATCGACATCGATCGCATGTCCTTCGCTCCATCCAAATGTGACGAGCCAATGGTCCGAGACCATTATGCCGTGCCGCTTGATCTTACCTTCCATCCATTCGTCGTACCGGAATCCCGTAAATGCCGCGTCCTGCGGCGCGCCGGCCGAGTCCACGACATCCAAGCAGTCCAGAATTTTCTTCGTATCAAGTGTCCTGAAACTCAGGGCCTTACCGGATTTCCAAAGTTTCTCTAGGTCTGCGCTCCGAAAGGAACGGATCATAGTTGGCGCTCCATAGCTGTGCAAAGGCCTCCGGCCTCCACCTTCCCATCGCGTGCGCCCTTTCCATCTACTCTCCATTCTCTCGGCCGTTATCCGGCTCTGATCGCAATGTAAGTCGTGGCCTGACATTTGTAAAGTCATGCCTTACACACCCTCAAATCAACCTGAGCGCCTTCAGGCTGGCGTGGCCGTCGCGGCCGACGATGATGTGGTCGTGCACCGAGACGCCGAGCGGGCGGGCGGCGTCCATGATCTGCCGGGTCATGTCGATGTCGGCGCGCGACGGCGTTGGATCGCCGGACGGGTGGTTGTGAAGGAGCCTCTTAATTTTCATTATCTATTTGAAAAGAAATACATATTTACAATATTGCTGACAGTGAGGGGGCGGTATTTGGGGGCGGTATTGTGTGCTCCTGCGTGATCATCACATTCACTCACTGGCGTCCATCGTGAGCTGGTTTGAGGCACGGCACGTTACCATATTCTTTTGATCCCACGCCCCAAGCTCCTCGATCGGATACAGCACTGCCTTGCCGATCTTGATGTAGGTTGGCCCAATTCTCATAGCTCGCCAGTTTCGCAGTGTCCCAACCGAGATGCTACCGCGATAGCGGTCTGAGACTTCCTCAGCCGTCAGATATTTTCTGTCATCCATCGAGGCCTCCATATTCCAGACGGCGGCATCCAAACCGTTGCCTGTGAGCAGGCTCAGGAACGCTCCCGAACCATTGATCACGTAGTTGCACGGGTATGAGTGAAGTCTATTTCCAAGGAATGGAAGTGCAGGAGGAGGGGCGTAGTAGCGACGGATATAGCAGGATAGAAATCGGACGATCGGACGATGTCTCAGTCAGACGGGCATAATTTTGAAGAGCGGTTTTTGGCGGAACGGGCCGAGGACTGCGTTCGCGGCATTGCTCCGAGCTGCTCCCTGCAAACTAGCACTACTTTGGCAGATTTATGATTTTGGGGTTTCCTCGGCGGCGTTTCGGTGATTCATAGGGAGCCAGCTTTTGTGAGGGGCTGGCGATGGATGCTGATTGGATAGAGGATCTCGAGCGCTGGCTTGAGCCGTTTTTGGCGGGTCTTTCGCATCCATCCCGGCGCCGGATGTGTCCGCTGTACATTGCTGGTCTGATCGGGCCGGGCGAGCGTAAGAGCGTACAACCGATGGCCGCGCGAGCGGGCGATGTCGGCTACGATCAGCTTCATCATTTTGTCGCGGCTGGGGTTTGGGACAGCGCTCCGCTTGAGGCCGCCCTGCTGAAGGAGGCAGATCGCCTGATCGGCGATCAGGCGGGGTTTCTCGTCGTCGACGACACAGCGTTACCGAAGAAGGGGCAACACTCGGTTGGTGTCGCGCCTCAATACGCTTCCTCGCTTGGCAAGACGTCCAACTGCCAGTCACTTGTGTCGGTGACCCTGGCCTCGCGCGAAGTGCCGGTGATGGTGGGTCTTCGGCTCTTCCTGCCCGACACCTGGACGAATGATCCCGAGCGGATGATGCGGGCGCGCGTCCCGAAGGATCGACAGGTCGCTCTGACAAAGCCGGAAATCGCCATCGAAGAGATCGATCGTGTCATCGCCTCCGGCGTGCGTTTCGGCTGCGTGCTTGCCGACGCGGGCTACGGGTCGAGCAGCTCATTTCGTCAGGCCCTGAGTGAGCGCGGTCTGCAGTGGGCGGTAGGATTATCGCGCCGCCAAAACGTCTATCCAGCCGATGTTGCTCTGATCTTCCCGGTCGCGACCACCGGCAGGCGCCGCCAATATCACATCCCGGACCGGCCGCCGGTCTCTGCCGAGGCGATGCTGTCTGGTGAGAAATGGCAGAAGATAAGCTGGCGGCGCGGCACCAAAGGTCGGCTGACATGCCTCTTTGCCGCTCGCCGTGTCCGCGTTGCGGATGGCCATAAGCACCGAATGCTCGACAATCGCATGCAATGCATGCCAGGCGACGAGGTCTGGCTCGTCGGCGAACGCAGGTCGACCGGCGAGCAGAAATATTATGTGTCGAACTTGCCTGCCGATGCCACGCTCAAAATGCTTGCCGCCACGATCAAAGCGAGGTGGATCTGTGAGCAAGCACATCAGCAGCTGAAGGAGGAACTCGGCCTCGACCACTTCGAAGGCAGATCGTGGACTGGATTACATCGACACGCCTTGATGACCATGATCGCCTATGCCTTCCTTCAATCCCGCCGCCTAAAGGCAGCGGGGCGGAAAAAAAAGAGTCGGAGGACCGCCGCCGCAACCGAGCATGCCAGCTGTTAGACAAGCCATTCTCGACCGCTTCACACGGCCTCCACCCCTCCGATGTCCCCACTGCAAGAAGCCGCTCGCAGACGCCATCGATTCTAGAGTGCCAAAGTAGTGCTAGGGTCAGGACTCCTTGCCCGAGCCAAAAGATAACGGTTGCCGCGATGCAGATATGGCTGACAGCACCCGCGCGATGCGTCGCTCGATCTTTGAACGCGAATTTCTTCCGACATGGCGCAATCGGCTCCTGACCGAGATCACGCCGAACGATCTGCGGGCGCATTGCGCCGTTAAAGTCGATCGCAGTGCGCCGGCAACGGCAATAGTCCCTGAAAGATGAAGACGCTAAATTCGGTCGTCGGACAATGAAGTATCATAGCGTAGAAATAGAAAGTCTGCGTCCACTACCTGGTGGGTGTCTCCTTTGGAAAAGGAGGCCCAGACAAACTGCACGTGCATAGTCGGTTCTCCTACTCGTTCTAAGCGGCGGCAGCTTGGATCATCGCTTGTGCCAGCGGAGAGGTTTGGTTTCTTCTCGCAGAACAACGCCTTTCGCTTCCAAGTCGAGTTGAACCGCTTTCTTCCACCAGCCGGCCTTGGAGCCTTGCGGAAACAATTCTTCGGGGAGATGTGGAAGCAAGGCCTCTCCAATTTCCGCAGCTGTCATGCCCGGCGCATTTTTTGGAAGAACCTTGAGAAAAGCCTGCTTCATGGCACCGTACTTATCAGCATCGACACGAACGATGCGCCCAGGCGACAGAACATTTTCGATTTCGACCTTTTGAGGTTTTGTCACAGCCACTTCAGATAATCCCATTTTAGAGTTGGCATCGTTGAGTCACCTCGCGGTGAGCGCTCATTCGCCGCTGAACGCCCGGTGCAGGGTTTCGGGGGCTGGTGTTGACATCACGACCCAGGCTCATCGATGAATCAGCATTGCAATCCGGGCAGCAAGGAGCTTCGCCATAAACCTGAGGGGGAACGCCGGGTAACTGGGCACGTCGCTCGGAACGTCGTTGTTCTCGGGCCTAGACTTTGTTTGGATGCGCATCTGCAAGGGTGGGACATCTCCCTGAAACCGTGCTCGGTACACTGAAAGCCAATGCCCTTTTTCGAAGTTGAGGAACATGGCTGAATTGCAGCAGGTGGCGACGAGGCGGTTCGTGGCCGAATTCTCTGTGATCTTGTAACTCTGCAACAGCTGGGCTCCTCTTGAGCAACGAACGCGATCCTTCCGGTAGAGAACGTATGCGGTACCGCCATCGGAATCTCGAGCGGATCCTGCGTTCGGCAACGCTTCAATTTGCCGAGAGCCTTCCTGGCAATCGTCGCAGTAGCAGACGACGCTTGTGATGGGAGCGCCAATCGCTTCGAGCTCAACGCTTCCGCACGAGCACGAAGCAGTCGCAAAGGTCTTTTGAGGGTCGGACATTAGTTACTCCTGTTCAGTGATGCCCAATGTTCAAGCTCAGCTGACCGCGCAAGCGTGCAAAGCACGCTGTAGCGGGTCGGCTAGAGCGCAGGGTTGGGCATCAAGAGGCAACCGGCGTCAAATGAGTCAGCGTGCATATCCATCTGTCGCCTGTCTTTACGTAGACATCCGTTATCCATTCGTCTGCACTGATCGGCGCGCCCTTGAATATACCCGTGTTGTGACCGCGCCCAGTAACGACTGCGACGTTTCCATAGACACGGACGCGTAAAATGTCTTTGGTCATGCTGTCGTGGCTCAGAATGCCTTGCCCGACTGCGTGCAGGAAACCGTCTCTGGATACCGGACCCACCTCTGGTGTCACCAACGTCCAGTCCTCGGAAATACAGGATGAGATCGCAGCAACATCATTCGAGATTACCGCTCGATTAAATGCCTCTTCTACCGCCGAGAGTTCCTTGAATAGGGTTTCGTCCATCGTGTCGCTCCTCATCATTAACCAATGCCAAACGTAAATTAGGCGTCATTCTCGCTAGGCTACAGCACAGCCATGCTTGCTGTGCTGCAAGCTGCCGAGGCAACCGAGGCGAAGGTGCGCACGTGGTTCCAGCGCACCCATTCGTGCAAGTATTTCGGCCAGTAGGCTGCCGCCTCAGGCGACCCGCTGGTCAAGCGAGCGAGCCGCTCATTGCGAGGCACGTTGAAGAACAGGGTGACGCCCAGCGACCCGACCAAATACAAGAGAGCCGCAGCGAGCAGCAGAACGGAAGGCGTACCGTTCCAGGGTGTGATGGACGAGACGGCACATCCAATTGAGAGCAAGCTTGTTCCGAGAAAGGCAGCCATGAACAGAGGGTTGATCACAACGACGTTGATGCGCTGCATAGCAGCAACACCCGCTGGAACCGACAGCTCAGACAGTGCCTTCATCACGAAGGTCGAGAAGGCGAAGAACACTCCGCCGACGATGCCAGCACCAACGGAGGCTAGGAGCACGAGTGCTAAGAGCATATGGGAGTGCCGGTCGCTTTGAGCTCGAAGTTTCCGCTTGAGTACAATGCTGTCATGTGGTTCTTCGGTGGTGCAGACATCAGCTACTCCAGTCCTCGTGTTACCCGCCATCGAACATTTACATGAGATGCCCGCTTGTACTGACCAGCATGCGATTGCCCTCGCTGTCCCGAAACTCCGCGATTGTACGTCCCGGCTCGTAGGGAGCCTCTTGCAGTTCGGTGATGATCTCCACACCCTTCGATTTCAGGGTTTTGACAATCGCTTCGACGTTGTCGTCCACCAACACCAGGACGGGCTCGTCGGATGGCGCATCGTCTTTGCGCCTGAGGAAATGCAACGCGGTTTCAGCGCCCGCAAATTTAAGTTCGATCCATCGCCACCCGTCCTTGCCCATGGGCTCGTCGGCTGCGATCTGCCCGTCGAAATTGTCAATATAGAACTTTTTGGCGCGCTCCTGATCGAATACGGGCAGCTCGGCGAACTGGATATGCATGGTGGTTCTCCTACTCGTCGTGACAGATGGTCATTCGCCGCTGAACACCCGGTCCAGGGTCTCGGCGAAGGTGTCGGCGTGCGGGCCAAAGCCCATATGGTCGCCGGGGAAGCGGGCCACCTCGGTCCCAAGTTTCTCGGCCAGCGCCATCCCCATGCCTTCGATGGGTTGCCCGGCGGACTGTTCGCCGATGGCCACCACGACACGCGGTTTGCCCGCGCGCAGCGCATCGACGTCAGGACGGTAGAGGGAGAGCGGCATGACGCCATAGGCGAGCCAGTACTCAAAATTTCCGCTGACCCGGGCAAGCGTCTCCGTTGCTTCTGGGGAGATGGCGAACTCCGGTGGCGCCTCGCCCCGCTCCGCTTCGTCCGCTAGGCCGTTGTCGGCAAAGAACTGCGCCATTGCGGCATCGACGCCGTCGCGACGATAGGTGTCGTAAAGACCCTGCGAGCCGGCCACCGCTTCTGACGGGTCGGGTAACAGCATCATGCTCGGGGGTTCGTGCGCCACCAGCGCGCGCACCAGCTCTGGATGGCGGGCCGCGAGGTTAAGCCCGATCTGCGCGCCACCGCTGGTTCCAAACACATAGGCCGGCCCGCAGCCAAGCGCTCCGATCAGCGCCGCGGCGTCGTCGGCTTGCACATCGAGCAGCAATTCCTCAGGCTCGCCGTCGAAGGTGCTGCGGGAGTTGCCGCGAGGGTCGTAGGCCACGACCGTGTAGCGGTCGGCGAGATATCGCGAAAGGTCGGCGAATACGCCGGCATCCTGCGGGCCGCCGGGGATGATCAGCAGGATGGGGCCGGTTCCCCGCATTTCAAAATAGATCCTAGCGCCCGGCACTTTCTGCGTGGACGATCTGGTGGGGTGCGTCATAGCAATGTCTCCTGCCGATTGAGGCGCGGAGCGGGATCTGCCCGCAGCCTCAGTGGTTTGGGCTGCCGGGGGCGACTGAGAGGGAGTACTCCCCCGCTGTGGCCGTGACCTGCAAAAACCTGCGCTTCAACATGTCAGTTCTCCTTCTCGGTTCTGAGCGATCCGGATAACCGGCGCTGGCAGGCTTGCATAGAACTAGACTGTCTAGTACCATGAGTCAACACAACAAGGTTCTCGGTGGCGGGAGAGGATGGAGGTTCCATGACCAAGGCGGCTTCGGCAGACCTAATGGCAGGGGTTGAAAGCTCGCACCGTTCCGCGCGGAAGCGTCGAGCAATCCTAGGCGCTGCCACGGAAGTTTTTCTCACAGGCGGGTATCTCGGCGCCAGCATGGACGAAATCGCCGCTCGTTCGGCGGTGTCGAAACAAACCGTCTACAAGCATTTCGCGAGCAAGGAGGCGCTGTTCATCGAGATCGTGACCGGCATGACCGACGAAGCCAGCGGCAAGGTCCTCAACGAAATGCCGGACTTAGGCGAGGGGAAAGATCTCGCCGAGTATCTGCTGAACTATGCGTATCGTCAGCTCACGGTGGTGCTGACTCCACGAATTATGCAGCTGCGCCGCCTGGTCATTGGTGAGGTCAGTCGCTTCCCGGA
>JABFRT010000013.1 GCA_013141015.1 Hyphomicrobium sp. | reverse complement strand
CCCATCATGGGTATGATGCTTGGTCACGCCCTCAAGTCCAGGGTTGGCAAGGCGCTCGAGGCTGGTGGCTCCCAACAAATGGCGCTCTTCAAGATGGGCGCAACTGGCCTTGTCAATGAAGGCCAAGTCAAGAAGCTCGAAGATCTCGCGCGTCAATGGTCTCAGTCCGTCGGCAACCTGTCAACGACAGAAGGCGTTGGATTCTTGACTGACGTCCTGCGTATCACGGGTTCTCCGGATCACGTCTTTACCAGCAAGAGCGGCACGAAAATGTCGCCCGATGCCATTGCCGGCCTCAATCAAATGGCCGGTACAATGTCTTACATGAAAGCCTACAACGCGGATAAATCGCACGGCAGCAATGAAGAACTGTTCCGCAGTGCCGCCGATGCCATTCGATCTGCAGAACTTGTTGGCCGGGGAACGCACTTGACCGACATTGCCGGCTGGATGGACAAGCTTGTTCGTATCCAGATCGGCACAGGCGTTAGTCCGACCGCCTTCCTGACTACTCAGCGAAACGCCGGTATCTCGTTCTTGACCATGTCGGACGACAGCATCATCAAGTTCGCGACAATGATCCAGGAGCAAGGAGGCGCTACCGGCGTAATGGCCGCTACGGGCTTTATGCACATGATCGGCGGCGGCTCGCAGACCGTACGAGGGAACGAGGCCCTGCGCTCGCTCGGCATTCTGCCGAATGACCCCAAGGTTCTCCAGAAGCTCGCCCAGACCGGCAAGATCGACCTCAACAAAAAAGGTCAGATCTCGAGAGTTAACGACACGGAGCTTTTCAAAGACAACGCCCTCAAGGCGTCGGACCCTTACGCGTGGTATTCAACCACGCTTCTCGACGGTCTTCGCAAGAAGATGAAAGCCAAGGGCATCGATATCGATGCCATGGACCCCAAACATCCAAGCGTCCGCTCCACGGACGCGATGATTGCCATCGGTCGAGAGCTTGGTGCGGCATTCAAAAACCGCAACGAAGCCAAGGAAGCGGTCGAAGCTATCATTCAGATGGCGACGATCAATAAGCGTACCGCCAATATCAAGCGCGTCGTCTTCGATAAAGACTCGATGGCAAAAAACTACGACAAGATGGTTCAGGATTTCGGCACTCAAATGACCGAAATGAAAGTCAGTCTCGGCAAGATCTTCATGCCGCTTGTCAGTACGATCATGCCAATGCTCAACAAAATCCTTGGCGGTGTCGCTGGCTTTATGGAGAGTCTCGGTCCCTTAGGGTCAGCCCTTGCCGGCCTCGGCATTATCAGAGTTGGTGGCGGGCTACTTGTCGGACTTATGAAAAAGTATCCAATGTTCCGGATTGCGGCGATGCTCGGCATCGGCGCGGCCGGAGGCGGTTCGCTGATGCACATGCTCATGGGCGGTATGATTGTGCGCGGCCTATCCGGTGGCGCGCTTGCTGGCGGGGGTATGGCAGCCATGGCCGGCGGCGGAAGTGCTGCAGCAGGCCTTGGCCTTTGGGCGGCTCGTCTCGTCAAACTCAAGAGCCTGCTTGGCCTGGCAACGCGTCTGTTCGGAATTATCGGCGTCATTTCCGCGATCGGCTCCGTCGGTTCGATTCAAAGTTGGGCTGGCGCGCTCTGGGCCAGAGTCACGAAGGCCAAGGACGCTGAAAAAAAATGGGCCGAGGCCAACAAACTCCTCACCGCAGACGCGGAGTGGATTTTTGGCAAAGATCGATGGACCAACTTCCGCAAAAACTGGATGAAGGATCCAACGCTCTCGAGGCGCGACAAGAGCGGGCCTCTCGAGCGCTACGACAAGTATATGAACAGCGACAACTTTTTCAGCCGCAAGCGTGAATGGGAAATCAAGAGGCAGCCGTATGGCCCGAAACGTTCTGAAGGCTTAGTGCCTCTCTCGCTGGTCCATCAGCCGCGTACCTTCCTGGACCGCCTGGGCAGCTTCTTCAATGGCCCGTTCCAGGGCGGCAAAGGCAAAGGCGGACCGACGCAAGTCGTCGTCACGCAGATGCCGAGGCAAGAGCAACGCCCGAATGTCGTCAACGTCGGCGGCGTTACCGTCCACGTCACCACCAATGCTTCCGGTGGTGAGATCGGCGGCGCAGTAGGTGCTGCTGTCGGATCAAACGTCAGCAACGCTCTCGGCGACCAGCACTAGACGCTCACTCGCAAGCTTCGAACGGTGCAGGACGCGGTCTCCAGCTGCAGGCCGGTCGGAATAAGCCGCCCGTCCGTCATCACCGGACGGGCGGTGGCTTTTTTTGTTGTCGCAATTCGGGGGCAAGCTTCGGATGCCGCCATCCTGCACCTTGGTGCTCCTGGCCAACCTCGAACACCTCAAGGCCAAGCGTGTCGTGTAACCACGCCGAGACGAGCCCGCGATGACACCAAGCTGGTCCCGGCGTTGGCGCCTCCCAACATAGCAACGCCGGGGCCTTGCCATCGGCCATGGCGAGGAGCTCGGCCACGACCTGGTTCGGATCGAGAGGCCTCAAGATCTCGTAGAAATAGAGCTCCTTGTAGCGCACCGGCGAAACGCTGTTGAACCACGAACCGGGATTGAGTTTCGAATAGCGTCGGTACCCGGCCGCCATTCCGCGCGGTACGCCGCGTGAAATGCCAATCCGGACGTAAACATTGGGATCAAGCTTTTCGAACCAGCAAGACGTGGCGATCTTCATTCTCGGCTCTGTGGCACGTTTTTGGTTGCCCACTTTGCCCCCTATTAAAAGGAAAAGGCGCCGGTCTCGACCGTCGCCCTCGCGCTTCTGTACCTCTCGTCCTCAAACTGAGGGCGCAAAGATCGTTGCGACGGAAGCGCAGAGCGCCGAAAGCTGGGCAGGCGCCACGCCCAGCTCTCGTTGGGTGCGGAAGAAGAAAACAGCGGCATGTTCGAGCTTCTCGGCGCCGGGAATGGCGGCAAGCTGGCGCTCGATCGTCTCGGCTTCGGTCATCAACTCGCCGAGACGCCGGTCTTGGGCTTCGGTGACGTCGCCCGGCTCTTCCTCGATTTCGGCCGAGAGTGCGTTCAAATCGGTCTCCCAGGCGCGAATGCGAGCCAGGGCTTTTTCTAAGATCTGCGTGCTCATCTCATCAATCTCCTTCGGTTTCAGCCTCTGCGACGTTAATCAAGCGGTGTTTGGCGACCTCCAAGCTTGCGAGTAGCGCCAGCGGATCAGCGTTTCCGATCTTCATTGCGAATTCGTGGGGATACCGATCCGACGCGGTCACGATCACGATGCCTGCAAGAACTCCGCTTCGTGCCCTGGCCAAATAGCCCTCGAGCAGATCGACGATCGCTGCGGAGGCTTCTCCACTGCCTTCACGCGGGTCTCCGCCTGGAAAGGCAATGACGTTGTCGGATTTTTCGAGGGTACGAGCGGTCATGATTAGGGTTCCTCCCTGCAATCATTGTTGCACGTAACTATCTGAAAAACAACAAATTTCCAATGTTTTTAACGCAATCGGGCGTGCCCAAGCGTCTGCGACACGAGCATAATCGGTGCGCCGTTGTCGAGCGCGTCCATTGGCTGGTGCCGGCTTTTGGTGCGGACGCCGAAGTGCGCTCGCATTTCCCAGAAAACAAACAGGCCCGGTGGTGCTTGAACACCACCGAGCCTTTCTCTGAACCCCTCACGCGATGAGAAGGATCAATGATGAGTACCTACATCACAATTACGAGTGTCGCAACGATGGTCGGCTGCGCGCTCTTGGCGTCGAGTGCTAGCATCAACGTTGCGCACGTAATCGAAGATGGTCAGTCCCTTCAATCGCCGGCGGTGGGCGCTGTTATCGCCCTTGCTGTCGGCTCGGCGGTCGCGGTTCGCGCTGGGCTTTACGCCTGGCGTCAGAAGCGTCGCGCCGTGGCGCTGCTGACATTTCTTGTCCTGGCATGCGGTGAGGTGTTCGGGCTTTTCACCGGAGCTGAGCGGCTGCTGACGATCCGCGAAAGCCATGTTCAAGTGATCGCCGCCGCGAACGTCACTTTCGACATTGCATCAAAGCGCGTGCGACTTGCCGAAGTCTCATATCATTCCGCTGAGGCAGCAGCGACGAACGAGGCGGTGCGCGGAGGTTGCCGTCAAATTTGCAAAGACCTTCGGGAAGCGGCCGACAAAGCTCGCCAGCGGCTCGAGGAGGCTCGTTTGACACTTGAACATACCGCTCCGCCGAAATCAGAAAGCATAATTGCCCATGTGACGGGCTGGCCGGCGGCCTGGGTTGAGATCGCGCCCGCATTGCTATTCTCTGTGGCTCTCAATGGACTGGCCTTCGTCTTGCTGGCGGTGGGGCATACTATGCCGGGTCATTCGGAACGCCGAACAAAGCCATCTCGAAACGGCAAGGACCTCGTTCGAGGACGGCCTGGGCGCATCAGGCTGCGGCGGATCACAAACAAGCGGGCGGAAAGTCACGCCGCACTTGGGCAAGTCACGCGAGCGGCAGAGGTTACGTCATTTTGCAAACTGTTTCGTGATCAGCATCGGCGGGAACCAACGTTTACTGAGGTACGGAATGGGACGAATCTGCCAGGCTCGACCGTGAGCAAGTACCGCCGAGCGGCGCTGGCTTAGCGCAGCGTCAGTTGATCCATTTTCCAAGAAGGAGCCCGGTAAGTGGAACCATTTCGGAGTTCACTTACCCTGGCGAAACGCTTCAGTTCACTGAGTGAACTGGCTCTGCACAGCATGCGCGTGAACGCTCAAGAAAAGTCTAAAGGAGGGCGCGATGGCGACACAAGCAGAGGAACCTCCGGCGAAGCCGAAGTATCCGAACAAGCTAACATGGCGCGAGCAACTCACGATCGTGATTGGACTTGTCTTGCTCTTTGCTTACGTGAGCCACGATGCCGGATCTGACCGGCCGGTTTCGATGATGGTCGTAGAAGGCGACACGTTCGCCTGTGGCGACTATGGCAAGTGGCGCAGCCTTAACCGCCTGCTGACCGCTGCAATTGCCAATAACAACGCAAAAGGCATAGAGATCGCCAAGACGAAAATCTTGGCTGCCTTAGACGCCAACGAATGCGTGTCATTGAAAGGCGGCGAGACGTTTCCACCCTACCCCACCACCCTGCAACGCGACGGCGCCGTCTTGATCAAGTGGCACAGCGTCCAATCGTCCGACAACAAGCTGTTGACAGACAGGCTCTGGGCCAGTGCCGATTTAGTGCGCGCGAGCACGGATCATGTACTCGCGGCAGGCGGAAGTTCATCGGCAAGTGATGCAAACTCAGCGCCCGACGGTCCCATTCCGCAACAAAAGCATCCAATTTTGGACTGCCGAAAGTTGCCCGACAAGAATGAGTGCGTGAAGGCATCCTGGAAGGAGTTCAAATCCGCGATTCTTTCCGAATATGCCAACTGGAAAAAATTCGAAGGCGTTGCCGAGGCAGGGGACCCGAACGAAGTCAGCCGCGCGATCGCGAGTGCTATTGGCAACGGCTGGTACGTTCACAATCATTGGCATCCCATTGCCCCTCAGATCGACGAATTTGAGATTGTACCATTCGAAGCAGCCGAAACGATCCATTGGTGCCGCGTCGCGATAATCGACATGAAGTTCTGGCTTGTCGGCCTGACTGGCGACTATGCCGCCAATGAAACGAACGAGAGCCAGTTTCGCGAAAGTTCAAAAAAATGCGAAGCCGGTCGCAAGCGACTGAAGTGAGAAGTGACGGAGCATAATCATTCGCGCGCCATGTTTCAGACAGGCCTACCCTACGAGGGTGCAATGCCCTTTGAAGCGTGGCTCACAGTGCAGCTCACTACGACCGTCGCATCAAGATCGACACCAAGACCGTCGAGCGCAGCATCCGGCCGATCACTCCCACTTCCCCGCCGCCATATCAGATTTCCTCGATCAGGAGCTGCTTCTTGGCCTTCCGCTCGTGGATTGCTTTTTCTGCGATGCGATAGACCGACGATCGGGCGATGCCGAGCTTCCGGGCGATGTCGACGGGTCCCAATCCCTGCTCAAGCAGCGCCTCTACTTGGCCCGCCTGCCTCCGCGCCGTCGGCTGACGCCCTCTGTACTTGCCTTCGGCCTTAGCCTTGGCAATGCCGACGGCCTGGCGCTCCAACATCATCGATCGCTCAAACTCAGCGACCGACCCCAAAACATTTAGCATCAATTTCCCTGTGGCCGTTGTCGTATCGAGGTTCATTGCCAGGATGCGCAGGCCCGCTCCCTTCTTTTCGATCTGTGCAACGATTTCGAGGAGATCGCGCATAGATCGGGCGAGCCGATCCAGTTTGGTGACGATGACGGTATCGCCCTCTCGCACGAAATCGATCAACGCATCCAGTTGAGCGCGATGACTTACCGACGAAACCTGTTCCTTGAAGATTTTCGTGGCGCCAACCGCCTCGAGTTCCCGAACCTGCGCCTCGAAGCCGGCTGCCTGCTCAACGGTCGAGGTTCGGGCGTAACCAATGACTTTTTCTGCTGCCATGACACATGTCCCACTGTTGTTAATAATATATAGTGGGACATAACGTCTCAAAAGTCAATATCTAAGTTGTGTAGGACGTTTATGATGGATTGTGGAATGTCTCGTTGAGGTAGGGTTGTGTGGGACGCTCATTCGTCACGCCATTACTGGCGGTATCTCGCCAGCGAAATTGAAATGCCCGGCAGCGTGTCGCGTTCGATCCAAGGGCATAGTCTGTGGAAAGACGACCACGATGGGACCTACGGCAGTACACCGTCGCTCAAGAAGCGCTATGAGTGGTTGTGCAAGATCGACCCGATGAAGGCATGACCATTATGAAGTTGAAAGCGCTGTTGCTTGCTATCGTGTCAATCGCGGCGATTTCGCAAAATGCGGTTGCTCAGCGAATGTCCGAGCGCGACGGTGAAGGCTATCTGTGGGGCGGTGCCGGGAAGCCGCCTATCCCGCGCATAGATTTGAGCCATACTGACGTAATCGGTGTTGTCGGCGAAAGCTCTCACGTCAGTCTAAATCCCGATGTGATGTTGAAAAAAACAACGTCACCGAAATTCTGGGCGAAAGCCACGGTACAAGTCCTTACGCGCAAGGCCCTAACCAGTGGGGAGATTGAGGCCGTCGCGGCAGAAGTCCGTGAGAAACTATCCCTGTTTCACATGGTAGGAGTGCGGTTCGTCAAAGCGAAGGGCGACACCGTTCAACGCGATCCCGAGGCCAGCAAGTTTTACGGTTGGATACTATTTGCAGACGGACAGCAGACCATCCGCAACATTATGGCATCGTCAGATGCGCTTGCTCCGGCATTGTCCGTCGCTGCCAAGCACTTAAAGGAAGGCGAGATAATTATCGGGACTTGGAAAGATGAAAACGCTTTTCCAGGCCTATACGTTCTCAGTGTGCAAGGTGGGAAGGTCTATTGCCGGACAACCTTTGCCGATGGTAGCGGCGGCGATCAGCGCCATCTGATGAAGGAAGTACGCGCTCCGAAAAGCGCCCGGCGCTGGGAGTCCGTCCATAGCGAAGGGCCGTTGGGAGTGTTCAAGGCGGACGGTGTAGACACGGACCGGCTGACTATCGAATTGCACGGCGATAGGCTTCACGTCTTTGCAGACCTTGAGAAAGCGCCGTGGTTCGTCGGCTCGGTGATTGAACCCTTGAATGTGTCTCTATTGCCCGCAAGGCAATAGCTACGGGCAAGCACAGAAGCGTTTCACACCGATGCGCGTGACGAGCACAGCAAGCGTCGCGGCAGGCAATGGTGCGACTTTGTTTGTGATGATCGTGTCGCTTATTGCGACTACAAGCGAGACTTCATCGCCGTACCGATCTGCCTGTTCGCAGGCCTTCCAATCTTCGCAAATCAATTTGCGCAGTTTCGGTAGGAGGTGTTCGAATACTTTCCTGCCGCCGTTTTCATCGTCGCTGCCCGCTCCGCGTTTCATTATCAAAACGTCGTTTTGCAAATACGCTCGCTTGCCTAACTCTGTGAAAAGCTCAGCGTCCGAGAGCTGAACGGCACGTGCGGCTTGTTCAGTCAATATAGTCATTCGCCTTCCACCTTCTTAAAGCTCCCGTGCGCCTCAACTGGTGGCAGCCTCTCGAACTCACATCGGCACAAGGTCAAGTGACGCACAACACTCGCCGCTAATGAGACAAGACCGCAGCCCGCGTCCTAGCGCCTACTTGTACGGCTTGAGACCAATCGACCAAGTGTAGCCCACCGCAGACGTGCCGCCTTTTTCGGCGAACACTCTAGCGATGACGATGTTGCCAATATCTGTTTCTTTGACGACCTTTTCGATCCGAAGGCGCATGTCTTTTGGCACCAACACACATTCCCACTCAGCCTTTCGGTCCTGCAACATGCCAGCAAGCGTGTATTTTTGCAGATCATCCATCGTGACACAAAGTGGTTGTGCGTCTTGTGTGGCGAAATCTTCCGCGCGTGCCGTGTTGATTGAAAATGCCAGAATAACGCTGGCGGATAGCAAAAACTGGCTCATTCAATCTTCCTTCCTATGGCTTCAAAGTCAAACATTCGCCCGGCTTCAAATTCAACTTTTGCAGATCGAGCACGCCTTTCCGCTTCCCGTCTTCAACGAACGTTTCTGTCTCAGCCGGTGTAATCACGCGGCAGTTCGCTTGCGTATCTTGCGTAAAGTACCACCAAGCCAGCGGTGCAACGACGAAGACGACAATCAGAAACACCGCGAAGTCCCAGCTTCCGGGAGGCTTGCCGCCGTAGTCGGGAGATTGTTCGTAACCGCTCGGCATTACTTTTCGTTCTCTGCCCGCCAGCTTGAAATCATGTCAGGCGTCACGTCACTCGGGTAGCACGTCACGTCATAACCGCCTGACCGTGAGTGCGCCGAACGCTTGCCGCATTTCCTGCCAGCCCGATCAACGTCATTAGGGCAAGCGCACGGTCCGCCGCTGTCAGCTTTATAGAACGCAATCGACGCGGCGATGATGGCAGCGACAACAGCGGCCTGTGCAAGCGCCTTCTTCGTCTTGGACGGCTGCGTCCCACTGTCTGGCGTCGCTGTCTCAGCTTTGGTCGCCGGCGTCTCGACCTTCGGTGCTTGTGGCGTCACTTGTGTTGGCGTCGAAGGTTGCGGCACAACAATCGTAGAAGTGTCGCGCGCGAACGCCGGAACGCCCGCTATAAGAAGACAGCAGACAACTGTCGCGAAGGTTCTGAAAAACATGACGCCCATTCCCGGTCCGATGAACGAGCTTACAGCGTACACAACGGATCGAACTAGGCAAGACGGGTCTAGGTCAGGCTTCGATGTCCTTTAGAGGATCAACGGCCACGAGGCCCCAACGAGGAAACACACTATGGCCAAATCACCGTTTGATGAGAAAGCCGTCGCCATCTTGGCCCATGACCGCGCGCACGCTGAGGAACTTTTGAAAACGTGCGCTCAGGCGCGAATTGCTGGATGGCGTCTGGGATCAAGTCCGGGAGGCGCTGGAGCGGATGAAGCGACCGTCATAGGGCTCTTCAAGTGCCCATCGTCAACTACGCCCGCCCACGAGCATCTTGTAAACCAAGATCCTGAGCTTCAGCGAATTGAAATCGCAAAATTCATGGCGTGCAGTGCGCCCAGATTCGAGCGGCAACACGAGCTCTAACAATTGATAGGCTGTGTGCGGATCTCACTTTCCCTTCCGGGACTATTCCGGGGCGAGACTTTCCGGATATGCCGTTTGTTCTAGGTTCGTGCGCTTGCTGGAACAGATTAAACGTGTCAAAAGCCCCAGCATTCACGGGTTCGCGGATGTAGTTCAATGGTAGAACGGAAGCCTTCCAAGCTTCATACGAGGGTTCGATTCCCTTCATCCGCTCCATTTTTCCCCACCAATTGCTCAGTGAAGCGACGATTTTCATGGGCTGTGGCGCGCCAACAGTAGGGCCGGAGCCCCACTAGATGCTAGTCCTGCCCGGCGACGAAAGATGACGGGGGACGCGATGACAGGGCTGCGCCGTACTGCAATCACTATCCTGAGCGTGCTGGGCATCGGCCTCTTAGGCGCGTGTGTCACAATCCCGCCGACTCCACTGACGTTGGCATCAGCTAAGACACTCAAGCTAGATGCGGTGACGGTGACCGTTGCGCCAGACGCTCAGATTGCGTGGGCGAATGTCGAACATGAATACGCTGGCAAACGCCGTCAGGCGGGCACGATGCCTAAGACTAAGATCACTGAGACTGCGTCCATTGGGATGGCGTCCGATCCCAACGCCGCCGATAGCGCCGCGATTTCCGAACTCATGAAAACGCCGGAAGCCCAGAACTATGTGCGCGACCGGATCAGCGGCGGCTTGAAGTCGGCGCTCGAAAAAACTCTGCAGCCGGAATTCAGGGATGGGGAGCGCGCAACCCGGCTTGAAGTGACAGTCAAAATGTTCTCAATCCCGTCGGCTGTTGAGCGGGTTATTGTCGGTGGCGCGCCAATGATTGTTGCGTCAGCTGCGTTGAAGGATGCAAAAACCGGCGAAGTACTGGCGGAACGCAAGGATATGCCGGCGCTTGGTTTCGCATTGAACGGCTGGGCGGGCGTTATGGCCGATCAGCTTGGCGATGACCTTGATGTGCGCGTGGTCGGGTCCTACAGCCAGCAATTTAAGGACTGGCTGGTTCCGAAAGCTTGAGATAGCTGTGGTGCCGGAATAGATCGCCTGACAGATCGCCGTCCTCAATCCGGGAGCCTCCCATGCTCGTCGTCACCACCAATGAACTTGAAGGCTATCGCATTGTCCGCCACCTGGGCTTGGTGCGCGGGTTGACGGTCCGCTCGCGCTCGGTCGTCGGCAATCTGGGTGCTGCGATCCAGATTTTCTTCGGCGGCAACATCACGGTCTACACCAAGCTTGCTGAGCAGACCCGCCAGGAAGCCTTTAATCTCTTGATCGCGCACGCTCAGGAAATGGGCGCCAACGCGGTTATCGGCATGCGTTATGACGCCAATGAAATTGCCGCCGCCGTCACCGAAGTGCTGGCCTATGGCACGGCCGTTGTGGTCGAGCCGATCAGTGCGCAAGGTGGAAGCGCTGGTCCTTGGGCGCCGAACGCGCCGGTCGCCAGCCGCTAACAGGGTGGCCATGGTTGAGGCGCGGTTAAAAAAACCGCACCCAGCCCTACTGACAACGCGTCGAACATGGTCTATGGAAGCGGGCCCCGGATGAGGCAGCTAGGTGATGGGCGTTATGCTCATGCCGCGTTGAAGGGGTGTAGCTCAATTGGTAGAGCGTCGGTCTCCAAAACCGAAGGTCGCAGGTTCGAGACCTGCCGCCCCTGCCATCACGTTATGGCGCCTCGTTCTGGTTTGACCTGCCGACCGGCCCCGGTTTAATCCGCGGGGCAGGTTGCGGCAGGTTGTCGCATTTTCGTTCGGAAAGCAGTTTTGATGGCGAAGTTCAACCCGATCACGTTTATGCAGGAAGTTCGGCATGAAGTTGCCAAAGTCACCTGGCCGACGTGGAAAGAGGTTTGGATCACGACGCTGATGGTTCTCATCATGGTCGCGCTCGCCTCTATTTTCTTTTTGGCGGTGGATCAGGCGCTCAGCTATGTGGTGCGCATGGTTCTGGGTATCGGCGGCGGTTAAGGCCGGTACTCGCTAGGGCGTATTGGCTAAGGCGGCGGCGCAAGAGGGCCTTCAAGAATGACTGTCGCGCAGACACGCGAAGATAAAACCACGGTTGCCGGGACACGCTGGTACATCGTTCATGCCTACACCAACTTCGAGCGCAAGGTGGCTGATGCTATCCGCGAGCGGGCGAAGGCGGGCGGTCTCGAGCATCTGTTCGAAGAAATCGTCGTGCCGACCGAAGAAGTGGTTGAGGTCAAGCGCGGCCGCAAGATACCGACTGAACGCAAGTTCTTGCCGGGCTACGTGCTGGTCAAAATGAAAATGACCGACGCGGCGTTCGTGATGATCAAGAACACCCCGAAGGTCACCGGCTTCCTCGGTGCCGACAATAAGCCGATGGCGATCCCTGAAGCCGAAGCCATGCGCATTCTGCAGCAGGTGACGGAAGGTGTTGAGCGTCCTAAACCGACGATCACCTTTGAAGTCGGCGAAAACGTCAAGGTTGCCGACGGTCCGTTCGCCTCGTTCACAGGTGTCGTCGAAGAAGTCGATGAAGAGCGTTCGCGCGTCAAGGTCGCGGTGTCGATCTTCGGGCGGCCGACGCCGGTCGAGCTCGAATTCGGGCAAGTTGAAAAGATTGCCGGCTGAGGCTTCGTCTTGGGTGGCCTGAAGATGGGCTGGCGGGCAACCGCCGGCTTGACGAGAAGTCCGGCTGGCAACGGCTGGCACCGCAACGGAGAGATGATCTCACCGCTGCGGCGTTGTGCGGGAGGATTGGGGCTTCGCAAGAAGTGTCTGGTCCGCGTAACCGCTAACCCTGAACTTTGCTCCGCCGTCGCGGAGGACTGTTCGTAACGCTTAGGGGAAACCATGGCGAAGAAAATCGACGGTTACATCAACCTCCAGGTGCCAGCAGGCGCGGCCAACCCGTCGCCGCCGATCGGCCCCGCGCTCGGTCAGCGCGGCGTCAACATCATGGAGTTCTGCAAGTCCTTCAACGCCAAGACGAAGGATCTCGAGCAGGGCACGCCAATTCCGGTGAAGATCACGGTCTATTCCGACCGCTCGTTCACCTTCGAAATGCGCACGCCGCCGGCCACCTTCTTGATTAAGAAGGCTGCAGGCTTGAAGCCGACAGGTAAGGGTGGTTCGGGTTCGAAAGAGCCGGGCCGTATCGTTGCCGGTCAGGTGACGATGGCGCAGTTGAAGGACATCGCCAAAATCAAGATGAAAGACCTCAACACCGACGACATGGATGCCGCAGCGCGCACGCTCGCTGGCTCTGCGCGTTCGATGGGTCTCAAGGTGGTGGAGTAGTCCAATGGCTGATAAGAAAACCAATATCTCCGCTGAGCAGATCAAGGCGACCCGTCTTGCAGGCGGCAAGCGCATGGTTGTCGTGACCGAAGGTCTGGCGGCTGGCAAAGCCTACAGCGTTGACGAAGCCGTCAAGATCATCAAAGCCCGTGCCAAGGCGAAGTTCGATGAAACCATCGAAATCGCCATGAACCTCGGCGTTGACCCCAAGCACGCCGACCAGATGGTCCGTGGCGTTTGCAACTTGCCAAACGGCTCAGGCCGTACCGCGCGCGTTGCCGTGTTCGCCAAGGGCGCCAAGGCTGACGAAGCCCGCGCTGCAGGTGCAGACATTGTCGGCGCTGACGATCTCGTCGAACTGGTCTCGAAGGGCCAGATCAACTTCGACCGCTGCATCGCGACGCCCGACATGATGGGCCTCGTCGGCAAGCTCGGCAAGGTTTTGGGCCCGCGTGGCCTGATGCCGAACCCGCGCGTTGGCACGGTGACGATGGACGTTGTTGGTGCCGTCAAGGGCGCCAAGGGCGGTTCGGTCGAATTCCGCGTCGAAAAGGCTGGCATCGTGCATGGCGGCGTCGGCAAGGCGAGCTTCACCGAGCAGGCGCTGGTCGAGAACATCAAGGCGTTCGTTGACGCCGTTGTGAAGGCCAAGCCGAACGGTTCGAAGGGCACGTACCTGCGTAAGGTATCATTGTCCTCGACGATGGGTCCGGGCCTCAAGGTCGACGCATCGACCGTCACGACCGGTCCGGTTATCTAAGCCGGCCAATCAAGAATTCCGGGGCAACCCGGAAGACCCTGGACCGGGGTTCGCAAGATTCCGGTCTAGCACTGTCCGAGATTGTGGGTGCCGCTCTGGTCCGCCAGTGGGGCTGAAATCTCTCAAGACCTGAGAGCCCGCATGAGACAGAAGACGGCTGGATTTCGAGCGTCATGCTCAAGGTCTGGTTTGAACCTTCTGGGTCAGCACCGTGCCGCCTCACATTTCTGAGGTCCACGGATACGAGGACAGACCACACGTCGTCCGCTCCTGATCAGGGGTGGGCGGTACAGGTGCAACCCGCGAAGCTTTCATTCAGAAAGTTTCGCAGCAAGGAGACGAAACGTGGATAGAGCCGCGAAACGTGAGCTCATCAGCAGCCTTCACGACGAGCTGAAAAGCACGGGCGTGGTGGTTGTTGCCCACAACACCGGCATGGTGGCCGCTCAATCGGCAGACTTCCGCAAGCGCGTTAAAGAAGCGGGCGGGTCTGTTCGGGTGGCCAAGAACACGCTGGCAAAGCTTGCATTCAAGGATACCGACGCCGACAAGCTGACGGATCTGATGAAAGGCCCGACCATTCTGGCCTATTCGAAAGATCCGATTGCTGCGGCGAAGGCTGCCGTTGCGTATGCCAAGGGGAACGACAAACTCGTCATCCTCGGCGGCGCGATGGGCAAGACCATCCTCGACGCAAAGGGCGTGAAAGCGCTCGCCGAACTGCCGTCTCTGGACGAACTGCGCGCCAAGATCATCGGCCTTCTCAACGCTCCGGCGACCAAAATCGCACGGACCGTCAAGGAGCCGGGAGCAAAGCTCGCACGCGTCATCCAGGCGAAGGCGTCACAGGGCTAATGCCAAACGGTTGTGGGGGCCCACACGGGCCTTCGAGACTTACCAACGGCAGCATGATCATCGCATCGATGACGCGCTGCAGATCAACTCACCAAGGTTCAAATCGGAAGGAAGTATCCTATGTCTAAGATTGAAAAGATTGTCGAAGATCTGTCGGCACTGACGGTTCTCGAAGCCGCCGAACTTGCCAAGATGCTCGAAGAAAAGTGGGGCGTTTCGGCTGCTGCTGCTGTTGCTGTTGCTGGCCCCGCTGGTCCTGCTGCTGCTGCCGTTGAAGAGCAGACCGAGTTCACCGTCTACCTGAAGTCGGGCGGCGACAAGAAGATCAACGTCATCAAGGAAGTCCGCGCCATCACGGGTCTCGGCCTGAAGGAAGCTAAGGACCTCGTCGAAGCTGGCGGCAAGGCTGTCAAGGAAGGCGTGTCGAAGGACGAAGCCCAGAAGCTCAAGAAGCAGCTTGAAGACCAGGGCGCCGTTGTCGAACTGAAGTAAGAAATTATGGGAGTAGGGAATGGGGAGTAGGGAGTTCCTACACCCAATTCTCTATTCCCATTCACGTCCGCGCTTTGCGGCCGGCTCCTCCGAGGGGGTTCGCAAAGCGCCGAACAAAAACGTTTTTCCGGAAGGTTTTTCAGAGGCCTCGAACCTCGAAAAGAACCTTCCGGTGAACCGTTTTCAGAGAGTTTAACGGACTCCTGCGGTGTCATTTCGCATTTAGGTTCGCGGGAAACCCCCTCCCGCATTGAACAGCATGAAGGAGCGGACATTGGCTCAGACCCTCACAAGCCGCAGGCGCATCCGTAAGAAATTCGGCTCGACCGGTGAAGTCGCCGAGATGCCGAACCTTATCGAGGTTCAGAAAGCATCTTACGATGACTTCTTGATGGTCAAAGAGCCGGCTGGCGGCCGTCCCGATGACTTTGGCCTGCAGTCGGTTTTCAAGGGCGTGTTCCCGATTTCGGATTTCGCCGGCAAGGCGACGCTTGAATTCGTGCGCTATGAATTCGAAGCGCCGAAGTTCGACACCGACGAATGCATGCAGCGCGATATGACCTATGCCGCGCCGCTGAAGGTGAAGCTGCGCCTGATCGTGTTCGATGTGAACGAAGAAACCGGTTCGAAGTCGATCAAGGACGTCAAAGAACAAGACGTCTACATGGGCGACATGCCGCTCATGACGCACAACGGCACCTTCATCATCAACGGCACCGAGCGTGTTATCGTCTCGCAGATGCACCGTTCGCCGGGCGTGTTCTTCGACCACGATCGCGGCAAGACCCACTCGTCCGGCAAGCTGCTGTTTGCGGCCCGCATCATTCCGTATCGCGGTTCGTGGCTCGACTTTGAATTCGACGCCAAGGACATCGTCTATGTGCGCATCGACCGCCGCCGCAAGTTGCCGGTGACGACAATGCTGTATGCGATCGGTCTCAACGACGAAGAGATCCTGTCGCACTTCTACAAGCACATTCCGATCAAGGAATCGAAGCGCGGCTGGAAGATGCCGTACATCGCCGAGAAGTTCCGTGGCTTGACACCGCAGTCAGATATCGCCGACGCCAAGACCGGCGAAGTCATCGCGCGCCAGGGCGAGAAGGTGACGGCACGCCGCGCCCGCGAGCTCGGTGAATCGGGCGTCAAGGAAATCATGATCGCGGCCGAGGATCTCTCGGGCCGTTACATCGCTGAAGACATCGTCGATCTGGAAACCGGTAAGATCTTCGCGGAAGCAGGCGATGAACTCGATGCCGATTTGCTCGCCGAACTGAAAGAGCAGAAGGTCAAGGAATTCCACATCCTCGACATCGATTACATCAACACCGGTGCGTTCATCCGCAACACGTTGAACATCGACAAGAACGCCAACAGCCAGGAAGCGTTGATGGACATCTACCGGGTGATGCGCCCGGGCGAGCCGCCGACCATTGAAGCGGCGACCGCGCTGTTCCACGGCCTGCTGTTCGACAGCGAACGCTACGATCTGTCGGCTGTCGGGCGCGTTAAGATGAACATGCGCCTTGAGCTCGATGCGCCTGATACGATGCGCGTGCTGCGCCGCGAGGATATTCTGGCGGTCGTCAAAACGCTCGTCGATCTGCGCGACGGCAAGGGTGATATCGACGACATCGACCACCTCGGCAACCGCCGTGTGCGCTCGGTCGGCGAGCTGATGGAAAATCAGTATCGCGTCGGCCTGCTGCGCATGGAGCGCGCCATCAAGGAACGCATGAGCTCGGTCGATATCGACACGGTCATGCCGCAGGACCTGATCAACGCCAAGCCGGCCGCCGCCGCCGTGCGCGAGTTCTTCGGTTCGTCGCAACTCTCGCAGTTCATGGACCAGACCAACCCGCTGTCTGAAATCACCCACAAGCGCCGTCTGTCGGCACTTGGCCCGGGCGGTTTGACGCGTGAACGCGCGGGCTTTGAAGTCCGCGACGTGCATCCAACTCACTACGGCCGTATCTGCCCGATTGAAACGCCGGAAGGCCCGAACATCGGTCTGATCAATTCGCTCGCAACGTTCGCGCGCGTCAACAAGTACGGGTTCATCGAAAGCCCATACCGCAAGGTTGTGAACCACCGTGTGACCGACGAGGTGGTCTACCTCTCGGCGATGGAAGAAATGCGCCACCACGTTGCCCAGGCCAACGCCGAGGTCGACGCCAAGGGCAAGCTGTCGGGCGAACTCGTCATCTGCCGCTTTAACGGCGATGTGCTGCTGGTCACGCCCGATAAGGTCGATTACATCGACGTGTCGCCGAAGCAGTTGGTGTCTGTCGCCGCAGCGCTCATTCCGTTCCTTGAAAACGACGACGCAAACCGCGCCCTCATGGGCTCGAACATGCAGCGTCAGGCCGTGCCGTTGATCAAGGCGGAAGCGCCGCTGGTCGGCACCGGCATGGAAGACCGCGTGGCGCAGGATTCGGGCGCTGCAATCGCGGCACGCCGCACCGGCATCGTCGATCAGGTTGATGCAACCCGTATCGTTATCCGCGCGACCGCCGAGCCAGATCCGTCGAAGCCCGGCGTCGACATCTACCGTCTGCGCAAGTTCCAGCGCTCGAACCAGAACACCTGTATCAACCAGCGGCCGCTGGTGAACGTCGGTGATACGGTTGATGCGGGCGACATCATCGCTGACGGTCCATCGACCGAGTTCGGCGAATTGGCGCTCGGCAAGAACGTGCTCGTCGCGTTCATGCCGTGGATGGGCTACAACTTCGAAGACTCGATTTTGATGAATGAACGCGTCGTCTCGGAAGACGTGTTCACCTCGATCCACATCGAAGAATTCGAAGTCATGGCCCGCGATACCAAGCTTGGGCCGGAAGAAATCACCCGCGATATCCCCAACGTTTCGGAAGAAGCGCTGAAGAACCTTGACGAAGCCGGCATCGTTTACATCGGCGCGGAAGTGCATCCGGGCGACATCCTGGTCGGCAAGATCACGCCGAAGGGCGAAAGCCCGATGACGCCGGAAGAAAAGCTGCTCCGCGCCATCTTCGGCGAAAAGGCATCCGACGTTCGCGATACGTCGCTGCGTTTGCCGCCGGGCGTCTCGGGCACGATTGTCGAAGTGCGCGTGTTCAACCGTCACGGCGTCGAAAAAGACGAACGTGCGATGGCCATCGAGCGCGAAGAGATCGAACGTCTCGCCAAAGACCGCGACGACGAAATGCAGATCCTCGACCGTAACGTCTATGCGCGCTTGAAAGACGCGCTGATGGGCAAGGAAGTATCGAAGGGTCCGAAGGGTGCGCGCAAGGGCACCAAGATCGACGACGCGATTCTGGATGATATTCCGCGCTCGCAGTGGTGGGAAATCGGCCTTGCCAATGAAAAGGCGCAGGCCGAAGTCGAGGCCATCAACAAGCAGTACGAAGACGCCAAGAAGGGCCTCGGCCACCGCTTCGCCGACAAGGTCGATAAGCTGCAACGCGGTGACGAACTGCCGCCGGGCGTGATGAAGATGGTCAAGGTCTTTGTGGCTGTGAAGCGCAAGATCCAGCCGGGCGACAAAATGGCCGGCCGTCACGGCAACAAGGGTGTCGTGTCGCGCATCGTGCCGTCGCAGGACATGCCGTTCCTTGAGGACGGCACGCCGGTTGACGTTGTGCTCAATCCGCTCGGCGTGCCATCGCGCATGAACGTCGGGCAAATTCTCGAAACGCACATGGGCTGGGCCTGCCGCGGCCTTGGCCGCTTGATCGACGAAGCTCTGCAGCAGTTCCACGAAAGTGGACAGGGCAAGGCGTTGCGCGATCAGATGGTCAAGATCTACGGCACAGGCGAGATCAAGCCTGGCATGAAGGACGAAGAGATTGCGGCGCTCGCTGAAAATCTCAAGACCGGCGTGCCGATTGCGACGCCGGTGTTCGATGGTGCCCGCGAAAAGGACATTGTCGAAATGCTGGAGATGGCTGGCTTCGATTCATCAGGCCAGGTCACGCTGCATGACGGACGTACCGGCGAGCCATTCGACCGCAAGGTGACTGTTGGCTACAAGTACGTTTTGAAGCTGCACCACTTGGTCGACGACAAGATCCACGCCCGTTCGATTGGCCCGTACTCGCTTGTCACCCAGCAGCCGCTCGGTGGTAAGGCGCAGTTCGGTGGTCAGCGCTTCGGAGAAATGGAAGTCTGGGCCCTTGAAGCCTACGGCGCAGCTTACACTTTGCAGGAAATGCTGACCGTCAAGTCGGACGACGTTGCAGGCCGCACCAAGGTCTATGAGGCAATCGTCCGTGGCGATGATGCGTTTGAAGCGGGCGTTCCGGAAAGCTTCAACGTGCTTGTTAAGGAAATGCGGGCGCTCGGTCTCAACGTCGAGTTGATCAACACCGAGGTTGTGCCGCCAGCAGACGGCGAGGCGGAACCGCCGGCGCCGCCGATGGCTCAGCTGCCACCTGCCGCCGAGTAACACCTGACCGCCTCGTCCTCATCGTTTGAGGGCGGGGCGTTCATGGCACCTAGCGAATTTTATGACGTTCCACGGGCCTTCATTACCCCCTGAAGTCCCTCGAGGAGAAAGCCGATGAACGAGATTTCCAACATCTTCAAGGCGCAAGCCCCGGTGCCGACGTTCGATCAGATCAAGATCTCGATCGCGTCGCCCGAAGACATCCTGTCGTGGTCGTTCGGCGAAATCAAAAAGCCGGAAACCATCAACTACCGCACGTTCAAGCCGGAACGGGACGGCCTGTTCTGCGCCCGCATCTTCGGGCCGATCAAGGATTACGAATGCTTGTGCGGCAAGTACAAGCGCATGAAGTACAAGGGCCTGATCTGCGAAAAGTGCGGCGTGGAAGTGACGCTGGCGAAAGTGCGCCGCGAACGCATGGGCCACATTGAGCTGGCAGCACCCGTTGCCCACATCTGGTTCCTGAAGTCGCTGCCATCGCGCATCGGCTTGCTGCTCGACATGCAGTTGAAGCAGCTTGAGCGCGTTCTGTACTTCGAAAACTACATCGTGATCGAGCCGGGCGTGACGCCGTTCAACGAGCGCCAGCTGCTCTCGGAAGAGCAGTACAACGCCGCCGTCGAGGAATACGGCGAAGACAGCTTCACCGCCGGTATCGGCGCGGAAGCGATCCGCGAAATCATGTCGGCGATGGATCTGCCGAAGATCGCCGTCGAACTGCGCCAGGAAATTTCCGAAGCGACCACAGAACTGAAGCCGAAGAAGCTCGGCAAGCGCTTGAAGGTGATCGAAGCTTTCATGGAATCCGGTAACCGCCCGGAATGGATGATCCTGACGCAAGTCCCGGTTATTCCGCCCGAACTGCGGCCGCTCGTGCCGCTGGATGGCGGACGTTTTGCGACCTCGGATCTCAACGATCTCTACCGCCGCGTGATCAACCGTAACAACCGCTTGAAGCGGCTGATGGAGCTGCGCGCGCCCGACATCATCATCCGCAACGAAAAGCGCATGTTGCAGGAAGCCGTTGACGCACTGTTCGACAACGGCCGCCGCGGCCGCGTGATCACAGGTGCCAACAAGCGCCCGCTGAAGTCGCTGGCCGACATGCTCAAAGGCAAGCAGGGCCGCTTCCGTCAGAACTTGCTCGGCAAGCGCGTCGACTATTCTGGCCGTTCGGTGATCGTGGTTGGTCCTGAACTGAAGCTGCATCAGTGCGGCCTGCCAAAGAAGATGGCGCTTGAGCTGTTCAAGCCGTTCATCTATGCGCGCCTCCAAACGCTCGGCCAGGCGGCAACCGTCAAGCAGGCCAAGAAGCTGGTTGAAAAGGAAAAGCCGGAAGTCTGGGACGTCCTCGATGAGGTGATCCGCGAACATCCGGTGCTACTGAACCGCGCTCCGACACTGCATCGTTTGGGCATTCAGGCGTTCGAGCCGATGCTGATCGAAGGCAAGGCGATCCAGCTGCATCCGCTGGTTTGCGCGGCGTTCAACGCCGACTTCGACGGCGACCAGATGGCCGTTCACATTCCGCTGTCGCTTGAAGCGCAGCTGGAAGCGCGCGTACTGATGATGTCGACCAACAACATTCTCCATCCCGCCAACGGCCACCCGATCATCGTGCCGTCGCAGGATATTGTGCTTGGCCTCTACTATTTGTCGATCATGAGCGACAAGCAGCAGGGCGAAGGCATGCTGTTTGGTTCGATCTCGGAAGTGCAGCACGCGCTTGAAGCCAAGGCCGTATCACTGCACGCCAAGATCCGCGGCCGTTTTGAAACGGTCAACGATGCCGGCGAGCCGGTCACGGAAATCCATGAGACGACACCAGGACGCTTGCTGCTTGGCGAAAACCTGCCGAAGAAGCCGGGCATCAAGTTCGCGCTGGTCAATCAACTTCTGACCAAGAAGAACATCTCCGGCATGATCGATGCCGTCTACCGTAACTGCGGTCAGAAAGAGACGGTGATCTTCTGCGACCGGATCATGGCGCTCGGCTTCCACCATGCGTTCAAGGCCGGAATTTCGTTCGGCAAGGACGATATGCAGATCCCTGACACCAAGGGCAAGATCGTCGACAAGGCCAACGACGAAGTCCGCGATTTCGAGCAGCAGTATCAGGACGGTCTGATCACGCGTCTCGAAAAGTACAACAAGGTCGTGGATGCGTGGTCGAAATGCACCGACCAGATCGCCAAGGAAATGATGGATCGCATTTCGGCGGTCCATAAGGATCCGGTCACGGGCCGCGATAAGCAAATCAACTCGGTCTACATGATGAGCCATTCGGGTGCGCGCGGTTCGCCCGCGCAGATGAAACAGCTCGCCGGTATGCGCGGCCTGATGACCAAGCCGTCGGGCGAGATCATCGAGACGCCGATCATCTCGAACTTCAAAGAAGGCCTCAGCGTTCTCGAGTACTTCAACTCGACCCACGGTGCGCGTAAGGGTCTGGCCGACACCGCCTTGAAGACGGCGAACTCGGGTTACCTGACGCGCCGTCTGGTTGACGTTGCTCAGGACGCGATCATCTCGGAAGAGGATTGCGGAACGGATGCCGGGATCAAGGTTCAGGCCGTCGTCGATGCCGGTCAGGTGATCGTCACGCTGGCAGCCCGCGTTCTCGGACGCACGGCCGCCGAAGACGTCAAGCACCCGGTGACGGGCGACCTGATCATCAAGGACGGCGATCTGATCGAAGAACGCCATGGCGAACTGATTGCCAAGGCCGAGTTGCAGGAAGTCCGCATCCGTTCGGTGCTGACGTGCGAAGCCGAGCAGGGCGTATGCGCCAAGTGCTATGGCCGCGACCTTGCACGCGGTACGCCGGTCAACATCGGTGAAGCTGTCGGCGTCATCGCCGCGCAGTCGATCGGTGAACCGGGCACGCAGCTGACCATGCGTACCTTCCACATTGGCGGCACAGCCAACTTGGTCGACTCGTCATTCATCGAGTCGAACTTCAATGGCACGATCAAGATCAAGAACCGGGCAATTGCCAAGGACAGCAAGGGTCAGATGATCTCGACCAGCCGCACGATGTCGATCGTGATCACGGATGCGTCGGGCAAGGAATTGGCAACCCACAAGATCACCTACGGCGCCCGCATGTTCGTCGATGAAGGCGATACCGTGAAGCGCGGCACCAAGGTGGCGCAGTGGGATCCATACACCCGTCCGATCCTGTCGGAAGCCAACGGTGTCGTCGATTTCGAAGATCTGATCGAAGGCGCATCCGTGCGCGAACAGACCGACGAAATGAAAGGCACGTCGAACCGCGTCATCGTCGATTGGCGCACCTCACCGCGTGGCAACGAGTTGAAGCCCGCTATCGTCGTCAAGGATAAGAGCGGCAAGCCGATCAAGGTGGCACGCGGCGGCGACGCCCGCTACCTGCTGTCGGTTGACGCAGTGCTGTCGGTCGACCGCGCTGCCGAAGTCAAGGCTGGCGACGTGCTGGCCCGTATCCCAACCGCTTCGGCCAAGTCTGGCGACATCACCGGCGGTCTGCCGCGCGTCGCCGAACTGTTCGAAGCCCGCCGTCCGAAGGACCACGCAATCCTCGCCGAAGTCTCGGGCACCATCGAGTTTGGCAAGGACTACAAGAACAAGCAGCGCATCACCATCAAGCCGGATGACGAGACCAAGGAACCGGTCGAGTATCTGATCCCGCGCGGCAAGAGCTTGACGGTTCAGCACGGCGACCGCGTTGAGCGCGGCGAGTTCGTCTATGACGGCAACCCGGCACCGCATGACATTCTGGCGATCAAGGGCGTCGAGGAATTGGCGAACTATCTGATCAACGAAATCCAGGACGTCTACCGTCTGCAGGGCGTGACCATCAACGACAAGCACATCGAAGTGATTGTCCGCCAGATGCTGCAGAAGGTCGAGATCACGGATATCGGCGAAACCGACCTGATCAAGGGTGAACAGATCGACCGGACCGAGTTCGACGACGTCAATGCGGCGGCGGAAAAGCTCGGCAAGCGCGCGGCTGTTGCAACGCCGGTGCTGCTCGGCATCACGAAAGCCTCGCTGCAAACGAAGTCGTTCATCTCGGCGGCGTCGTTCCAGGAAACAACCCGCGTGCTGACCGACGCTGCCGTCAACGGCAAGTCGGACATGCTCGAAGGCTTGAAGGAAAACGTCATCGTCGGCCGTCTGATCCCAGCCGGTACCGGCGGCATGTTGCGTCAGCTGCGCAAGGAAGCCGCTAAGCGCGACGACCTGATCGCTAAGGAACAGGCCAAGACGACCAGCATCCCGGGCCCTGACGGTGCGCCTGGTGGCGCCCGCCGCCGCCGCCGGTCAGCAACCGACGAAGCGGCGTAAGACACCGCTTCACACGAATCTAAAAATTGAACGGCCGCTCTCGAAAGAGGGCGGCCGTTTTTGATTCAAAAGGAGCAAAAATGGATTGCGTGGACAGCACGTTCGCGATCAAACAGAGTGACCTGACACCGTGCCGCAGGCTGAATTGCTGATATTCGCTGCTGCGATGCGAAATTAATTTCACTCGCCCCTTGGGCAGCTGTTGACCAATATGGCAGCTGTGTATATAGCTCCCCGAGTTCTCACGGTAGGTGGTAGACCATTTCCGCGCTTTTTGAGCGCTTGGTCGGGTCTAAACGCTACCGTCCACTAAAGCAGAGCACATCGACGGACCAAGATCTGCCACCCAAAAGGCGGCACGATCCTCTGGTTTTTCCCCTGTTAAGGGCGGGCAACCGCCGCTTAGCAGGTTTGTATGGCGCTTTCCGTTTTGCGGATTGCGTACATTAAGTTTTTTGAACGTGAAGAGCAGGGTTTGGGCTGATGCCAACGATACAACAGTTGATCCGGAAGCCCCGGGAACAGAAGACCTACCGCGAGAAGTCGCGCCACATGGAGAGCTGCCCTCAGAAGCGCGGCGTCTGCACCCGTGTGTACACGACGACGCCGAAGAAGCCGAACTCGGCGCTTCGTAAGGTTGCCAAGATCCGGCTGACCAACGGCTTTGAAGTCATTGGTTACATTCCGGGCGAAGGCCACAACCTTCAGGAACACTCCGTGGTTCTGATCCGTGGCGGCCGCGTCAAGGACTTGCCCGGTGTGCGTTACCACATCGTGCGCGGCGTGCTCGATACGCAGGGCGTTGCAGCCCGCCGTCAGCGCCGCTCGAAGTATGGCGCCAAGCGTCCGAAGTAAAGATTCATTGGGGCCGGCGCTGCTGGCCTCTTGTCTGAAACAGAATTCGAAGCGAAGGACTTGAGCATGTCTCGTCGTCACGCGGCGCAAAAGCGGGAAGTGATCCCGGATCCGAAGTTTAACGACATGGTCGTGACCAAGTTCATGAACGCGGTCATGGAGCACGGCAAGAAGTCCGTCGCCGAGCGCATGGTTTATGGTGCGTTCGAAAAGATGGAACAGAAGGCTAAATCGAGCCCAATCGAAATGTTCAAGCAGGCGCTCGACAATGTGATGCCGGCCGTCGAAGTCCGTTCGCGCCGCGTCGGTGGTGCAACGTATCAGGTTCCGGTCGAAGTCCGCTCTGAGCGCCGTCAGGCTCTCGCTATCCGTTGGATTATTGCAGCCGCCCGTTCGCGCAATGAATCGACGCTCATCGACAAGCTGTCTGGCGAATTGCTTGACGCTGCAAACAACCGCGGTTCCGCCGTCAAGAAGCGTGAAGACACGCACAAGATGGCCGAAGCAAACCGCGCCTTCTCGCATTATCGCTGGTAGGTCTGGACACTGCGCGGTTGCTGTGTGGGCAACTTAAGCGCAAATATGAAAGAATTTCGAGGCGCATCATGGCCCGTCAATACGACATCCAAGACTATCGCAACTTCGGCATCATGGCGCACATCGACGCCGGCAAAACCACGACCACCGAACGCGTCCTTTATTACACCGGCAAGTCCTACAAGATCGGCGAAGTTCACGATGGCGCCGCCACGATGGACTTCATGGATCAGGAAGCCGAACGCGGCATCACCATCACGTCGGCTGCAACCACCTGTTTTTGGGCGGGCCGCGACGGCAAGAAGCGCCGCCTGAATATCATCGACACCCCAGGCCACGTCGACTTCACCATCGAAGTTGAGCGCAGCTTGCGCGTGCTCGATGGCGCGGTCTGCGTTCTGGACTCGAACCAGGGCGTTGAGCCGCAGACCGAAACCGTCTGGCGCCAAGGCGACAAGTACGGCGTGCCGCGCATCATCTTCTCCAATAAAATGGATAAGACCGGCGCCGACTTTTATATGTGTCTCGCCGACATCAAGGACAAGCTTGGCGCGAAAGCCGTGCCGCTGCAGATCCCGATTGGTGCCGAAGCCGATTTCAAGGGCGTCGTCGATCTGATCGAAATGGAAGCCATCACCTGGGACGGAGATGGCAAAGACGCCAAGATGGTCAAGGGTCCGATCCCGGCTGACTTGGTCGATAAGGCCAATGAATTCCGCGCCAACATGATCGAAGCTGCCGTCGAAATGGACGACGCGGCGATGGAAGCCTATCTTGATGGCAAGATGCCGGACACGGACAACCTGCGGAAAATGATCCGCAAGGCAACTGTGACACGCGCTTTCTATCCGATGATGTGTGGGTCTGCCTTTAAGAACAAGGGCGTACAGCCGTTGCTCGATGCCGTCGTCGACTTCCTGCCGTCGCCGCTTGATCGCGAATCCTACATTGGCATCGATCCCAAGACCGGTGGCGACGCTCCGCGCAGGCCATCGGACAGCGAGCCGCTGTCGATGATCGCCTTTAAGATCATGAGCTTCGAGCACGTTGGTTCGATCACGTTCTGCCGCATCTACTCAGGTAAGCTTGAGCAGGGCATGGCGCTCGCCAACACGACGCGCGACAAGAAAGAACGCGCCGGCCGCATGTATTTGATGCACGCCGCCGACCGCGAAGAAATCAAGGAAGCCTTTGCCGGCGACATTATCGCTCTGCAGGGCTTGAAGGATACCCGTACCGGCGAAACGCTGTGCGATCCGAACAAGCCGGTTATCCTTGAAAAGATGGACTTCCCCGAGCCCGTCATCGCTCAGAAGATTGAGCCGAAGACCAAGGCCGACCAGGAAAAGATGGCAATCGCACTGCACACGATGGCGCATGAAGATCCGTCGTTCCGCGTCGCGGTCGATCAGGAATCGGGCGAGACCATCCTCAAGGGCATGGGCGAACTGCATCTCGACATTAAGGTCGACATTCTGAAGCGCACCTATGGCGTCGACGCCATCGTTGGCGCGCCGCAGGTTGCCTACCGCGAGAGCTTGGCGCGCGCCGCCGACATCGACTACACGCACAAGAAGCAGACCGGTGGTACAGGCCAGTTCGCGCGCGTCAAACTCAAGCTTGAGCCGAACGAAACCGGCAAGGGCAACGAGTTTGAAACGACGATCATCGGCGGTACTGTTCCGAAGGAATACATTCCGGGCGTCGAAAAGGGCGTCAAATCGGTCTGGGACAACGGCATTCTGATCGGGTTCCCGCTGGTCGACATGAAGGTCACACTTTATGACGGCGCGTTCCACGACGTTGACTCGTCGGCCATTGCCTTCGAAATCGCGACACGCGCGGCTATGAAGGAAGGCTGTGAAAAGGGTGGGGTCAAGATTCTTGAGCCCGTCATGGACGTCGAGGTTGTGACGCCGGGCGATTTCGTCGGTGGCGTGATCGGCGACATCAACTCTCGCCGCGGCCAGATCCGCGACCAGCAGATGCGCGGCAACGCGACGGTCATCCGGGCATACGTGCCGTTGGCGAACATGTTCGGGTACGTCAGCCAACTGCGCTCGATGTCCACTGGACGTGCGTCGTACACCATGCAATTTGCGCATTACGCGGAAGTCCCGCGCAATGTCGCGGACGAAGTCAAGGCGAAGTACGCCTGAACGAGATGAGGCTCTGGAGTCCCGAATGACCGGGACGAGCCTTGAAGAGAAACTGGAAATCTCAGGGTGTTCCCCTGGGGCGCGTTAGGAAGACTGAGGAGAGCCACGATGGCCAAGCAGAAGTTTGAGCGGAACAAGCCGCATTGCAACGTCGGAACGATCGGTCACGTTGACCACGGCAAGACCACGTTGACGGCAGCGCTGACCAAGGTCTCGCACGACCGTGGGTGGACGTCGTCTTCGATCGCTTACGATGAAGTCGCCAAGGCTTCCGAAAGCCAGGGCCGCCGCGACCCGACCAAGATTTTGACGATCGCCACCTCGCACGTTGAATACGCGACGCCGAACCGTCACTACGCACACGTCGACTGCCCAGGCCACGCCGATTACGTCAAGAACATGATCACCGGTGCCGCGCAGATGGACGGCGCGATTCTGGTTGTGTCGGCTGTTGACGGCCCGATGCCGCAGACCCGTGAGCACATCCTTCTCGCCCGCCAGGTTGGCGTGCCGAAGATCGTCGTGTTCTTGAACAAGTGCGATATCGTTGAAGACGAAGAACTGCTCGACCTCGTCGAAATGGAAGTTCGCGAACTTCTCTCGAAGTACAACTTCCCGGGCGACGACACCCCGGTGATCCGTGGTGCCGCCGTCAAGGCGCTCAACGGCGAAAAGGGCCCGCTGGCTGACGAAGCCATCATCCGGCTTTATGAAGCGCTCGATACGTTCATCCCGATCCCTGAGCGCGCCGTGGATCAGCCGTTCCTGATGCCGATCGAAGACGTGTTCTCGATCTCGGGCCGTGGTACGGTTGTTACCGGCCGTATTGAACGCGGCCAGATCAAGGTTGGCGAAGAAGTCGAAATTGTCGGCATCCGCGACACCCAGAAGTCGGTCTGCACGGGCGTCGAAATGTTCCGCAAGCTGCTTGACCGCGGTGAAGCTGGTGACAACGTCGGCATCCTGCTCCGCGGCATCGACAAGGAAGCTGTTGAACGCGGCCAGGTTCTCTGCAAGCCGGGCTCTGTGAAACCACACAAGAAGTTCGCTGCTGAAGCGTACATCTTGAACAAAGAAGAAGGTGGCCGTCACACGCCGTTCTTCAACAACTACCGTCCGCAGTTCTACTTCCGCACCACCGACGTGACGGGCACCGTTAAGCTCGCCGAAGGCACGGAAATGGTTATGCCGGGCGACAACGTCTCGGTCACCGTCGAACTCGTCTCGCCGATCGCGATGGAAGAAAAGGTCCGCTTCGCGATCCGCGAAGGCGGCCGTACTGTCGGCGCTGGCGTCGTCACCAAGATCATCGAATAGCTATCACTAAAGGGAAGCGCCGCTCGGCGCTTCCCTCGTTTTTTGCCTTAGAGTGAAAGCGACACCAATGCACGGCCAAAATATCCGCATCCGGCTCAAAGCGTTCGATCATCGCATTCTTGATGCCTCGACGCGCGAGATCGTGAACACGGCAAAGCGCACCGGTGCCGAGGTTCGGGGACCCATTCCCTTGCCGACGCGTATCGAGAAGTTCACCGTCAACCGTTCGCCGCACATCGACAAGAAGAGCCGCGAGCAGTTTGAAATTCGCACGTTCAAGCGCGTGCTTGATATCGTTCAACCGACGCCGCAAACGGTCGATGCTCTGATGAAGCTCGATCTTGCGGCCGGTGTCGACGTCGAGATCAAACTCTAAGAATTGAATTTCGGGCCCTATGCCGCGAGCCGGTACGGCCCCATTGAAAAGGAAGGAATGCAGATGCGTTCCGGAGTGATTGCACAGAAGGTGGGTATGACCCGCATCTTCACCGATAACGGGGAGCACGTGCCCGTGACGGTGTTGAAGCTTGAGAACCTCCAGGTTCTTAGCCACCGCACTGTTGAAAAGAATGGCTACACCGCGATCCAGGTCGGCGGCGGCACGCGCAAAGTTTCGCGCCTGACCAAGGCTGACCGTGGCAACTTCGCGAAAGCCGAAGTCGAACCGAAGCGCAAACTCGCTGAGTTCCGCGTCTCGCCGGATAACCTGATCGAAGTCGGCGCCGAAATTACGGCAGACCACTTCGTTCCGGGCCAGTTCGTCGATGTGACCGGCACCTCGCAGGGTAAGGGTTTCCAGGGCGCCATGAAGCGCTGGAACTTCGGCGGTCTTCGCGCCACGCACGGCGTCTCGGTCTCGCATCGCTCGCACGGTTCGACCGGCCAGCGTCAGGATCCCGGCAAGGTGTTCAAAGGCAAGAAGATGGCCGGCCACATGGGTGATGATCGCATCACCACCCAGAACCTGGTCGTCGCTAAGATCGACAAGGATCGCGGCCTCGTCATGATCCGCGGTGCGGTTCCAGGTTCCAAGGGCGGTTGGGTTGTTGTGCGTGACGCGGTGAAGAAAGCCGCCCACAAAGACACGCCGAAGCCGGGCGCTTTCAAGCCGCGCGCTGAAACCAAGAAGGAGAGCGCGTGATGAAAACGTCTGTCACAACGCTCGATGCCGGCTCTGCCGGTGATATCGAACTCGCCGACGCCATTTTCGGTCTTGAGGTCCGCAACGACCTGATCCACCGCATGGTGCGCTATCAAACCTTGAAGCGCATGGCCGGCACGCATCACGCCCAGGACCGCTCGGAAGTCGCGGTTACGGGTAAGAAGATGTACAAGCAGAAGGGAACCGGCGGCGCGCGTCACGGTGACAAGTCTGCGCCGCAGTTCCGCGGTGGCGGCAAGGCTTTCGGGCCGAAGCCGCGCTCGCACGCCATCGACATGCCAAAGAAAGTACGTGCACTCGCTCTTCGTCATGCGCTCTCGGCGAAAGCCAAGGCCGGCGAGATCGTTGTGCTCGACAAGGCATCGTCCGCTGAAGGCAAGACGGGTCAGCTGAAGTCGCAGTTCGCCAAGCTCGCCTGGAACAACGTGCTCATCATCGATGGCGCGGAACTGGAACCGGCATTCGCCCGGGCCGCCCGCAACATCCCTAATATCGACGTGCTGCCGATTCAGGGTATCAACGTCTACGACATTCTGCGTCGTAAGAAGCTGGTGCTGACGAAGGCTGCCGTTGCGGCGCTGGAGGCGCGCTTCAAATGAGCAAACGTTCAGCATATGACGTGATCGTCTCGCCGGTCATCACTGAAAAGGCGACCCTCGCTTCCGAGCACAATCAGGTGATCTTCAAGGTCAAGCCTGACGCAACGAAGACGGAAATCAAGGACGCGATCGAAAGCCTGTTCAAGGTCAAGGTCAAAGCCGTCAATACCATCGTCCGCAAGGGCAAGAAACGAGCGTTCCGCGGCATCATCGCCGTGCTGAGCGATACCAAGAGGGCAGTCGTGACACTCGAAGATGGACATTCCATCGACGTGACGACCGGTCTCTAAGGAGTAGGGCACTATGGCGCTTAAAACATTCAGTCCGACCTCGCCCGGTCTCCGGCACTTGGTCATCGTCGACCGGTCCGGCCTGTGGAAGGGCGGCCCCGTCAAGTCGCTTGTCGAAGGCAAGAACAAGACCGGCGGCCGCAACAGCGATGGACGCATCACGTCGCGTCACATCGGCGGCGGCCACAAGCAGGCTTACCGCAAGATCGATTTCAAGCGCCGTAAGTTTGACTCACCCGCCAAGGTCGAGCGTTTGGAATACGATCCAAACCGCACTTCCTTCATCGCGCTCGTCAAATACGAAGATGGCACGCTGTCCTACATCCTGGCGCCGCAGCGCTTGGCCGTTGGCGATAGCGTCGTCTCGGGCGCCAAGGTGGACGTCAAGCCGGGCAACTGCATGCCGCTCTCGGCCATGCCGGTTGGCACGATCGTGCACAACGTTGAAATGAAGCCCGGCAAGGGCGGCCAGATGGCCCGCTCGGCAGGCGCCTTCGTTCAGCTGGTTGGCCGCGATGCTGGCTACGCCGTGTTGAAGTTGAATTCGGGCGAAACGCGCAAGGTGCCGGCAGATTGCATGGCAACGGTTGGCGCCGTTTCGAACCCCGATCACATGAACGCCGTGACCGGCAAAGCCGGACGCACCCGCTGGATGGGCAAGCGTCCGACGGTCCGCTCGATTGCTATGAACCCGGTTGACCACCCGAACGGTGGCCGTACCAAGGGTGGTAAGCACTGGGCGACGCCGTGGGGCAAGCCGACCAAGGGCTACAAGACTCGCAAGAACAAGGTCACATCGAAATATATCGTTCGCGCACGCCAGAAGGCGAAGTAAGAGCGAGCTAAAGGAGACGCACTTTGACACGTTCAGTCTGGAAAGGTCCGTTTGTTGACGGCTACATCCTGAAGAAGGCGGAAAAGTCGCGTTCTTCGGGGCGCAGCGAGGTCATCAAGATCTGGAGCCGCCGCTCAACGATCCTGCCGCAGTTTGTCGGACTTACGTTCGGCGTTCATAACGGCAAGAAGCACGTTCCGGTCGCTGTGACCGAAGACATGATCGGCCACAAGTTCGGGGAATTCTCGCCAACGCGCCTCTTCACGGGGCATGGCGGCGACAAGAAATCGGTGAAGAAATAATGGGCAAGCCAAGTCACGAGCGGCGCCTGGCTAACACCGAGGCGCAAGCGGTCGCGAAATCCCTGAGGATTTCGCCGCAAAAGCTGAACCTCGTCGCCACGATGATCCGCGGCAAGAAGGTCGAGAAGGCGCTGGCCGAACTCGAATTCAGCACCAAACGCATTGCTGGCGATGTCGCCAAGTGCGTGATGAGCGCGGTCGCGAACGCTGAAAACAATCACAACCTCGACGTCAACGAACTCGTTGTCGCCGAAGCTTACGTCGGCAAGAACCTGACGCTGAAGCGCTTCCATGCACGCGGCCGCGGCCGTGGCTCGCAGATCTTGAAGCCCTTCTCGCAGCTGACAGTCGTCGTGCGCCAGGTTGAAGAAGACGAGGCTGAAAAGGCCAAGTCGCCTAAGGCTGGGGCTGCAAAAAAGCCGGCAGCGAAAACCGCTGCTAAGAAGGAGGCCAAGTAGTATGGGTCAAAAAGTCAATCCCGTTGGCCTTCGCGTCGGCATCAACCGCACCTGGGACAGCCGCTGGTTCGCAGCCCGCCACGAATACGGCAAGCTGCTTCATGAAGACCGCGCCATCCGCGCCCACATCATGAAAGATCAGCGCGAAGGCGGCATCTCGAAGGTTATCATTGAGCGTCCGCACAAGAAGTGCCGCGTCACGGTTCACACCGCACGCCCGGGCATTCTGATCGGCAAGAAGGGCGAGAAGATCGAACGGATCCGTTCGGAGCTCGCGCGTCTGACCTCGTCGGAAGTGCACTTGAACATGGTCGAAATCCGCAAGCCGGAAATCGACGCGACGCTGATCGCTGAATCGATTGCCCAGCAGCTTGAACGCCGCGTTGCGTTCCGCCGCGCCATGAAGCGCTCGGTTCAGTCGGCGCTCCGGCTTGGTGCGGTCGGCATCCGTATCAACGTCGCCGGCCGTTTGGGTGGCGCTGAAATCGCACGTACCGAATGGTATCGTGAAGGCCGCGTGCCGCTGCATACGCTGCGTGCCGACATCGATTTTGGTTACGGCAAGGCTGTGACCGCCTATGGCATCATCGGCATCAAGGTCTGGGTGTTCAAGGGCGAAATCATCGAGCACGATCCGATGGCCGCTGAACGCAAGAACGCTGAAATGCAGGAAAGTGGCGGACCGCGTCCGCGCCGTGAAGACCGTGACGGCGGCGATCGCCGTGAACGCCGCGGTGGCCGTGGCGGACGTGGCGGCGGCGGTGGCCGTGGTGGTGCAGGCGGCGGTGCCGGTGGCGCTGCTGGCGGCGGCGATACGCCGGCACCTAGCTCCGACGCTTAACGAGCGCTGACATACAAGACTGGCGCTGGTCATCCGGCGCTTAAAGATTTCGAGGCGAAGAGACAATGCTGCAACCGAAACGGACTAAGTTCCGCAAAGCCTTCAAGGGCCGCATCCACGGCAATGCCAAGGGTGGCACGACGCTGACGTACGGCGAAATTGGCCTCAAAGCCTTGCAGCCGGAGCGTCTGACGGCACGCCAGATCGAAGCCGCACGCCGTGCCATCGCGCGTCATACCAAGCGCGCGGGGCGTATGTGGACCCGCGTGTTCCCGGACATTCCGGTGACCAAGAAGCCGGCCGAAGTCCGCATGGGCTCTGGTAAGGGCGGCATCGAATTGTGGGTTGCTCGCGTCAAGCCGGGCCGCATCATTTTCGAACTGGGCGGTGTCAACCCCCAGATCGCCAAGGAAGCCTTGCAGCTCGGCGCTGCAAAACTTCCGATCAAGTGCAAGGTTGTTTCGCGCATCGCTTAAGGCAAGCGGCGCGCATTAGAGACGTGAGGCGAGGACATCATGACAAGCGGTTTTAGCGACATGTCGCTGGATCAGCTCGACGACCAGCTGGTGAAGCTCAAGAAGGAGCAGTTCAATCTGCGCTTCCAGAGGGCGTCAGGTCAGCTTGAGAACACAGCGCGGATCCGGGTTTTGCGCCGGGATATCGCGCGCGTCAAAACAGCGGCACGCGTCAAGCGCGCCGGTAGCGCCAAGAAGGGCGCTTGAGGGAGATTTGAGCTAATGCCGAAGCGCGTCCTGCAGGGTGTTGTGGTATCCGACAAGAATGACAAGACCATTGTCGTTTCCGTCGAACGCCGGTATACCCACCCGCTTTTGAAGAAGACTGTGCGCCGTACCAAGAAGTACCACGCACACGACGAGAAGAACACATTCAAGGTCGGCGACCTAGTGTCCATCGAGGAAACCGCGCCGATTTCGAAGAATAAGCGTTGGGTGGCGCTGGCGTCGGCCAAGGGTTAACCCCTTTATGCCGCGTTAGCCTGCCGCGATTGCCTATTGACGTTGATTGCGAAGCGATAGAAGTCAAAACGTCCTCCAAGCCGTCGGAGCGTTGGGAAATTTCCCAAGACCCCGCGAGCGAAAAGGGCCCATAGAAATAGGCTGCCCGGTTAAGTCCCGGTAGCTTCAAGAGAAGGAATGACGCGATGATCCAGGTGGAGAGCAATCTCGACGTCGCCGACAATTCTGGCGCGCGCCGCGTCCAGTGCATCAAGGTGCTTGGTGGTTCCAAGCGCCGCTATGCAACCGTGGGCGATACCATCGTCATCTCCGTCAAGGAGGCTATCCCCAAGGGCCGCGTAAAGAAGGGTCAGGTCATGAAGGCCGTGATCGTTCGCGTCGCCAAGGGCGTTCGCCGCGCTGACGGTTCGCTGATCCGCTTCGACCGCAATGCTGCCGTTCTGATCAACGCCAACGGCGAACCGATCGGCACGCGTATCTTCGGACCGGTGACCCGCGAACTGCGCGCCCGCAACCACATGAAGATCGTCTCGCTTGCGCCGGAGGTGCTGTAATGGCGTCGTTTAAGATCAAGAAGGGCGACGCTGTCGTCGTGCTCGCTGGCCGTGACAAGGGCAAGCGCGGCGAAGTTATCGAAGTCCGCCCGAAAGAAAATCGCGCGCTCGTCCGCGGCATCAACATGGTCCGCCGGCACCAGCGTCAGACGCAGGCCCAGGAAGGCGGCATTATCTCGAAGGAAGGTCCGATCCAGTTGTCGAACCTGGCCATCGAAGATCCCAAAGATGGCAAGCCGTCACGCGTAGGTTTCAAAATTCTTGCCGATGGCAAGAAGGTCCGCATCGCAAAGCGCTCAGGCGAGCAGATCCCGGAGAAGAACTAAGTCATGGCTGAGAAAGACAAACCAGCAGCAAAGGGCGGAAAGCCCGACGCCGCCGCCGCTAAGGGCGCTGAAAAGGCCGCGAAGGCCGCCGCCAAGAAGGCCGCAGCTGCTGCGCCTTCAGGCCCGGCCAAGCCGCGTCCGGCTGACTACAAGCCACGCATGAAAACGCATTACGAGAAAGTCGTGCGCGATGCGATGATGAAGAAGTTCGGCTACGCCAACGTGATGATGATCCCGAAGATCCAAAAGATCGTGATCAACATGGGCGTCGGCGAAGGTGTCAACGACCGCAAGAAGGTTGATACAGCCGCTCTCGATCTGGCGCTTATCGCCGGTCAGAAGCCGGTGATCACGCGGTCGCGCAAAGCTATCGCCGTCTATAAGCTGCGCGAAGGCATGGCGATTGGCGCCAAGGTCACGCTGCGCGGCGACCGGATGTACGAATTCCTCGATCGTCTGGTGACGATCGCGCTGCCACGCGTCAAGGACTTCCGGGGCCTCAACCCCAAGAGCTTTGACGGCCGCGGCAACTACGCAACCGGTCTCAAAGAACACTTGGTGTTCCCTGAAATCGATTACGACAAGGTCGACAATGTGCTGGGTATGGACGTCATCGTCTGCACCTCGGCACCCACGGACGACGAAGCCCGTGAACTCTTGAAGAATTTCAACTTCCCATTCCGCAGCTAGAGGACCTCGGGCGTTGCCCGTCGCAAGACCCGAAAGGCCTTTGGAGGAGACTAAATGGCTAAGACCAGTTCGATTGAAAAGAACAACCGCCGCCGCCGGATGGTTGATCAGCAGGCCCCGAAGCGTAAGCGCCTTAAGGCGCTCGCCAAGGACCGCAAGAAAACGCCGGAAGAGCGTTTTGCTGCTCAGCTGAAGCTCGCCGAGATGCCGCGCAACGGCTCGAAGGTGCGCATCCGCAACCGTTGTGAAATCACCGGCCGCCCGCGCGGCAACTACCGCAAGCTCCGTATGTGCCGCAACCAGCTCCGCGAACTCGCGAGCCAGGGCCGCATCCCGGGCATGACGAAGTCGAGCTGGTAGGAGCACACGCACATGGCAATGAACGATCCATTGGGCGATATGCTCACACGTATCCGTAACGCGCAGATGCGCCGCCGGCCGAAAGTTGCGACGCCCGCGTCGAACCTGCGCGCCCGCGTCCTCGACGTGTTGACGGATGAAGGTTACATCCGCGGCTACACCCGCGTCGAAATGAAGGGCGAACACCCTCAGTTCGAAATCGAGCTCAAGTATTACAACGGTCAGCCGGCCATCAAGGAGATTCAACGCGTCTCCAAGCCAGGCCGCCGCGTGTATTCACCTGTGAAAGATATCCCGACTGTCGCCAACGGTCTCGGCGTCGCCATTCTGTCTACGCCGAAGGGCGTTATGTCGGACAGCAAGGCGCGCGAAGCCAATGTCGGCGGCGAAGTTATCTGCAACATCTTCTAATCGCGAAAGGCCCGGTCCGTTCTTGAATGAGCCCGGCCGGTATAAAAGAGGTTTTTAAAAACCATGTCGCGCATCGGTAAAAAGCCAGTCCCAGTTCCGTCAGGTGTGACGGCGACGGTTGCTGGCCAGACGGTGAAGATGAAGGGCCCGAAGGGCGAATTGTCTTTTGTCGTTCCTGAAATTCTCAAAGTCGAAAAGACGGCTGACGGTGTCGAAGTCAATCTGATTGCAGATGACAAGACCTCGCGCTCCCAGTGGGGCATGTCACGCACACAGATCGCTAACCTGATCGAAGGCGTGACCAAGGGCTATCAGCACGATTTGGAAATTCACGGCGTCGGTTTCAAAGCCGCCATGAAGGGCAAGGATCAGCTGACGCTTTCGGTCGGCTACAGCCACGACGTTGTGCTGACGATCCCGGCAGGTGTCGAGGTCAAGGTTGGCGGCGCGAAGCAGGATCAGGTTTCCGTTTCGGGCATCGACAAGCAGGCGGTCGGTCAGGTCGCGGCTGAAATCAGAGCTTCACGCAAGCCGGAACCCTATCAGGGCAAGGGCGTGCGCTATAAAGGCGAATACATCTTCCGCAAGGAAGGCAAGAAGAAATAAGGACGGCAGCGATGGCCACCACCAATCAAAAGACTGCGAAGCGCAAAGCGCGGGTTCGCCGCACTCTGAAGAAGAATGCGAGCGGCCGTCCGCGGCTGTCCATTCACCGGTCGTCCGAGCATATCTATGCTCAGGTGATCGACGATGTGAAGGGCGTCACCGTTGCCGCCGCTTCGACCCTGGAAAAAGACCTGAAAGGGTCCTTGAAGACCGGCGCCGACAAGGCCGCCGCAGCTGCTGTTGGCCGTCTCGTCGCCGAGCGTGCCGTCAAGGCTGGCATCAAGGACGTGGTTTTCGACCGCGGCCAGTTTCTGTTTCATGGGCGCGTCAAAGCGCTCGCTGACGCCGCCCGTGAGGGCGGACTCAATTTCTAGACCCTGAGAGGATAAATCGTGGCACGTGGACCTCAGAGAGAACGCGGTCGTGACCGTGAGGAGCGCGATAGCGAGTTCACCGACAAGCTGGTGCACATCAATCGCGTCGCCAAGGTCGTCAAGGGCGGTAAGCGCTTCGGCTTTGCTGCACTCGTCGTTGTCGGAGACCTGAAGGGCCGCGTCGGCTTCGGTCACGGCAAGGCGCGTGAAGTGCCGGAAGCAATCCGCAAGGCGACGGAAGCCGCCAAGCGTAATCTTCTGCGCGTTCCGTTGCGCGATGCCCGCACGCTGCACCACGACACCGTCGGCCGTCACGGCTCGGGCAAGGTGATTGTGCGTTCGGCACCGGCTGGTACGGGTATCATCGCTGGCGGCGCCATGCGCGCCGTCTTCGAAATGGTCGGCGTCCATGACGTCGTCGCCAAGTCGATGGGCTCGACCAATCCCTATAACGTCGTCCGCGCGACGTTCGATGCGCTGAAGCTGCAGGAAAATCCCCGCGCAGTCGCAGCTCGCCGCAACAAGAAAGTTTCCGACATTGTTTCCCGCCGCCGCGATGGCTCGGCCATCGATGCTGGCGCGGAGGCTTGAGCTTCTGGGGACCCGGTTGGCTGAAAAACGCCGGACTGGGTCTTCACATTCCATTCTGAGGTGACGATATGGCAGCTAAGAAGACGATCACGCTGGAGCAGATGCGCTCCGCAAACCGCCGCCCCGAGCGCCAGACGCAGACGTTGATCGGCCTTGGCCTCAACAAACTGCATCGCGTCTCGACGGTGGAAGACACGGCCGCTACGCGGGGTATGCTCAAGAAGGTCGCGCATCTCGTGCGCGTCGTCGAAGGTAAGTAATACGTCGCGGCCGGCGGCCGGCTCTCCGGACGGGAGCCGCCTGGCGCAATATTGAAGGAGCGAAGCCCCATGCGGCTCAACGGCATTAAAGACAACGCAGGCGCCAACAAGGGCCGTGTCCGCATCGGTCGCGGCATCGGCTCGGGTATGGGCAAGATGGGCGGCCGCGGCGGTAAAGGCCAGTCGGCTCGTTCGGGTGTCGCCATCGGCGGCTTCGAAGGCGGCCAGATGCCATTGCATCGCCGTCTGCCAAAGCGCGGCTTCAACAAGTGGCGTCCTGAGAATTTCAACGAGATCAATGTTGGCGCTTTGCAGCAGGCCATCGAAGACAAACGTCTCGACGGCGGCAAGGCGATCGACGTTGCATCGCTTGTTGCAGCTGGGATTTTGCGGCGCGAGAAGGACGGTCTGCGTCTCCTCGGTGATGGCGAGTTGAAGTCCAAGATCTCGATCACGGTCAATCACGCATCAGCCAAGGCTAAGGCTGCGGTTGAAAAGGCCGGTGGCACGGTCAACGTCATCGAAGTCAAGGTTCTCGAAGCCGACGTCGCCAAGAAGAAGAAGTCGGATGCCAAGAAGGCAGCCAAAAGCGGTGGCAACAAGAAGCCAGCCGCCAAGGCCGAGGCCTAAAAATCCCGAAGCGGAGATTGGGGCGCTGCGCCCCGGTTGCCGCTGATCCGGCTGTCGCGGACCCTTCCGCGAGCACCGGTACGATGCCGCATACGGGCATAGCGCCGGTTGCGTCGGTCAGGAGAGACGAACGATGGTTTCCGCTGCAGAGCAGCTTGCTTCTAACCTGAACCTTGGTGCCTTTTCCAAGGCCGAGGATCTGAAGAAGCGGTTGTGGTTCACGCTCGGCGCTTTGATCATTTTCCGCCTCGGTACGTTCATTCCGTTGCCGGGTATCAATCCGGCTGCGTTCGCCGCGACCTTCAAGTCACAATCCGGCGGCATCCTCGGCATGTTCAACATGTTCTCGGGCGGCGCGCTCGAGCGTTTGGCGATTTTTGCGCTGAACATCATGCCTTACATTTCCGCGTCCATCATCATGCAGCTGATGAGCTCGATCAATCCGAAGCTCGAAGCCTTGAAGAAGGAAGGCGAAGCCGGCCGCAAGCAGATCAATCAATACACCCGCTATGGCACCGTCGGCCTCGCGGCCCTGCAGGCCTACGGCATTGCGCTTGGGCTTGAGGGATCGAAGAACGACGCCGGATCGGTCGTCACCGATCCAGGCATGTTCTTCCGCGCAACGACGGTTATTACGTTGGTCGGGGGCACCATGTTCCTGATGTGGCTTGGCGAGCAGATCACGCAGCGCGGCGTCGGCAACGGTACGTCGCTGATCATCTTCGCCGGTATCGTCGCTGGACTTCCGGGCGCGCTGGTACAACTTTTCGAACTTTCGCGCACAGGCTCACTGTCGCCCGGATTGCTGGTGTTCTTCATCGCTCTGGCACTTGCGGTTATTGCGGCTATCGTCTTCTTCGAGCGCGCTCAGCGGCGCCTTCTGGTGCGCTATCCAAAGCGCCAAGTCGGCAATCGCATGACCCAGGACGACGCTTCGCATCTGCCGTTGAAGCTCAACTCGTCAGGCGTCATCCCGCCGATCTTCGCCTCGTCGCTGTTGCTGCTGCCGATTACGGTTGCGCAGTTCACTGCCGGCCAGGGCCCTGAGTGGCTGAACAACGCGGTCGCCGCGCTCGGCAGTGGTCAGCCGATGCACATGCTGGTGTATGCGCTGCTGATCTTGTTCTTTGCCTTCTTCTACACAGCCGTCGTGATCAATCCGAAAGAAACCGCCGACAATCTGCGCAAGTATGGCGGGTTCCTGCCCGGAATTCGCCCAGGCGAGAAGACGGCTGAATATATCGACTACGTTTTGACCCGCATTACGCTCGTCGGCGCACTGTATCTGGCTGTGGTTTGCGTGCTGCCGGAAATCTTGACCTCCTATGCTGGCATCCCTCTGTACTTTGGTGGCACGTCGCTGCTTATTGCAGTGAGCGTCACAATGGATACTGTGGCCCAAGTGCAAAGCCACCTCATCGCTCAACAATATGAGGGGCTCATCAAAAAAGCCAAGCTACGTGGGTCGAAACGATGAAACTGATACTACTCGGGCCGCCAGGCGCCGGCAAAGGTACGCAATCGCAACTGATTTCCGAGAAGTGCGGTATTCCGCAATTGTCGACCGGAGATATGCTCCGGGCCGCGGTTAAGGCCGGGTCGCCGGTTGGTCTGAAGGCCAAGGCGATCATGGCCGCCGGTGGGCTCGTTCCGGACGATGTGGTCGTCGGCATTATTGCCGAGCGGATCGCAGAGCCGGACTGCAAGAAGGGTTTTATTCTAGACGGCTTCCCGCGCACATTGCCGCAGGCAGCAAGTCTCGACCAGCTTTTGAAGTCCAAGGGACTGCATCTGGATACGGTTATCGAGCTGAAAGTCGATGATACAATCTTAGCGTCGCGCATCGAAAAGCGCGCCAGTGAGACGCTTGCAGCTGGTGGCACGGTGCGGGCGGACGACAACGCAGACGCCCTAAAGACCCGGTTAATGGCCTATTACCGCGAGACGTCGCCCCTGACGGGCTACTATTTCGCACACGGACTACTCAAGGCAGTTGATGGCATGGCACCCATCGCTGACGTGACGCGCCAAATCGACGATGTCCTGGGGCTCATCAGGGCGGGCTAGAAGAACGGGGTTGATTGACGGGGGGCGACCGCCGGGCTACAACACCGCACTTTTCTAGGCGATCAGCTCAACTTGATCCGGACCGGGGTGCAAGCCCAGGGCTCGCGGTCGTTGTGCCTTTTGGCTTTTTATCTACTGGCTGGCGGCGGCTCCCGCTCCGGCCAGAGTGACGAGATAGACGACTGAAGACGGCAGTTTGAAGACATCAGAATTTAGACCACAGCAATTCGCAGAACCTACTCGCAGGAGACGATCGTGGCCCGCATCGCAGGCGTCAATATCCCAACGGCAAAGCGCACCATCATTGCGCTGCAGTACATCCACGGCATCGGTCCGAAATTCGCGAAGGAAATTTGCGAAAAGGTCGGTATCCCGGCTGAACGCCGCGTCAACCAGTTGTCCGACGCTGAAGTCCTGCAGATTCGCGAAGCGATCGACAAGGACTACACGGTTGAGGGCGATCTTCGCCGCGAAGTGCAGCAGAACATCAAGCGCTTGATGGATCTTGGCTGCTACCGTGGGCTTCGTCACCGTAAGGGTCTGCCCGTTCGCGGTCAGCGCACCCACACGAACGCGCGCACCCGCAAGGGCAAGGCCGTCGCGATCGCCGGCAAGAAGAAGGCGACCAAGTAGTCGCTGCAATAAGATTTTCGGCGGCGCGCAATCGCTTGCGGCCGCAGTTGGATTTCGTCCCAGAACGACTGGGCATTTGTTTAGGCCCCCGGCATAGGGGCGAGGAGCACGGACACGATGGCCAAGGAAGCAACGGCTGCTGGGCGCGGCGGCAAAGTTAAAAAGCGCGAGAAGAAGAACATCACGTCGGGCGTCGCGCACGTCAACGCGTCGTTCAATAACACAATGATCACCATCACCGATGCGCAGGGCAACACGATTGCCTGGTCGTCATCGGGCACAAAGGGCTTCAAAGGCTCGCGCAAGTCAACGCCGTATGCCGCACAGATGGCAGCGGAAGATGCCGGCAAGAAGGCGATGGATCACGGCATGAAGATCCTCGAAGTTGAAGTCACGGGTCCGGGTTCCGGCCGCGAGTCAGCCCTTCGTGCGCTTCAGTCGATCGGCCTGCAGATCACCTCGATCCGCGATGTCACGCCGATCCCGCACAACGGTTGCCGTCCGCGCAAGCGCCGCCGCGTTTAATCGCTAAAATTCCGGCGCCGCGCATGTTTGCGTGGCGCCTTTCTGCATTTGCAAGTGCTGGCATTTGAAGTGCTGTCCTGTAGCTGGAGCAGCGGGCTCTCCCCACCCGCGCCCAAACTGAGACGAGGCCCCCGTGGTGAACGTTCTGCAAAAGAACTGGCAAGACCTTATCAAACCGTCGAAGCTCGACATTCAGCCTGGCCGTGACCGGCAGCGCATCGCCACAGTGATCGCTGAGCCGCTGGAACGCGGTTTCGGCATGACGCTCGGCAACGCGTTGCGCCGCGTGCTGTTGTCGTCGCTGCAAGGCGCCGCCATCAAGACCGTGCAGATCGACGGCGTGCTGCACGAGTTCTCGTCGGTTCCAGGCGTCCGCGAGGACGTGACCAACATCATCCTCAACATCAAGGAAATCGCGCTGCGCATCCATTCGGAAGGCGTCAAGCGCATGGTGCTGAAGAAGGAAGGCGCAGGCCCGGTCCGCGCTGGCGACATCGAAGGCTCGTCGGAAGTTGAAGTGCTCAACCCCGATCACGTTATCTGCCATCTCGACCAGGGCGCGTCGATCCGCATGGAATTCACCGCCGACATGGGCAAGGGCTACGTTGCATCTGAGCGCAATCGCGCCGAAGACGCAGCGATTGGCTTGATCGCCGTCGACAGCCTGTACTCGCCGGTCAAGAAGGTGTCGTACAAGGTCGAGAATACGCGCGAAGGCCAGATCCTCGATTACGACAAGCTGACGATGACGGTCGAGACCGACGGTTCGGTGCGCGCTGAAGATGCGGTGGCGCTTGCCGCCCGCATTCTGCAGGACCAACTCGCGGTCTTCATCAACTTCGAAGAGCCAAAGAAGGCGCAGGAAGAACAGCGCCACCCGGAACTCGCGTTCAATGCGGCCCTTCTCAAGAAGGTCGACGAACTTGAACTCTCGGTCCGTTCGGCCAATTGCTTGAAGAACGACAACATCGTCTACATCGGCGACCTGATCCAGAAGTCGGAAGCCGAGATGCTGCGCACGCCGAACTTCGGCCGCAAGTCGCTCAACGAGATCAAGGAAGTTCTGGCGACGATGGGTCTCCATCTCGGCATGGAAGTGCCGAACTGGCCGCCGGACAACATCGACGAACTCGCCAAGCGGTTCGAAGATCAGTACTAAGTTGTCGCTCGCGGGCTGATCCGCGCGCCGCATCGAGTCCGCTGAAATATGCAATTCGTAGCGCGCGGGCCCTCCGCGGGGGCGGCGCTCAGCGCCGGCGGTCCTTGGCCGCTGAAGCAATACTCCACAAAATTCGTGGAGTTTCTGCCGCGCCCGGCGGCCGGCTCTCTGAACACGAGAGCCGCCGGGCGCAAATGAGAAGTGGCGAAGGTGAGGCCATAGAACCTCCCGCGCCAACTGCAAGGCTAAATGCCCGGCAGTCACCACAGTGCCCGGAATAGTCCGCGGCCCACAATGTAAGGATGAAGAAAATGCGTCACGGAAAGATGGGCCGCCGTTTTGGCCGCCACGTTGGGCACCGCCAGGCAATGTTCTCGAACATGGCGGCTGCGCTGATCAAGCACGAACAGATCATCACCACCCTGCCGAAGGCGAAAGACCTGAAGCGCGTGGTTGACAAGTACATCACGCTCGCCAAGCGCGGCGACCTCAACTCGCGCCGGTTGGCGATTGCGCGTCTGCGCGACGAAGACATGGTCAAGAAGTTGTTCGACGTTCTCGGACCGCGCTACAAGAACCGCGCTGGCGGATACTGCCGCGTGTTGAAGGCCGGCTATCGCTACGGCGATGCGTCGCCGCGCGCAGTCATCGAACTGGTTGATCGCGATACATCGGTCAAGGGTGCTGACGACAAGGCCCGCCACGCCGAAGCCGTCGCTGCCGCTCAGGCCTGAGCGCACGCTTCAAACATTCGATTTTCCAAACGCCCCGGCCCTCAAAGCCGGGGCGTTTTGCTGTTTGGCTGGCGGCATTATGCGTTTGCGTGCGTTCCGCCTTCATTTCCCGCCGCCGACGCGCCATAATGGGCGGCTACCGCTGACTCGCCTAATCGGGAAGGTTGACTGAGACGATGCGCGCTCATGCTCCATCACTGTTGGCCTTCGCTCTGGCCATGTCACTTGCGTCAGCGCTTGACACAACGAGCGGTGTTGACCGCGCGCACGCTGGCGAAACGGCGCCTCCTGCAAGCAAGGCCGAGGAGGCAGCCCAGCAGCTGGTACGCGGTAACCCGGCACAAGCCATCGCCGATTATACCGAGGCCCTGAAAGACACCGGTCTCGCCAACGACCGCCGCGCCGCCATTCTGAACGATCGCGCGGTTGCTTATGTGCGCGCCGGCCAGCCGAAGCTTGCGATTGAGGATTATAATCGCGCGGTGCAGATTTTTGCCGAGTATCCGGCTGCCTATAACAATCGCGGCAATCTGCTGGTGGCGCTGGGCCAGCCAGCTGAGGCGCTGAAAGATTTCGACCGCGCGATTCTGCTGGCGCCTGGATATGCAGCGGCCTATTCAAACCGCGCCAACGCCCGCGTCAAACTCAATCAACCGGGCCCCGCAATCGCCGATTTCACGAAGGCTATTGAACTGATGCCGTCGAGTGCGCCGCCGTTGTCGGGGCGCGGCATCGCCCACTTGGCAACCGGCAAACCGCACGCCGCCATCAGAGACTTCTCGCGTGCGGTGAATGCCGATGCGCGCTTTGCATCTGCCTATCGCAACCGGGCCGAAGCGCGCCTCAGCGTCGGCCAGAATGACGAAGCGATTGAAGATCTGTCGCGCGCCGTCGCGTTCGACGTCAACAATGCCGAGATTTACGTGGTGCGCGGATACGCGTATCTGGCCGCCAACAACACAGCCTCTGCAATCAAGGATTTTGCCCGCGCGATTGAACTCGATCCCCGCTCCGTCACAGGCTTTCAGGCGCGCGGCCTCGCCAACGGCATGGCGGACGCGTTCGACGATGCTTACGCCGATTTGAATCGCGCCATCGAACTCGATCCGCGCGCGGCGATCTCGTTTGCCTACCGGGCTTTTGTCTACAAGCAGAACACACAACTCGATATCGCGCAGCGCGATATGGAAACGGCGTTAAAGCTAAACGGCAACCTGCCGGAAGTCATCTGGGCGCGCGGCGAACTGGGCGAAGCGCGCGGGCAGGCGGATGCCGCGGTCCAAGATTACCAGAAGGCGCTCGCGCTCAACCCCGGCTGGCGCTTGGCGTCCGAAGGATTGAAGCGCCTGGGCGCCGCTGCCAGCATCACGGACGAACGCGAAGCCGCCGGGCTCGGCATCGGCAAATGGAAAGTGCTGGCGCGCGGTACATCATTTTATGCAACCAGCGCCGACTATCCAGACCTGCGCATTCCGTTGGAAATGATCGGTGACGGCAAGCCGAAGCTGCTCGCCTGGGAACTGAAAGAACCGCCGCACAAGGGCTATGGCGTGTTGCGGTTTGCAGGTGGAAAGGTGCCGGGCAAGGGCGGGCCGGAAGATACGGAACTGGCGGCCATCATCGATATCGAGAACGGCCGCGTGCTGGCGATCCAGCCGCACCGCCAGGGCGCACGCGTTGCGACGTGGACATGGGATGAAGATCGCGTGCAGATCGCCAGCGTCGATGGCGTGACCGATGAATTTGCCGTGCGCTCTCTGAAGCCGGATGTGCCAGTGGCTGCGGTGCCTGTGGCGAAGCGTTATACCCAGGGCGCGCCAAAACCGGCCGCGTGGGCGCCGTGGGACCAGCCGATGGGGCAGCCACGCGCGGAGCCTCGCGAACGGCGCGCGTCAAAGCCGCAACCAAAGCCCAAGACGCTGTTCGATTTGCTGTTCAACTAACCGGCCGCTTGTGGCCGCAGTGCGCTGCGTTTGACCTTGCCGTTGGCCGTGCGCGGCAGGTGATCGACGAAGTAAATTTCGCGCGGCACTTTGTAGGCGGCCAATTGGCTGGCCGCGAACGTTTTGACCGCGCCCGCGTCAAGCGCCGCACCGGGTGCTGCAACGATAAACCCGGCGATGATCGAAATGTCATTGCCGGCGGGAATTTCGGTGCAGGCGACTTCGGCAACACCGGGATAAAGCGCAAGCACGGCCTCGACCTCCTGGGGCGCGACGCGGTAGCCAAATGCATTCATTACGTCGTTGGCCCGCCCGATGTGGGTCAGATAGCCATCTTCGTCGATGATGCCGATATCGCCGCCGATGAACCATTCGCCACGCGTGACCTCGCGATCTTCGTCGGGCCGGTTCCAATAACGCAACATCAACCCGGGGTCTGAGCGATGTACGGCGATCACGCCTTCGGTGCCGGGTGGCATTGGCTCGGTGCCGTCTTCAATCGGAAGAATCGCCACACGGCGGCCTGGCTGCGGCTTACCTGTGGTGCCGGGCTTGCGCGGCGTCGCGGGGCTTGTCGATACGTAGGTTGAAATCTCGCTCATGCCGAGCGCTTCAAAAAGCGGCGTGCCCGTGCGTTGCTGCCAGGCATCAAACAGATCTTCCGGCGGGCGCTCGCCGGCGATCAAACCGTGGCGGAGTGTGCCAAGATCAAGCGGGCCGGGGGGCGCATATTTGAGAATCTGACGGAATAAGCTCGGTACGGCGGCAAACAGCGTGGCGCCGGTTTTGCTAATCAGTTGCGGCCAGACGTCTGGTGTTTTCGTGCCGGTATATATCAAACTTGTCGCGCCATTGGCCCACGGGTCGATGAGGCCAGTGCCGAGTGTATAGGTCCAGTTGAAAGCGCCTGCGTGCAGCACGCGATCATCATGCCTGATGCCATACCAGCCCTGATAGGTGGGCGCGCGCCCTTCAGCGACCCGGTGCGCATGCAGCACGCCCTTTGGCCGGGCTGTTGTGCCCGACGTGTAGATCAAGTAGGCCGGATCTTCGGCGCAAGTACCGGCGTAGGCCGCAGGCGCGCTGGATCCAGTGCCGTTCGTTTCGCAGAACATGCGCTCGACGCCGTCAGCGCTAAGCACGCGCACGCCCGGCGGCACGGCGGCATCGGACAGCGCGACTGATGTGGCGATCAGGCTGGCACCGCTGTCGTCAAGCAACGTGCGCAATTCGCCATCGGTCAATTGATCCGACAAGGGCAGCGCGATGAAACCGCCGGCGATGCAGGCGAAAAACAACAGCGCCGAGCGGCTGGAATTGCCAAGCCTTATGGCGACGCGGTCGCCGCGATTTAGTCCCATGGCGCCCAGTGCGTGCGCCAATTGCAGCACCGCGCCTTCGATATCCTTGAAGGTCCATTCCTCAACTGGGTGCAGCGCGTCCGGCGTGTTGAAAACCTGTAGCGCAATCTTCGACGGTGTCACGGCGGCTGACCGGGCAATGCAATATTGCGCCATGTTGAAGGCGCGGCCCGTGTTAGAAATTCCCGTCTCAGACATTGTTATCAGCCATCATTTCGGATCCTCGATCCACCATGTGTCGAGGGCATAGCCGAACACGGGCGTCTTTTCAGGTTGTTTCAGCCGCGCCCAATGGGCGACCCACTGACGCGGTACATGAAACAGCGGAATGGCATAATCGCCCGACAGCAACACCCGATCAAGCGCGCGCACGGCGGAGATGAAGTTATCCTTGCTGGTGGCCTTCAGCATGGCGTTGATCATCGCGTCGGCAGCCGGATTTTCGACGCCGGCGAAATTGTACGAGCCTTTCGACTTGGCGGTGGAAGCAGACCAGCGGAACAGCTGTTCGTTGCCCGGTGACAACGACGATGCCCAGGTGTTCTGGATCATGTCGAAGTCGAAGGACGAGAGGCGGCGCTGATAAAGACTGCTATCGACCAGGCGGACGCGGGCTGAGATGCCGAGCGGCTCCAGTCCGCGCACAAAGGTGAGCAGGATCTTTTCCTGCGAACTGTCGGTTGCCAGAATCTCAAAGGAGAGGGGTTGCGCCGTCTGTTCATGGACCAGCCGGCCGCCACGCAAAACGTATCCGGCCTGCTTCAGTAACTCGAAAGCCACCTTCTGATTGGCGCGGTTCTGGCCGCTTCCATCGGATACGGGGAACGCAAAGGTGCCGTCGAAAAATTCTTCGCGCACCGCGCCTGGAAAGGGGGCAAGCAGCGCGCGTTCGCTTTCGCTGGCAGCCTTGCCGGCGGACGACAAGTACGAGCGCTCGAAATAGCTTTGCGTGCGCTTGAATAGGCCACTGAACAGCGTGCGGTTGATGCTCTCGAAATCAAACAATGTGATCAGAGCCCGGCGCACGCGGGAATCTGAAAATACGTTGCGGCGTGTATTGAACACCAGCGCCGTCATTCCGGCTGGCAGCCCGATCTCGAATTCCTTTTTCAAGACGCGGCCATCGCGAACGGCGTCAAAATCATAGCGGTTGGCCCAACTGCTCGGGTCCTCTTCCAGACGCAGATCGATCATGCCGCTCTTGAAAGCTTCAAGCATCACCGAGCCATCGCGGAAATAGTCAAAGCGGATTTCATCGAAGTTGAAGCGTCCGCGATTGACCGGCAGATCGCGGCCCCAGTAATTGTCATCACGCATATAGGAGAGTGAGCGCCCGGCATCGACGCGGGAGACCGTGTAGGGCCCCGATCCGGTCAGCGGCTTCATGGAGGTCTTGTCGAACGTTTCGCCATCGGTGGCGTGCTTGGCAACGATTGGCATCAGCCCAAGGATCAGCGGCAACTCGCGGTCGTTCGCATCTTGGAACGTGAACCGCACGGCACGCTCGCCGGACTTCTCAGCCTTCGTGACTTTGGAAAAATAGGTGCGGTGGTTGGGGCGGCCTTTGGTTTTTAAAAGTTCGAACGAGGTGATCACATCATCCGGCGTCACAGGCTTGCGATCAGAAAACGCCGCCTTGGCGTTAAGCTGAAACGTCACCGACAACCCGTCATCTGCAACGTCGATGGTCTCGGCCAGCAAACCATAAAGCGTAAACGGTTCATCAAGTCCGCGCGCCATCAAGCTCTCGACCGTGAATTCACGCACACCTGCAACAGCACTGCCCATGACAATCAGGGGATTGAGGCTGTCGAACGAGCTGACAACACCAAGCGTGACGCGCCCGCCTTTGACGGATTTTTCGCTGACGTAGGGCAGAGCTGAAAAGTCATCAGCCAAAGCTGGCGTGCCGTGCAGCGCAATTGATGGCCGCGGTGCCGCGTGTGTTGAGACCGACAGTCCCGCCAATGCGGCAACGGCCCATTTCAACCCACTCCAGCGGCAGTGCATAGGCGGCTCCCAACGACGGACACGTTCCGGGGCGGTGTCGTGACAGACTCACCTGAACCGGCTGAGGCCATTGTTATCACGCCTGAAAAGCTGGTGTATGGCTTAGGTGCGGCTATGCCGGGGCAGCGGCGGCGATGGGACTGACACTCCAACTCGAACAGCTTGTCGCAGTGGCGCGGTTGCAACGTTCAAGCCCAGCCCCGCGGATGCCCCCAAATCTGGTGAGAACCGGTCACGGGATTGCCGCAATCCGAGCCTTACTCGCGCATCGGAACGGCGCCAGGGGCGCCCGGACACGGGCGCGATACGCGCGGCGTTGAGAGGGGCAGAGCTGGCACAGCCGGCTCGCAAACACGAGGATTTTTAGGTTCATGAGAAACCATGTTTTCCGTGATGGTGGCAAGGCACTGGCGTCGGCTGCGGCCATTACCGCGCTGATGTTGGCAAGTCCGGCTTTGGCCCAGAAGGCCGCCGAAAAGGAAGTTCAGATTCAGGCAAAGCCTGCCGCCGCTGCACCGGCCGCGAAGCCCGCAGCACCAGCAGCACCGGCAGCCGCAGCAGCACCTGCTGCTGGTGGCGCCGCTCAGCCCTCGCCGACGGCCGATGCCGCCTCTAAGAGCGCTTGGGTCAAGCTTTGCGAAAAGGCTCCGCTGGTCAAGAAGGATAAGGACGGCAAGGACGTCAAGGAAGAGAAGAACCTCTGCCTGACCCACCATGAACGTCTCGATGGCAACACCGGCATGGTGCTCGTCTCGGCTGCGATCCGCCAGATCGAAGGGCAGGACAAGCAGTCGTTTATGATCATGGTTCCGCTGGGCATGGCGATCCCGCCAGGCATTCGCGCTGCTGTCTACAGCAAGGAACAGTGGGCTGCCGTTGCGAAGAACGAAAAGATCGACGAAAAGACCTTGAAGCCGATCGAACTCAAGTATTCGCTGTGCCACCCAGCCGGCTGCACCGCTGAAGTCGAAGCCACCAAGGACATCACTGATCAAATGGCGGCAGGCGGCGGCATCATGGTTCTCGCCATGAACGCGGCAGCCCAGCCGGTTGCCTTCCCGGTTCCGCTTGACGGCTATGTCGAAGCTGCCGCTGGCAAGCCTGTCGATAACGCCGAGTATGCTAAGGCCCGCGGTTCGCTGATGAAGCAGATCCGTGAACGCCAGCAGCAGATGGCTGAGAAGTTCAAGGCCGAACAGATGAAGAACCTGCCGACCAGTGGCCCAGGCGTTCCGCCGACGGTGACCACCGGCTCGACTGATGGCAAGGCTCCGGCCAAGGCGCCTGAGAAGAAGTAAGGTTTGAGGCTCTCACCTACTTGAAAACCGCCCCAGCCCTTAAGGTTGGGGCGGTTTTTCTTTGTGCGTCCCGTCAAGCCCGGCTAGTTTGCTTGCATGAGCAGAGCATTTGTCAAAGACGACGACGGCGGCGAGGGCGTTGAAGAATTGCCCGACCGGCTGATATCGCCCCATGCCAACCTTGTGACGGCGGAAGGCCTGGCTGTGATCGAGGCGGAAGTTGAGAAATTCGCCAAGGCCTATGCGGACGCGCAAACGAGTGCTGATCGCGGTGAACTCCAGAGGGTGGCGCGCGATCTCCGCTATTGGACCGCGCGGCGCGCATCCGCTGAGGTGCAACCCGCGCCGCCGCGAGATGGCCGCGTCCATTTCGGCAGCAACGTTGAAATCGTGCGCAGCGACGGCCGCAAGCAGCGCTACCGCATTGTCGGCGAAGACGAGGCCGAACCCGCCCAGGGTACGCTGTCTTACGTGTCACCCTTGGCGCAGGGCTTGATGGGAAAGTCCGTCGGCGACGAGGTGCGGGCAGGCGCGAACGGCGCTGAGATTGTAGCAATCGGTTGAGAGGCGCCGCTTAACGGCTGACCCGGTCTGCAAAATGCGCAATAACGCAGCCGCCTTTTGAAAACGAGCAGCGGCAGATCCACACCAACGCCGGGAAAATAGCGCCATGTTTCCACTGTCCCAAATGTTGAAATCATTCATCCGCACCGGCACGCTGACGGTCGAAGATGCCGAGGGAAAAATCCACAAGTTTGGTGCTGCGGCAGAGGGCGCGCCCAATGTCACGATGAAGCTGACCGATCCGAAACTCTACCGCGCGCTGTTTTTCAATCCGGAACTGCACGCGGGCGAAGCCTATATGGACGGCCGGATGAGTTTTCCGGGCTCGAACTTGCGCGATTTTTTGACACTCTTTTCGATCAACCGGCGCGCGCTGAAAGCCCATCCGATGCAGAAGGTGTTCCAGCGCGCGTCGCGCGGCATGAAGCGCTTCCAGCAATACAACCCGGTTGGCAAAGCCCAACAAAACGTCGCGCACCACTATGACATCGGCAACGATCTCTATGAGATGTTTCTCGATGAGGGCATGTTCTATTCGTGCGCGTACTTCCGCGATGAGAATGACACGCTCGAGGAAGCTCAGATCAACAAATGCCGGCTGATCGCGGCGAAGCTACAACTCAAGCCGGGCATGAAGGTGCTCGATATCGGCTGCGGCTGGGGCGGGCTTGCCATGTACTTGGCGCGGATCGCGGGCGTTGAAGTGCTGGGTGTCACGCTGTCGAAAGAACAGCTGGCGCTCGCGCAAAGCCGCGCGAAGGCTGCAGGCCTCGACAACAAAGTGCGCTTTGAATTGCTCGACTACCGCAAGCTCAATCAGAAGTTCGACCGCATCGTCTCTGTCGGCATGTTCGAGCACGTCGGCGTTGCGCACTACGGCGAGTTTTTCTCGAAAATCAACGAACTGATGAGCGACGACGGTATCATGCTGCTGCACTCGATCGGTAAAATGAGCCCGCCGGGAACAGCCAGCCCGTGGCTGCGTAAATACATTTTCCCGGGCGCTTATTCACCGGCGCTGTCGGAAGTGTTCCCGGCGGTTGAGAACAATCAGCTGTGGGTGACGGACCTGGAATTTCTGCGCGTCCATTACGCAACCACGCTTTTGCACTGGCACCAGCGTTTTGAAAAAAGCCGGGAAAAAATTGCCAAGCTCTATGACGAGCGCTTCTGCCGGATGTTCGAGTTTTACCTGATCAGCGCCGAAATGATGTTCCGCACCGGCGCGCAGGAAGTCTTCCACATGCAGCTCTCGCGCAAACGCGATGCAGCACCTATTGTGCGCGACTACATCATCGACGAACAGCACGCCATGATCGCCAAGGAAAAAGCAGGCGCTTAAGCAGATCAGCAGCCCCTCTCAAGCGACAGCAAACGGGCAGGACAGCGCGCCGGCCGGTTCGTTTGCCGCGAGCCGCGTGAATATCGCACGCACATCGTCGGCTGATGCTTTGGTCACAGCGCCGGCGGTGACTTCACTTCGCGTCCACATCCAACTTTGCGCTGGGTCGTGACGCATCGCCCAATCGGGGAACAGCCGCGATTGAGTTGCGCCAGACAGCACCAAGCCAACGTCGGTGTGGCGGTCATCGTGGCGGATGCGCTTAAAGGCGGCCTCGACTTTGTCCTCTGGCCCCTCGAGCAGTTGCACGAACAGGTCCTCGCGGCAAATTAGCGAGCCGGTGATGGCGTCGCGCACGTTGTTGCGCTCGGCCGAGGCGAGGATGCCGCTCAACGCCAGATCGTCAAAGCCGAACGGGCGGGATGCGTAGATCAGTTGGAAGACTGTCATCAAGCACGCTCCTCGACGGGCGCAGGGACAAGTGTCCATAGCGCGGACGAGACGAAGCGTAACACAGTCTGGACGGTTGGCGTCATGAAAAAGTTTGGCGCGGTTACGGCGGTCCGCCGTTCATCACCAGACGCAGTTCCGGCTGCGCGGGTGCGATGCCCTTCGTAAACGTGCGGATCGCGTCGTGATTGATGGCGAGGAGGTCGGGCCATTCGTTCTCGAACGTGTCGAGCACGCCGTCTCGGTCGAGCGGGCCGAATGACGTGGTGAAGCCTGCGTAGTGAGTCTGGAAATCTGCGGCCGCCGCGCCGTCCGCGCGAACCAGCAGGATGCCGTCGCGCGTGACGATGATGTGCAGATTGGGCGTTCCGCTGATGTCCGTGGCCACGCTGTAAATCCTCCAACACACGCCCGCTATCTTATGGGCCAATTCTATGAACCAGCCAAGGTGCTGGCGGATCGCTGCTGAGCTGGGCCGCGCGCATTGGGCCGCCGGAGTGGCTTGGTAGAACGCGGTGCTCGCACCCGCCACACCGCAGAACGAAATCCCGATCCGCCCGTCAGCTTCCCATCATCTTCGCTGAAGCATGGTGTGTCCATTGGAGGACGTCATGAGAAATCTTACAGCATTGCTAATCGCCGCTGCCAGTCAGACATCACTGAACCTCGCGCTGCCAAGTATCGCACACGCCTCGCCGCAGACGTGTGAGTACCACCCGCCCCAAGACTGGATGCCGCTTGTGAAAGCGGAAGAGCTGGCTCGCAGCATGGGTTTTGAGAAGTTCTTCGTGCAGCCCGATGGCGGGTGCTGGAGCATCTACACCACTAAGGATGGCGCGCGTTGGCGCGTCATGATCGACCCCAAGACCGGTCAAATTGTCAAGCAGGGCCAAACCTGATCGCGCCCGCGCTCAGCATAATGGGGACAAGCCGTATGCGCCGCCAACACAAGGATCCAACAAACTCGAACGATCAAAGTGATGGTCGAGCGCTGCGCGATGTGCCGGTGTGGGATCGCGCGGTGCGGCTGTTCCATTGGCTTGTTGTTGCCTGCGTTACGGTTGCGATGACGACCGGACTTTTTCAATCCAAGGCATGGTTTGATATTCACGTCATCGCTGGATCGGCTTTGACGGCGCTTATCGTTTTCCGCTTGATCTGGGGTTTCGCTGGATCGACGTATGCGCGCTTTTCGAGTTTTGCGTATGCGCCAGCCACCATTCTGCGCGAACTCCGCAACCTTGGCGGCAACGCTGCGCAACATAACACCTATGTCGGGCATAACCCGCCCGGCGCGGCGATGATTTTTGCGCTGTTGTTCGTGCTTGCTCTGCTCGCAGTCACAGGTGTCAGTGTGCTGGGCGGGGTGACCAAGGAAGGACCGCTTGCGCCGTTTGCCAGCTTCGCGTTCGGCCAGAGTGCACAGCTCGTGCACAGGGTGCTGGCTTATGGCCTGCTGGCATTGGTGGCATTCCACATTTCCGGTGTGGTGTTGGAAAGCGTGCGCACGCGCGGCGGGCTGATCCGCGCCATGGTCACGGGATCAAAACCGGTGCCTGATCATGCGATCCGGGCACCGGCCACACTTGCGCGGCCGGCGCTGGCTGGCGCACTGACATTCCTCATCATAGGACCTTCCGCGCTGGCAATTGCACACTTTGCCGGTCTGCCGCCGCGCGGCGTTCCAACCGCAACACTCACTGCGGACTATGTCAAAGAATGCGGCAGTTGCCATTCCGCACATCACCCGAGTGTCGCCTCACGTGCAACCTGGTCGGCTGTCATGGCCGGGCTGGACGATCACTTCGGCGACAATGCTGCGCTCGATCAACCCGTCGCGGATGAGATCCGTTCTTATCTGATGGCGAATGCGTCTGAGGCCTGGGACACGGCTGCAGCCAACGTGCTGCGTGCCGCAAACCCGCAAGCGCCGCTCCGCATCACAGAAACCAGCGCTTGGAAAAGCATCCACGCGGATATCGCCGCCAGCACGTTTAAACGCACAGGTGTCGGCAGCAAGGCCAATTGTTCCAATTGCCACCAGGATGCCGCGCATGGCCGGTTTGCCCCGCGCGGGATTTCAATTCCACAGGAGAAGACAAAGCAATGATTTCACGCTCCCCAATAATCTTGGCGCTGCTTGTGGCCGCCACCGCGGCATGGGCTGAACCCAACGCGGCTCAAAAGATCATCTTCGACCAGTTCGCAGCCCAAGCAAAATCTGGCGATCCGGCCTTCAAAGGCTTCTCCGCCGAGCGCGGGCGCGACTTTTTCTTGGGCCAGCATACGGGCGGCAAACCAGATACGGCGTCGTGCACAAGCTGCCATACCAAGGATCTCACCAAGCCTGGGCAGACGCGCGCTGGCAAGGCCATCGAGCCCATGGCCGCCTCTGTCAATCCAAAACGCTTCACCGATGCAGCTGAGGTCGAAAAATGGTTTCGCCGGAATTGCGGCGACGTTCTCGGGCGCGAATGCACCCTAACGGAAAAGGGTGACGTTCTGGCCTTTCTGCTCAGCCAATAGAATGAGGAGATTCTGCCATGCGAAAGACAATTGTGTTGAGTGCCGCGATCTGTGCGGCGATTGGTGCGGCTATCCTGCCGCTGGCGCGCGCGAGTGCTGACGACGACGGCATGCGCGTTAAGCCGGTCAACGATGCGAAGGTGAGCAAGGAATGCAGCGCCTGTCATATGCTCTATCCTGCGGGCTTGCTGCCGGCGCCGGCATGGGAGGCCATGATGAAGGGCCTCAACGATCACTTCGGCGAGAATGCGTCGCTGGACGCGGAAACGACAGCCGCGATTACTGCCTATTTGACTGCCAATGCCGCAAACGCGAAGGGCGGCCGCGACAAGTATAGCGGCCAGCAGACCGCGGCTCAGGATGGGTCTCTGCGAATCAGCGGCCAGGCATGGTTCCGCCGTGAGCATGACGAGGTGACACCGCAGATGCTCAAGCGGCGCAACGCAAAAAGTATCAGTGACTGCAAAGCCTGTCACAAGGACGCAGAACGCGGCATCTTTGAAGACGAGGACTGAACCGCGCCGGGATCACGATCCGGTTATGGCTGCGGGCGGGTGTTCTACGCGTGTTACCGCCCGCCAGCACTTTAGGTGATCATTAGTGACTGGCCGTCTTTGGCAGTTGTGGCGAAGGTGCGGATGTCTTGGGCGTAGCGCTCCAAAACTTCCGGCCACTCGGCTTCAAATGTTTCGAGCAGTTCGTCGAGCCCCATCGGCCCGAGCGAGGTCGTGAAATCCGCAAACGTCTCCTGGAAATCCCGCCAAGTCGCCGACGCCGAACGCACAATCACCCACGCTTCGTGGGTGAGCACGATGTGGAGGTCGGGGGTGCGGGTGTCGACTTTGGCGTCCATTTTTCTAACCGTCGTCCCGTGCGGCCTACCCACCCGTCATCCCGTGTGGCACACCCACCCGTCATCCTGTGCGCGGTGCAGCGCCACTACCGGCGGTGCGCCGCAGACACAGGATCTTATCGGTGAAATCCGACCCCGCGCCAACAAGATCCCGGATCAGCGTCGCAACAATAAAGGATTGCTGCGACGCATCCGGGATGACGGGTAAAAAGGCTGGATCGCAAACCCACCCGTCATCGCGTGCGCGACTCCTTAGAAGTCTCTTTAGGGTCGGTGCAGCGTCCTTACGGTGCGCCGCAGATACGGGATCTTATGGGTGATATTTCATCGCGCGCCAAGAGTCCGGGTCAGCGCCGCATCTGGGATAATGTAATAGATCAACGGCACGCAGGTCGAGGCTGCACTTCGCCATCAATCGGCTGGCCGACTGCATATGTCACGGCCATGCTTGAGTGTGTCGACCACAACGACAATCCGGTCTTTTGTGGTCATGATCATGTCGCCGCTTTCGGGGTTCTGGGCAACAAAGTTATCAACGGCAGTGAATTCGATGTTGGAGGAGACGACCTGTATGCCGAGATTCTCATCGACGGCGACCAAGCCCCGAGTTGTGGCGACCAGAACGACTCTAGCTGTCGGCCAGTCTTTCATCGCTATCAATTCATAGTCATTCAAAATCAATCCGGGCGCTTCGAGTTTAGTCGCTCGCTCTTTTGACAAGGCAAAAACGGCGCTGTGGGTTGCAAAGAGGGCTCGTCCAATGGTTGTTTGACCCGCAAATTGTTTGGGTTTGCCGAGACTTTGGTGCTTGGTTTCCGGTACAATTGAAAGCGTAGCGCCATCGAAAACAGATAGAACGTCGCCCGAGATCGCAAACGTTTCACTGAGATCGGCGAAATCGACGACTTTGCTTGTTTCGAAGTCGGTCCACACGATCCCTTTGCGAGTTCCACCTGGGATAGCGATGATCCCTTCGCGTGTTACGCGATACCATTGCGCATCGATGGGTTCTTTGAGGTAGGCGACAGAGTTGGCGGCAGATGATCTGGCCAGGAAGTTCTTAATTGAAACCCAGATGCCATCCGCTGTCGATGTGAAAGCGTCTTCTTTCGCTAGTCCGGCAGGTCCAAAATAGAAATGTGCCTTGTGCAGCTTCGAATAGAATAATCGCGGTGAAATTGGAGGGATTGGCTCGGCTAGGAGTGGCTGCAATGAGAAGTGGGCAGGCCTTGCCCCCCTGTCATGCCTGTCGATCCGCGCAACTTTAGTCGCGCCAATGATCAGTGACGATGCAGCTCCCTCGATGTCCGACAGCCGAACACCCGCCGCCGCGAATTTTCCGAGATTGGTCACGGCCCCGTCTTGAATGACGAACAGGCGCGACGAGCGTCCGTCGCCGTCAGGCTCGGCAATCACCAACGCCTGGAGTTCGCGAGAGTAGGCCATTTCGCGCCAGGTCGAAAACCGGTTCGACAAGAGTGCGGAGTGTGGCCACGGCGCGACTTCGGCACCTTTCACAACGAAGATCGTACCCGCAGATGAAGTCAGCAGAACTTCGCCTGTCGGTTCAAAGACAATCGGGTTGGAGAATCGCAGCATGCCCGGATTGGATGGTATGCGCAGCTCTTCGAATTGTGGTGCGCCCTGGTTGAGCGCGAGGATCGCTGGGCGGGTGTGCCAAAAGGGTGTTGCAATGATACGCTTGGTGCCGGGCTCTTCCACCCATCGGCCAGAGTCGAGGTAGCTATCTGGAAACGGCAACTGAACCGCCGAATACCGACGGTCCTTGTCGACGAGCCACTGGCCTCCGCGATTGAATGGCATAAACAGAATGCTCGGCAGCCAAGGCATCTCGTGCTTTGGGTACGTCATCCGATGCGCGTCGCCGACATCGGCCTTCGTCGGTTTGCCGTTGAGCACCGGCACCACGCAAAAGCGCGGTTCGGCTGCATGGGCAGCCGCCGTCAAACAAGCGAGGAACGCGAAAAACAAATAGGCGGCACCAAAAGTGCCACCTCTGACAATCTTGAGAATTACTGACTTCAATGTCCGCCTCGTCAATTATCCAAGAAACTCCTGAGCTTCATTAACCGGCTCGGGCACTTGAATTTGAGGTGCGTTGTCAAGTTAATCGCGTCATGACGGGAGCGCTATCTCCCCCGCCTTTTGCATTTCCATCTGCAGCCAGTCCGGACACATGTCGTAACCGTTGGGCCAAGTCGGAGCGCCGTTAACAAGAAAAACCCGTTGGAAGATCGCGGGGTCTCGGAGGGGTTGCGCCATTGGCCCGGACACCCGCGTGATCCTGCTAAAATCCCGGCTCGGATGCTTCAGCTTCCGCAGCGCCTTGGCTTCGATCTGGCGGATACGTTCGCGGGTCACGCTGAACTGCTGGCCGACTTCTTCGAGCGTGTGGTCGGTGTTCATGCCGATGCCGAAGCGCATACGCAGCACGCGTTCTTCGCGCGGCGTCAGCGACGCCAGCACGCGCGTCGTCGTTTCGCGCAGGTTCGACTGGATAGCCGCTTCAATCGGCAGGATCGCGTTGCGGTCTTCGATGAAGTCGCCGAGGTGTGAGTCTTCCTCATCCCCAATCGGCGTCTCAAGCGAGATCGGCTCTTTCGCGATTTTGAGAACCTTGCGGACTTTCTCCAGCGGCATCGCGAGTTTTTCAGCCAGCTCTTCCGGCGTCGGCTCGCGGCCGATTTCGTGCAGCATCTGGCGCGACGTCCGCACGATCTTGTTGATCGTCTCGATCATGTGCACGGGGATGCGGATGGTGCGCGCCTGGTCGGCAATCGAGCGCGTGATGGCTTGTCTGATCCACCACGTCGCATACGTCGAGAACTTATAGCCGCGCCGGTACTCGAACTTATCGACGGCCTTCATCAAACCGATATTGCCTTCCTGAATAAGATCGAGGAACTGCAAGCCGCGGTTGGTGTATTTTTTGGCAATCGAGATGACGAGGCGAAGGTTGGCTTCGACCATTTCCTTCTTGGCTTGGCGGGCTTCGCGTTCGCCCTTCTGCACGGCCTTCACAATGCGGCGGAACTCGGGAATTTCGAGACCGGTGTCGGTCGCAAGGCCGTGGATTTCGCCGCGGATCAATTCGATCTGGTTGCGCTCGGCCTTGACGAAGCCTGTCCACTTTTTGCCGTTTGTGCCCATCCGGTCGAGCCAGCCCTGGTCGAGCTCGTTGCCGTAGTATTCGTCGATGAACTGCTGACGCGCCACGCCATAGCTGTCGGCCAGACGCATCAGGCGGCCTTCAAGGCCGATCAGGCGCTTGTTGATCGAATAGAGCTGTTCGACCAGGCTTTCGATACGGTTGTTGTTGAGCGACAAGCTTTTGACGTCGAGCACGATTTCGTCGCGCAGCTTTTCGTAAGCCTTCTGCTGCTGGCGCGAACCTTGTTCGCCGGCCACCTGCTGTTCAAGCTTCTTGTCTTGCTGCTTGCGCAGTTTCTTGTAGGTGTCGGCGATCTTGTCGAAGGTCTCAAGCACCTTCGGCTTCAGTTCGGCTTCCATAGCCGCAAGCGACATGGCGTTTTCGAATTCGTCGTCGTCTTCAACGTCACCTTCGGGGGCGCCTGAAATTTGCGGTGCGCCCGGCGTCTCGTGAATGGCGATGCCGTCGGGGCCGGCGTTCGGAACTTCCTTGCCTTCGGGGCCTTCATAAGTCGCTTCAAGATCGATGATATCGCGCAGCAAAATCTTGCCGTCGTTCAACTCGTCGCGCCAGATGATGATGGCCTGGAAGGTCAGCGGGCTTTCGCACAGGCCCGCGATCATCGCTTCGCGGCCAGCCTCGATGCGCTTGGCAATGGCGATTTCGCCTTCGCGCGACAGAAGCTCGACCGATCCCATTTCGCGCAAGTACATGCGGACGGGGTCGTCGGTGCGCTCAGCCGGTTCCGATTTGGTTTCCGACTTGATCAGAGAGTTTTGCGGGACGAGCGCGCGGCCTTCTTCTTCGTCGGCTTCCGCTTCGCCTTCTTCCTTCTCCTCGCCGTCTTCGGTTTCGACGACGTTGATGCCCATGTCCGACAACATGGCGTAGATGTCTTCGATCTGGTCGGAGGACACTTCCTCGGACGGCAGAACGGCGTTCAACTGGTCAAGCGTCACGTAGCCCTTGGCCTTGGCTGTCTTGAGCAGCTTTTTGACGGCTGAGTCTGACAGATCGAGAAGCGGACTGTCGCGGTCCGGCGTCTCGGCCGCGGCCTGGTCCTTGTCCTCGGTCTTCTGCGTTGCCTGCGTTGCGCGTGCCATCCGCTGTCCTTCACATATCAGGGCCCCTACCCTATGCGGGCAGAAACCGTTTTTCAGATTCGGACCAGTTCGCACCGCGCAACACGCGGTGGAACGGCCTCAAAATGCGTCGCGCCGCCCAAGGGAGACCCCTAGCTGGCGCGTTTTGCGTCCGGCGGCCCGAGTGCGGGCCTGTCGTTCACGCTGTCCTGGGACACGCCATCCATGTCGATGGCGTCCAGGCGTGCGATCTCGCGTTTGATGTCGTGCAACCGGGCCCAAGCTTCTTCAGAGCCTTCCCGGTCCCAAGCATCAGTCGCGGCCTTCAAAGCGTGCATGAGGTTACCCTCACGCTGCTGGAGCGCGAGAATGTGGTGCCAAGCGGCTGCAACCTCGGTGGCGGAAGCATTCTGTTCGGCGAAACGGTCGCTGGCGTGCGTCATCGTTCTCGCGACGAGGTCCACCACCTTGGCAACCCCAGATTTGGTCAATTGGGTGTGCAGTGTGGTGCTGTCAAGTGAAATCGTGCGCGCGTGGATCGCCAGGACTTCATCACGCAGGGCGCCAAGCGGTTTTGAGGTGAACACTAGCTCGGCCAGAACCTCGCAATCCTGATCGATCAAGTCCGGGTGGTTAAGCATGGTTTTCAGGATCAGGGCTTCCCGGGGAGGCACGGGTTGGGCCTGGGACGACAATTCGGCGCCGGCGGAGGCGGCAGGCACCGGTTGCCCGTCGAAGCGCTTAAAACGGGGCTGAGGCCGCCCTGAGAGGCGTTGGCGCTCGATGGCCTTCCAATCGGTCACGGAAACGGGACGGGCGTAGGAGGTGCCTTTTTGTGGCCCCTGGCCACGGGGGGGATAAGTCCCCCCATCACGGCCCATTTCCCGGTCTTGGCGGCCCATATCGCGGCGCTGGCGGCCGAATTGGTAAAGGCGGTCGCGCAGTTCACGGTCATAGTGGCTTTTAACCAACGGATCGGCGATTTGGGCTGCAAGCGCGCGCAAGCGGCTTTCAAGCGCGGCCCGCTGTTCTGGCGTTTCGGTCGGCCCGGCGTGGGTTTCGCGGTCCCACAGCATGTCGATCAGGGGACGGGTATTTGAGAGAACTTCACCCATCGCCGCCGGACTTTGCTGGCGGATCAGATCGTCGGGGTCGAGGCCATCGGGCAGGAACGCGAACGCCACGCTCATGCCCGGCTTCAAGTGCGGCAGCACCGTATCGACGGCGCGAAAAGCGGCCTTCCTGCCGGCGCTGTCGCCGTCGAAGCAGAGAACCGGCTCGGGCACGATGCGCCACATCAGCTTGACCTGATCTTCGGTCAACGCGGTGCCGAGTGGTGCGACCGCTTCGCCAAAGCCGCCTTCGGTCAGCGCGACCACGTCCATGTAGCCTTCAACGGCGATGATCCGGTTGCGGTCATGCGCCAGCGGCCGGGCGCGGGCAGCGTTGAACAGCACGCCACCTTTGTGGAACAGCGGCGTCTCGGGCGAATTGAGATATTTGGCCGGCGCGTCCTTATCGAGGGCGCGGCCGCCGAATGCGATCACCCGGCCCTTCAGATCCTGGATCGGAAACATCACGCGGTTGCGGAACCGGTCGTAGGGCTCGGGGATGTCATCGCCGCCAATCAACATGCCCGACGCGACCATGTCAGGTATTGAGAACCCCTGCGCCTTCAAATGCTCTTTGAGCGCGCTCCGCGAGTTTGGCGCAAAGCCTAGGCGGAACGCGGCAATCGTCTCGCGCTGCAAGCCGCGCTTGTCGAGCACATAGCGGCGGGCCTCCGCACCAAGCGGCTGTTTGAAGCTCTCTTCAAAAAACGAGGCAGAGGCCTCGAGCAGCCGGTACAGCCGGTCGCGTTGGTCCTCTTGCTCGACGTTGCGTTCGGTCGCCTTAGGCAACTGCACGCCGGCTTCCTGCGCCAGCCGCTCGACCGCTTCAGGGAATTCGAGCCCCTCGGTCTTCATCAGAAACGTGAAAATATCGCCGTGCTCGCCCGACGCGAAGCAGTGATAAAAACCCTTCTGGTCGTTGACGAAGAACGACGGCGACTTTTCTGATTTGAACGGGGAGAGGCCCGAATACTCGCGGCCCTTCTTTTTGAGCGCGACCTTGCGGCCGACGACCTGACTGACAGGTAACCGGGCGCGGATCTCGTCCAAAAGGCTCGGGCTAAACCGCATGTCTCTCCCCAAAACGCGGTGCTGATCCGGGAGGACCCGAATCACCGCCTCAGACAGACGTTTAAGTGATTCGCACGAAGCCCTGGATTTTGCAGCGCCCTTGATGGCGTGCCATACCCGCTATCCACAGGCCCGCTATCCACAGGCCCGCTATCCACGGGGCGCGGGGGAGTAGAGCGTGGGTCTCAGCGGCGCCCGAAGTCGTCGCGGCGGCGGCGGGCGGATTCTGCCGGCGTAATGCGACCGCGCTGGGCCAGCATCAAGAAGTCCTGGCGGCTGACTTTGCGCCGCTCGGGCTTTGCTGCGGCAACCTTTTTGTGAGCGCTGCTGAGGCCGACGACCTGCGCGGTTTCATCAACGATTGAGTTGGGGCCAGGAATGGTCACAGCATTTGCCTTGCTGGCGAACGCTGCCCGCGACCCCTCATCGACGTTGAACGGGTGGCCAAACAGATTGTCGCCAACATCGGCTGGCTGCTTCAATGCCATGCTCATCGCCGCAACGCCGGCCAACTGCAGCAGATAGCGGCCGCGCTCAACCCAGGCCAAGGCGTCGCGTTCTTCGACGAAGTCGCTGTCGGCGTATTGCAGGTTATCGAACACTGAGAGGTGCGCCGCTAACGTCATGATCAGCAGCGGGATCAGCACAATTGCGGTCTTGCCGCTGTCGTGGAACCGCCGGCTGGTGATGCAGAACGCCGGCCACAGCATGGCGACCAGCGACATTGACCACACATTGTAGGGCGGCAGTGTATCGGCCATCAACGTGGTTTGGATCTGCAACGCCAACGTGAACAGAATTACGACAAACGCCATAACGGCAAACGGCGCCAGTGGGAGCCTCCCCCACGGCGTCACAAGCGCCATCAAACATTTGCCAAGATACGGCATGCGCAACCCACCACTAAAGACCGGCAGTTTATACCGATATCTTTTACCAGCCGTTAACGGATGGCTTAGGGATTCAGCAGCGCCTATCCCAAGGCCGCCTTCACAGCTCCGCTGGCCTTCTGGAAGTCCATCTGGCCGGCGTGCTTGGCTTTCAGGATAGCCATCACCTTACCCATGTCCTTGGGGCTGGCCGCGCCAGACTCCTTGATCGCCGAGGCGATGGCCGCTGTCACGGCGGCGTCATCCATCTGGGCCGGAAGATAGGCTTCGATAATCGCGATCTCGGCCTGTTCGACAGCTGCCAAGTCGGGCCGGTTACCGGTCGTGTATTGGGCGATCGAATCGCGGCGCTGTTTGACCATTTTGGTCATGACCGCGATCACACCGGCATCGTCCAGCGTGCCCTTGCTCTCGATTTCGGCGGTCTGAATGGCAGCATTGATCAGGCGCAGCGTGCCGGTCTTGGCCTTGTCGCCTGACTTCATGGCGGCTTTGATGTCGGCGGAAATGCGGGCCTTCATGGCGGTCTCCTTCAAATCTCAAGCGCCGGGTTTAGAAGGCTCGCGCGCCCGCCGCAAGGCCGCCCCTCCAGGCGGCAATTCTACCGCAGGGATGTCGCAGCGGCAGTGCCGCCCTAGCAATTGACCAATACAGCCCCTTTCTCTAGGGTCCGGCCAACTTGAAACCCGCCACCCTGACGCTGCCCGGACCCGCTTTATCTCAGCGGCGCGGGAGAGGCTCGGGCGGCGCTACCGTCAGGACCCGAGAACCGATATGAGCGCGCCTCAACCCTGGACCGAAACGCTGGCCACCGCCCGCCTCGTGCTCGCTGACGGCACGGTGATATCGGGACGCGGCATCGGCGCTGTTGGAACGGCGGTTGGCGAAGTTTGCTTCAATACCGCGATCACCGGCTACCAGGAAATTCTGACTGACCCGAGCTATGCCGGGCAGATCATCACTTTCACGTTCCCGCACATCGGCAACGTTGGCTGCAACGCCGAAGATAGCGAGACGTCTAATCTCGCGTCGCGCGTTGGTGTGCGCGGCTGTGTGCTGCGCGCCGACATCACGGAACCATCGAACTATCGCTCCGCCGAACACTTGGACGGCTGGTTGAAGGCGCGCGGCATCGTTGGCATCACCGGCGTCGATACGCGCGCGCTGACCGCCCGCATCCGCGATCACGGCATGCCGAACGGCGTGATCGCGCATGCGCCGGACGGCAAGTTCGATATCGAGAAATTGAAGAAAGAAGCTAAGGCTTGGCCGGGTCTCGTCGGCATGGATTTGGTGCCGGACGTGACGACGGGCCAGAGCTATACGTGGGACGAACTGCGCTGGGCGTGGGGCGAAGGTCACAAGCGCAATGAAAACCCTGAGTTCCACGTGGTCGCCATCGACTACGGTTTGAAGACCAACATTCTGCGCTGTCTCGTCAACGCCGGTTGCAAGGTGACGGTGTTGCCTGCAACCGCGAAAGCCGAAGACGTGTTGGCGCGCAAACCTGACGGCGTGTTCCTGTCGAACGGCCCGGGCGATCCGGCGGAAACCGGCAAATACGCGGTGCCCGAAATCAAGAAGCTGGTCGCCAGCGGCAAGCCTCTCTTCGGCATTTGCCTGGGCCATCAGATGCTCGGCATCGCGCTCGGCGGCAAGACCACCAAGATGCATCAGGGCCACCACGGCGCCAATCATCCGGTCAAGGACTTCACGACCAACAAGGTCGAGATCGTGTCGATGAACCACGGCTTCGCGGTTGATCGCGACAGCCTGCCGGAGGGCGTCAAGGAAACCCACGTCTCGCTGTTCGACGGATCAAACTGCGGCATCCAGCTTGAAGGAAAGCCGGTGTTCTCGGTTCAACATCATCCCGAGGCGAGCCCCGGCCCGCAAGACAGCCACTACCTTTTTACCCGCTTTGCCAACATGATGCGCGAGCAAAAAGGCGGCGTTGCAAGACGGGAGCGGTAGGGCCAAAACACCCGTCATCCCGTGCGCGTGTGCAGCGTCCTTTACGGTGCACCGCAGACACGGGATCTCGCCCGGAACGAGAAGATTCCGGATCAGCGCCGCACCAATTTAGGATTGCTGCGTCGCATCCGGAATGACGGGTAGGGTTTTGCTATCAGCCCTTCAATCCCGCCACTTTCCCGCCTATACTGGCGGCATGAACGAGATCCAGCGCTTAGCCCGGTCACAGCACGCCACCACCCAAGCGGCAGACGGCCTGCCGCGCCTTGCCTGGACGCTCGGTGAGTTTGAACGGCTATCGGAACTCGGGTTCTTCGGCGGCATCGACCGCGAACGCGAGCGGCTCGAACTCATCGACGGGGAATTGTTACCGATGAACGCCAAGGGAGCGCGCCACGAGTGGGTGCGCGGAGAACTATTCTTGCACCTCGTTCGGAGTTTGGCTTCGGGCTATTCGATCTACGCGGAACCCGGTTGGCGGCCGGGTGGTGAACTCTATCTTGAGCCCGATATGATCGTCTGCCGGGCCGGTTTGCAGCCGGCCACGATCCCGCCAGCTGAAGTGCTGTTGCTGATCGAAGTGGCTGACACCAGCCTTGGATACGACAAGGGCATCAAATCCAAGACCTATGCCCGGCTCGGCGTGCGCGAATATTGGGTTGTGAATGCTGTGACGCTTGAGACGTTTGTCCATCTTCAGCCTGGCGAGCAGGGCTACGCGAACGTCGTGACGCTCGCGCCGAACGAAGCCCTCGCGCCGCGCGCATTGCCATCGCTCACTGTCAGCATGGGGGCGTTGCAGGTTGGGTGATGTGCGCGCGATAGCGACCCGGTCGAAGAATCCAAATTGCCACCTACTCTTTGTGCTTTTCGCACTTTTCTTGGGAGGAGCAGCGACTGCTGTCCCAGCAGCGGAGCAGCGGTCACAGAGTATGCGTCGAATGCTGTCGGGATTTGATAGGGTGAAACATCCTCTCGCCGGAATAGAGTACTCTCCTGCCAAAATAGATCCACGGCGAACGGGCGGCGTTTATCCGGGACAGCCCGCAGGTGAAATTGATAGGATGCTCGCGTGCAGCGAAGTCGTGCTATTTGGAGAGGTTCACGACAATCCCATTCATCATGCAATCCGAGCGGCTTTTCTTGGCACTAAATGGGGTTTCGGAAAATGGCCACCCGATTGCCCCGGGCTGAAATCAGGTAAATCTAGCCTCATCTTCGAACAATTCCGCACCGACAAGCAGCCCGCGCTTGATGCGTTCGCGGACCTCAGAACCAAGTCGCCCGAGCAAGCCACGCTCCCCGAATTTAAACGCCTCACCGATTGGGAAAAGTCGGGCTGGCAACAGTACAACTATGATCCACTGTTGCAGGCCGCACTTGATGCGAAGCTGCCGCTGTACGCAGGCGATGTTCCGCGCGCCTCCATGATGAAGGTCGCGAAGGAAGGTGAGGGGGCCTTACCCGCTGACGAACGAGCGCGGTTGAAGCTAGACGTGCCGCTCGGCCCCAAACTCGACGATGCGTCTCTGACAGAGTTGGTCGAATCTCATTGCAACACGATGCCCAAAGAAGCGATGGGCGGCATGGCGTATGCACAACGCTATCGCGACGCGACGCTGGCCGACAACGTGCTCAAAGCCGCCGGCAAGCACGGCTCGGCCATCCTGATCGCGGGCAACGGCCACGTGCGCACCGACCGCGGCGTGCCGTGGTACATCCGCCAGCGGGCGCCGGACAAAAAGGTGGTCTCGGTGATGCTGATTGAGGTCGAGGACGGCAAGACCGACCCCGAGGCCTACGTGCCGCGCGATCCCGACGGCAAACCCGCCGCCGACTACATCATCTTCACGCCCCGCGCCGAACGCGAAGACCCGTGCGAGAAAATGCGGGCCGGACGAGGGAAGTAGACGCCGGTCCAAGCTGAGGGGTAAAGACCCCGGCTCTGCGCCGCGCCTGTCGCGCGTCTTCGGCCGGGGAAGCGGGTGTTGCGGGACATAGCGCCAACTCTCTCTACCCGCGTTCCCGGCCAAGCGCGGCCAGGGTGTTGCCATCCGTGATTAACAGCGCGTCCGCGCGCGAGCCGGGATCTTTACCGGTCCGGCCCTCACCCTCTATCCTTTGCCGCCCCACAACCCGGCCGTCTCCGCGTAAGGACAGGGAGAGGAAGAAGTGAAGCCCATCAACCTTTCGGAACTTTAAGATCGCGCCGGGCAAAAGTCCGCGTATAAGCAGCGGAAAATATACCCTTGGGAGGACTTTATGCGGCGGATTGCAATGGGTTTGCTGGCGATGGCAGCATTTGCCCCGATGGCTGCGGCCGAAGACTGCTCGAAGGACGTGCTGGCGGCGATCACCAAGCAGCGGACCTCGAAAGCGTTCCGCGTGTCTTCCAGCCACGGCACGGCAGAGGGCCCCGTGACCATGACCGTCGATTACCTGCCGCCGGATCGGATGCTGCAGACGGTGGTTGGTGCACACATGCCGGGCGAACAGCAGACGATGCTGGTTGGCGACCGGGCGTTCGCCGGCACCAGCGGCGCGTATGAAGAATTGCTGCCGCAGTTCACGCAATCCATTATCGTGGAAGTGCGCACCGCCGTCAGCAAGCCCGAAAATGTCGGCCAATTCGAATGCGTCGGCAAAACAACCTTCGAGGGCAAAGAGTACGTGGCCTATCGCGCCACCGATAAAGATGCCAAGCCCGGCACGGACCCTAAGGACGTTCTGGCGCGCACAATCTATGTCGACCCCGTTTCCGGGTTGCCCGCGTTCAACGTGGTCGCGGCCATGAGCGGCAAAGGCGAACCGCTGATGAAGGCCGCCTACACCTATCCAACCGACCTCGTCATTGAAGCGCCGCAAGGTGCGCCGGTCCAGAAAAGCAAATAATCTCGAACGCCGCCGCAGATTCAACCGCAAGGACGTCTCCTCATGCGCACGCTCATCCTCGCCACGTCAGCGCTCATACTGGCCAGCAGCGCCGTGTTGGCTCAAGCGCCGGTCACTCAGCCGGGCGCGCCGGGCGTTGGCGGTCCGCCGCCGGGCGTGGTGCCGCCACCCGGCCAAGAGACCAAGAAAAACGCTAATCCCTGCCGTGATGAAGTGGCGGCGGCGCTGACCAAACTGCGCAAGTCGTCGTGGTTTCGCATGAACACGACCATGATCACCGAGTCCGGGCCGTCAGCAATGGTCGTTGACTATGTGCTGCCCGATAAGATGTACCAGAAGGTCACACAGACGCTGACCAAGCAGTCGTCGGAAGTGATATTGATTGCGGCCAAGGCCTGGGGCAATCAGGGGGCGGGCTGGCAGGAATTGCCGGGCGACGTGATGAATGCTCTGCGCACGCAGATGTATGACAACGTCATTCAGGAGCAGGCCGAAGTTGGCGAGTACGCGTGCAAGGGCCGCGTTCAGATCGATGGCCGGGATGCGCTGTCCTACAAGCTGGAAGAAGAGCGCGACAAAAACTCAACCGCCGTCAAGAATGAAGCCTTCCGCATGTTCTATGTCGATGCCGTGACAGGCCTGCCGCTCAGCAACGCGCTATTGGTGCCTGGGCGCGAAAATAGCCCGCTGTTCAAGGCGACTTATTCGTTCCCGCTCGACATGAAAATTGAACCGCCCAAAGACGTCGTCAAGGCGGGTGACGACGGCAAAAAATAGTCAATCCCGCGCCCCGCCCGGGCTGCGCGGCATTCTGCCCGCAGGAATCTTTGCAGCAGGTGGCAAAAGTCGCCCGCTGAGACCCTGCGGGCTATAGCCAAGCGCCTCTGGCCGCAATAAAAGCCGGACCATGCCAAAACGCACAGACATCAAATCCATCCTCATCATCGGCGCTGGCCCGATCGTTATCGGCCAGGCGTGCGAGTTCGATTATTCCGGCACGCAAGCCTGCAAAGCGCTGCGCGAGGAGGGCTACCGGATCATTCTGGTCAACTCCAATCCGGCGACCATCATGACCGACCCGGATCTGGCAGACGCGACCTACATTGAGCCGATTACGCCCGAGGTGGTCGCCAAGATCATCGCCAAGGAACGGCCAGACGCCGTGCTACCGACGATGGGCGGGCAGACCGCGCTGAACACAGCGCTGGCGCTCGACAAGATGGGCGTGCTCAAGGAATACGGGGTTGAGCTGATCGGCGCTAAGGCTGCGGCCATCGACAAGGCCGAAGACCGCAAACTGTTCCGCGAAGCGATGGACCGCATCGGCCTTGAAAGTCCGCGCGCCATGATCGCGTCGTCGCCTGAAATCCGCAACGCGCAAGGCCAGATCACCGGCTATGACCGCACGGCCGGCATCATCGAAGCGATGAGCGCGATTGATAAGGTTGGCCTGCCGGCCATCATCCGTCCGGCGTTCACGCTTGGTGGCACCGGCGGCGGCGTCGCGTACAATCGCGAAGAGTTTGAGATGATCGTGCGCTCGGGCATCGATGCGTCGCCCGTCGGCCAGATCCTGATCGACGAAAGCCTGCTCGGCTGGAAAGAGTACGAGATGGAAGTCGTCCGCGATAAGGCGGACAACTGCATCATCATCTGCTCGATCGAGAACATCGATCCGATGGGCGTGCACACCGGTGACTCGATAACGGTCGCGCCCGCGTTGACGCTGACGGATAAAGAATTCCAGATCATGCGGGATGCGTCGATTGCGGTGCTGCGCGAGATCGGCGTCGAAACCGGCGGATCGAACGTGCAATTTGCCGTGAACCCCGCTGATGGCCGCCTGGTCGTCATTGAAATGAACCCGCGCGTGTCGCGCTCGTCGGCGCTGGCGTCGAAGGCGACCGGCTTCCCGATTGCCAAGGTCGCGGCCAAGCTGGCGGTCGGCTACACGCTTGACGAAATCAAGAACGACATCACGGCGGGCGCCATGCCGGCGTCGTTCGAGCCGACCATTGACTATGTGGTCGTCAAAATTCCGCGCTTTGCGTTCGAAAAATTCCCGGGCGCCGATGCAACCCTGACGACGGCTATGAAGTCGGTCGGCGAAGCGATGGCGATTGGCCGGACGTTTGCTGAAAGCCTGCAAAAGGCGCTGCGGTCGATGGAAACCGGGTTATCCGGCTTCGACGACGTGCATCTGGAAGGCCTAGGCCAGGGCGACGATAAGAACGTTGTGCGCGCCGCAGTTTCACGCCCGACATTCGACCGCCTCTTAAAAGTCGGTCAAGCCTTCCGTCTCGGGTTCTCTATCGAGGAAGTCCACCAGTATTCGAAAATCGATCCTTGGTTCCTTGAGCAGATCAAGGCGATCATCGATACCGAAGCGCGCGTGATTGCGCACGGGTTGCCGAAGACCGCGGGCCAGCTGCGCAGCCTGAAGGCGATGGGGTTCTCGGACACCCGCCTCGCCAAACTCGCCAAGTTGTCAGAGGCCGATGTGCGCACGGCCCGCAAGGCGCTCGGCGTCGAGCCCGTCTACAAGCGCATCGACACGTGCGCTGCAGAATTTGCGGCCCCGACCGCCTACATGTACTCGACCTATGAATCAGGCCTTGTCGACAAGCCGGTTTGCGAAGCGCAGCCGACAGCTAAAGAAAAAATCGTTATTCTTGGCGGCGGCCCAAACCGTATCGGCCAGGGCATCGAGTTCGATTACTGCTGCTGCCACGCCTGCTTTGCGCTGACCAAAGCCGGCTTTGAAACCATCATGATCAACTGCAACCCGGAAACGGTATCGACCGACTACGATACGTCCGACCGGTTGTTCTTCGAACCATTGACAGCCGAAGACGTGCTGGAAATCATCCGCGCTGAAAGTGCGAACGGTAAGGTCAAGGGCGTCATTGTGCAGTTCGGTGGCCAGACGCCGTTGAAACTTGCGAGTGCGCTTGAAGAGGCCGGTGTTCCGATCCTCGGCACGTCGCCCGACGCCATCGACCTGGCCGAAGACCGCGACCGGTTCAAGGCGCTGATTGACGATTTGAAACTGTCGCAGCCCAAAAGCGGCATCGCCAAAGCACCAAGCGAAGCCCGTGCGGTTGCCGACCGCATCGGCTATCCGGTCGTCATCCGCCCGTCCTACGTGCTCGGCGGCCGGGCGATGGAAATCGTTCACGACGGCGCGGAAGTCGATCGCTACATCCAGCGCCTGTCGGCAACGCTCGATAATCCGTCGGAACTCGTGGTCTCCGCCAAGCGCCCGCTGCTGATCGACAGTTATTTGACGGACGCGGTTGAAGTCGATGTCGATTGCCTTGCTGACGGGCGCGGCGATACCTTCGTCTGCGGAATCATGGAGCACATCGAGGAAGCCGGCATCCACTCCGGTGATAGTGCGTGCTCACTGCCGCCCTATTCGTTGTCGCCTCTGCTCATCGCCGAACTTGAACGCCAGACCAAAGCGCTTGCCATTGCCTTGAAGGTCGTCGGCTTGATGAACGTCCAGTTCGCGATCAAAGACAATCACGTCTACATTCTCGAAGTGAACCCGCGCGCCTCGCGCACCGTGCCGTTCGTCGCCAAGGTAATCGGCCTGCCGATAGCGTCGATTGCGGCCCAGATCATGGGCGGCAAGCCGCTCGCGTCGTTCAACCTGAAGAAGCCAGACTACGATCACATCGCGGTCAAGGAAGCGGTGTTCCCGTTCGCCCGCTTCCTCGGCGTCGATCCGATCCTTGGCCCCGAAATGCGCTCGACCGGCGAAGTCATGGGTATCGACCGCGACTTCGCGATGGCCTTCGGCAAGAGCCAGATGGGCGCCGGTCAGAAGCTGCCATCTTCGGGCACCGTGTTCGTCTCGGTCAAGGAAGGCGACAAGACCCGCATCGTGGCACCGGTTGCCGAACTTGCCAGCATGGGCTTCAAGGTCATCGCCACGCGCGGAACCAAGCGGCTGCTTGAGGCTAACGGCATCCCTTGCGATGCTATCAACAAGGTTCTGGAAGGCCGTCCGCACATTGTGGATGCCATCAAAAACGGCGATATTGCGCTCGTTTTCAATACAACCGAGGGGTCGAAGGCGCTGAGCGACAGCAAGGACATCCGGCGCTCGGCCTTGCTTCACCACGTTCCCTATTATACAACCTTAGCGGGGGCGGTGGCCGTGACCCGCGCCATCAAGGCGCTGAAGTCCGACACGTTGCAAGTTGCCCCTCTGCAGAGCTTCGCGCACCGCTGACAATCGTTCTGCGGCACGCGAGAAGAGGTGCAAGGAAATCGCTGGCGATGTCGTAGAGCCGTTGCCGCGTTTTGCCTGTGCCGCCTTTTCAGTTGGTAAGCTTCCAAGACCGCAGAATACTTCACGCGGGCCGCAAATGGCCGGCATAAAACCGCTAGTCGAGACTTTGGAGATGACTATGGAACGGGTGCCGATGACCATAGCGGGTTTTAAGAACCTGGAGGCTGAGCTGCAACGCTTGAAGGCCGAGGAGCGTCCGCGCATCATTGCCGCCATTTCGGAAGCGCGCGCCCACGGCGATCTGTCCGAAAACGCCGAGTATCACGCAGCCAAGGAACAGCAGGGCTTGAACGAAGCCCGGGTCGCCGAACTTGAAGACAAGATCGGCCGCGCCGACGTGATCGATACGTCGAAGATGTCCGGCGATACCGTCAAGTTCGGCGCCACCGTATCGCTGTCGGACGACGATAGCGGCGACAAGGTGAAGTACACCATCGTCGGCGATCTTGAAGCCAACCTGCGCGAAGGCAAGATCTCGATCTCGTCGCCGATTGCGCGCGCGCTGATCGGCAAATCAAAAGGCGACAGCGTCGAAGTGACGACGCCAAAGGGCTCGCGCTCGTTCGAAGTTCTCAAAGTCGAGTGGAAGTAAGCGCCTTGGCGCTGTGCGTTTTTCAGCGTTCAACCCGGCTCCAGCGATTTGCTGTCGTTGAAAAACGCCTCCGCCGCGTCGCATTCGGCGCGGCCGGGGTTAAGTAAAAACACCCGGTCGTCGCCGTCCTTGCCGGACAACTCAATGAAGTCCTTTGTGCCCTCGAATGCCAGGCCGTAGTCGCCGGTTTCTAAGCGTAAAGCGCCATCAGCGGCGCTTGTGAGTTTGAATTTGCCGCCGTCGCCTTCGAGGAAGCATTCGGCTTGGTCGCCGGCAGCCTTGCAGATGGCCACGCCGCCGTACCACTCGGCCGATTTCCTGGTCATCACCGCAAAGCCAAGTTCAAAGCGCTCGGGCGTGTTGGCGATTTCGCTGGCGTTGCTTTGGGCCATATCGATTTCAATTGCGCGCACCGTCTGCTGAGTGTGAGATTTCAGGTGCGCCTCATCGTAGGTCCGGCCATAGCACGGCGTGCCGCCTTGGGCTGTGGCGAAGGCCTGATCGAAGAATTTTGATGCCGTCTCAGCCGGCACATCGGGCGCACTCGCCGCGAGAGCTAAAGCCACTGCCGTGATGCACGTGCGCCGGTTGATGCAGCGAGCCATTGCCAGTCTCCTTGTGGTCTGCGCCGCCGCTTAGTTGCGTGCAGGTGCGGCGGGCTGAATGGGAATGCCGGGCTCGCGTTTGGCGCGGCGGATGGTGAGAAACGTTTTGACGCTTGCGACGTTGGTTGCCGCCGTCAATTCGTTGAGCACGAAGTCCTGGAAGCTCGTCAAATCGCGGGCGATACACTTCAACATGAAGTCGCTTTCGCCCGAGAGCATGTGGGCTTCGCGGACCAGCGGCCAGCCGAGAATACGATTTTCAAAGGCCCGCAAATCGGCCTCAGCTTGATTGTGCAGCCGGACCATGACGAACGCGGTTAGCGGATAGCCAAGGGCTGCTTCGTCAACGAGCGCTGTATAGCCGGTGATCAGGCCAGCTTCCTCCAATGCCCGCACGCGGCGCAGGCAGGGCGGAGCGGACAGGCCAATTTTTGTGGCAAGCGCTATGTTGGTCATGCGCCCGTCGGCCTGCAATTCCTTTAAGATGCGCCAGTCGGTGGAATCGAGTTCAACGGGCATGGGGGGACAGGTTTCTCCAGATTGGCGTGGCCGAGAGTAATAAGGCTATAGGTTCTCTGACAAGAAATTTCCATTTATTGCGTTAGTGCCAGCCTCATTGGCCCCTCGACAGCGACAGGCCGAGGCCTCAAAAGTGGCACCCATGAGCAGGCAAATCCCTGGGCACGGTGCGATGACAGATCTGCCAATCACGCCGCGCCACCCGACGCTGCAGGGCCGGACGGCATGGATCATCTCCGACGGCAAGGCGGGCCACGAGGTGCAGTGCCTCGGTGTGGCGCAGGCGCTGGGGCTTGTGTGTGAGGTCAAGCGGGTGGCGCCCAGTGCGCTGGCGCGGCTGACATCGCCCTGGGGGCCAGTCAGCGCGTCGGAGCGGTTTGGCGCCGCCAATGGAGCGTTCGCGCCGCCCTGGCCGGCGATTGCGTTTGCGGCTGGCCGGTTGACGATCCCCTACATCCGGGCGCTCAAGCGGCAAGCTGGCCTCGCCACCTTTACCGTCATTCTACTTGACCCTAAGACGCGCTCGAACAGCGCAGACCTGATCTGGGTTCCAGCCCACGACCGGCGTCGCGGCGCCAATGTGGTTACGACGTTGACGTCGCCGCATGGCTTTACGCACGCGCGGCTGGAGCAATTGCGCGCCGCCGTTCCGCCGGACATTGCGGCCCTGCCGGCTCCGCGCATCGCCGTGCTGATAGGGGGCCCCAGCGGCGCCTATCAGTTCACGGATGCAGATGCGGGGCGGCTCAGTCAAGCACTGGCGCAGTTTGCCCGGCACGGCTCGAGTCTGATGATCTCTCCGTCGCGCAGAACGCCGCCGGAGTTTTTAGCGGCAATCGATGCGGCGACCAGCAATGCCACGCGCATTCTCTATCGCGGCGACGGCGAGAACCCTTACGCCGGTTTTCTGGCCCACGCGGACGCATTTGTCGTCACGGCTGATAGTGTCAACATGGCGGGCGAGGCGGCGGCCACCGGCAAACCGATCTATATTTTCGAGCCATCAGGCGGGGCCTCAAAGTTCGCTCGCTTTCACCAGGGTTTGCGTGACCACGGCGCCACGCGGCCATTACCGGACACCGTGCAAGAAATCGAACCCTGGACTTATCCGCCTCTTGATTCCGCCGCCGCAATAGCCGACGAAATTACACGGCGTTGGCGGATTCGCGCCGAACTCCTCCCAGGCCTCGTGTTACCGCCTGGGCACTAAATTTGAACAAGCAGGTCAGGAACAAGCAGGTCGGGGCATGCTGGCTGGTGACCGCGTTATTGATCGTCTCGACGGATTTGGCGCAGGCGGCACGCTTCCGCGTCCGCCGCACGTCGCCGCGCCCGAGCATGGCCGCCGCTTAGCTCTGATAGTTGAATTCGGTCTGCTGTTCATTGCAGCGCCCCTGATCATGCGGATTGCGGTCCACGACTACAAGGTGCCGCTGTTTTACGCGTTGCCACCCGTGCTGCTGCTGATGCTGGTGCTGCTATTTGCTGATCCCACGTTCCGCTTGAAGCGCGAGGTCATGCGGCTGTTTTCGTTCGCGACGCTCTATTCCATCGTCATCCTGTTCGCCATTGGCGCGTCGATTGTGATCTACGGCATGGCCAAGCAGATGCCGGAGCAATTGTTTGCGCTGGCCGCTGAACGTCCCGGCAAATGGCTGAAGATCATGACGCTCTATCCGTTCACCTCGGTGCTGGCGCAGGAGTTCGTCTACCGGGTGTTTTTCTTCCACCGCTATGGCCCGCTGTTTCCCAACCGCTGGCTGCTGATCGGCGCGAACGCCTTGGCGTTCGGGTTCGCCCACATTCTGTTTCGCAATTGGATCGCCGTTGTTGCAACGCTGCTGGGCGGCGCGTTGTTTGCGTGGCGCTATGAACGCACGCGCTCGTTCTGGGCGGTGTGGACCGAGCACACGCTATGGGGCTGGCTGGTGTTCACAGTTGGGCTTGGTATCTACTTTTTCACCGGCGTCGCCAATCCGTCGTGGTGACCAGGGGGTAAGCTACTTCCGCTTCTCCTCCATCGTTTCCATTTGCAGCTGCTGGATCTCAGCCAGCCGCTGCCACTGATTGTTGATCAGGTGATCTATCTTTTCGTGCAGGTGGCGGATTTCGAGTTCGGCTTTCAGGTTGACGCGATAATCATTCAAAGACCGTAGCCGGTCCTTCGCCTCCTGCCGATGCTGGCTCATCATGATGATCGGTGCCTGGATGGCGGCGATGGTCGATAAAATGAGATTGAGAAGGATAAACGGATAAGGGTCGAACGGCTCTGCGCCGCGCCGCGAGTTAATCAGCATCCAGATGGCGAGGAACAGCGCGAACACGATCAGAAAGGTCCAGCTGCCGCCGAACTTGGCGAGATGATCGGAGAGGCGTTCGCCGAGCGTGCGGTTCTCGGAAAATCCATCCTCGATATTGCGCGACAAAGTTTCTTGACGCGCCAAGCTATCGGCCACTTGGCGGTCCATTTCGCTGAGTTCGCCGCTTTCGGCTTTGAGCAGGTCCTGGACATAGAGTGCGCGGTAGCGCGCCAGTTCGTCCAAAGATACCCAGACTCCAGCGCTGAGATCCGGGTGATCCTTGCGGATGCGGGCGGCGAGCGAGGGGCGCACTGTATCGATATTGACCAGATCCTTGCGCGGCGTCTCGCGGCCGGAAATGGCGCAGATCTGCCGGTCCCAGTGGGGTGCGGGCGATGCCGGTGCTTTGTCAACCATATGTCTCTCCTCAGGCAGCGGCAACGCGCGCAATCGCCCGATTGAGCGGCGCGCGGCAATAGGCTAGTACCGCCGATCAGAAGTCCCTGTACCACGAGCGGCATATTCTCTCCGGGGACTTCTGATCGAAAAGCGGTACTAGAAGCAGATCGTTTCTAGTACCCGTCATCAATCCGAAGTTCGTTCTGGAGTGTGCGGCGATTGCACACGAACTTCGGATTGCGGGTACTAGAAGCGGGCCAAATCCTGAAACACCCCGAACGCGGAGAAGCGCCACGATGGCCGCAGCCCACCAATACGTCTACCACATGCACAAGCTGTCCAAGGCCTATCCGGGCGGCAAACAGGTGCTGAAAGATATCTCGCTGTCGTTCCTGCCGGGCGCCAAAATCGGCGTTGTCGGTCTCAACGGCGCGGGCAAGTCGACGCTGCTCAAGATCATGGCCGGTACGGTTGACGATTTCATCGGCGAAGCGCGCCCAGCTGACGGCATCAAGGTTGGCTACCTGCCGCAAGAGCCGCAGCTGGACCCGGCCAAGGACGTGCTCGGCAACGCCATGGAGGGCGTGGCGGAAAAGAAGGCGATCCTCGACCGCTATAACGAAATCGCGGCCAACTACACCGAAGAGACCGCCGACGAAATGACGGCGCTGCAGGACCAGATCGACGCTCAGAACTTGTGGGACTTGGATGCCCAGGTTGAGCAGGCGCTCGACGCCTTGCGCTCACCGCCGGGCGATGCCGATGTCACCAAACTCTCAGGCGGCGAAAAGCGCCGCGTAGCGCTGACCCGTCTGCTGTTGTCGAAGCCCGACATTCTGTTGCTCGACGAGCCGACCAACCACTTGGACGCTGAAAGCGTTGCGTGGCTTGAGCGGTTCTTGAAGGACTATGCGGGCTGCGTGATCCTGGTCACCCATGACCGCTACTTCCTCGACAACCTGACCGACTGGACGCTGGAACTCGATCGCGGCCACGGCGTGCCCTACAAGGGCAACTATTCAAGCTGGCTTGAACAGAAGGCCAAGCGCGAAGCGACCGAGAAGGCCCAGGAAGAGGGCAAGCAAAAGACCCTGTCGCGCGAACTCGAATGGATCCGGTCATCTCCGAAAGCCCGTCAGGCCAAGTCGAAGGCGCGCGTTGCCGCTTATGACAAGTTGGTTGAAGAGTCAGGCCGCGAGGAAAACACCAAGGCCTCATTCACGATTGCAACCGGACCGCGCCTTGGCGGTGTGGTGATTGAAGCCGAGGGCCTGTCGAAAGCTTTCGGTGACCGACTGCTGATCGACGATCTGTCGTTCAAACTGCCGCCCGGCGGAATTGTCGGCGTGATCGGCCCGAACGGCGCCGGTAAGACGACGCTGTTCAAAATGCTGACTGGCGCTGAGCAACCGGACAAAGGCACGATCCGTTTGGGCGAAACCGTCAAGGTTGCCTACGTCGATCAATCGCGCTCGCACTTGGACGACAAGAAAACCGTGTGGGAGGAAATCTCGGGCGGCAACGACATCATGCTGCTCGGCGGCAAGAAGGAAATTCCAAGCCGCGCCTATTGCGGGTGGTTCAACTTCAAGGGCGCGGACCAGCAAAAGAAAGTCGGGCTGCTGTCAGGCGGCGAGCGCAACCGCGTGCATCTCGCCAAACTGCTAAAAGAAGGCGGCAACCTGCTGCTGCTCGACGAGCCGACCAACGACCTCGACACCGAAACGCTCGGCGCGCTTGAAGCGGCACTTGAAGATTTCCCGGGCTGCGCCGTGGTCATCTCGCATGATCGCTTCTTCCTCGACCGCTTGGCAACGCATATCCTGGCGTTCGAAGGCGACAGCCACGTCGAATGGTTCGAAGGCAACTTCGCCGATTATGAAGAAGACAAAAAGCGCCGCCTCGGTGATCAAGCCGTCGAGCCGCACCGCATTAAGTACAAGCGGTTCGAGCGGTAGCATCTTACAAGCCTGTGAATTGAAAAAGGCCGCGTCTCAGCGAGACGCGGCCTTTTTTGTTTTGCGAGACCTAAATCGTGCTTAGCCGTTGCCGCCACCGGCAGCCGGCAGCCTGGCGGCTTCATCGGCTGTCAGCGACAGCTTGACCTTAGCGCCGCCAGCTGCAATCGCGTCAGCGGGAACGATTACAACGCCGTCGGCCTTGCCCATGTCGACGTGAATTTCGGTGACATTACCGTTGGCCGCAGAGCTGATGCGGTTGATTTGGCCGACCTGCTTGCCGTCAGCGCCGAATACAGCCGCGCCGAGCGCGAACTCAGCCGCCTTCAGGTTTGCAGCCGGTGCAGCAGCAGCCTTCGCAGCAGGAGCCGCGGGTGCTGGCGCCTCAGCGGCTACAGGCTGTGCAGGTTCTGCGGCAGCTGGTGCTGCAGCGGTATCGGCAGCAGGTTCAGCGGCAGCTGGGGCCGCTGCTTCGGCGGCTGGAGCCGCGACAGGTGCCGCAGCGGGTGCGGGTGCTGGCTTTGCAGCTTCGATTTTTGCGGCAGGCTTTGCGGGCGCGGCGGCGTCCACGGCAAGCGCTGCGGTGCTGAGAGACAATGCGCCAGCAATCAATGCGCTCGCGCTGAGGATCATTTTCGACTTAGACATTTTGGCCTCCATGCCGGTCGGATTTAAACAGTCGTGCTTCAATTCAGATGTCGTAAAAGTTTCACCTTCGCTCAGATAGGCAGTCGAATCTCAAGCGCAAGGTGCGTGGCGGCGCTGGTCGCGTCGAAAGCGGGCGGCTTCGTGGCAGCGGTTTGGCGATATCAAGTTGTTGGTGCGCTATTTTGTTTGCTGCTGATATTTACCGCCGCAAAACCAGCGGTTGCGCGTCTCGAAACAGGCGGGCCGCATGACTGGTATGCAGCCCGCCTGCCGTTTTGCGTGGCAAGGTTTCTTGCGCCGGCTCAGCCTTTCTTATCGGCGAGTGGTGGCAACTTGCCGATGTCGGCAGCCGTCACCGCCACGAGAACCGGCTTGCCGCCTTTGGCAATCTTGGCTGCCGGAATGACAACGACCTTGCCGCCGAAGCCAAGGATGCCGCCGGTCTTGACGTGGATCTCCTCGACTGTGCCGCTTGGATCAGACTTTACGCCTTTGACTTCACCCAGCGTTGCACCATCGGACCCGATCACGGCTGCGCCGACAGTCACATCCCTAGTCGTTGACGACGCGGCAGCCGCGTCCTTCGACGCTGCGGGTGGGGAAACCTTAATGGCGCCCGCAGGTGTTGCCGGAGTTGTTTCAGAACGGGCAGCTGGTGCGCCATCACTTGCAGGCGCCGGTGCTTGAGCATGTGCGGCAATCGCAATAAACGCCGGCATTGCGGCGGCTATCGCGGCAAGGCTGGCAATCCGCAGTGTCTTATCAATAAACATGCGTGAAACTCCTTTGTTTCGTCATGGCCCGCGCTGACCCGAATGCTCAAATTTGAGACATGCCGTGGTCAACGCGAGACCAAGTCAGCTTGGCGTAACAAATTGATCTGATAAGGGAATTGTCTTCACGTCTGCGCGAGCGGGCGGGCTCACAATGGCGTGACTGCCGCGATTGTGCCTCTATTGATCTGCGTGCCGATGAGCCGCACAGGAAGCGTCGCGGGTATGGCCGCGACCCCGGTGCCGTCCTCTGGCACGGCTTGTGCTCTGTGTCCGGAAAGACTTGCCCAGGCAGTGCCGCTTCGGGCGATGCAACCCCGGACCGCAGGCCCCAAAATGTTCAGCTTTCTATCGTCCTCGATCAGCGCAATGGCCATCGTATCCGTGGCCTACGCTTTGGCCCTGATCTGCCTGATCATCACCGGATTCTCGCGCGCCGGCCGCGCCGGGCGGTCCGCGGCAAGGGCAACCATCGTGTTGACCGTTATCGGCAGCGCGGCGTGGATTTATGCGGCCTACTATTCCGGCGCCATATGGCCGCAATTGCTGGCCTATCACCAAACCAAGGACGGCAAATCGAAGCCAGTGTTTCTGTTTGGCTATCGCGGGCGGGACATTGATCCTGAAGCCGGTGGCGGTGTGAACGGCCGGGCTGGCCGTGCCCCGCACGACGCGGACGGCGCTGCTGCGCGATCAGCGGGCCGCGGTGCGGCTGATCCGGCCCCGGTCAACATTGCCATCATGGAGTTTCCAACGTCATCGCGGGCGCCAACACCTGATGGGGATAACGAGACCGGCACCCCGCAAGAGATCCGCGACTGTGCCGATTGTCCGTTGCTGATTGCAGTTCCCGCGGGCCGCGCCATGATCGGTGCCAGCAATCACGACCGCGATGCCAGCGACGCCGAGCGGCCAGCAACAGAAGTCCGCTTCTGGCCAGGTTTTTTCATTGCGTCTGTGCCGGTCACGGCGGACGCATTCCGCCGTTTCCAAGACGACACGTTCCGCCAACCAACGGTGTGCGGCGCCAAGACAGCGACGCTCGCGCCGCCACCGCTGCAAAGCATCGCCCCCGAAAGGGCTGCAGTCTCCGCGACATGTGTTTCTGCCAGCGACGCCGAACAGTATGCGGCTTGGCTGACGGTCAAAACCGGCAAGCGGTTCCGCCTTCCAACCGCTGCGGAATGGGAATACGCGGCGCGCGTTTTGCCAAGCCCGGGTTTGCCGACAGGTGGTGTCGCGGAAATCGTCGGCGATTGCTGGCACACGCAAATTCCGCCTCAAGGCCGCGAACGGCTGGCGGTTGAGACGGGTTCCCTTGAGTGCGATGCGCGTATGCTGAAAGGAGCGGCGTCGCTTGAAGAAGCGCGCTGGCACCGGTATGCGGCTCGCCGCAAAATCGGCGCCCACGAGACGGGCGCCGGATTTGGATTTCGAGTCATGCGCGCGCTGGATGGCGTGCATTAACAACGCACGGGGCGTTCAGCCTAGCGGTTCAATGCCATTACAAGTGCGCGTGGGTTGTTGCCATTTTCCGAGATGTAGTTCTGGAACAGGTTGTCCAGAAACGATGTCATCCAGAAGCCGACGACCTGCGCGTCACGCACTTTGAAGCTCTGACCTTCGCGCACCAGCTTCCAGCGGATGTCATGGGTCTCGCCTGAGCGCAGCGTGATCTTGGTATCGACGGTAGCGCCGCCTGCCGTTTCGGCGCTCTGGCCGGTAACAACGGCGCTGGCGACCGGATACTTCGGCGCTTCCTTGGCTGAATACTTGGAAATAAAGCTGATCATGCCGTTGTAGAACGCCGGGCGCTCAGATTTCGGCAGGTTCGCGGCATGCGGACCAAGCGCTGAAAGGCCGATCGAGGAGACGGCCATATGACGGCGCAGCACGGTGCTGAATGCCGACACGGAACCGGCGCGCTGGGCGGCGATCAACTCGTTGGAAACGCGCTGCATGTATGTGGCAGGGGCTTCGGCGCGCGCTACAGCGGGCGACAGGACCAGCAGCGCCGCAGCGACGAACGGAACAACAATCAGCGCGCGCAAATATGATGCGGCGTCACGCGGGAAAAAAGTTTGGGCCGTCATTACGCGTCTAGCTCCTTGCAGATCGTCATTCAAATGCCTTTAGGCTGTCCAATAGGGTGACTGTGCAACCTCAGCCCAATTCTTTCAAGTGCCCGTCTTTTAAGTGCCAAGTGCCCGTCTTTCAAGTGCCAGTCTTTCAAGTGCCTGCCACGTTAGAGGCACGCGAATCTCGTCAAAACGATGCCCAGAGGCTCCGTCCGTGTTTGTGATCACTAGGCCGCCTGAGGCCGCCAGGCGCGTGGGCTTGGCAGCGGTGATTTACGCTTGGTCAGGCGGTAGAGTTCCGTTGCGGCCACCTGCGGCAGGCCCAGCAGGCGGGTCATGCGCGCCACATCCGCGTCGGAGACATGTTCGGCGGTCATCAGCAGGACCGAGCGGCGGGGATCGGGGTGGACGAGCACCAGTTCGTGGCGCGTGCCAGAGAGTGAGCTGCGAATGTGGTGAGCGACGCCTGTGTAGGCACTGAGCGGTGCCGTCCATTGGCTGTCACCAAGCGGCCGGGTGTCCGATACGGCCACTGTTTCGCGCGTGATTTCAACGCTCCGGCGCCACGTCAGACGGGCAAAGAGACCGCGCAACGGCCAGGCAAACAATCCAACCCAAAACAGCATCGCAGCTACAAGCTGGAAGGCCACAAGCGGGCTGCCAAAAATCGACTGGCGGATATCAGGAGAAGACAGGGCGTATCCGGCAAGACCGAATTGCGGCACCACAACCACGGCTGCAAGCGCCGACACAAGCGCCAATTGGAGCAGGCTCGACGCCCGGGCGGCGCCCTGGCTGGAGCGCAGCGGAAACCCTTCGGATCCACTCGAAACATCGACAAATTCAAACACTTGAGAGCGCATCAGAGACGTCCAATACTGATCATGACGGCAACGCCGGTTGCGGGCATGCTAGGCGGGCATGCCTAATTCCGGGTTAAACCGGTGCGCCTTTTCAGGACAGTGGATGAACTGACTTTTGACTTGACATATAAACATATCTTTATATGTCTAGCGCATGGATCAAGCTGCAGACCTTTCCACCGCCGATCTCGTGACCGCACTCAAGGCTGCGGCAGAGCCGACGCGTCTGCGCATTCTGCTGTTGCTGGCGGCGGGGGAATTGAACGTCAAGGATCTGACGCTGATCCTCGGCCAAAGCCAGCCGCGCATCAGCCGCCACTTGAAGCTGCTGACCGAAGCCAATCTGGTTGAGCGGTTCCGCGAGGGCAGCTGGGTCTATTTTCATATTTCGGATCGCTCGGCGGGCGGGCGCTTGGCATTGCAGCTGGTAGGCGATGTGCCGGCGTCCGACCCGGCCGCCAAGCGCGACCGCGAGCGTGCCGACGCTTTGAAGCGCGAACGCGAGACCGCGGCGCAGAACTTCTTTGAACAGCACGCAGCCGAATGGGACACCATGCGCGCGCTGCATATTGCCGAAGACGCGGTCGAAGCTGCGATGCGCGAGGCGCTTGGCAATGGGCCCTTCAAGTTCCTGCTCGACCTCGGCACCGGCACCGGGCGCACGCTCGAACTTTTTGCCGATCGCTATGCGCGGGGGCTCGGCATCGACGTGAACCAGGCAATGCTTGCCTATGCGCGCGCCAAACTGACCAAAGGCGGGCGCGCCAACGCGCAAGTCCGCCACGGCGATATTTACGCCTTGTCGCTGGCCGACCGGCAGGCCGACGCGATTGTCATGCATCAGGTGCTGCACTTCCTGTCTGATCCGGCACTGGCGGTGCGTGAAGCCGCGCGTGTGCTGGCCCCTGGCGGCCACTTGGTGATCGTTGATTTCGCGCCGCATGATCTTGAGTTTCTGCGCGAAGCCCAAGCGCATGAGCGTCTCGGCTTTGCTCACGATCTGGTGGCGGGCTGGCTGGCGGACGCAGGCCTGACACTCAAGAGTATTCGCGATCTCGCTCCCAAAAAAGGCGAGGCGCCGGAGAAGTTGACGGTCACACTTTGGACCGCCGAACGTCCTGGCGTCATGCGCACGCCGCTGTCGCGGCAAACACGAACACCTGAAACCTTCGAGGAGGCCCGCTAATGATGGCTCAGCCAAAAGAAAAGAAAAGCCGCCTCCTGGGCGCGGGCGAGATTGGCGTCTCGTTTGAGTTCTTCCCGCCGAAATCGGAAAAGATGGAAGAGCAGCTTTGGTTGGCGGTCAACCGGTTGGCGCCGTTGGCGCCCGAATTTGTCTCCGTGACTTACGGCGCGGGCGGGTCGACGCGTGAACGCACCCACAACACGGTGGCGCGCATCGTCAAGGAAACAAACTTGCGCCCTGCCGCGCATTTGACCTGCGTAAACGCGACAAGAGAAGAGGTCGATGAGGTTGCGCGCGCCTACTGGGCAGCCGGCGTCCGCCACATCGTCGCGTTGCGCGGTGATCCGGCTGAGGGTGTTGGATCGGCGTATCAGCCGCATCCGGGCGGATATGCCAACGCTGCCGAACTGACGGCGGGCTTGAAGAAGATCGCCAACTTCGAAGTGTCCGTTGGCGGCTATCCGGAAAAGCATCCGGAAAGCAAAACCATCCAGGCCGACATCGACAACCTGAAAGCCAAGGTGGACGCGGGCGCGGATCGCATCATCACGCAGTTCGGGTTCGACAATACCCATTACCTGCGCTTCCTGGAACGCGCGCGTGCGGCGGGCATCTGGGTGCCGATCATTCCTGGCATCGTGCCGATCCATAATTTCCGTCAGGTCGCGGGCTTTGCGGTCCGCACCGGGGCCAGCGTGCCCGCCTGGCTGGCGCGCCGCTTTGAAGGATTGGAAGACGATTCCGCAACGACGCATCTGGTGGCGGCCGCCATTGCCACCGAACAGGCGATGGATCTGGTTGATGAAGGCGTCAAGACGTTCCACTTCTACACGCTTAACCGGGCAGACCTTGTGTACGCGATCTGCCACTTGCTGGGCTTGCGCCCGCTGAAGGTTGCGCCGCTTGAGACACGCAAGTTGGCGTCATAGATGACGCAAAGACGGCAAACGTAGGTTGGGTTAGGCCGCACTGCACTCGGCCGTAACCCAACAATCAAGACCAACGACGTTGCAACAAAGTCGTTGGGTTACGCGCGGATTTAAACGGCTGGGATACTGCTACAGACGGGCCGCGCTAACCCAACCTACAAGTGAAATCGAGCGAGAGCATAATGACACGCATACCAAGTGCCGCCATACTCGAGAAGGCCGCCAATGAGCGGATCCTCATCATCGATGGCGCCATGGGCACCATGATCCAGCAGCATAAGCTGGGTGAAAGCCATTACCGTGGCTTGCGCTTTGAGGATCATTCCAAGGACGTCAAAGGCAACAACGATCTGCTGGTGCTGACGCAGCCGGAGATCATCGAAGAGATTCACGGCAAGTATCTGCGCGCGGGCGCCGACCTGATCGAAACCAATACGTTCAACGCGCAGCGCATCTCTATGGCCGACTACCATATGGAAGATCTCTCTTATGAGATCAACTTGGAGGCGGCCAGAATTGCCAAGCGCGCGGCCAGCAAATGGTCGGCACAAACCCCCGATAAGCCGCGCTTTGTGTGCGGTGCTGTCGGCCCGACCAATCGCACCGCATCGATCTCGCCCGACGTCAACAATCCAGGATTCCGCAACGTCAACTTCGATGAATTGCGCGAAGCATACAAAGAGCAGGTGCGCGGCCTGATGGACGGCGGCTCGGATATCATTTTGATCGAGACGATCTTCGATACCTTGAATGCGAAAGCGGCGGGTTACGCCACGCTCGACGTGTTCGACGAAAAGGGTGTCGAATTGCCGGTCATGATTTCCGGCACCATCACCGACCGGTCGGGCCGCACACTGTCAGGCCAAACAGCCGAAGCGTTCTGGTATTCGATGCGCCACCTGCGGCCGTTTTCCATCGGTCTCAACTGCGCGCTGGGCGCCGAGTTGATGCGCCCGTACATTGCCGAATTGGCGCACGTCGCGGATGCCCGCATCTCGGCTTATCCGAACGCAGGGCTTCCCAACGAAATGGGTGAGTATGACGAGAGCCCGCACGAAATGGCCTGCAAGGTTGATCCGTGGTTTGCCGACGGCCTGATCAACATCGCCGGCGGGTGCTGTGGCTCGACGCCCGATCACATCGCCCACATCGCCAGTCACGCCAAGAAGTACAAGCCGCGCGTGCTGCCGGTGATCGAACCCCGCATGCGGCTTTCGGGCCTCGAACCCTTTGTTGCTGGATAAGAAACGCACATGACCACCACCAATGCAGCGCAGTCGTTTATCAATGTTGGCGAGCGCACCAACGTCACGGGGTCGGCCAAGTTCCGCAAGCTGATCGAGCAGGGCGACTATCAGGCGGCGCTGACCGTCGCGCGCCAGCAGGTTGAAGCGGGTGCTCAGATCATCGACGTCAATATGGACGAGGGCTTGCTCGATTCCGAGAAGGCCATGTCTATCTTTCTCAATATGATCGCCTCGGAGCCGGACATTTCGCGCGTGCCGGTGATGATCGATTCATCCAAGTGGTCGGTGATCGAAGCTGGCCTCAAGTGCGTGCAGGGCAAGGCGATCGTCAATTCGATCTCGATGAAGGAAGGCGAAGGCCCGTTCCTCGAACAAGCCCGCAAGGTCCTGCGTTACGGCGCCGCTGTGGTCGTTATGGCATTCGACGAACAGGGCCAAGCCGACACGATTGAGCGCAAAGTCTCGATCTGCGAACGGGCCTACAAACTGCTGACCGGAAAAGTCGGCTTTCCGCCGGAAGACATCATTTTTGATCCGAATATCTTCGCGGTTGCAACCGGTATCGAAGAACACAACGGCTATGGCCTCGCCTTCATCGAAGCCACCCGGCAGATCAAGGAAAAGTTTCCGCTGGTCCACATTTCGGGTGGCGTTTCCAACCTGTCGTTCTCGTTCCGCGGCAACGAGCCGGTGCGTGAATCGATGCACGCCGTGTTCCTGTATCACGCCATCAAAGCCGGCATGGACATGGGCATCGTCAATGCAGGCCAGCTGGCCCTCTATGACGACATCCCTGCAGACCTGCGCGAACTGTGCGAGGATGTGATCCTCAACCGCCGCGACGACGCGACAGACCGCTTGCTGGAAGCGGCGCCACGGTTCAAAGGCGAAAGCGGCGTCAAGGCCAAGGAGAAGGATCTCACCTGGCGCGAGAAATCCGTTGAGGACCGTCTCACCCACGCGCTGGTGCATGGCATCACCGAATACATCGAAGCCGACACGGAAGAAGCGCGGCAAAAATTGCCAAAGCCGCTGCACGTGATCGAAGGCCCGCTGATGGCCGGCATGAACGTGGTCGGCGATCTGTTCGGCGCGGGCAAAATGTTTCTGCCGCAAGTCGTCAAAAGCGCACGCGTGATGAAGCAGGCGGTTGCCTATCTTCAACCGTTCCTTGAAGAAGAAAAGCGCGCCTCGGGTCTTGTTGAAATGCCGCCGAAGGGCCGCATCCTGATGGCGACAGTCAAGGGCGACGTGCACGACATCGGCAAGAACATCGTCGGCGTCGTACTCCAGTGCAACAATTACGACGTCATTGATTTGGGCGTGATGGTGCCGGCCGCGAAGATCCTGGAAACGGCCAAGCGCGAGAAAGTCGATATTATCGGCCTCTCAGGATTGATCACGCCGAGCCTTGATGAGATGTGCTTTGTCGCTGCTGAAATGGAGCGCGAAGGGTTCTCGTGCCCGCTGCTGATCGGCGGCGCGACCACCAGCAAGGTCCACACGGCGGTCAAGATCAACCCGAACTACAACCGCGGCCAGGCTGTCTACGTGCTCGACGCCAGCCGCGCGGTCGGCGTTGTCTCGAACCTTTTGTCGGATACCGAACGCACGCCGTACATCGACGGCATCAAGGCTGAGTACACAAAGGTGCGGGCGGCCCATCTTGCAAACGAACAACGCAAACAGCGCATCACGATTGCGTCGGCGCGCGCCAACAAGTTCGCAATCGATTGGAAGGCCTACACGCCGGCCAAGCCAAGCTTCCTCGGGCCGCGGGCATTTTCGAACTTCGATCTGGCAAGCCTCGTGCCCTACATCGATTGGACGCCGTTCTTCCAGACCTGGGAGCTGTCGGGCCGTTATCCGCAAATTCTGTCGGATAACAAAGTTGGCACGGAAGCCAAGAAGCTGTTCGATGACGCGCAGGCGCTGTTGCGCCGCATGGTTGCCGAAAAGTGGGTCACAGCCAATGGTGTTGTCGGCTTCTGGCCAGCCAACAGCGTCGGCGACGATATCGAGATCTATTCGGGCGAGCCGCGGCACACCAAAGTCGCGACGTTGCACACACTTCGCCAGCAGATCGCCCGTGATCCGTCACGCGACCGCGCCCACACCGCACTTGCCGATTTCATCGCGCCGAAAGAGACGGGCGTTGCCGACTACATCGGCGGCTTCGCGGTCACGACCGGCATCGGTGAGGACGAAGCGATTGAGAAACACATCGCCAAAACCGACGACTACAATCGCATCATGGCCAAAGCCTTGTGCGACCGTTTGGCGGAAGCGTTCGCCGAAGCCATGCACGCCAAAGTGCGCCGCGAACTGTGGGGCTACGCCAAGTCCGAGAAGCTCAGCAACGACGAAATGATCCTGGAAAAGTATCAGGGCATCCGCCCGGCGCCAGGATATCCAGCGCAACCGGACCACACCGAAAAGGCGGCGCTGTGGAAGCTGATGGATGTGCGCGACAAGGCCGGTATATCGCTAACCGAGTCCTATGCCATGTGGCCGGGCGCTGCCGTCTCGGGCCTGTATTTCGCTCATCCCGACAGCCACTACTTCGGCGTCGGCAAGGTTGAACGCGATCAGGCCGAGGACTACGCAATGCGCAAGGGCTGGAGCATCCAGGAATGCGAACGCTGGCTGGCGCCGGTGCTCAACTATGATCCGGTTTCACTCAATCAGGACAAGGTGGCGTAAGCGTTTCGCTGAAACCGCCTGTCGCACTTGTCAAAAAACGCTGATAGCCTCCCCCTGATACAAATCACGGGGAGGTTTTTTTCATGCTTGGGCGGTTGGTTCTGATTTTTCTACAGGTGGCGGCCGGCTGGGCAGGCGCACCATTTCTGCGCCAGTACATTCCCGTGTCAGGAGCGTTTGATCTGTTCGTCTACGCGGCGGTGTTCGCGCTGATCGTTTATGTGGTTGGCATCCTGGCAGCCCTGGTCATCAAAGACGTCGCAACGCCATCACCGGCCGCGCTGACCGCCTCTGTGGTGGTGGCGCTTCTCGCGGCGGCGTTCGCGACCTATGGCATGGATCTGGTGCCGCAGATTCCAGGTGGCACCATATCAAAGCGTGGGTTGGTGTTGGCCGGCGCGGTGCTCGGCTATATGTTCCGCCGCTAAATCCGGCGCCCAAAAAAACAAGGCGCGACGCCTTTGCGGCGCCGCGCCCATTCGTGCGATCAAATCAATCACTCGAAAATTTGCCGCCCGTCTCGTTGGTCCCTTGGGACGAAATGCGGGCGAACTTCAAATACCCTGCCGGTGCGACAGAGCAATTACACTGCTCCCAAAACAATGGCGGCGACGAAGCCGAATGACAGGAGCGTGGCTACAACATTCAGGCGCATCAGAAATGCCATGTCTACACCTCGTAAAGAGGGTTCGGGGGGACCCGGAAAAACCGACCGGGCAAGGACGACGCTAGGACACGTTGAAGCCCGCTGCCAAGCGAAAACGATTTTGCATCGCGTCGTATTTGGCCGCCTGCATGAGCAACTCGTCCGCGTGCGCCCAATCGGTCACGGCGCTGTGGCGGCAGGGATGCAAATATGTCAGCTCTCAGCCGGACACTGGTTAGTGTGGCGAACAACAGGCGAAATCACGGCCGGACGACCAGACTTTAGTCGGGTATGGACCGGGGTGAGCGGCTCCAAAGTGACAGCGCGGCGGCGTGATGCACTGCAAACATTAATTTTTAGCCGGCAGCCGTTTGCGAAGCAGAATCTCCGCCGTGCCGTCCACCACTAGGTCTTCCAGCCGGGCGGCATGCGAAAATCCATGCCGTTCATAGAAGCGAAGACCAGCCTCGTTGAACTCCGACGCGGCGACCCAAAGGTTGCGTTCGCTTGTGGCTCTGGCTGTGTCCTCCACCCACGACAGCACCAGATGGCCGATGCCGTGGCGCTGGAACAGCGGAACAATACCCAGGAACTGCAGGTAGGGGCCGCGCAGCCAACTGTTACGAAGGCCAAATGCACCGGCGATCTTGTCATCGACGCGTATCAGGTAGCGCGGCGCATCCGGCTCGACTGCCGCCAGATATGCCGTCAGCGCGGCCGCCTTAAACGGATAATGGGACCATGGGGAAATCCCGGCGAAAACAGGGCCGAGGGTGCCTGCAGCCGCAGACGTCATCGGTTCGAGTTCAAGCGACGGCAAAGTTCCATGTGAGCGCAGCACAATCATCAGAAGGGCCAAGTTGGCGGCAGGGGCGTGCCGCTGGACGCGGGCGGCTTGGCCTTGGCTTCAGGCGCCGCCTTGCTATCGGTCAGCCACGGCAGCGAACCCGTTTCGATTGGCGTTGCGCCCAGGGGAGGCTTCGCCTTGGCGCCAGCCAGCAGGAAGTCATAGCGGTCGGTATCGCCCGGCCGCGTGTCGTAACAGCTGCCGGCAATCACCGGCTTGCCGCGCGCCAGCAGCTCGGAAACGGTGACAAAAGAATAGCCCATCGCCTTGAGCTTGGGGATGACGAGCGGCAAAGCTGCCGCCGTGTTCCAGCCGCGGCCGTTGCCGTGGGCGACAACAATCGAGCCGGGCTTGACGCTGCGCACAATGGCGTTGGCGATCATTTGCGGTGTCTGGTGCGGATCGGGATCGCCCGCCGACACATCCCACTGAATGGCAAGCAAGCCTGCATCATTGACGGCCGTCATCGACGACGCGTTGCACGCGCCAAACGGGAAGCGGAACAGAGCGATGCGTTGCGGCACCGCGTCGAGGCCATCGGGTGCGCGGGCCGCGCATTGGGTTGTGGCCAAGCGGCGCCGGGCGCTGTCATAGGCCAGCTGCGGACCGGTGATCTCCGACTGAATGCTGGGGCTATCCAACAGCCTCAGATTGCGATGGTTTTCGCCGTGGTTGGCGATTTCAAACAGCGGATCGGTGAGTAACTGTTCGGTGCGGGCGCGATGTGAGCGCATCCACTTGCCGCCTGCAAACAGCGTAGCCTTGATGTCTTCGCGGCGCAGATAATCGAACACCGCGCCATCATAACCGGCGATTTCACCGCGCTGCTCGCACAGATCGAAGGTCAACGCGATCAGCTTTTCGCCTTTCGGCAAGTCGACACGCCGGATCGCGCCACGGCGGGCAACTTCAATCGGGGTTGCGGGGATCACCGCCGCGCCCGATTTTGGCGGCACGTCGAAATCGTGGTTGCCGCGGGTGATGACCTTTTCGCCGTCAAGAGCGCGTAAGGCGTCCGGCGCAAAGCACGCCGCCTGTAACGCGTCACTGCCCGCGCGCGCGGCGCCACCCGGATATGCAACCACAAGCCCGGCCAGCGCCATCATCAAACGGGTGTAACGTCTCAAAATCATTTGCCCTTGAATTCCGGTTTGCGCTTTTCAAGAAACGCGCGCCGCCCTTCGGCATAGTCGGTACTTGCGAAACAGGCTTCGACCGCCGCATCGAGCGCCGCCATGTCGGGCGCTTCTGGATGGCGGACAATTTCATCAATGATGCGCTTGGCGGCGGCAACCGACAGAGGCGCATTATTGGCGATCTCGCCGGCGAGTGCCCGCACGGTCAGTTCAAGTTCGCTTGCCGCGACAAGGCGCGTCACCAGTCCCATGGCTTCGGCTTCAGCTGAGCGGAAGCGGCGGCCGGTGAACAGCAATTCCTTGGCGCGGGCCGGCGGCACGGCAGCTAAGATCGGCCGGACCCAGCGGGCGTTGTAGCCTATGCCGAGCTTAGCCGCTGGAATGGCGTACTGGCCGGCGTCATCGCCGATCCGCAGGTCACAACAGAGCGCAAGGCCCAGGCCACCACCGAGGCAGAAGCCGTGGATCATGGCAATCGTCGGCTTGGGGCACGACACGAGCGCTGTGAAGGCTTGATCGTTGAGGGTGTCGTAGACTTTTGCGGCGTCGCCCGTCCGGGCGCTTTCAAATTCCGAAATATCGGCACCGGCCGAAAAGGCCTTGCTGCCGGCGCCGCGCAAAATGATAACCCGCACGTCTGGGTCGGCGTTAGCGGTGGCGATATGGCCGGGCAGCGCTTGCCACATCGCCGCTGTCAGCGCGTTCATGCGCGCCGGGTTATCGGCGATGATCCAGGCAATCGCCGCGTCCTTCAGGTAGCGCAGGGTTGGCGGGGCGGCTGGCGCGTCAAGCATGGGGCATCCTTCGATCCGCGGATCAATCGTTAAGCGTGTAGCCTTGCCAAGGGGGGCTCAGCAACCCTTCGTAACAAGGCAGGGCTGCGCTGCAACGACCCAAGTGCTAGAATAGCAGCACGTCTGTGGATTGACCGCTCGTCTGGCCGGCTTTAAGCCGCTTCCTCGGGTGGCGCCATTGAGGCTTGGCTGCGGCGCAAGCCGGACCCATCGTTGCGAGCATTGAGACAAGAGGTTGCCGGTCGTGTCGAAAGCCACTGCAAATACCGGGCGCGTGCAAGCGCTGGATCCGATTTGGGGCCAAATGCGCAAAGAGGCGGAGGCCGCAATGGCGGCCGAGCCGGCGCTTGGCAGTTTTATCTTTGCAACCGTGCTCAGTCATCAAAGGCTGGAGCAGGCGGTCTGCCATCGCTTGGCACAACGCCTCAATCACACAGACGTTGACGCAGGCTTGATCGCTCAGACCTTCGAAGCCGTTCTGGCTGATGACCCGGAACTCGGCGTGATTTTCCGCGCCGATCTCGGTGCCGTCTATGATCGCGACCCGGCATGCAAACGCTACCTCGATCCTCTGCTCTATTTTAAAGGTTTCCACGCTCTCGTCACCCACCGCTTTGCGCACGCGCTGTGGAAGAGCGGCCGCACCGACTTTGCGCTTTATTTGCAGAGCCAATCCTCGCGCATGTTCGGTGTCGATATTCATCCCGCAGCCCGCTTCGGCAAAGGCATCATGATCGATCACGCAACCGGCTTCGTGGTCGGTGAGACAGCGGTCGTCGGCGACAACTGCTCGTTCCTGCATGCCGTTACGCTTGGCGGCAGTGGCAAGGAGACCGGCGACCGCCATCCCAAGATCGGTGAAAACGTGCTGATTGGCGCGGGCGCCAAAATTCTTGGCAATATTAAAGTCGGCAACTGCTCGCGCGTGGCAGCGGGCTCGGTCGTGCTCGCAGAAGTGCCGGAGAACACCACGGTTGCGGGTGTGCCCGCGCGCGTGGTCGGGCCGGCCGGATGCGCTGAACCGGCGCGCGGCATGGAGCAGGGTTGGATCGACGACTTCGGCGGCCTATAGACGCGACTTCAACAGACATCATCAGCCTTGGGAGAGACACGTGAAGAAAGACGAACTGGCACGCCTGCAAACCTATTTGCGAAAAACCTTCGGAGCGCCGTCGCTGGAAGTCAAAGCGCAGCCGAAAAAGACCGACATGGCCGAAGTCTTTATCGGCGGCGAATTCGTGGCAGCCCTCTACAAGGAAGTGGAAGACGGCGAGACCTCATATCAATTCCAGATGGCCATTCTCGACATGGATCTCGAAGGCGTCTGAATAGGCGGGGGTCTCAATGGCGCTCTATGAGTTAGACGGCGCGCGCGTCTCGACGCCGGAAAGCGGACGCTTCTGGGTGGCGCCGGACGCGGTGCTGCTTGGTAAAGTCTGCCTGGAAGAAGACGCCAGCGTCTGGTTTGGCGCGGTGCTGCGTGGCGACAACGAGCTGATCACGGTCGGCGCGCGCTCGAACGTTCAGGACGGCTCGGTTCTGCACACCGACCCTGGTTTCCCGCTGACCATCGGTTCAGATTGCACGATCGGTCATATGGTCATGCTGCATGGCTGCACAATCGGGCGGGGCAGTTTGATCGGCATCGGCTCGATCATTCTCAACGGCGCCAAGATCGGCGAGGAATGCCTGATCGGCGCCAACACGTTGATCGGCGAGGGCAAAGATATTCCACCTCGCTCGATGGTGATTGGATCGCCCGGAAAAATCATCCGCCAATTGACGGACGAAGATGTGCAGCGCTTTGGAAAAGGTGCCGGCCGTTATGTCAACAATTGGCAGCGATACGCTTCTGGTCTCAAACCGCAAACATAGCAAGCAAACCTAAAAAGGGGTCGAGCCGGACGCGGGGGAACGTCCGGCTCGTAAGACAGGCCCTGGCGTGGGGTCGAGGGATGGCAGGGGTCACCTGGGCCTGAATGAACTTTCTAAAACTTCAATGTCTGCGGTGCAGTCCGATAGCGCTATGGGTTGGACTTTACTCCAGCCATTACGCCCGGCGTTGACGGATCGGTCGCGTCGAGAGACACCCACACCCTGGGATCGATGTAGGATTGGCGCATCACGAAGTGGTACGGCGTCTGGTTCCACAGGCGCACCGCTTCGATCTTGTTGTCGAGCACGAAATCACCTTGCGATGTGCGTGCTGTCAGAATGGCATGACCTTCGTTCTTCTCATCGCGCACAACCGTGATCAGCAATGCGTTCTGCGGCCAGCCGGCGGCCATCAGGCGCTGGCGTTTCAGCAGAGCGAAATCTTCGCAGTCGCCGCGCCGCTTGGGGATCGTCCACAATTCGTTGACGCCGTAGATTTCAGCATCCGTTGCCGGCTCGATCTCGTGATTGACCTCACGGTTGATCTCATCGAGTTCGCTCAGGCGCTCAGGCGTCGCTTGAAAGCGAATGTCGTCCGCAACGGTGGCCGCGCATTCTTCGGGATGCACTTCGCAAAATCGCACGAAGCCATAGGGCGGCTGCGCGTTGGAAAACACGCGCATGAACTGCGGTGCCCGGATCGCGGGCTCAAGAGACGCCACGTCCTGGGCTTGTGCGTTTCCGCACGCCCATAAGCTCAACGCGATACCAACTCCGACGCAACTGGACTTCATGATACGCCCTCGAACACTGTACGCGACTGTAACCCAAGAACTTCGATTTATGTTGAACGGCGGCAACAGCATTTGAGACAAGCTTGGCTCAAATTGTAGCTTTCCGATTTTGGCAATTCGGCGGGGAATTTGCGGCATCACACAGCCAAGGTCACGCAATTGTTTTATGGGAAGTTGGCGGCGAGTGTGGCTTCGTCTTGCACCATGAAGAACTGCACGCCGATGCCGTCGGCGTGGTGGCGGCGCACGACAGCCCTGATTTTGGCGATGGAGACTTCTTCGCCGATTGCGGGCCGCGCCATTGTTGCAACAGATGCGCCTGATGCCGAAAGATCAAGCAGGTCAACGTCGATCAACATTCCATCGTCAAAGCGCAGCGTGGTTTTGCGGCCGCTTGTGCCATGGCGTTCATGCTGGCGGCCGGCTTCTTCGGGGAAGTCGTCGCGATTGAGAAGCCACATGATTTGGGCGGCGAGTTTCTCACGCTTGTGCTCGGACACCTTGAATTGAATAGCAAAGCCGTCGGGCAACTGGCGCGTAACCAAGCCCTCAAGGCCGCCGATATGATCGAAGTAGGCAATAATTTTCTCGCCGGTCTCGACAGACTGCACGGTCGAGACGCAAGCGCCGCCGACGGAAATATCTTTGAGGCGGCAGACGAACTCTTCGCGGTTGGCGCGCATGAAGCGGCCGCCAATATCCAGCGGAACGCGGCGGTGGCGGCGCAAATCACCATTCAGCCGGACGCTTGGCGTTTCGCGTTGGGTCTTGAGCAAAACTTGTGAATATGCGGCCATGGCCGGTCCTCATGACGAACGGTCATTCAAATGCCAACCAGCGGCGCCCCTTGATGGATGGCGTGCTGGTGAGCGTGAGGACTGACTATGGCGAGGGGGGACTTAATGAAGGCCTAACCGGCGCATCATTATTGAAAGTTCTCAGACGCGCGTTGCCCCAATTGCGCAAGATTTTGATACAACTCATGGCCTAAAGCTGCGGACAGCCCTGAGTTCCGCCTGTACGGGAATTATGCTCGATGCGGGCTTTAGCGGGATGCCGCGGCGGGAGCGGCCGGCAAGGGCCTAACGGTCGTCTTCTGGTTTTGCAAGGCCGCCATCATAGACACGGAATTGGCGGCGGTCGGCCCTGACAATGCGGGCATCCTTCATATGCGGCAGGAACGGCGACTGACGGTGGACCGCGTCGATCATCTCATGGGGACGCCCATCCGGCCAGACCAGATCATGGGAGAGTATGCGGGTTTTGATCAGCGCTTCGTGGCCTATCCACGCCGGGTGATCGACGAGCGCGACCGATCCCAAAAAGCGGTCGACCGTCTCGCGCATGTGCACCAGTGGCAGAATGAGCAATTCAAACCGCACCGTTTCGCCACCCGCCGTTTCCGATGCGACATTGAACACACCGGCCGCGCCCTGGCGGGCGATCACCGAAAATTGCCGTTGCAGCGTGACGCGATCTTCTGCGCCGACCAAGTCAAGGAAATTGATGCCGCGGAATTCCTGGCCGAAGGTCTCGCAAATGCGGGTTCCGGCCAAGCGAAAGCGGAAAGTGGCGCTATCGATCCGCTCCAGAATGAAGGTATCCGGCAGCATGCTGGCGATTTGCGAAGGTTCGATTTCGAACCGTTTTGGTGCCAGCCGTCCCGCCCGGATGTCGTTCCAATAGGTATAGAGCTTCTGGGTGATTGCTTCGCGCATCGTGACCGGCCATCCCTTGTCCGTTACTGCCCGCGAGACCCGCCGTGCCATTCCGGCACACCGGTTTACCTCGGGGCGTGGTGTTGTGTGGGGGTGGGAGCATTGATCGTGCCAGGGCCACAAGGCTCCCGGCACAGCTTGCGGGTAGCGGCTGAGAACGTTAACACTTTGGGTTATGTTTGGGGGTCCGTTGGCCGGTTCCCGGCCGTGGAGGGCCCTGCGTTGAGAACGTCGGAACCAATTTTCAACGTGCCGGGCATGGTGTTGGCCCTGATCGCGGTATTCATTGCCGTACACGCGGCGCGGCTTGCGCTTCATCCGCAGGACGCAGAATGGTGGCTGTTGGCGCTGGCCTTTATTCCGGCGCGCTACGCGGGTTTTGCCGGCGAAATTCCAGGCGGCAACGTGGCCGGGGCCACCTCCTTCGTCAGTCACATGTTTCTGCATGCCGATTGGTTCCACCTCGCCATCAATAGTGCGTGGATGGCGGCTTTCGGATCGGTATTGAACCGCCGGATGGGCGCATTGCGGTTCTTGATGTTTGCGCTCGGCGGCGGTGTCGCGGGCGCTTTGTTGTTCCTCATTGTCAACCCAGGCCTTGCCGCGCCCGTCATCGGTGCGTCCGGCGCGGTTGCCGCAATGATGGGCGGGGTGATGTGCTTTCTGTTTAACGCGATTGATGCCCGCCAAGGCTATTTGCTGCGCGACGACCCGGCCGCCATACCGCGCATGACCTTCCTGCAAATCGTCACCGACCGGCGCATCGTCATCTCATCGTTGGTTTTTGTGGGCATCAATCTTCTGGCGCTGATTGGCTTTGGACAGCTGGGAGAAGCTGGAGCCATCGCCTGGGAAGCGCATCTCGGCGGCTATTTCTACGGCTTGTTCGCATTCGCACTGTTCGATGCCGCGCCGCAAAAGGCTTCACCATATGGCGGAGAAGCCGAATGAGCCCTTGCGTTTGCAGCCAAGTTGTCGCACCTTTTGCAAACCAGGACGGAAGATCCCGGATTTGAAATTGGGGCGAACAATCGCCGCGTGCTGTTGGACCGACGCCGGTTCGCTTGCAGTTGCTGGCAAAATCCAGCGGCAGCCAGCGACGAATTCAGACGCTGGCGCGTTGTCTGTTCAGCATGCTGTGAACGACCGGAGGCTGAGACATTGAATATCGGACAAATTCTGAAGACCAAGGCTCGCGGCGTATCAACGGCCCGTCCGGAAGACACCATCCAGGACATTGCAGCCAGTTTGGCCAAGAAGAAGATCGGCGCGGTGGTCATCGTCGGCGACAACGGCAAGGTTGCTGGCATCATCTCTGAGCGCGACATTATCCGTTTGGTTTCAGAACATGGCGCCAAGGCCCTATCAATGCTGGCCAGCGATGGCATGACGCGCGACGTCAAAACCTGCAGCCGCAATTGCACGCTTGATGAAGTGATGGGCGCTATGACATCGGGCCGCTTCCGCCATTTGCCGGTGCTTGAAGATGGCGCGCTTGTCGGCATTATTTCAATCGGCGACGTGGTCAAACACCACACCGCCGAAGTCGAACTTGAAGTCAGCGCGATGCGCGGCTACTTGGCAACCGGCTGAAGCAACGCTTTGCCGCTGCTGCCCGGCTGAACGGACGCCAGATTTGACGATTGATATGACGCCTGAGCGGTGGCCGATGTGCCCCGCTTTGGCGTTCTTGTATCGATTTCGCGGCTGATGTCTTCGAGCTGCCGGTTCGCCGCCTGCATGCCGCGCGCGATCAGTTCATCGGCGCGATGGAAGTCAAACAGGCCGACATCCTGAAGCCGTGGCGAAATCATTGCGTCGGGCGGGTCGCCGGCCAGCCGCGACCGGGCAATGCGGTCCTGCACGATGTTGAACGCATCGACCATCACGGTTGAAATTCCAGGCGCGCCATCGCCGCGGCCAAAAATCTGGCGTTGCAGCAGCCCGCGCATACCGCGCGCTGGTGTCTCGATCAGTTCGGCAACCGGCTCGTCCGCTGGGCCGTCGTCATCGAAATGAACGTCGGGCGAGGGTACGACCGAGCCGCGGCCAAGCACATCGAAATTCAGGTTGACGGCGATCACGTAGCGCGCGCCAAGCGCCCGGCACACAGATACCGGGATTGGATTGACCAGCGCGCCGTCAAACAGCCAACGGCCATTGACGCGAACCGGTTTGAAAATACCCGGCAGCGCATACGACGCGCGCACCGCATCGACCAGCTTGCCGCGCGAAAGCCAATGTTCGTGACCCGTACCGATTTCGGTTGCCACCGCCGTGAAGCGCGTATCGAGGTCCTCGATCAGACGGTCGCCGAGGTGGCGGTCCAGACGGTCGCAGAGTTTCTGTCCGCCGATCAGCCCATTGCCGGCGAGATTGAAATCGAGATAGCCGAAGATGCGGCGCGGCGTCAGTTCGCGCGCAAAGCCTTCGAGATCTGCCAGATGTCCTGAGGAATAGCAGCCGCCGACGACAGCGCCGATGGATGTGCCGGCAATGATGTCGGGGCGGATGCCAGCTTCATGCAGAGCTTTGAGAACGCCGATATGCGCCCATCCGCGCGCCGCGCCGCCGCCAAGTGCCAAACCGATTTTCACGCCCGCCATAGCGGTACTCCTGACAACCACAACCCTTCCCCAAATATGTCACGGCAATTGGGCAAACGGTTCAGGTCTTCAAAACACATTTAATCAGACTACCCGAACGGGCTTAAGACCTCCCTACTGAAACGTAAGGAAGCCGTGAATAGCCGCAAGGGCCGAAAGTCTCACGTTGACGTTATGTCTTTGCAGCATCGTCTCGCAGTGCAGCATTGACCAGACGCACGCCGCTTTGCGCATCGGGCGCGGCGACCAGTTTGCGATAGAAGCACGACACCGCACCGGTGTGGCAGGCGACGCCATCGCCCGCCACGTTCGCCCTGATCCAGACCACGTCCTGATCGCAGTCGGTGCGGATTTCAACGACGCTGAGCAGGTTGCCGCTCTCCTCGCCCTTCTTCCAAAGCCTGTTGCGCGAGCGGCTCCAGAAGTGGGCGATGCCGGATTCAAGTGTCAACGACAGCGCTGTTGCATTCATAAACGCGAACATCAGCACATTGCCTGACGCATCATCCGTAACAATAGCCGGTATCAATCCGTCGCCATCGAACTTCGGTTGGAAGATGTCACTCTTTTCAATCGACGAAGGTGATGTGCGGGCTGAGAAAATTTGGGTCATGTCTCGATATCATTTTGTCTTTGGATGGGCGGCGTGGCGGATAAGCGTAAAGTCTACCTTGGCGCATGCACCATCATCATAAAGCGGTCGCGCAGGGCCGTCTCGCTTTCAAAACGCCCGAGAAAGCGCGACGTCACCGTCGTCACATGCGGCTGGCGCACGCCGCGTGCCGACATGCAGGTGTGCTCCGCGCTCATCATGACCGCAACGCCTTGCGGTGCCAGCGCCGTCATGATCGTCGCCGCCACTTCGCTGGTCAGCGCTTCCTGCGTCTGCAGGCGGCGGGCGAAAATCTCAACAACCCGCGCCAGCTTCGACAATCCAACGATACGCCCCGACGGCATGTAGGCGACGTGGGCGATGCCAGCAAACGGCGCGATGTGATGTTCGCAATGGCTTTCGAAGCGGATGTCCTTCAGCAGCACGATATCGTCGTAGCCGGCGGTCTCTTCGAAGGTGGTCGCAAGTTCAGCGGCGGCGTCGGCGCGATAGCCGGAGAAATACTCGCCATAGGCATCAGCCACCCGGGCGGGCGTATCGATCAGACCGGGGCGTGCCGGGTCATCGCCGGCCCAGGCGAGCAGCGTACGCACTGCATCCTCCGCCTCCGCGCGCGACGGGCGGCGCGGGGGCAGGGGGGCGATGTTCGGCGCAAGTAGCGGCTTTTTGGTCAACCCGGGCTCCTTTGGCGCTGCTGCAGGGTGCCTCGCAAGTCTTGGCATTTGCCACTATATACGCAGTTGCGGCGATTTGGACGAGGGTCCGCGGCAGCAAGGTTACGGGCGCCCGGATTAAAGCCGGTAGCGGCCGGAAGCTGCAAGTCAAGGAACAGGCAAATATGGCCGATCTGGACGAGATTTATAATACCCGCATTCTCGAACTGGCGGGCGCCATGACCGGCAATGCACGCTTGCCCGATCCAGACGCAACGGCCAGCGCCCACTCAAAGCTGTGCGGCTCAACCATCGAGGTCGATCTCAAAATGTCGGGCGGCCGCGTCTCAGACTACGGCGCGACCGTCAAGGCCTGCCTGCTTGGGCAAGCGGCGGCGTCTGTCGTGGCGCGCGAGATCGTTGGGACTTCGCCGCAGGACTTTCACACAATCGCTGAACAGATGCGCGCCATGTTGAAATCCGGTGGCCCACCACCAACCGGGCGCTGGGCCGATCTCGGCGTTCTCGAACCTGTCCGCCATTATAAGGCGCGGCACGCGTCAACCTTGCTGGTTTTCGACGCTGTCGAAAAGGCGCTGGCTAAGGTCGTCGGCTCACGGAGCTAAAACGGGAAGTTGCGGTAGAATGCCTTTGATTGTCGTGATTGGGCCACAGGAAGTCGCATTATCGAGGCAGTTCTCAGCGAAAATTGCCGGTTTTGATCGACTCTGGCACCATCCAGTAGCCTTAATCTGGTTCAAATTCTGCAGGGGGATGACCCGATTGCTTATGTGGCGTAGCTTATGGCTTGCCAATACCAAGGACGGTGCGTTGACAAAGAAGCATGACATAATCGGGCAATTGGGACGGGTGCGGCTATCGTCGAAGCCGCCAGCCTATCGGGCGCGTGTTCTGCCCGATACGGCCACCAAACGCGAATCCAAAGGTGTAGGCGCTATCGCTGTGACTATTCCTGCAGATACAGAACTCGCCTGGAGTTCAGTTGGGCGGGTCCGCGGGGTGATTAATCCGGGTTATATAGAACTAAAAGGACAGGTTCGCAGTGGAGGAGAGATTTACCGGCGCGTAGACCAGCCAAGCAGTGGTTCGCCGTCAAACCGCAATCTGCGGCGTCTGAATGCGATGCTCACGATGCGCGATCACAGCATCGCAGAACTGAAGCGCGAGAATGCGGTCCAAAATCGTGCAATAGCTCATCTTAAGCGCGAGTTGGCGGAACTCAAGCAAGCCGAACGGGTTGTTCCTCAAGTGGCGTTTACTCCCGCGCCCAACGATACTCTCGACGCTGCGACCGGAGTCGATCTTATGGATGACGATCTCAAATGGGCGCTTGCAAAAATGAAGAAATCGAAAGGAGCTGCGCGTTCAGGACGGGTGGCAAAGCGCGTTCTTAGTGACACGCCGAACTCCGTCTCGCTTCGCGCTGAGAAGGCCGCAAGTGAAATTCAAGAGCGGTTGACCAAAGGGCTTGCCAAGAAGAGGGTTGCTAAGTAACTCGTTGATCATTGTCTTGCGGGGGGCACTGATGATGCGGGTGAAGGCATATCACGGAACAACGCGTACTAGCGCCGACGCCATACTAGCCGGAAATTTCCAGCCTTCCAAAAGTCCTGAGGAGTGGTTGGGTACGGGTATCTATTTTTTTGAAGCGTCGGAGACTCTGGCATGGACCTACGCGCGCAAGGCAGTGCGTGAAGCGGTGCGTGAAAAAGGTGAAATTGACGCTGTTCCGGCCATATTGATCGCTGATATCGATCTCGTTGATTGCCTCGACATGTTTGAGCAAAGTTGGAACGCTGCCATTGCTAATGTTGTGATTCAACTCGAGAAGGCTGGCGAACTACCCAGCCAGCATGGATTGCGGCTTGTAACGGCGCGCGGTGCAAAGATTATCGTCGGCGATGTAGATATGCCGCCCGAAACGTTCCGCAAGACGTTTGCAGATTTTAAGGTGATGAATGCTCTTTGGGACTACTTGCAGGAGGATGGCTTTATCGCTCGAAGCATCCGCGCGCCTTTCTCATTTGGTCGCCAGCATTGTTTGAACTCGTATCTTTTCAATCAGTCTCACGTTCAGATTGCCGTGAAGGACCCTTCTGTAATTCATGATCTTAGGGTTCGGTTGTAGGAGATTTCTTCGTGCCTGCTAGGTCGAATGGTGCAGGTTTGGCCAGCACCGCGCTCAAACTCCCCATCTACATCTACCGCTACACGTTCAAGGCGTTCGTTGGCCAGAACTGCCGTCATTGGCCGACGTGCTCGGAATATGCCATCGAAGCCATCGATAAGAACGGCGCGTGGCGCGGGCTCTGGCTGGTGGTCTCACGGCTCAAACGCTGCGGCCCGGGCGGCACGCACGGCGTTGACCCGGTGCCCGATATCCGCGACCAGCATCACGCGCTTGCCCCCTGGCGCTATGGCCGCTGGAAGTAGAGCGCTGGCGTTACGCCGCCAACTCCGCCGGCTGCGTCAGCGCTTCGATCTCGGCCTTGGTGTCGGCGTCGAACTGTTCGATGTTGGTGATGGCGACGCCATTGCCGGCATAGACCACATCGGTGCCCATTTCGCCGATCATCTGGACCAGCGCCGCGAAGTTATCGAAGGCGATTTTGGAGATGAACTCGAACGCCATCATTTCCCAAACGTTGGCGCCTTGATGCAGCTGCCCGGCGAGGATGGTCTTGACCGCAATTTCAGGGCACGCATCATTCTTCAAGAACACTGACGGGACCTGCGAGTCTTAAGCGGAATGGCGAGCGCGCCAATGAAGCCAGGTGCCGGAATACAGCGACCGCTTGAACAGGGCTTCGGCCATGAAGTGTTCGTTCAGAACGGCGCGGACTTCCGGCGCGACAATGGCTTGCACCGGCAGCAGGCGCGCACTTTCCCCTGGATCAGGAACATACCCTTGCGGATGACCAGTTTCGGCGCTGCCATGACAGAAAATACCCCTTAAGGCGTTGGTGACGTGAGCCGCCACCCTAGCGGCGGATGGTTGAAAACCGCCCCCGAAAGTCTTTCAAATTTTATCGAATGCGTGCGCGTCCCCGGTCCCCGGCTTGACTCTTTGGCCAAATCCCGCGATTTCGTCGCCTGACATCGACTTACGCCGATTGGTATGCGGCGAGTGAGCAAAGGAGAGACGACATGACTGACGTCACGATTACGTTCCCCGACGGCAAAACCAAATCCGTCGCCGCTGGAACGAGCGGCTTCGATGTCGCCAAAGGCATCTCGCCATCGCTTGCCAAGCGCACGATTGCTATGCAACTCGACGGTGTCTTAAGCGATCTTCACGATCCTATTCTTAAAGACGCGGCAATCAATTTCGTGGCGCGCACAGATGTGGCAGCGCTCGAACTCATTCGCCATGACGCGGCCCACGTGATGGCCGAAGCCGTGCAAGCGCTGTGGCCCGGCACGCAGGTGACGATTGGTCCGGTGATCGACAACGGCTTCTTCTACGACTTCGCCAAGGCCGAACCCTTCGTCCCCGAAGACATGGCCAAAATCGAAAAGAAGATGCACGAGATCATCGGCAAGAACGCGCCCTTCACCAAGCAGGTGTGGAGCCGCGATAAGGCCCGCCAAGTGTTCCGCGACAAGGGCGAGCTGTTCAAAATCGAACTCGTTGACGCGATTCCTGAAGGCCAGGATCTCAAGATCTACAATCAAGGCGAATGGTTCGACCTCTGCCGCGGCCCGCACATGACCTCGACGGGCGGCATCGGTAAAGCCTTCAAGCTGCAGAAATTCGCAGGCGCTTACTGGCGCGGCGACAGCAACAATCCGCAGCTGCAGCGCATCTACGGCACCGCGTTCGCGACGCAGGAGGAACTCGACGCTTACCTGCGCCAAATCGAGGAAGCGGAGAAGCGCGATCATCGCAAGCTCGGCCGCGAAATGGATCTGTTCCATTTCCAGGAAGAAGCGCCGGGCTCGGTCTTCTGGCATCCCAAGGCTGGACGCTGTTCCAGACGCTCATCAACTACATGCGCCGCCAGCAGCAGAAGGCTGGCTACGTCGAAGTCAATTCGCCGGACATGATGGAAAAGCATTTCTGGGAACTCTCAGGCCACTGGGAGAACTACGGCGAGAACATGTTTACGACGACGCTCCCCGACGAGCGCGTGTTCTGCTGCAAGCCGATGAACTGCCCGGGCCACGTGCAGATATATAAGCACGGCTTGAAGAGCTATCGCGACCTGCCGCTGAAGATCGCCGAGTTCGGCAAGGTGCATCGCTATGAACCGTCAGGCGCGCTGCACGGCATGCTGCGCGTGCGCCACTTCACCCAGGACGACGCGCATATCTTCATCACCGAAAATCAGATCATGGAGGAATGCCTCAAGATCAACGATCTGATGTTGTCGATCTACAAAGACTTCGGGTTTGAAGATATTTTCATCAAGCTGTCGACCCGGCCTGAAAAGCGCGTCGGGGCCGACCACCTGTGGGACAAGGCCGAGAAGGCTTTGCAGGACGTGCTCAATGAGGTCACCAAGCGGTCGAACGGCCGCATCAAAACCGCATTGCAGCCGGGCGAAGGCGCGTTTTATGGGCCCAAACTCGAATACGTTTTAAAGGACGCCATCGGCCGCGAATGGCAGTGCGGCACGACCCAGGTTGACTTTAACTTGGCGGGCCGTCTCGGCGCGTTTTACATCGATGAGAATTCCGACAAGGTCACGCCGGTGATGATCCACCGCGCGATGTTCGGCTCGCTCGAACGCTTCACCGGCATTTTGATCGAGAACTACGCCGGTCATTTCCCGCTCTGGCTCGCACCGTTGCAGGTCGTGGTCGCGACCATCACCAGCGAAGCCGATCCCTACGCCGCCGAAGTCGTCGCAGCGTTCAAGGAAGCCGGCCTGCGTGTCGAACCTGACGTTCGCAACGAAAAAATCGGCTACAAGGTGCGCGAGCACTCATTGGCCAAAGTCCCCGTCATCCTCGCCGTCGGCATGCGCGACACCGAAGCGCGCAACGTCTCCGTCCGCCGCCTCGGCTCGCAGGAGCAAACCGTCATGTCACTCGATGACGCGATTGCGTCCCTCATGTCCGAAGCGCAACAGCCGGGGTGAGTAGGTCTTTCTCCTTAGCGTGAAATAATCTCTTAGACGGGGCATCCTCATTTCTTGGGATTTTCGAGAAGTATCAGTCCTGCCTTGCGTAGTAGGTCTGTCCGTCGTCGAATGCTTTGAGACAGTTTGCGGCGTGAACTAGCGGATGTTCTGGCTCATCAGGTTTCTAGTCTAAGCGGCTTTCGATTGATGCCGCAATCGTCGTTTGTTGATGGTGTCGCGTTTAATCCTTTCTCGTTGCAACAGGATGGTTTGCCCCCGTCCGAAGTAAACATCGGCCGGCGTCAGGTTTTTCAAGCTCTCGTGGTATCGGCAGTGATTGTAATGCTCGACGAACCGTCCAATGTGAGCTTCGAGATCGCCGGGCAAGTAGTAGTTCTCCAACAGGATGCGGTTCTTGAGCGTTTGATGCCAGCGCTCGATCTTGCCTTGGGTCTGCGGATGATGCGGTGCGCCACGGACGTGATCCATGCCGTTTTCGTCGAGCCATTCCGCAAGCTCAGTTGAGACGTAGCTCGAGCCGTTGTCGCTGAGCAGCCTCGGCTTATGGACGACACGGGCACGGCGCGGATGCGGGTGGGCATCGAAGCGCCAGCGGAAGAGAAGCCTGACGCGGTCAACGCCAGCTGCAATGTGTCAGTGACGTCTTCGGCTTTCATGGTCGTGCACAGCTTCCAGGCGATGATGTAACGCGAGAAGTCGTCGAGGATGGCCGACAGATAGAACCAGCCCCAGCCGATCACCTTCAGGTAGGTGAAGTCGGTCTGCCAGAGTTGATTGATGGCGGTCGTCTTGTCCTTGAACTCATTGGCCGCCTTGATGACGATAAACGCTGGGCTTGTGATGAGGTCGTGGGCCTTCAGCAAGCGATAGACGGAGGCTTCAGAAACGAAGTAATTCTGGGTATCTGTGAAGCGCGCCGCCAGTTCGCGTGGTGAGAGTTCCGGTTCATCGAGCGCCATATCGATGATACGCTTGCCCGTACGTCATCTGGGATGCGGTTCCAGACGCGCGACGGCTTCGACGGTTTGTCTTCGAGCGCTTCGACGCCGCCCGTTTGATAGCGATCATACCAGCGATAGAACGAGCCTGGCAGAATGCCGAGCTTGTCCAACGTGCGGCGCACCGGCAGGTGGGATTGCTCGACGATGCGGATGATCTCAAGCTTTTCAGATGCGGGATATCTCATTCCTCGTCTCCCCATCCCCGGTCATGCTTTTTTGAGCAGGCGGAGTTCGAGTGCCTGCTCGGCGACGACCTCTTTCAGCTCAGGGCTTGGCGTTTGAGGTCTTTGACTTCGCTGGTGGTGGCTGATCGCGCCGTGTCGCCGGCAAGACGGCGTTTTAAGCTTCGAGGAACTCCTTCGACCAGCTGTAGTACAGGCTCTCGGCGATGCCTTCGCGGCGGCAGAGTTCGGCGATGGTGACTTCGCCGCGTAGCCCGTCGAGGACGATGCGGATTTTGTCCTCGGCGGAATACTGCTTGCGGGTGACGCGGCGAATGTCGCGAACGAGACGCTCGGATGCTGAAGGGCTTGCTGGTGTCCCGTTTGGCGGCGGTCCTGGCAGTTTGGATTTGTGTCTCATGTCCACTCCTCAGGTGGTTACGATGAGCTCAAAATCCTCCGTTCCTCAAGCCGCTAATTCTGTCTCACAAGTGCTGATGTCGGACACTTGCAGCAGATTTGATTGTTCGGCGGTCGCAGTATCGGTTGAAAATTCTTCTCGCTTGGTAGAGTCATGTTGTCCCGACGCCAAATTGACATCTTCTGTTATAATTTTTCCGCCTCCTTTGACATTTCCGCGCTCAAGCCGCTCTCGGCAAATGTCAATCGATCGCCTGAAAATTGTAAGGAAGTCACGAGCGACACCACCTGAGGCGAGTACGAGCCTATCGACGGCCCCGTCCACAGCGATATCCTCTAATCTTGCACCGGCCTCATTAGCAAATTGCTCGAGAATCTTTCTCAGAAATTTCTTGGTGGTCGCATACTTCTCAAGTGTGACATCCAGGTCAATTGCATCAGCATCGTCGGAAAGCTTCATGCCTCTTGGTGGATCGCCCGGAACATAATATCGGGTTCTATGGCGCAGCGTGCCGATCTTAAGCCAGATATTTGTGTCCTTGCAAACCTTATGGAAGTAGTCAATCACGTCTGCTTGGTCGGTCGAACGAATGTGGTAAAGGTCGTCCAGAATAATATATCCGTGAGATGCTGAAAGTTGTGAAATATCGGCGACTAACTTTTTCAACCGCAGAACGGAACGTTGAAGATATTCAATCTTCTTTGATGTGTATCGTTCGTTAACTGAGAAACTAGTGCTTTCGGAAGTATGATTTTTGGATTTACCTCCAAGGCCAGTCTTTACTAAGGGCAAGCTGGCGCTTGTATGAGCGTCGATATTCAAATCGAGACTGGCTTGATCTTTCGATTGGTATGTTGATGTTCGCGTTGCGCTTTCTGCATCGTGCAGAAGCCCTTCTAGTTCAAGCTGGATCGCTCTTATTTGGCCGCGCACCGTCGCAGCTTTGTCTTTATTCAGCGGCGAACGTGTTGGCCCCGTAGAGACAATGCGACTCCAAAAAGCTTTTTTGGTTGCGGGTGCCGTTGCTGTTGTGTCCAGCCATCCAGCGAGCCCATCCATTGTCTTGATCAGAACGCTGACTAAAACATCCGGGTAACTGTGGGCCTTGAATTGTTCCATGTCCACGTAAACGACAGGGCGGCGATCTGTGCTTGCGTCGGTCTCGAGCTTTCGCAAAAGACTTGATTTCCCAGAGCCTCGACGACCAAATACAATATGGTGACGCTTCGTGAGAGCTCTTTGTAGTACACCAGGAGCAGGTTCGATAAAGTATTTTACACCTTCTCGCGTAGAGCGAGTGGCCTCCTCAACGATAGTCGAGAGCTTCTCAAGCACGCGATCAATGTTGCGATCCAATTTTCTCCCCCTCAGTGTTTTTCAGGTCTTTGACGGCTAGGAACAAGCTGCGCAAGTATGACTTGTACATCAGTTTCCAGAATTTGTAAGTTGCAACGAAACTTTTTGACGCTTTTGAGCATCTCGATCCGCTCACACCCGCATTCCCGTGCGTGGCGGGGTTTCCTAATGCCACTTTGCTGATACTAGATCTTTACCCGTTGCCGCATTGCTCAATCTTGAAGACTGAAACGGTAGGTTCCGCGCTTGAGCAAAGAATCCCAGTTTACGTTAGGCCGCGCTCATTGCTTGGCGCTTCCGACCCTTGTTCCTCGATCCCTGCCTTCGCGGGGAGGCCAGGAGCGCAAACACGCGGCCCGCTCAACTTGTCATCCTAGACATCGTGCCTAGGAACCATGGATCAGCACATTTGGACGATTGCATTTGCGCTCAACACCAGCCGGTCCAACTGTCCACCACCTATCCAAGAGGATGAATGGATCCTAGGCACGAGGCCTAGGATGACACTAGAAATTCCGCTGCAGGCCGTAACCCAACGTCCAAAAGCGTGATGCCGATGCCATCGTCGCCGCTGCGGCGAACCTTGAGTCCATCTCTCACCACTTGCATTCCCGGGCGAAGCAATGGGCTGCAAGCCCATCGCGAGACCCGGGACCGCGTCGCTTCAGTTGAAATTCGATGCGGACAAAGTCCGTCTTGACACTGACGACGTGATCCCGGGTCTGCGCAACGCCGCGGTGCTCCGTTGCTCGCCCGGGACCGCAGTTGGATAGAATAACGCGTTACAGGAGCACGTAGCTCGCAACTTCCACCACATCGCCGCCAAAGCAATGAAACGAAGGTTGGGTTAGGCCGCACTCCATGCTCGGCGCTTCCGGCTATCGTCCCTCGATCAGCGGCAGGCGCAAAACGCGCCTTATCGTTAGTGTCATCCTAGGCCTCGTGCCTAGGATCCATTCAGCGGTGGCTTGCTCTGGCGAGAATGGGTTGATCCGCCGAAGCAAATCCCGACGCTTGAGTTTGCTGAATAATGGATCCTAGGCACAAGGCCTAGGATGACAAGTGAGCCTGCGCCCGGGATCGCGGGTGGTGAGCGATGCGCACCGCTCGCCCCGCATCGTCATCCCGACATTTATTGCCGGAACCCGCCACGGTTCACTCCAGATGAGCGCGCAAGAACCAACCGTACTTTTGATGCGCAGCCGATCGTTGCGTCATCAAATCGGTTGTCACGATGTCTTCTGCGTCCTCAGCGGCTTTGGCGACGTCGTCACACAGGTCCCGCATCGCTTCATAATCTTTGAAGAGATGTTCGATCATTCCTTTTTCGCTTGGCGGCGTGGCAGGCGCGTCTTTGATCTCCGATAACTTACTAAACACCGCCAACCCGCCGGGGGTGGCGGGACCAAGCGCACGAATGCGTTCTGCGATATCGTCTACAGCCTGATCGACATCCTCGTAAAGTTTCTCAAACAGATCGTGCAGTTGGATGAAGTTCATACCCCGCACATTCCAGTGGAAGTTTTGAATTTTAAGCTGAACAGCATATGTGCTTGCGAGCACAACCCCCAACTTCTCTGCAATTTCGTTTGTTGCCTTTGCAGATTTCTTCGAGGCCATGAAATAATCCCACCATCCGTGTGTGCAACTTGATAGGGCGTTGTGAACGCGATATGCGATACGCCAGTTTTTCTCTATGCCAATCGCTATTTTCTGAAGATCAGGCGTTGGCGGCCTCGTAAGACGCGTACCTGTCCTGCATCTTAGCAATTACACCGTGCACGACATCGATTTGCTTTTTCAATTCCACCTGAACATCGCCAGTCAAGCCGCCGGATGCAAGAGCTTCGTCGTAAGACTTCAAAATGCGTTTTTCACCGTCAATCAAGCCCGGCAAAATCCGCTCACTTAGATCGCCGAACAGCGATTGAAATGACATCACGCTCTTGTGCACGGTGGTCATGAACGACCCTTGCGCGTCCGCCGACTTGCCTCCCTTCTCCAATAACTTGGCTAGAGTCGCCGAATGGTCATTGCGCAGCGCAATCATTTCGCCGAATAGACCTGTCATGCCAGTGTCTCCGGCGATCTCGAGAGCTTTCGTGTATCCGTTACGGCTATCGATTAGATCCGTGTGAAGCGAAGCGACATTATCCATAACAATGACCCCTGCATTATGTGTTTTCAAAAATTGAAAACGATTTGAACAAACGATTGGACTGTGCGCATCGATCACAAGATCGTGAAGCTCGGAAGCATACGGGCGACGCAAAAGAGCTCGCGTCAACACGTGTCACGAACCCAACAGCGCACGCGCTCGGATGCGCGCGCCATGGGTGTGCTGGTCCCGCGACGGGTTTCTCATGCCCAAATGTTAGCGAGCCGGTAGGCTGGGTTACGCGCTAACCCTTCGCCTAAGAGCGCGATGCCGATGCCATCATCGCCGCGGCGAACGTTGAGTCCATCTCTCACCACTTGCATTCCCGGGCGAAGCAATGGGCTGCAAGCCCTTCGCGAGACCCGGGACCGCGCCGTTTCAGTTGAAATTCGATGCGGATGCAGCCCGTCTTGCCTCTGACGACGTGATCCCGGGTCTGCGCAACGTCGCTGTGCTCCGTCACTCTCCCGGGACCGCAGGCGGAGAGAGTGACGCACATTCACCCACACCTGCATTCCTGTGCGCGCGTGCAGCGTGCCTCCACGGTGTACCGCAGACACGGGACCTTTACCCGTTGCGGCGTTCCTCAATACAGCCACCGCGAAAGATCCCGGATCTCCGGCGCGGCGCTGCGCTCCCCGCCTCCGTCCGCGAAGGCGGGAGCTAACGTCACACCCGGAACGGGTTGAAGTCTGTATCGCGGTCAAACGCGTCTTCGTTTTCGGCGCGCTTCAAGGCGGTGACGATGCGCGTTGTCACCGGCAGAAACGCTATCTCGACAAGCGTCTTGGTTACGAATTGGGAGATGACCAGCGTCGCGACAAGCTCGTTTGGCATGATGCCGGAATTGTAAAACGCCAGCGGATAGAACAACGCGCTGTCAATCGCTTCACCCGCAACGGTTGATGCAACGAACCGCGCACTCATGTTGCGGCCCGCGCTCGCCACTTTCATTTTGGCCAGCACATAGGAATTGACGAACGCACCGCAGAAGTAGGCGATCATCGACGCACCCGCGATCCGCCAAGTGTTGCCGAATGCGATTTCATAAACCGTCTGATTGGGCCAAGACGGCGCAGGCGGCAGCGCGACCACGATAGCTGCCATCAGGGCTGCAAATAGCAACGCCCGCGAAGCTAAGCCCAAATCACCCGGCGGGCCTGCGCGTAGCCGTACACTTCCGTCAGTATGTCGCCAAAAATATACGACACCGGAAAGAACAGCACGCCGGCGCCGAACGTCACCGCGCCGATCATCGGCAGATCGAGCGTCGCGGCTTTGGCGGGGCCAATCAGGTTCGAGCAGACCAGCACGACCACGAACGCGGTCATGACAAGGTCGAAATAGCGATAAGCGCGAAGCTGATTTGGCATTTCAATCCTTGATCAATTCTCGAATTTCGACAGTGCCGCCGCACTCAAAGACAGGATTGCCTTCGAGGCACTGGCGGGCATCGGCGAGATCGTTGGCGCGCAGCGTTATGAAGCCGGTGAGTGAGTCAGACAGAGGTTCTGCCGGGCCCGTCTTGCGGAACCCTGCGCCCGCCCCCATTGAACTGCCACCAACAAAGCCGCCGCGCGCTTTGAGCGACGCGATGTAACGCGCCCAGGACTCGCTGGTTTCAGCACCCTCGGAATCGCCGTGCATCAACAGGATGAATTCTTTCATGTCGCAACCTCGGGGGCTTGAAAGCCTTTGCAATTGACGTGGAAAATGTCCACCAACAGGTCAACTTCAAACGCGGCACAGAACACAAAGCGCTCCACCCATGTATTCCGTCAAAGAGATCTTCTACACGCTGCAAGGCGAAGGCGCGAATGCTGGTACGCCAGCGGTGTTCTGCCGGTTTTCCGGATGCAACCTTTGGACCGGCCGCGAGGAAGACCGCGCCAAAGCCGTCTGTCCATTCTGCGATACGGAATTTGCCGGCACCGACGGTGCGGGCGGCGGAAAGTTCGAGACGGCGGCAGACTTAGCGTTCGCCTGCAAGCTGGCGCTTGGCGGCGTGACGGGTCCCGGCCTCGTGGTGCTGACCGGCGGCGAGCCGATGCTGCAAATCGACCAGGCGTTGATCGACGCGCTGCATGACGAAGGCTTTGCGATTGCGGTCGAAGAAACCAACGGCACGATCACGGCGCCGGAGGATATCGATTGGATCTGCGTATCACCCAAGGCTGGTGCCGATCTGGTTCAAACGCGCGGCGATGAACTGAAACTCGTCTATCCGCAAGCAGCCCTGCTGCCCGCGGCAGTGCGCGATCTCGATTTCGATCACTACTTCCTGCAGCCGATGGATGGCCCGGCGCAGGCCTCAGCACCTGGCGGCGATAGCCTACTGCAATCAACCCCGCCGTGGCGGCTGTCAGTGCAGACCCATAAGGTGCTGAGATCCGCTAAACTTAGTGGCTGTGGGCCAATCTGTCGCTCTGCAACGGTGGGCTGCCGCCGCGCGGTGCCTGATATCTATTGCCTTAACGGCCCATTCCCCCTATTTCCTGCCCCATGCGCATCTATCGAGACTTTCTGTTTGAGGCGGCCCTACCTGCCCTCGCGCGCCGCCAGGCGCCCCAACTCCGCGTCCACGGGCATTCGTTCCGCGCGCGCGTGATCGTGATAGCGAGCAATGCGCAGACGGGGGTTGGTGTTCCCACTTTGATGAATTGACGGCCGCGCTTGAGACAGCCGCGACGCGCTCGATCACCGCATGTTGAACGAGGTCGAGGGCTCGCAGCCCCGACGCTGGAGCGCGTTTGCATCGCGATGTGGGTTGTGGCAGCGGCTTGCCAACAGCGTGTGCCGGGCCTCGCCCAAATCGAAATTCATCGCGACAGCTGCCACGAAGGCTGCATTTATACTGGTCCTTCGCGGACCACGCGTTTAGCGGCGGAGTAGCGCGATGTCGAGCAAGCCACCTGTCACCCAGCTCGGCCAGCAGACGGCACTGCCGCAATCACCTGCGCAGGCGGTGCTGGAGCGCGTGGCCAACCCGCACAGCGATACGCATTACGTGGCGCGCTTCACGCAGCCGGAGTTCACGTCGCTGTGCCCGGTGACCGGCAACCCGATTTCGCGCACTTGATGATCGACTATGTGCCGGACAAATGGCTGGTGGAATCGAAATCTTTGAAACTCTACCTCGCCTCGTTCCGCAATCATGGCGCGTTCCACGAGGACTGCACGGTCGCCATCGGCAAGCGCATCGCAGACCTGCTGCAACCGCACTATCTGCGCATCGGCGGCTACTGGTATCCGCGCGGTGGCATGCCGATCGACGTGTTCTGGCAAACGGGCGCGCTGCCCTCGGCCGTATGGCTGC
>JABFRT010000017.1 GCA_013141015.1 Hyphomicrobium sp. | reverse complement strand
AACTGATATAGTGCCTTCAACAGTCGTGAAGTGGTCGCGGCGCGTGCGCGAAACGGGCAGCCCGGCACCGGCCAAGTTTGGCGGCCACCGCACCTGCAGCCTCGTGCCCATCGCGCCTTCGTCTTGAAGCAGATCGAAGAGACTTCACACCTCACGCTGCACCGTTTGGAAGGAACTCTTCGCCGAGCGTGGCGTGGCGGCGTCTCACGATACCGTCTGGCGCTTTCTGCGCCGCGAAAGCCGGTCGTTCAAAACGCTCTTCGCGGCCGAGCAACACCGGCCTGACGTCGTCAGGCGGCGTGGTGCTGGAAGCGGGCGAGCCGCCATCTCGACCCGGCGCGGCTCGTGTTCATTGATGAGACCTGGATCAAGACCAACATGGCCCCAATCCGGGGCTGGGGCCCCAAGGGCGAGCGTCTCGCCGGCTTTGCTCCCGATGGGCGCTGGCACACGCTGACGTTTCTCGCCGCACTCAGGATCGAGGCGCTGACAGAGCCTTGCGTCGTCGATGGCCCGATTAACGGCGTGATTTTCCGCGCCTACATCGAGCAATTCCTGGTCCCCACGCTGTGGCCTGGCGACATCGTTGTCCTCGACAATCTTGGAAGCCACCGCTCCCAGTCCGTCCGGACTTCGATCATCAATGCCGGCGCAAGGCTCGCGTTTCTGCCGCGCTATTCGCACGATCTCAACCCCATCGAGCAGGTCTTCGCCAAGGTCAAGCACTGGATGCGAACGGCGCAGGCTCGCTCAATCAAGGCCATCCACGACCGTATCGCAAAGCTCGTCACAAGCGTTTCAAAGCTCAAGTGCGCCAACTATCTCAGAAACACCGGTTATGCTTCCACCTAATCCTGAAGGACTCTAGGGCGTTGAGCCTTGGGTCCCGGCAAAAAATGCCGGGATGACAGCGGAGGGACGGGACCTTGTGGGGTCCCAACAACTGTGCCGTCATGGCCGTAGCGATGCGAACCATCATGTATCCGCCGGCCATCCACGACAAGTCTCCGCACTTGAAGTGAATAGGGCTCACCGCATCACTAACGCCGCGCCCGCTGATACTTGTCGCGGGTGCCGGCCCGCGTCGGCATGACAGAGTGTGTGGTGGCGCGCGTTGCTAGTGCCGGAATGACGTTGCATAGAATGGAATGCGCTACTTGCAAACTACATCGTCAGAGCTGCGCCGTGGCGCAGGATAGCGTCGATTTCGGGCAGGAAGGCGTTGCCGTCGCCGTGCAGGATGAGGGCTGGTTTGATTGTCAGCGGTGCGCGGCTGCCTTTGATGCCATCTACGATGACACGAATGGCGGGGGCGCCGGCGCGCGGATAAATTGGCAAAATCGAAAGGCCACCGAAGCGGTTTTCAAACGCATGCAGAATGCGCGGCAACGCATCAGCCTTGTGGATCATGGTCGCGCGTCCACCTGGCATCGTCGTGCGCGCCATGAAGCGGGCCCATAGTTCAAGCGCGTCCGCCGTCATCGCGTGGGAAACGGCTTTCAGTGGCCAAAGTGACCGCGTGCCCGCGCCTTCGTCGTGAAATGGCGGGTTTGCCAGCACATGCAAAAAACTGTCGGCTGCAATCTGGCTCGCGGCCTCTTTGGACAACGGTTCGCCAACATCGGCTTCGACGACCGTGACGCGATCCTCCAATCCGTTGCGAACCACATTGTCGCGCGCCAGGGCTGCAAGCTCCGGCTCACGCTCGACAAGGACGACGCCGACATCGCCGCATCGCACGGCGGCGCACAGCCCGACCGTACCGGCGCCCGACCCGATATCAAGTACCGGGCCTTCGCCCGGGCGGACGGTGGCCGCCAGCAGTACCGCGTCGATACCCGCCCGGTAGCCCTTGACAGGCTGGCGGATAACCACCCGGTCCCCCAGGAAATAATCCTCGGTGACGTCCGGTGGACGGGGGGAACTGCGGTCACGGTCAGGACTGTTCATCGCTCTTGACCCATTCGGAAAGCCCGGCGTCGCGCAGCAGCCCGGCTGCCCGCCCATAATGATCGTCATCGACCATCAGGCGGCGGGGAAAGGCGCCAATCGACCCTTCCATGACGCTGATATGCCGGTCAAAGACCACGGGCCGGATGCCCTGGTCCGTCAGCAGCAACTCAACGTAGCCGAGTAGAACCGGGTCATTGGTAACGAGCAACTCGCGCATGGCTGAAACTTCGGGTAAAGAGGTCGCATATTGCGTCCAGGCCGTGACGGGCCGCGGACAGCCTTGTATGCTTAGCATGATAAGAGACTATTGGGGGTAACTTTGGGTCGCGTTATACCGATTGAAGAGGCTCGCGACAGCGCGCAGAAGCTGAAGCCGCTGCTCGACATCGTGGCCGAGGACATGGAGGCGATCAACCGCATCATCCTCGACAAGGCCGTGTCGGATGTCGATATGATCCCCCAGCTCGCCCATCACCTGATCGATAGCGGCGGCAAGCGCCTGCGCCCGATGCTGGCCTTAGCGGCCGCCAAGCTCTGCAAGTACCAAGGCACCGGCCATATCCGCACGGCATCTGCCGTCGAATTCATGCACACCGCAACGCTGCTGCACGACGATGTGGTCGACGAGAGCGGCACGCGTCGCGGCAAGAAAACCGCGCGCATGATCTGGGGCAACCAGGCGAGCGTGCTGGTTGGTGATTTTCTGCTCGGCCAAGCCTTCAAGATGTTCGTCGATGTCGGCTCGATGACCGTGCTGCGCATCATGTCGAACGCGGCAGCGACCATTGCCGAAGGCGAAGTGATGCAGCTGGCGGCGGCCAAGAATACCGCGACCACCGAAGACGCCTATCTCGAAATCATCAACGCTAAGACGGCGGCGCTGTTTGCGTCGGCAGCTGAGTCTGGCGCTGCTCTCGCCCAGCGCCCGGCGGAAGAGCAGGCAGCACTGCGCTCGTATGGCAAGAATCTCGGCCTCGCCTTCCAGCTGGTTGACGATGCGCTCGACTACTCGGGCGACAGCGCACGGCTTGGCAAATCCACCGGCGATGATTTCCGCGAGGGCAAAATTACTTTGCCGCTGATTTTATCGTTCCGGCGCGGCAGCGAAGACGAGCGCGCGTTCTGGAACCGCACCATTGCCGAGGGCGACATTCAGGACGGCGATTTAGAGCACGCGATCAGTTTGATGAAGCGGCACAAAGCGATTGAGGCGACGTTTGAGCGGGCGCGGTCTTATGGCGGCATCGCCCATGATGCATTGGCGATTTTCCCGGCCAGCAAGGAAAAAGACGCGCTGCAGCAGGTGATCGCTTTCTGCATCGGGCGCACGCACTGACGTGCCCGGCCGGTTTTGCAGCATCTCTGCGGAGGCGCGTTAAGCGCCGGGCGCTGGCACCTTGCCGTAGTCGGCGGCATCGATCGGCAGGCCGTAATAGAAGCCTTGCAAATAGGTGATGCCCATTTCAACCAGATGGTTGACAGAGCGCTCGTCACCAACCCATTCAGCGACCGTTTCCATGCCAAACGTCTGCGCAAGTTCGATCATCGTCTTGATGAAGATCTGATCGCTGGTGTCGTCGGCGAGGTTCTTGACGAACGCCCCGTCGATCTTGACCATATCGACGTTGAGCAGCTTGAGGTTCTTAAACGAGGTATAGCCGGCGCCGAAATCATCAATCGCGACGCGGCAGCCAAGCTCTTTCAAAGTATCGACGAAGTTGATCGATTGATCGAGATCCTGGATGGCGGCCGTCTCGGTAATTTCGATTATCATGCGGCTTAGGATGTCGCGGCGCGATCCCGTCACGCGCTGCAAGGTGACGAGCCACTCGTGATCGGTGCAGGTCAGGCCCGAGACGTTCAGCGACAGCACGAGTTCCGGATGCGACTTCAAAAGGGCAACCGACAATTCCAGTGTGCGCCGGTCAATCAGCCGCGACAGGCCGAGCTGCTCGGCAATGGGGATGAATTCGCCAGCGGAAATCAGACTGCCGTCGGGCTTTTCCATGCGCAACAGACATTCGTAGATTTCAGCTTTGCCGGTTTTGGCGCTGACCATGGCTTGCAGAACCAGACGCATACGATGCTCGTCGATTGCGTCAATGACTTCGTCTGCAATGGTGATATTGCGGCGGCGGCTGGTTTCAGCGCCTGGAATAGCTTCATAGGACATGAAACAATCGAAGCGCTTGGTTTTGGCCTTTTCAAGCGCCAGCAGCGTGTAGTTAAGAACCTGCTGCACGGTTTGCGCCTGATCGGGGATGATCAGCCCGCCAACCGAGATGGTTGCGGAAATCTGGCAGGCCGAAGTCTTCACAGTGGTATCGCGCACCGCCTTCATAAACCGTTCGGCGGCGATACGGATAGCGCCCGGACCGCAATCCTGGATCAAGATGCCGAATTTGTTGGACGAAAAGCGGCCGATGATATCGCCACCGCGCATTTTGTCTTTGATCGTGCGGCCGACGGCGGCGATCACTTCGTCGCCGATATCAAAGCCGAATGTTTCGTTGATCACCGCCAGATTATTGACGGCGCAGATCAAGAACGCCGACGGCTGGTGATGGCGTTCCGCGCGTTCAAGCACGGTGGCGATGGCTTCGGTCAGCCGGATGCGGTTCAGTTGTCCAGTCAGTTCATCGCTGTCTGAGCGAAACAGCAGACGCTGTTCTTCGAGGTAGCGCTCGTTGATGACGCGGATGATGCCGCGCGCGCGCTCCGGTTTGCCGTTGGCGCCGAGCCAAATGCGGCCCTGGTCTTCGAGACGCAGCATCTGGTCGCTGCGCGGGCCGTTCGGACGGATGGCATATTGCACACGATAGGGCACCCCGCGAGCCTGCGGCTCTGAGCGAGCGGCGGAGGAAACGATTTCCAAGCGGCGGCTGGCATGTTCAGCGGCAATCAAGGCTTGGAATTTGGCGCCTGTTGCAATTGCTGCATGGTCGGCCACGCCAAGCATGCCCGACGCGTTGCCTTCCCACTCGATCTGGTCGCTGACGATGTCCCAGACGTAAGCACTCTCGTCCATCATCGAGAACACACCGACAAGATCAAGTCCGTCGGTTTCCGTCAGGGGATCTGCCGATATTCTAGAGGTCGCGGCAACGTCCTGCGCGACCACGCCAGCGCTTGCTGGGCTGGACGCGGAGTGGCCCTGAATAGACTGGCCAGGATAGTTGGGCAGGGGCGCCACAGGGTGAACCTCGAATTGATAGACACGGCCGCAGCCGCAGCTCGATAAAAGCTGCTGCAACGGCGGAAACCTTTCTGAAACTAGAGGGAAATAGCTAATAACAGTTAAAGTGCTGATCTGGAGCGCTCATCAATCTTCCGCTATTGGGCCAGACATGCGGGAATGACGCAAAATAAAAACGGCCAGCGCGAGGGCTGGCCGTTGTAAATTCTCTGTTAAGGCTGCGGTTGCTGCTTACTGATCGGCGCCGATATTGAGGTCGCGGCGAGCGACGCGGATGCCGATAGTATATCCGGCGATCACATCGATCAGCGTTGCCATCAGGATCAGGAAGAACACCGACGTTGCGGCCTGCTTGACCATCAAGAACTCAACCAGCACGGCAATGAACACGATCATCGAAAGTGCGTGGTCGATCAGCGTCGATGTGGTCGTGAACGTCGATTTGACGAGTTCGACGAACAGCAGGATCAGCGTGATCAGAAGGATCAGATCGCCCCAGGTGAAGGTCCAATCACCGCCGCTCAGAAGGCGCGCCGTGAAGATCGGCGAGTCGAGCGCCGCAACCGGGTTTTCTCCGCCCATTACAAGGACGATCAGATTGTAGAGGATGAAGGCAAAAACTAAGAGCGGAAGGGCTCTGATGGACATGGTGTCTCCTCTTCGGGACTGATCTGTGTAGGGCTGCCGGACCGGCCCACATTTCGGGCCCGCCCGACGTTATCGGACAATTGCGGCACGACACGCACACACCCGCTCATTGAACGAGGTAAACGTGGCAGGCGCGCCCTTGTGCCATGCGGCATGTGATTTGCCAAGCGAACGCGAAAACGCCATCACACCGGCCAATTGGACCGGTGTGATGGAGCGTATCAAAACTGCGAAAGGTCAGACGACGATTAAGCGTCTGTCTTCGGATCGAGGATCTGGCGGCCGCGATACTTGCCCGACTTCAGATCGATGTGGTGCGGACGGCGGCGCTCGCCGCTTTCCTTGTCTTCCACATAGACCGGCGCTGTCAGCGCATCGTGCGAGCGGCGCTGGCCCCGCTTCATGGGCGACATTTTACTGCGTGGAACTGCCATCTTACCTGCTCCAAATGCGGCGCTCGCCCCTTCAAAGGGTCTAAGCCGCACACGTAAGCGGCTGTAAGCGCCTCAGTCCTATAGATTTTTTAGGGCGCAGGCGAGCCAAGCGGCAAGCGATCCACATCCCGTTGCGCCGCTTATACGCGGTATCATAGGCAAACGCCAGTCCCCCAGTTGCCGGTTTTACAGCCCCATGGGTGCGCTATTCGGCCCGCGTGATCGCCCGGCGGGAGCCCAGAACACAGGCAGTCTGGCCGTTATAGGCATTGCGCATCCGCAGCTGGATATCGCCGGCGAGCCGCCGCGTTTGGGGGCCCGGATCGCCCGGATCGCGGGCATGGGGGTTTGGCAGCGCGACTGCCAACTGAGCAGCCTCGCGCTCGTTCAGGCGGCTGGCGGCCTTGTCGAAGTGCGCCCGGGACGCGGCCTCCACGCCAAAGATGCCGGGGCCCCATTCGGCGATATTCAAGTAAACTTCCATAATCCGCCGCTTCGGCCAGAGCGCCTCAATGGCGTAGGTCAACGGTATCTCGATGGCCTTGCGGATGTAGCTTTTGCTGGGCCACAGAAACAGGTTCTTGGTGACCTGCATCGAGATGGTGCTGGCACCGCGCGGAATGCCATCGCCTGCCCGCTCGATTGCGTCCTGCATGGCCGCAAAATCAACGCCCCAGTGTTGGCAGAAGCGGCCGTCTTCCGACAACAGAACCGCGCGCACGACTTGCGGCGAGATGCTGTCCATCGGCACCCAAGTTTGGGTAAAACTGTTGCCGGTCAAGCGCTTCTGCAGCATGAGCGACGACACCGGCGGATTGATAAAGCGATAGGCGGCGATCAGCACCAAGATCAGCGCCAGCCATCCGGCGGCGGCGTAGGCGGCATAACGCGCGGCTTTCAGCGCAAGCGGTTGGAGGTGGCTGAGACGGGATGGGCTGGGCGGAGCGGTCAGCGCCGTGGGGCGGCGGACCGGATCGGCGCGGAGTGGCGCAAAGACAGGCTGGGGTGCGGCAACCCGCGGTTGGATGGCAGGCGTCACCGCCGGTTGATACGACTGGAGCGGCGTAGGCACGGCCGGAACCGGCGCGGGCGGCAGCGTGTCGATGAGCAACGGCGCGCGCGATTGATAGAGAGACACGGGCGACGCCAGAGGGGCTCGGTCAAACACGGGATAGTTCCGCGGCGACATTGGCCTTGGCGGAGGGCCAATTCTGCGCGGAATCACAATCGTGACGGGTGGTGGCGGTACGGCGGCGGCGTTTACCGGGATCGCGGCCGGGCGTGCCTCTATTGCAGCAACCGCGGGCGGTTGCCCAGCCACGGGCGCTAACGTCTGTTCAACCGACGCCACAGCATAGGGCCGTGACGTGATCACCCGGGGCTCAGGCCTATCGCCAAGCGACGCCGGACGGGTCAGCAATGGCGGCTGCGCCCCGGCCACCACCGCGGGCGTGCGTAAAGGCGGCCCTGTGCGTACCGTCGGCGGATCGGTCAAACCCCCGCTATTGTCGTCGTCGGATCGATCCATACTTTGATTGTCGCCGTGGATGAGATATGGCGCTGGCAGATAGCCCGCAACAATGGCCATGTTGAGAGGCTTTTCCAGGGAATTCGGCTGAGAGGGTATGCCTTGCATCCATTTGCCGCCCAATTGGCAACAGCCGCCCGCATCGTCGAGGCGCGGCTTGGCGATATCATTTCGCGCGAAGCGGTGCGCGGCGCGCCCCCCCGTTTGGTTGAGGCCACCCGCCACGCCGTACTCGGCGGCGGCAAGCGCTTCCGCCCGTTCTTAGTTTTTGAAAGTGCGGCGTTGTTTGGTTTGTCAGCCGAAGACGCGCTCGAAGCGGCGGCGGCTATTGAGTGCATCCACTGCTATTCGCTGGTCCATGACGATTTGCCGACGATGGACAACGACGAACTGCGCCGTGGCCGCCCGACCGTTTGGAAAGCCTATGACGACTGGACCGCGATCCTGGCGGGCGATGGATTGCAAGCCCTCGCCTTCGAACTGTTGAGCGCGCCGTGTGCCCACCCAGACACGCGCGTGCGCGCTGAGCTGGTGCAAGTGCTGGCGCTCGCATCCGGCAACGCCGGTATGGTGGGCGGGCAAGCGCTCGATCTCGAAGCCGAACGCTTGCATGGCGATGCGCGCGCGGACATCGCGCACATCACGCGCCTGCAAGCCATGAAGACCGGCGCACTCATTCGTGCAGCCTGTGAGATGGGCGCGATCCTCGGCCAAGCCTCACACCACGAACGCGCGGCGCTCATTCGTTTTGGCGGGGCGTTGGGCTTCGCATTTCAAATCAGCGATGATTTGCTCGACGCTGAAGGGTCCGCCGCTGACGTTGGCAAAGCGACCGGCAAGGACGCCGCCGCCGGTAAAGCGACACTCGTCTCGTTGCTCGGATTAAAAGCCGCGCGCGCCCATTTGGATGAGACGGTTGCCAGCGCGATTGCGGCGCTCGAACCGTTCGGTGCGCGCGCCGATGTGCTAATCGAAGCCGCGAAGTTTATGGGGCGGCGGGAGAAGTAGAGGCGCGCCTTTCTTCTTTCGTCATTCCGGCGTCAACGATCATTGGCATACTCGCAACTTCGTCATTCCGGCGTCGCGGATCATTCGCACACTCGCAGCTTCGTCATTCCGGCGTCGCGTGAGCGACGATGCGCATGGCGCATCGCAGGCCGGAACCCAGACAAGCGTCTACGGGAAAACAATTTGAAATGGCCCCAAAACTTCGCGGTTCATCGCGTTGATGCCTGTCTGGGTTCCGGCCTGTCACGCGGACCGCGTGATCGCTTCGCGACGCCGGAATGACGAGGGTGGTGGGGGTGGTTTAAGGAGCGGCAACCAAATATCCGCGATAGCGCACGATGAGACCGGCGAATGGCGCCTTGATTTCAACGTTGAAGCGGAACCGCCCATTTTCGGCATATTCATAGGCATCGCCCGACGGCGCGAGCGCCATTGGCAACGGCACGCCGAGGCAGCTCCAGCGCCGGACAACAAGTGTCAAGCGTTCGGCCGACACGACAGCCGCCAAGCCGACCGTGACGATGCCAAACCGTTCGTTGATCAAATGGGCTGAGCGGCCCTCGCCCGCCGATTGCACACTTGAAAACGATCTAGCGCCAAATGTGCGCCACCAAGTCTCCACGCCATTCGAAGCGGTGAAGCGGACTTTGACCGGAACATCACGCGCCGCCTCAGGAAATCCAATGATCCAGCCGAAAATGCGCGACAGCAGCGACGAGCCGCGTTCGACATCGGCACGGCCCTCAACCGTTCTTTCCGTGGTGACGTCATGCATCGCACGGATTTCCGGTGGCAAGCGACCCCATGCACTCCCAAGGATTCTTTTGTAGAGTGGCTTCGCACTGCCGGAGGCATCCTCTTCACGAACACCCGTGTGAATTTCCCGCCCGCAAATGCTGGTGCATAGTCAGCAAGTGTCAATTCTTTTGCGGCTGAGCGTGCCCCTGGAGCTGGCGGCATTCCGCCCGCGGATTTGCGCACAACCGCTTCAAGCGCCATCGCGGGAATGAGCGGACCGTCATCACCTTCGGCAATCAGATGCCAAGTCCGCACGGTGTGTTGGCCTCCGGGCTTTCGGCCTTCGACGCGCACAATCATGCCGCCGCGATGCTCGCCCCAGCGCAGTGTGTTCGTCGCCCACAGAAACAACGGGCTGAAACGCGACAACGACGGCAACAGTTTGAAGCGCACGGCGGTGGCCAGAACAATGAGCCCACGATGCAAGATCTCCGGCACCGGCCCAGCGCCCATCCAGATCGAAGATAGACCCGGCCAAAGCGGCGGCAGGACGCGCAGATCGGGAACATCGACCAGTGAAAACAGCTTACTTTTCAGCGGCAAAAGCCCCGGCGGGGCAATGGTGAGCCGCCTGGTTTCGGTTAGGCCATAACCTGTTGCTGGTGCTCCGCTGCGCATCAGCGCCACCGGCTTACCTGCGTAACCGGCAACAGCGCGAATGACATTTTCGCCAACACCCGCATATGGAGACGGAGCAATGCCACCCGTGATGTGATCGACATGTTCAAGTCCGTTCGCCAACTCTCGCACCACAGCTGCCGTCAACACCGGAAAACTGCTGACACCCGAGACAATGAAAATGCCAGCAGCCTTGGCAGCTGAATCAAACTGCGCGATTCCGTCGACAAACGCGCTGCCATCGGCAAAATCGAGGTAGTTTACTCCGGCGTCTAAAGCGGCTTTCACAATCACGTAGGGGTCGCGTCCGCGGTCATGGCCGTAGTCTTGAAACGGTCCGCTTGCGTCGATGATGATATCGGGGCGCAACTGCGCGATTCCGGCAGCGGCATCTCCATCACGATCAAATCGCGCTGCCTCAAAAGTTGCAGCACCATTCAATTCGTCGACGAAAGCCAGAGCTTTGGACTGGGATCGTCCGGCAATAACAAGTGTCAGAGACTGCAAATCGGCCAAAAGACGCGCGAGCCGCCCGCCAAACACGCCGTAGCCGCCAACGATCAGAACGCGCACCGGCGTGACTGTCATGCCAAGAACCTGTCTTTGATCGATGCGTCGGGCGCAAAGCACACATCCCGGCGGCCAAAAATGCGAAAGCGGTTGCGGGCGAGCAGTTCATAGCCGCGATCCCGCACGCCGAGCGGCAGGATACGAAAGGCCGCCGCAAGCGACCACGGAAACCCTAGCCCCTCGAACATGCGGATTGAGCCCTCTGATTTCACCCAGGCGCGGCCATCAGCAATTAGAATATTGGTTTCATAGTCGACCGGGTCTAGGCCGAAGTGCTGGTAAAGCGCGGAACCAAGCGGCGATTGGGCAGGCAGCAGCCGGAAGCGAGCTTGCCGGTCATGGCGCACAACGAACATTGCCCAGCCCGAACAGAGCACGCAATGACCATCGAAAATGATCACCGGCTTGTCATCGGCAAAGCGCGGCACCGCAGCGTCTTGGCGATAGCTGTAAGCGTCACGCGGGCTCGGCATCGGGGTAATCCGGAAACGACTGACGACTGTCACCGCAGCTTAGGCGTGACGCCGCCAATATGACGCCTAACCCTAATTTTATGGCGACAGTGCTGCCGAGGTCGCAGCCGCATCTGGCTGAGGGAAGTACCGCCGGTGTCACGGTCGGCATCGCCGCAGCGTGTCACGACCGGGCCACCTGGCAACAGATGGGCGATCGGCAAGGCGTAATAGCGCAGCAACGTGATTTCTTCTGGTTTGGCGGGCAAAGCTCGCGTCTTTTTCAATGACCAGATGACGCGAGGCCAACATGCGCGACCGACCTCAATGGCGTAATCGCGCGGTCGTGCGCGATCGTGGACATAGGCGCCGTGGTTTGCTCCAGCGCGTTGATGAGCGCAAACAC
>JABFRT010000058.1 GCA_013141015.1 Hyphomicrobium sp. | reverse complement strand
CGTAGAGATTGGTCGGCATGGCTGCGATGAAGTCGACGCCGTATTGGCGGCGGTAGGCTTCGCACAGCTTCAAGCCGGCGATTTTTGCAATCGCATACCATTCGTTGGTTGGCTCAAGCGGCCCGGTCAACAGGGCGTCTTCGGGGATGGGTTGAGGCGCAAACTTCGGATAGATGCACGAGGAGCCGAGGAACAGCAGCTTGGCGCACCCGGTCGCATAGGCTGAATGCACGACGTTGGTCTCGATGGCCAAGTTGTCGTAGAGGAATTCCGCAGGATAGGTGGCGTTGGCCAGGATGCCGCCAACTTTGGCCGCAGCCAGAATGACGGCCTCCGGCCGTTCCCGCTCAAAACCGTGCGGACGCTTACCGTTCTAAGATCGACGCCGGTGCGGCCAATGGTGAGGATTTCACAATTCTCGCTGGCAAGCCGGCGAACGATTGCTGCGCCGACCATGCCTCGGTGCCCGGCGACGAAGACGCGCTTGTTGGCCAGCGAAAAGCTCATGAGGCACTCCGTTAGTGGGCGGGGCTTCGGCGCGGCGTGGCAGCTACTCGGTCAGCGAGTTGCGCCAAGCCTCACGCTTAAGCAGCTTTTTGTCAGCCTCGATCATTTCCTTGACCAGTTGCTTGAACGGCGTGCTGTGAGTCCAGCCCAATTTTTCACGCGCCTTGGTTGGGTCGCCGAGCAGCAAATCGACCTCGGTCGGCCGGAAATAGCGGGGATCGATGCGGACCAACTCGGCGCCTGACTGCGCGTCGTAACCGACTTCATCGACGCCCTTGCCCTTCCACGAAATGGACCGGCCGATTTCAGCAAACGACAGTTCGACAAACTCGCGAACCGAGTGGGTTTCCCCTGTTGCCAGTACGTAGTCGTCAGCTTGTTCCTGTTGCATCATCATCCACATGCCTTCGACGTAGTCTTTGGCATGGCCCCAGTCGCGCTTGGCGTCGAGGTTGCCGAGAAACAGCGTCTTCTGCAGGCCGGCTTCGATGCGCACAACGGCGCGCGTGATTTTCCGCGTCACGAATGTTTCGCCGCGGACCGGGCTTTCATGATTGAACAAAATACCGTTCGACGCATGCATGCCGTAGGCTTCACGGTAATTGACTGTGATCCAGTAAGCGTAGAGTTTTGCCGCTGCATAGGGCGAGCGCGGGTAGAAAGGTGTCGTTTCCTTCTGCGGGATTTCCTGAACCTTCCCGTAAAGTTCGGAAGTCGATGCCTGATAGAAACGAACCTTGTCGCCCATCTTCAGAATGCGAATGGCTTCCAGCAGACGCAGGGTGCCAATCGCATCCGAGTTGGCTGTATATTCCGGCGTTTCAAAACTCACCTGCACGTGGCTTTGGGCCGCGAGGTTGTAGATTTCGTCGGGCTGCGCTTCTTGGACCAAGCGAATGAGATTGGTCGAGTCGGTCAGGTCTCCATAGTGCAAGAAGAACGACGTTTTATGCTCGTGCGGGTCTTCGTAAAGCGCGTCAATTCGCTCGGTATTGAATGACGAAGACCGGCGCTTGACGCCGTGGACGATGTAGCCCTTGCCAAGGAGCAAGCGGGCAAGGTAAGCACCGTCCTGTCCGGTGACGCCAGTGATCAGTGCAGTTTTTGGGCTTGTCATGTCGATACCGGTTGAGAAATCAGCGAGATGCCATTCAATTCAGGCAAGCCATAGGCCATAGCCAAGAACGGCAAGCCTCGCAAGGTTACGGCCCTGCGGCGGGTGTGCAATCCGCGCCGATATGGGTGCGAAAGACGTGGATAGCGGCGTGGCAAGCAGATAGACGCGGCGTTGCGGCCGGAAGAAGCACCTACTGCGGGTCAAATACATAAGGTTGGGGGCACGATGTTCGACTTTATTCGCAAGCCGGAAATCTGGAAGGCGCTGGACGCGGGCCTCCTCAAAGACAATCCGCATAAATTGTCGTTCCAGTTGAAGACGATGCAGGACTTGTTTGTGTTGCAAGAGTTGTCAGGAACCACCGGCAAGGTGATCGGCGAGATAGGCGGCGGGGCGTCTCGCGTATTGCCGCAATTCAGCCGGAGCAATTCCTGCTACAATATCGAGCCGTTTCAAGGCGCCGACAATGGGCCCAAGAGCGAGGTCGTTTTGCCGGGTGTGACGAATATCAGAACGGAAATCGGCAAGAGCAACGGTCAGATCGCAGATGCGACCTTTGATATTCTATTTTCGATTTCGGTTGTCGAGCACGTGCCGGACACAGAGTTTCAGGCCTTCTTCGACGACTGTGTTCGCGTGTTGAAGCCTGGCGGCGTCATGTATCACGCGGTAGACATGTATATTTCCGGCAACCCAACAGCGTTCTGGCGTGACCGCTTTGAAATGTACCGGAATGCGATATCAAAGCGGCCCGACGTCACGCCCGTCGGAGATGTGTTCGCGGGCGGATTGGTGTTTACGCCGGACATCGCCTCGAACCCCGACAACATCATGCATGGCTGGAAGACGATATCACCGGCTTTGGATGAGCTGCGTCAGCATGCGCAAAGCGTATCCTTGAAAATCGCCGCGCGTAAAACCCTGGCAACTTGACGGTGTCGTTGGCTGCGTTGTAAGACCGACTTTAATGGATTGGTCAGTGTAAAGCATCGGCTTTGCAGTCGGATGCGGCGTTCCCCTAATAGCGTATTTCAACTGGAATCCTTCCCAATGATCACGGTCTCGAGTCGGCTTGCACACGCCAGTCCGGAATTCGTCTTCAGTTTGGTTAGCCAGTTCCCACCCTGTCTTAGTCTCGATGTTGGCGCGGCAATGGGGACGGTGGCCCGGCAGCTGCAGCAAGCGAGCCCATCAGGCCGGACCATTTGCTTCGAGCCTTGGCAAGGCAATCTGCCCTATTTCCGCGAGATCACCGAGGGCATCTCTGGAATATCTCTGGTCGAAAAGGCTGTTGCAGACTTTGACGGCCCCGGAGTCTTCTTCGTGCCGAGCGTTGTGCAAGGTCACGAGCGCGGTTGGGGCAAACGGCCCGGGTACTCATCCACCGGAATGCTCATTCCCGCCGCTGAAGCCGCGGGAAAGCCAGGAGAGAAGGTTTTTAACGTTGATGTCTGCTCGCTCGACTCATGCGTTGACGAACGCGTTAGGTTCCTGAAAATCGACGTTCAGGGCGGTGAGGGAGCGGTTCTGCGCGGTGCAAGCAAGCTGATTGATCGCGGGCTGATTGACATGATGTTTGTCGAATTCCAGGGCGAGGAAGACGTTGTCGAATTTGCCGCCAGCCACGGCTATGCAATTTTCGATACCGAATACAATGCCATACCTGTTGGCGTTGAGCCCGATAAACTGGGGTTCCGTGCAGGTTATCATCAGTTGCCGCTATCGAATGGTTCCACCGCAATTCGTGGTGAGATTGCCGGCTTGCCGAGACGTTCCGGCCAGCTTGCTAAATTCATGACGGATTGGCGTCCGGCCAAAGGATATATCTGGACCGATCTCTTGTTGGTACGTCAAGGATTTCTCGAAGAATTCAATGCTGGCCTCGACAAGGCAGGCTGTCCAAAAGAAGCGGTCTGACCTGGCTGGTGTTGGGGGTAAGCGGCAGGCCCGGATGTGCAGGGGCGTTTGTCCAGCGAGACCATTGAGTGCCGCCGGCGCGAGGAGTGCGACATGTTATTGAGTATCGTCATTCCGGCTTATGACCGCCCGGACTCATTGCTGCATGCGCTCGAGACGTTCGCCCGGCAGATTTCAGGCAAATATGATCGCGATATCGAAATACTTGTAACCGACGACGCCTCGCCCGGAAATTCGCTGGCGCCCGTTGAAGATTTTGCTGCCCGGCACGCCTTCATCACGTTTCGCCGCCGCAGCAACAATCTCGGACTTGAGCGCAGCTTGATCGCTGCGGCCGAGGGCGCTTCCGGCGAGTATCTTTGGATTTTCGGTGATGACGACTATCTCGAACACGATCAGGCGATGGACGAGCTCGTCGCGAGGCTGCGTCAAAATCGCTATGACATGCTGGTGCTCAATCGCACGCGCCGCAATACCGATCTGTCAAAACTATTGTCGCCGAATTGGATGCGGCTGGAGCCGGTCGATAAGGATTATGCCGGGCTTCGGGCCTTTTGCCGCGACTTCGGATTCATCAGTGTAATCGGCTTCATCTCCGTCAATATTTTCCGGCGCCAGGCATTTTTGCAGGTCAATCCTGCCCCTTATTTCGGGTCGATGTACCCGCAGCTTGGCATGATGCTCGAAGCTTTCCACGATAAGCCTGTATGCCTTATCGGTAAGCCGACGGTATGTCACCGCACGCAGACCCAAGAAGAAAAACGCGCCGCACTCGGTAATAAGGGGTCTGAGGCCGACTTTATGGCCGACACCAACAAGCGCAACGCCCTATATTTCAGCCACCCGTTCGTGCGCATGTTGTCGCGCCTCAAAGACGTTGGTGCCTTCAAGCCTGAGGACATCCGGAATATCCCGGAGAACACGGTGATCAACGGCCTGCTCATACATTTCCTGCTCGATAGCGTGCAGAAAAGCGCTGCCTATCCAGACCATTTTGATGATGCGGATTGGCGGCGTGCAATAACGTTCTTTGCGTCACTGGAGCTCGATGGCAAGCTCCAGCAACAGTTGACAGAAATAGCGCGCCAGAGATTTGGAAAGGCGCAGGGGGACGAGCTTTTGAATCAGGTGGTAAGAGTGTCGAACGGCCTGGCCGGCAACGTGCATGCGGCCGACGTTCGGACAGTTTCGGTGATTAGCCCGAGCTTCAATCAGGCTGAGTTCCTAGACGAGTGCCTCAGCTCCATCGCCGATCAGACGCTCAAGCCGATCGAGCATTTTGTTTATGATCCCGGCTCAACAGACGGCAGCCGCGATATCGCCCGCAAATTTGCGCACGTCACGCTATTCACCGAGCCGGATAACGGCCAGTCCGATGCAATCAACAAGGGTTTTCGCGCCGCGCAGGGCGACGTCATCGCGTGGCTGAATTCCGATGACGTCTTCGCCGATCCTGGCGTTTTCCAACGCGTCATCGACCGCTTCAATCAGCCGGACCGTCCGGATATCGTCTACGGAAAAGGCATCTATATCGACGAGCGCGGTGGCCACCTGCGTGACGTCTATCTGAATAAGAAGCCTGAGACGCTGCCGTGGCGGTTGCAGCAAGAGGACGGCATTCTTCAGCCGGCTCTGTTCATGCGCCGCAGTGTGATCGAGACGGTGGGCGAGATTAACGGCGGCCTGCACTTTTGTATGGACTATGAGTATTGGATCCGCTGCGTGAAAGCGGGCATAAAGTTCGCATATCTCGACGAGAATCTGGCCCTCGCCCGCTACCACACCAACAACAAAACCTACGGCCAGCGCGGCAAAAGCTACGCTGAGGTTTGCGACATGTTGGTCAGCCACTTCGGTTACGCGAACCACAACTGGTTGCGGCGCTATGCAGAATTTCTGTCGGAAGGTTTCGACGGCGTACTGGCGCATGCCGCCAATACCACAGTCAAGAACGAGGCAGAGATTGAGCGGCACTACGTTGAGTTGATGAAGGCCTACAATACCGGCGCCTTGACTTATGAGATGCTCAAATCAAAGCCTTCGGAAAAAGGCTATGGTGACACCCTCCGCGAACTCGGCCGCCTTGGTTTGAAAGCATCGACGCCCTGCAAGCAGACGGCCCTCGATACGGCACAAGAGCCGGGCCACGTTTGCTATACGGTCGGGCCGAAGCGCTGGGCATTCGATGCGGCATGGAAGCGGAAGCAAATCGAGAAATCGCATGCGTTTTTGCGAGACAAGATTGCGAAGCGGACGAGTGACGTTTGCGTCATTGTCGGCAATGGCCCGAGCCTCAAGAATTCCAATCTGGACCTGCTGAAGGGGCACGACGTTATCATATCGAATAACGCGTTTCTCGAGCCGAAACTACTAGAGTGCGCCAAGTATTATACCGTCGTAAACTATCTCGTTGCCGAGCAAAGCAGCCAAAACATCAACAGGCTTCAGGGCGTTCCAAAAATCCTGCCCTATTGGATGTCGTATTGCCTGAACGAAGATGACGACACCTACTTCGTAGATGCGGTCGGGCACGCGGCGTTCAGTAAGGACATGTTCAAGAACATGTCATGGCGTCATACGGTAACCTTCTACAATCTGCATCTGGCGTTCGGCCTGGGATATAAGCGCGTCATCATGATCGGCTTCGATCATTTCTACAAACAGAGCAGTGACGTCAAAGAAGGCGATATCATTTTAACCACGAATGAAGATCCTAACCACTTCGATTCACGATATTTCCGCGGCAAGACTTGGCAGGCTGCGGACGTCGATATGATGGAACAGATGTACCAGCTGGCGAAGACCGCCTATGCAGAGGAGGGCCGGGAGATTATCAATGCGACCGCTGGTGGGGCGCTTGAAATTTTTCCGCGCATGGACCTAGAAGCAGCATTGAAAGGCGAAGCCGTGAGCGCTGGGAAGTCGGGCCAATCGACGGGTATTAGCCGCGCCGCAGGTGCGAGTGTCGATGAGACCGAAGTGGTCGCGGCGATGCTTTCCGGCCGCGTTGGCCGCAATCACGTTATGGTCGATGTCGGCGCACACTTCGGCACGTCGGCTGGCTATTTCGATAAGCTCGGCTGGACCATCCATTGTTTTGAGCCAGACCCAAGCAACCGGGCGAAGTTGGTCGCGCGTTTCGGCGGCAGCCGCACGGTTTCGATCGATCAACGCGCGGTGAGTGACAAGCCGGCTCTGGGGGTGGCATTCTTCACGTCCTCGGAAAGCACAGGAATTAGCGGCCTGCATTCGTTCCGGGATACACATAAGCAAACGGCGCGTGTGGACGTCACAACGGTCGCCGAGATCGTTCGTGATCGCAACTTGAGCAAAATCGATTTCTTGAAAATCGATGTCGAAGGGTATGACTTCTCGGTTCTGAAGGGCATCCCTTGGGACCAGATCAAGCCGGACGTGATCGAAGCCGAATTTGAGGACGCCAAGACGGTTCCACTTGGTCACACGTATCGCGAGGTCTGTGAATATTTGCAAGACAAGGGATATGCCGTTTACCTCAGTGAATGGCATCCGATCATCCGCTATGGCATTCCGCATGACTGGTGCAGGGTCATTCGCTACCCTGATCGCTTGATTACAGACGAAGCCTGGGGCAATTTGTTAGCCTTTAGGACTGATCCGGGATTGGCAGAGGTTGAGCGCGCGTTTGCGTCCCTGGCCAAAGTCAGGAAGCCTGAGTTGGCGGCTTCCGCCCCGGCAGTGACAGCCGGAGATAAATCAAAGTCTCCTAGCACATCGACAACGTCATCCCGGACGTCGGATCTTCAGTCAAAGGCGCCACCTGCCGTGAAACTTCAAGCCGTCTCCACTGCGGCGACCCACGTTCCGGCCACCAAAGCATCAGCGAGGCATCCTTACGTCCACCGCGATAGCGGGTTACCGCTTTACACTCGGATAGCGTTGTGGGCCAAGAATACCAGTCCCATATTGTTCTCTCTGGGGCGCTTTGCGATGCGGCTTTTGCGATTGGCACGGCGCTTTTGGCCGCTGAGTTTGCTGGCACTGGCGGCACTCGCATCGCTGGTGGCGGTATATTTGCTTCCGCAGTTAGCAGGTTACCGCCCGGCCTTAGACCTTGATGCCAACCTCATGACCCTCATGACAGCCCTGCCGCTGTTCGCGATTGCAATTGCTTTTGCGTTTTTCAATACGCGGCGGACGGGCGGGAAGCTCGTGACACTTCTGCAATCTGAAATTGGGACTTTGCGGCGCCAGCTGCTGATCGCTGAGCAGGCGAACGCCAAGCTAACACGGGATTTGGCGGCTCAGCAGACAGAATTTACAGCACATGAAAAGAGCGCCGGCGCGAAGCTGGCGGCGTTGATTGAACAGACAAGCGGGCCGAACTCCCGCCTGTCAATGCTCGCTGCGCGGTCGGAAACGGTTGAAAGCAGAGTTGCAATGATCGATCCGCAAATTTCCCGGTTAGCCAGCGAAATCGCAGCAGTGAAAAGTGATGTTGGCCGGCAGCTGAGTTCGGTAGAGCAGGTGGCAAAGGCGCTTGAAGGCAAGGTTACGGCCTTTGATCCGCAGATTGGCCGGTTGGCCGGCGAAATGGCTGCGTTCATCGCATTCCGGACTGACGTCGATAAGCAACTCAAGTCTCTAGAGCAGCTGTCCAAATTAGCGATCGAGCGGTCCAGCGATGTGGCTGTACAAGTGCAGCAAGCCCAGGAGGCGGCGCGCGCTGTAGCGCGGACAATACCGGCCAACAACGCATTGGGCTTTCAGACGTTCAACAGAATGTTGCGCAAGGCAGATGCGGAGACGCTTACCACTGTTTGGGGGCGTGCGTTGTCTGTGCCGCTGGATTCCAAAACCTTGCACTATATGGCGCACAAAGCCTGTACTCTGGAATCCATGATGACCGGCCGGTTGGCGACGTCCATAGAGACGATCCTGCTGCGCACGGTGGTTGCGATGGGCGTCAACCGGCGCGAAGTCAACATCGTCGAAATCGGCACGCTTTTCGGTGTTGGCGCTGCCATTATGTACGACGTCTTGAAGCAGCGGTTCGAGCATGTTCATTTGACACTGCTGGATCCGCTGGATGGCTATTACTCACAAGGCAAGCCCGACATTCAAACCGGTCAGCTGGTCAATGAAAAGACATTACTCCGTAACTTGTCGCGCGTTGCGATTGCCGATGATGAGCTGACATTGATCAAGCGCTTCAGTACCGATGACGAGGCTATCACAGAGGCTGGCCGCCGCCCGATCGATGTATTGATTATCGACGGCGACCACAGCTTGTCAGGTGTGAAGGCGGACTTCGAGAATTACGGCAAGATGGTCCGCCTCGGCGGCTTCATCATATTCGACGACTATGATTCACCCGACTGGCCGGACATCAAGGGTTATGTCGACAGGGAGATCAGCAATTGCGGCTGGCTGGCCCATGTCGGCAACGAATTCCGGACAGCTGTGTTTCGCGTCACGCGGCGTGCAGAAAATGATGAAACGAACCCAGCCAGCTGATCTCAAGCTGCATTCAAATGCAGCGCTTTTATTTTTTATGGATCGCGATCACATCAGCTCTTGGAGGCTGCCGGCGATCTGAGCTCAGCAATGCCTTCCGTCTTTTAGTATCGGCCGCAATTTCGAAACGGGAAACGGACGATGCGCGGTATTAGAATTCCAGCCAGTACCCGATCCATCCGCGCGGAAAAAAGTCAACCTTGGTTGCGCCGTGCCGCCAGCACATCTGCTCAAAGCCGTGGCGTGAAAAGTGATTGATGTGAACGTCCGACAAATAATACGGATTGCTGATGTCTTTGGGGACAGGCTCAAGCAGGAAATGCCATTGGCTGCGTTCACACGTGAAGGGCACCGAAACAAAAGCAGCTGAGCCATGCCGTTTGCAGTATGTCGCAATCTCGTGGATCAGGCCGTTGGGGTCTGGAACGTGCTCGAGTGTCGAAATGCATACGACCAAGTCGTATTTCTTCGACAAGGTGTCGTGCCCCCATAAGCACGGCTGGATTTCGATGTTGTGCCGGGCAAGGGCAATTGGAGCAGCCACGGGGTTCGTGTCGTAACCAATCACATCCATACCGCGCTCACGGCCGATGGATCGCATTGTGCTGGTGCCGCAACCAATTTCGATGAATGATTTAATCGGCTTTCGCGCCACAGCGGCGTTCAGGAAGTTGTTGATCCAAGGCGTGTTGCGGTCTTCAACGGAGATGTGCCATTCGGCATCACGTTTAAGCTGATCGTCGGGTTCGACGCAATCTTGCGGATGCCACATGCATTCGCAGACCATGCAGAAATATAGAGGCGCATTCTGCTTTATGCGCCGAAGCGGAATATCGCGAAAGTAAGTCGTGTATTCGCTGTTGCAGAACCTGCATCGCGGGGCGGCCATGAAAGGCGCCTTGGTCGTAATTTCACCCATAGGAAATACCTAAAACTCACGCTGATCTGATGGCTGCATGTTTGTTTATCGCGCTCCTGGTAGACACGGTCAATGGCTACGCGGTGTACAATGCTCTTGCGAATTCAATGGAACGACAGTGCAATTGTAACTTGGTCAACGGACGGTGCCAGCAATTAAGGATACAAGAGGCCGCGCACTATGCTTAAGGATCATATGTAACCGCAACATTTGCCGGTTGATGCCACCAATCGCTAAGTTGGATAGAGAGCCGCGGCACGCGCCGCAATGAGCACAGCATACGGTTAATCGCGCGGGTGTAGTGCGCCTCGTTGTAAGCGGCGGCTGCTTCTTCGACGCACAGCCAGCTGTCAAGCTTGCGCTGCATGTCAGGGTCGATGACATCACGAGACCCGGCTGACAGGAATTTCGTCCTGAGCAGGGCGGCGGCAGGATCGACATCGCGCCGCCGCGCGTTCTGGCCCTGGCGAATACTGGCACCAAAGACCGGTGTAACGGCGATGACACAGCCGGAAAGTGCTAAACGCAGGAACAAGTCCAGGTCTTCGAGGCGGCGCAAACGCGGGTCATAGCCGCCAATGGCTACCAGTGGCGCGCGCGGCATTAAAACGGTTGAGCCTGGGCAATACCAGCACCCGCTGCAAAAATCGGCAAGGGAACGGCTCGGACGCGGCATGCGCCGCCCCAGCGTTGTGCCGTCGCCGGCTGTTGATATCCAGCCGCAGGCAAGCGCTGTTTGTCCGGGGTTGGCGAGGCTGTTGATATGGTCAACCTGACGGGCAAGTTTGGCAGGCAACCATGCGTCGTCGGCATCGAGGAACGCCACGTGGGTCGTGTCGAGAACATCAAGACCGGCCTGACGCGCAGCGGCGGCACCGCTGTTTGTGGGCAGCCTTATAATGTCGATGGTTGTGGCCGAACGCCAGATGGGGTCCGGTGTCAGGGGTTCATCTGAGCCATCGTCGATCAGGACGATGCGTTCGGGCAGCCGCGTCTGAGCTAGAACTGAGGCTACGGCTTTACCCACATCATCCGGCCTGTTGTAGGCCGGAATGATCACACCCACGCTCAACTCGTTTGTACCCGTCGAAAGTTGCAAAGCTCGCATTCATCCTGTTCGCAGGAACTTGATCAGCCGTGCGTAAGCGGTCCGGCCCCGGTAGCCTGGCCGGACCCTAGGTCAGCCGGGGGGCAAGCTGCAAGTTTGATGTTGGTGCGACTGCATTACGCCGAGGTGCTGGGTGTTTGGCTTTCAAGGTGCGCAATGGGCCGGCAGTCCAGATATCTGGGCCTTTCGCCATCGGGCATTTGCATTGCCGCCGCCCGGCCGGTACATCTGCGCTTCGTCGATCGGGGCCCCCGCATGCGCATTGTCTACCTGGCGAACGTCGACTGGTTCTTCGTTTCGCATTTTCTGCATCTGGCTCAACGAGCCCGCCAGCAAGGCTGGGAAGTTGCGATCGCGGCCAACATGGGCGCGGCACGCCAACGGCTGATCGACGAAGGTTTTGACGTCATCGATTTGCCGGTGCGGCGCGGTGGGGTTTTGCCACTCGGGTTGTTCGGCGCGGCCGGCATCGTCGCTAAAAATTTGCAGCGCTCGCCAGATACGATTTTGCATGGCTTCGGCTTGTTTGGAATTCTGGTTGGCACTGTTGCAGGGCTGCGTTCGGGCGTGCGAAAACGCGTGTTCACGATCACGGGGCGCGGCTATTCGGCGGTTTCTCAATCGTTGAGCGCGAAGCTGATACGCTTGGTGTCTGGCCTCTTCTGTAGCTCAATTGCCGATAGCTCATCGACCCGATGGTTTGCAGAAAACAAGGCGGATTTGTTCAGCTGCCGGCTCAACGCGGCAATGGCGGAGGGACGAACGGCCGTAGCTGGCGGCGCGGGTGTCGATCTGCAAGTCCTTGACGCGACCCCGCTTCCGCTCAGCCCTCCGCTGAAGTGTGCGCTTGTCGCCCGTATGATCTGGTCAAAAGGCGTTGACGTTGCTGTTGCAGCCGTTGGACTTGCCCGTGCGCGAGGGCTCGATGTTGAATTGTCGCTTGCAGGCCCGCTCGATCCCGATAATCCGCGCAGCTTAACACCGGATGACATGCGGCAATTCACGAGCCAACCGGGCGTGCGGTGGCTCGGGCGGATAGCGGATATCAATGGATTCTGGGCCACCCAGCATATCGCCGTTTTGCCATCGCGCGGTGGCGAAGGCATCCCGAAGGCCTTGATCGAGGCCGCCGCATGTGGCCGCCCCGTTCTAACGACCGACGTGCCCGGATGCCGTGAATTTGCCGTTGCCACTGACGGATGGTGTGTGCCGCCAGATGATGCGCAAGCATTGGCTGCGGCATTGCTGGCGATAGCGGCCACCAAAGATCTCAGTCAACGTGGTGCTGCGGCGCGCAGCGCCGTTGCTGCGAACTACACCCAAGACAAGCTATGGGAGCTGTCGCAACGGTTCTACAGCGAATTGTCCGGCGTGCAGGCGCAGAGCTCAGATCATGTCGAGCGGAGCGGTCATGAAACGCGCGGTTGATCTGTCGATTGGGCTGTTGGGGCTGCTGGTGTTCGCGCTCATCGCACCTGTCATTGCGCTGCTGATAAAATTGGAGTCGCGCGGACCGGTAATTTTTGCGCAGACCCGGGTCGGCCGGAGTGAACGGGTGTTCCGCTGCTACAAATTCCGGACGATGGAAACCGGCACAGCTGAAGTCCCGACCCATCAAATGACCAAGGCGGACGTTACCCGCGTCGGCCGCTTTCTTCGTGCGACGAAGCTCGATGAACTGCCCCAGCTTTATAATGTCGTGCGCGGCGAGATGAGCCTCGTTGGACCTCGCCCGTGCCTGCCGTCACAAACGCCGTTGATCGAAGCCCGGCGCATGCGCGGCGTGATGCACCATCTGCCGGGGATCACCGGACTTGCTCAAGTGCGTGGCGTCGATATGTCGGATCATGAACGGCTGGCGAAAATCGATGCAGACTACGCTGGCAGAACGTCTATCGGGTTGGATTTCAGAATCCTTTGCGCGACAATCGTTGGCAATCGCCTGATTGGGGTCTGAGGTCCAGCAAATGCCTCGACTTTCGATAAGGCTGGGTGAGGGAATTTGGGCGTGCTGCGGGTTGTCGTTACGGGGGCCAATGGATTTGTCGGCCGCGCTGTCACGGCGGCGTTGACGGCCCGGGGGCATCAGGTTGTTGGGTGCGTGCGCGACCAGAAATCCGTAACCGGATTGGACTGCAATGATGTTGTCTATACCGGGCCACTGGAGCATGGACCGGACCTGGCAGCCGCTTTTACCGGTGCTGATGCGGTGGTTCATACAGCCAACTGGTCGGGTGCTGCCACCCGGGGTCTGACGCCCGGATATATTGACGCGGTGAACGTCGGGGCAACGGCGAAGCTCGGTCAAACCGCAATGCAAAGCGGCGTTGGCCAGTTTCTGTTCGTCAGCTCGATTAAGGCCGTGGGCGACCGGACAGACAACGTTCCATTTCACGCGGCCTCGGTGCCGGCACCGGCCGATCCCTACGGCCGCTCAAAGCTTGCAGCGGAAGGTGCACTCCTGGCAATTCCAGGTCTGCGCGCGACCCTTATCCGGCCGCCTCTGCTCTATGGGCCGCATGTGAAAGGCAGTATGCTGATGCTATACAACCTCGCGGCACGTGGCGTTCCATTGCCCGTCAGCTGCATTGCCAATCGCCGCGACCTCTTGTCGGTCAGATTGTTGGCGGATTTGATCGCGACCTGCGTAGAGCAGCCTTCTCATTCCAGCAGGACTTTTCTGGCGCGCGATGGCGAAACCGTTTCCTCCGCAGGGCTCTATCAGCGTGTTGCCGCATCTTTGGGCAAGAATGCGCGACTTTTTCCTTTGCCGCCGTCTGTGTTGCGATTTGCAGGGGCAGTTACGGGCCGCCAAGTCATGGTAGACAGTCTACTGTCATCACTGGAAATAGATGATAGAGAAACGCGGGAACGGCTCAATTGGGCCCCACCGGCCAGCATGGACAAAGACCTCCGCGCGACCGCCGAATGGTATCTGCCGGATAGTAGCCCGGGGTTGTCGTGATGCAATGCTGTGCCTAGCCGGACGTTGAATTTTTGAAGCGGGAACCTTGCAGTGGTTACGGTGAAAGACCGCATAGCAGCAATGACCGGTTGCTTTGCTGCAGGGGCAATGGTGGTCGGCAGCAAGGCGGCGGCCATCGTTCTCGCCATTTGGGCCGTCATCATGTTGGCATGCGTGATCCGGCAGCGCTCGGACTGGACAAGGTTGTGGGCAGATCTCTTGGCGCCGTCTGTTCCAGTCGCCCTGTTTCTGGCCTTCGCCACCCTGTCCGCATCGAGTGCACTTTGGGCGCATGCCCCTGATGCTGCGCTAAAGTCCGGCGCGCTGCTCGGCATGGTCATTATTCTGGGCTGCGTATTGCGCTTGGGGCTTGACCGGCTGTCGCCGCACGGCGCGATGCTTGTCGCAGGCTGGTTCGTGATCGGTCTTGTTGGCGGCTGCCTGTTGCTGTTTGCCGAACTCTATTCAAATTTCGGTATTTTTCGCTGGGCGATGGCGACATTTCCCGATATCAGGCCGCCGAAAAATTCAATGATTGTTGTCAAGGGGCAAGACGTTAATCTGATCCATCGTGCGTTCGCCAATTGGAGTGTTGCAGGGTTGAACCTGCTCACGTGGCCATCGCTGCTGATATTGTCTGCCGCCGTGGCGCGGCGCTGGCGTGTTGCCGCGTGCCTCGCTCTGATTGCTGTGTCGCTGGCCGTCACGTTTACGTCGGATCATGAGACGTCTAAAATCGCCGTTGGCTTAAGTGCAGTTGTGTTCGCAATTTCGTTGCGCGCAGGTGCCAAAACACGGTCTGCCGCGATTTTGACTATCGTCGCGTTGGTTCTGAGCGTGGTGCCGTTGGCGCAGATTGCCTATAGCCGTCTGGAGCTGCAAAACGCGGCTTGGGCTCAATTTACATTGAAGGAACGATTCAAGATTTGGGGGAACGTTTCGGAGAATGTTTGGAAGGCACCCGTTCTCGGCATCGGCGCGAACAACACGACGATAGAGCACACGCAAAAGCTGAAGCCCTCAAACCGTACCTGGCCGTCACACCACCCGCACAATATGGTTCTGCAGATCTGGTTGGAACTCGGAGCCGCTGGCGCGGCACTCTTGATAGCAGCAGCGGCGTTGTCTGTGACGGGCGTGGGGCGCTTGCATCCCTCGGCAATATCTTTCGGATTTGCAACCCTAGCAATGGCGGCCGTTCAATCGATGGCAACCTGGAACCTGTGGCATGAATGGATCCAGAGCATGTTTATGATGTCTTTCTGCATCTTGATGCTGGGAAACCGTGTGGTGACCGATCAAGCTGCAGGCCTATCGGCGGCATTTTCCAAAATCTGGCTTCCCGAACGGCTGCGACACGTATTATCCAAGAGATCAGTTTAGATGCTGCCCTCTATCGGTAGAAGGGGCGCGTAGTGCAAGAGGGCGGACGATGCGAGTGATAGTGACGGGCGGTGCAGGTTTCATTGGATCCGCATTGGTCCGCTATTTGGTCGGCACGCGAGGCTGGGACGTCACAAACGTCGACAAGCTGACGTATGCCGCCAATTTGGCGTCACTCGATTCCGTCTCGGGCAATAGCGGCTATCGCTTTGTCAAAGCCGACATTTGCGATGCCGCGGCCATGGACAAAGTGTTCAGCGAGGCCAAACCCGAAGCGGTGATGCATCTGGCAGCTGAAAGCCATGTTGACCGGTCGATTACGGGCGCTGCTGAATTTATCTCGACCAACATCCTCGGCACGTTCACGCTTTTGGAAGCAGCACGGCGCTATTGGAACAGCCTCGACGAGAACCCGAAAGCCGCGTTCCGCTTTTTGCATGTCTCAACCGACGAAGTGTATGGCTCGCTTCCCCCCGATGGGTACTTCCTCGAGACGACACCTTACGATCCACGCTCGCCGTATTCGGCCAGCAAAGCCTCGTCCGATCATCTTGTCAGCGCGTGGCGCGAGACCTATGGCCTGCCGACGCTGATCACCAATTGTTCGAATAACTATGGGCCCAACCATTTCCCGGAAAAGCTGATCCCGCTTGTCATTTTGAATGCGCTCGAAGGCAAACCGCTGCCGGTTTACGGCGACGGGCGGCAGGTGCGCGATTGGCTGTACGTTGATGATCACGTCAAGGCACTGGCGCTGGCTGTTGAGCGTGGCCGCGTCGGCGAGACGTACAATGTCGGTGGCCGCGCGCCGATGGAAAACATTGCGGTTGTTCAAACGATCTGCGACGCGCTCGATGTGTTGCGGCCAGGGAAATCACCGCGCCGCAGCTTGATCACCTACGTCGCTGACCGCCCGGGTCATGACCGGCGCTATGCGATCGATCCGACGAAGATCGAGACAGAGCTGGGGTGGACGCGCGGCGAAACCTTCGCGACCGGCATCGCCAAAACCGTGCAATGGTATCTGGACAACGAGGCGTGGTGGCAGCCTTTGCGCTCAAAAGTCTATTCGGGCACGCGCCTTGGACTTCTGCCGGAAGGTGCTAAGTAGGGCGGGCGGCCCCCGCTATCGCTGCACGTTTTCCATCAGCGGCTTGGGCGCGCCTGGGCCGTTCCAATCACCATAACGTTCGCTGGCTTCATTTTGTTGCTTAGTCTGAGGCGCAGGCCGGTTTGGGCCGTTCAGGCTCCAGTCCGGACGCTCTGACTTGGTGTTTTGGATGCCGCATCCGGTCGCCATCAAGGCGATCATGAAAAGCGCCATCATGTTGGCAAAAAGAGTCTCGGCTGCAACGCGGCGTGACACGGTTATCGTCTCTCCTGGAGCGCAACAAATCTGCGCTCAAGAAATATCTTTGGCCGATGAACGGCCGCTTAATGTGCCGTCTGCCATTGCCGCTCTTTTGGCAGAACTCTCTTCGCGAATTGTCGAATGCGTGTTTTGATGCTGGAGGCTTTGCGCATCGTCTGCCGGCTATTGCCCGCGAGCAGCGCGGCACTTGTCAGAGCAATACTTGACCTGGTCCCAGACCTTTTGCCACTTCTTGCGCCACGTAAATGGCCGCCCGCAGGTGGCGCAGATTTTTTGCGGCAGGTCGGATTTTTTTGGGCTCTTGGGTGCGGGCATTGCGCGGTTAGACAGGCTTCGTCATTGCGGCCAGATAGTTGACGTCTGTATCGCTGGCGAGCGACCACACGTCCTGGAACGGGCTGTACGTGATGCCTTCAAAGCGCGGCGCTGCGAGACCGCTCGCGGCTGCATAGCCGGCCATTTCATCGGGAGTGACGAAGCGGTCCCACTGGTGCGTTCCGCGCGGCAACCAGCCAAGCACATATTCAGCGCCGACGATGGCCAGCGCCCAAGACTTCAACGTGCGGTTCAATGTTGAGAAGACAGCCAACCCGCCGGGCTTCACTAGGGTCGCGCACTCGGCCATGAATTTTCTGACATCCGGTACGTGTTCGACCACTTCGAGGCAGGCGACGATGTCGAAGGTTTCTCCACGCGCGGCGAGGTCTTCGACCCTGACTGCGCGATAATCAATGGCGAGGTTCTGGGGTTCAGCGTGTGCTTTGGCGATGGCGATATTGCGTTCCGACGGGTCGATGCCGGTGACGGCAGCGCCCATCCGGCTGAGCGGCTCGGAGACGAGGCCCCCGCCGCAGCCGATATCGAGCACGGTCAGGCCCGCGAGAGGCCGGAGCGCCGCTGCATCCCGGCCGAAATGGGTCACGGCCGCATTGCGGATAAAACTCAAGCGCGGCGGGCCGATTTGATGAAGCGGGCGGAATTTACCAAGTGGATCCCACCACTCCGCGGCAATCCGTGAGAAGCGGCGCACTTCTTCGGCATCCAGGGTGGCGTCGCTGGCTTGGTTGTGGGCCGAAGCCCCGGCGGCTGTGTGAGCGGCAGTCATGGCGCGGTCTCCTTGGTCCTTGTACTCGCATCCGGGCATGGTGGATTGTCAAGGCGGCGCAAAACCCTGATCCCGATAGGCCTTTGGCCGAAAGCCAGGGCGGCGGTGTTGCGGGCGCCCGCCGATGCGGTTAAGAAGCTGCATCTCAAACGATTTAGGTCAGGCGTTGACGGCGGCTTTCTGGGCCGGCCGGCGCAAAGACGGCGGGAAGTGACAGGGCGATGGCGGTTGTTGTGATGAAATTCGGCGGCACCTCGGTCGCCAATATCGAACGCATCCAAAACGTTGCGCGGCACGTCAAGCGCGAGGTTGATGCGGGCAATAAAGTTGCCGTCGTCGTTTCGGCCATGTCGGGCGTCACCAATCAGTTGGTTGCCTGGGTCAAGGACGCCGCTGATCAGCGCTTTTATGACAGCAAAGAATACGACGCAGTCGTTGCGACCGGTGAGCAGGTCACGGCCGGACTGCTGGCCATTGCGTTGCAGGCGATGGGCCTCAAGTCGCGCTCTTGGACCGGATGGCAGATCCCGATTGAAACCAGCACCGCGCACGGTTCTGCGCGCATCCTCAACATTCCGGGCGACGAAATGCGCGCCCACATCGACACCGGCGAAGTGGCGGTCGTCACCGGTTTCCAAGGCATTGAGCCTGCTTCCAACCGCGTTGCAACGCTCGGCCGCGGCGGATCGGATACCAGTGCTGTGGCGATGGCCGTCGCGCTGAAAGCTGACGTTTGTGATATCTACACCGACGTAGATGGCGTCTACACCACCGACCCGCGCATCGTACCCAAGGCCAAGCGCCTGCCGAAAATTTCATACGAAGAGATGCTGGAAATGGCGTCGCTCGGCTCCAAGGTTTTGCAGACGCGCTCGGTTGAACTTGGCATGGTCTACAAAATGCGGACCCGCGTTTTGTCGAGCTTTGTTGCACCTGACGCCATGAAGGCCTTCGACATCAATCACATTGAAGACATCGGAACCATTGTTTGCGACGAGGATGAAATCGTGGAACAGCAAGTCGTAAGCGGCATTGCGTATGCGAAAGACGAGGCCAAGGTCACCATGCTCAATGTGGATGACAAGCCGGGCGTTGCCGCCCGGATTTTTGGTCCCCTCGCCGACGCGAACATCAACGTCGATATGATCGTCCAGAACATCGCACCGGATGGCAAGCGCACCGACATGACGTTCACCGTGCAGGCGTCTGAGCTGCCGCGCGCCCTCGATGTTCTCAAAAAGGCCAAGGCTGACATCGGCCACTTCGACGTCAAAAGCTCAGCGGACGTGGTCAAGGTCTCAGTGATTGGCGTTGGTATGCGCAGCCACGCAGGCGTTGCCGCGCAAATGTTCAAGACGCTGTCGGAAAAGGGCATCAACATTCACGCGATATCGACGTCTGAAATTAAGATAAGCGTTTTGATCGACGCAGCTTATGCTGAGCTGGCCGTGCGCTCGCTGCACACGGCTTACGGCCTCGATAGCGACTGACAGGGCGGCGCGCCACAGCCACCCTTTTTATGGGTTCAGAGGACTTCGCCAGGGCAGGCGCCAGCATGGGCGAATGAGGCGGCAGCACGATGGTTGGGCGGCGCGGCGAAGATCCAAGACCACTCCCCGGCGAGACCTCGCTGCGCGTGATCATGCGCCGCCTGCGCGAAATCATGGGCGAGGATAGCGACGGACAGGCCAAGCTTGACCGCATCGTCCGCCAGATCGCCGGCGTGATGGTCGCCGAAGTCTGCTCCATTTACCTGAAACGCCAGGACGGCTCACTGGAGCTGTTTGCCAGCGAAGGGTTGAACCAGGACGCGGTTCACACCACCCGCCTCAAGCGCGGCGAAGGTCTTGTTGGCCGATGCGCCGAACTGGGCGTGACTGTGAACGAGCCGGAAGCCTCCAGCCATCCAGCATTTTCCTATCGACCGGAAACCGGAGAAGACGTTTATCATTCACTGCTGGCGGTGCCGATTGAACGCTCGGGCCAGATCCTCGGCGTGCTCGACATTCAAAACCGCGCGTCAAAAGAATATTCCGACGAAGATGTCGAGGTTCTACAGGCGACCGCGATGGTCATTGCCGAGAACCTCGTCTCAGGTGCGGTTGCAGGCGCTGGCCCGGCCATCGAAGTCTCAAAGTCGCAGCCGATGGTGATTGAAGGCGAGCCGCTGTCGGATGGCATCGCGCTCGGCCATATCGTGCTGCACGAACCGCGCATCGTCGTGACGCAATTGATGTCCGACAATCCGGCGCTTGAAATCGAGCGGCTGGACCGGGCCCTCGACAAGCTGCAAGAAAACATCGACGAGATGTTCGAACATGAGCATCTCTCGGCGGCCGGTGAACATCGCGATGTGCTTGAAGCTTACCGCATGTTTGCGCATGACAAGGGCTGGCATCGCCGCCTGCGTGAAGCAGTCGAAGGCGGGTTGACGGCGGAAGCCGCGGTCGAGCGCGTGCAGAACGCCATGCGCAATCGCATGCTGCGTCAGCACGACAATTATTGGCGCGAACGCCAGCGCGATCTCGACGATCTCTCCGACCGCCTGATGCGCGTGCTCGCCGGACGCTTGACCAGCGCTGCCGATCATAGCGCGATGCCGTCCGATACAATTTTGGTGGCTCGTACGATGGGGCCGGCCGAACTGCTCGACTATGACCGCACCAAGCTGCGCGGTCTTGTGGTGGAGGATGGATCGAGCCAGAGCCACGTCGCGGTTGTCGCCAAGGCGCTGGGTATAGCCGCCATCGGTCAGGCAGCCGGTGTTGTGGAGCGCGTTAATTCGGGTGATGCAGCGATTGTCGACGCGGTCACGGGCGAAGTGCATTTGCGCCCCAGCCCGGATGTGATCGCTGCCTATTCGGACAAGGTCCGCTTCCGCGCGCGCAAGCAAAAGCGCTATCAGGCACTGCGCGACCGCCCAGCCGTGACCAAGGACGGCGTGCGGATTGGCGTGCATATGAATGCAGGCCTGCTCGTCGATATGCCGCATCTGGCGGAATCGGGCGCGGATGGTGTCGGTCTCTACCGCACCGAGCTTCAATTCATGTTGTCGGACAGTTTTCCGCGGCTCGACAAACAGACCCAGCTCTATCGCGGCGTTTTGAAGGAAGCCGCTGGCAAGCCGGTTATATTCCGCACGCTTGATATCGGCGGCGACAAGGTGCTGCCGTATCTGCGCCAGCCGTCGGAAGAAAATCCGGCGATGGGCTGGCGCGCCATCCGCATGGCGCTGGATCGCCCTGAAGTTTTCCGCCTTCAAGTCCGCGCCATGATGAAGGCCGCCGAAGGGCAAGAGTTGCGGATCATGATTCCTATGGTCAGCGCCGCCTTCGAGATGGGCGCGATCCGCGCACTTGTCGAAAAGGAGAAGGCGTTCCTCACAAAGCACGGCTACAAGCTGCCGAAGAACATCCTGCTCGGGGCGATGCTCGAAGTTCCGGCGCTGCTGTTTGAGCTCGATGCGTTTTTGCCGCGGGTTGATTTTGTGTCGGTCGGCTCCAACGATCTGGTGCAGTTTCTGTTTGCGTCTGATCGCACCAACGCCCGCGTCGCCAGCCGTTTTGACGTGCTGTCGCCCGCGCCGCTTCGCGCTCTGAAGATTTTGGTCAAGGCCGCGAAGAAATATAGAGTGCCGCTGACAGTGTGCGGCGAAATGGCGGGCCGGCCGATTGAAGCCATGACGTTGATCGGTCTTGGCCTCAGGTCCGTGTCGATGGCGCCGGCGTCCATCGGTCCTGTTAAAGCAATGATCCTCTCTCTCAACGTCGAAAAACTAACCGACTGCGTTGACACGATTTTGAAGGACGGCGCCAAGGACGTGCGCTTGCAATTGCAGCAGTTTGCCGAAAAAGAAGGCGTCGATATCGATACCTGACGCACAGCCGTTGTGTTTGATTCGAGCCTTTGACAACGTTCCGGTTTTAGTGACTATACCCTCATGTGAGGGGGCCGGCAGGGGTGCCGGTTTGTGAGTAATGCGTCAGGGCGTAGGGGCGGGTTTTCCGCAACAATCCGGCCGTAGTGATCGCCCTGGTGGCGGGGTACGTGCGCCTGTTCATGCGGCCGCGCCGCCCGCGGCTTCTGCTCAATCACGCGCTAACATCGCCCGGCTGTTTTTTGATTTGCGCGCCGCGCTGCAGGCCACGCCGCAGCAGGCCGCCGCCCAGTTGATGACGCGGCCAGAGACTGTGCTCGCACTCGAAACCGGTCATTTTGAAGCGATGCCACATTGGCCGGAAGCCGCGCGCATCGTCATGGCCTACACGGCGCTGGCCGGTATCGACGGGCGCCCGGTGCTGGCAGCGCTGGCTGAGGTTTTGCGGGAAAGTGCGGCATCTCAGCCCGCAGCGCCGCAGGCGGCTTTGCCAGCGCAAGGGCATCATCATTTTCCCGTTGACCGGTTGCGGCAAGCCGGAAGTGCGCTGGCGCACGGCGCAATCCGCTTGCCAGCAGACGCCTTAAAGCAGGTGCGCGAACGCCCTGAGCGGGCGCTCTATGCGGTTTCGCTGCCGCTTGGCATCGTGCTGTTGCTGCTCAACACGTCGGCGCTGCAGGCAGCGTTTGACCACGTGCCGCGCCCCATCACCCGCATGGCCCAGGACGTGCGGCAGTTTTTCCAGGAACAATTTGCGCCCGTGCGCGAGGGCATGCGCTGGATTGAGGTGGATGACCCGCGCCGCCGCCGTGGCGATAAATTGCGTTAAGGGCACCAATTGGCTTAGATGCGCGCCGGCCCTTATCGCCAATTCCTGAAAGCGCGCAACGAAGCCCTATGACCTCCATTCCTCAAGAAAAGCTCAACCGCTTGTTGGACCGCTGGAACGCGATCCAGGACGAGCTCAATCACGGTGTTCCGCAGGCGGTGTTCGCCAAGCTCAACAAGGAATTCTCCGACCTGACGCCGGTCGTCGGCAAAATCCAGAGCTTGCGCAAAGCCGAAGCCGAGATTGCGGATCTTGACGTGATGATCGCCGATCCGGGCGCCGACAAGGAAATGATCGACATGGCGTACGCCGAGCGCGCCACGCTTGTGCCGGCGATTGAGGCGCTGGAACATGACGTGCGGATTGCGCTGTTGCCGAAGGACGCAGCCGACGAGAAAAGCGCGATTCTTGAAGTTCGCGCCGGAACCGGCGGCGATGAGGCAGCCTTGTTCGCAGCCGATCTGTTCCGCATGTACCAGCGCTATGCCGACATCCACGGCTGGAAGACCGAAATCATCTCAATGTCGGAAAGTGATCTTGGTGGCTATAAGGAAATCGTAGCGTCCGTGACGGGTTCGGGTGTGTTCGCGCGGCTGAAGTTTGAATCGGGCGTGCATCGCGTGCAGCGGATTCCCGCAACCGAAAGCGGCGGCCGTATTCACACGTCTGCTGCAACCGTTGCTGTGCTTCCTGAGGCCGAAGACGTCGATATCGATATCCGCCCCGAAGACGTGCGAATTGACACGATGCGGGCCAGTGGCGCCGGTGGTCAGCACGTCAATAAAACCGACAGCGCCGTGCGCATGCTGCACATTCCAACCGGCATCATCGTGGTTTCGGCTGAAAAATCGCAACATCAGAACCGCCGCTTGGCGATGGCTGTTTTGAAGTCCAAACTCTATGAAATGCAGCGCGATAAGCTTGCTAATGAACGCTCAGACGCGCGCAAAGCCCAAGTCGGCTCCGGCGACCGCTCACAACGCATCCGCACCTATAACTTTCCGCAAGGGCGCGTCACCGATCATCGCATCAACTTGACGCTGTATAATCTCGATGAAGTGTTGACCGGAAATGCGCTCGACCAGTTGATCGACGCGTTGATCACAGATCATCAAGCTGGTCTTCTGGCTGAGATGACCGCGGCGTAAAGCGTGCTGGATATTCGCGATATGCTGGCCATCACAGAAACAGACACAGTGCGCGCGGCGTTGGTGGCGATGACGGCGGCGTTGGACGATGCCGGAATTGCCAACGCGGCAACCGACGCCCGCTTGCTGTTGCAAGGTGTTCTGGGAGCCGATGCCGCAGCGCTGATCCGCGATCCCGACAGGGTCACCGGCGCCAAGGCGCCGTTGCTGCTAAACGCCGTCGCGCGGCGGGTGGCGCGTGAACCGGTTTCGCGCATACTTGGAACACGCGCGTTCTATGGCCGCGATTTTAATGTGACACCGGACGTGCTCGATCCGCGTGCCGATACTGAGACGTTGATTGAGGTTGTGCTGGAGTTGGTCCGTGGCGCCGGGCGCCAGGCCGATCCGCTGACAATTGCCGATATCGGCACTGGCTCGGGCGCGATCATCGTCACCCTGCTGGCCGAATTGCCGAATGCCCGTGGTATTGCAACCGATGTGTCGGATGCGGCTTTGGCGGTTGCGCGGCAGAATGCCGAGCGGCTCGGCGTTTTGGGCCGTCTGACATTGATCAACACGCGCGGTCTTTTGGGCGTTTCACTATCCCCGGATTTTGTGGTCTCCAATCCGCCCTATATTCCAGCCGGCGACATTGCGGGTCTTGACCCGGACGTCGTTCTCTATGATCCGCATTTGGCGCTGGATGGCGGCCCTGACGGGCTTGCGATTTATCGGGAAATTGCGTGCCACATCAGCGAGCTAGAGTCGAACACGCAGGCTATTCTGGAAATCGGCGCCGGGCAGGCGGATGACGTGGAGGCGATATTTTCGGCGATCGGAGCGCGCCCGTGCCAACGCCGCCGCGACCTTGGCGGTCATGTCCGGGTTGTTGCGCTGGAGATACAACGCTAACCTAACGCGCGAAATAGGTTGGCGTGCCGTCGTTTCCGCGATAATATGTCTTGGTAAGATTTGATCACGGGCCGCAAAGATAGCTGGATTGAGCGAAAAGCCTCTCCGGCGGTTACTGGCCCCCGATTTACACTGCAAGCGCCGCCGGCTTGGACCCTTTGAAGTCCGATAGCGAGCGGCCTGCATCAGGCCAAACCGGAGTTTTGTATCGGCCTTATTGCGTTAGCGCGCAGAGAAACCTTTATCAGCGGGTCGCAGCTGCCAGCAGGCATGGGTAATGGGCCCGGCATCATGGCGTTGGCGCAGACAAAAAGGGATCTTCTAAAGGCCGGTCGAGGCGGGTGGGGAAACTGAGCAAGCGAAAGCAGGCGCGTGTTGGGACGTGCCTTGATTGTTCGCTTTAGGGAAACGCTTGACGAAATCGAACGCCTTGTGAGGCAAACTGTCCTTGGGACGCAGAGGTCCCGGCGCAGGATCACCTTTTGGCGAAACGACCTGAGGCGAAACGAGTTTAAGGAATTCGGACCTGAAGCGGTCCTCAAGACAGATACCCGTCCACGATGAGGCGGGTTGGCGCACAACCAAAACAAATGTGAACGGGAGCCCATGAGGCAAGGACAGCAAAATCGTCGCGGCCGCGGCCGCAACAATAATAATAATAACAACAACAACAGCGGCAACAATAACAACCGCAAATCGCAAAACCCGCTGACGCGCAGTTTTGAGAGCACGGGTCCCGATGTCAAAGTTCGCGGAACGCCGTCGCACGTGGCTGAGAAATATATCGCGCTGGCCCGGGATGCGCTGTCGTCCGGCGACCGGGTGTTGGCTGAAAACTATTTGCAGCACGCCGAGCACTACAATCGCATCATCCTGACCTATCGCGAACAGCAGATGAGCCAGGGCGGCGAGTTTCAGGGTGGGTTGCCGCGCGCGCAGACGTTCAACGCACAAGATCCGATGGACGGCGAAGAGTTCGGTGACGAAGACGGCGATGAGAACAGCGGCAATGTGCAGCCGCAGTTCAGCCAAGGCGAAGGCCAGCCGCAAGGTGGCGGCCAAAGCGGCGTCCCAAGCGGCGGAATGCAGCCACAGCGGTCCTTCGATGGACCGCCGCGCTACGACAACCGTCCACAGCGTCACGACAATCGCGGTGAATACCGGCAGAACAATCAACCGCGCCCAGATCGTGGCCCAGATCGTGGCCCAGATCGTGGCCCAGATCGTGGCCCAGATCGGAACCAAGACCGGAACCAAGATCGCGACGGCAATCGATTTGACCGGAATGACCGGCATGACCGCGGCGACCGCAACGATAACCGTGGCGCGCAACGCGGCTTCAACCGCAACGACAACCGCCAGGATCGTGAACCGCGCGAACCACGCGAATTCCGCGAAGATCGCGGACCGCAACCGTCGTTTGCTGACGCCCCGGCTGGCGGTCAAGCGCCTGCGCAGGACGAAGGCCACGGCGGTGGCAATGGGCATCGCCGCCGCGACCGGTTCCCGAACCTCGTAAACTCCAATGCTGACCGTCAGCCGCCGGCCTTCGCGGTGCAGCCGCCGTTGCCACCGGTTGCGCCAATGCCACCGGTTCAAGCGGCTCCTCAGCCGCCGCCCGCTGCCATGGAAGCAGCGGAACAGCCAGCCTTCTTGCGCCGCCCCGTGCGCCGTCCGCGCCGCGATGACAGCGAAGCCGCTGCAGCGGCTCCAGCACCTGCGCCCCGCGCGCCTGTGACGGAAGATCAGGATTGAGGTCAAGAAATCGATCGATTGAGACTTGAAGAAAAGCCGCCGCGAAAGCTGGCGGCTTTTTTATGTGCGGGCGCTTAGGCAGGGTGGCCCGCGCGGGCAATTGCGTCGCCGGTCTGGACCAATCCACCAGAAACCGCGCGCGCGTAAACACCAAAGTCCGTGTGGCCATAGGTGCGCGACAGGAACGACGGAATTTTGAGATCGCGCGCGCCTGTCGCGGGATCGACGTTGGTCGCTGCACAGCGCTCCGTGCGCTTGAAGACGTCCAGCGTGGCAGCGCCCGCGTTCAGCGCATGGCCAACGAGTTCGAACTCCGACCACGCAGGCCAGCCGTCTATGATGACGTTGGGGCGAAAGCGCAGCGGATCGATTTTCTGACCAATTGCCGCCTCAAGCGCGCGCACGCTTTCAAGATTGATGATGTGCAGGCACTTGGCGGCGACGTCTGAAAAGCTATGGCCGCTGGCTGCCACCACACGGGCCGGGCCGCGCATTCCGCTGCCCACAAGCGCGGCGATGGCTTTTTCGATTGCGGCGCGGCCATCACTTAAGCGCAGATCGCCGCGGGCCAGTTCATTGCCGCCTTTTGACAACGTCAGGGTGTGCGTGGCGTCAATAAACGCAGATTCGATAGTCGCGAGCTGCTCGTTACGCATCAGCATGACGAAATGAATTTTCGGCAGATGTTTCGGGTTCTCGGGATCGAAGGGGCCTGGCCCGTTTTCAATGGCGTATGCCCGGTCGAAGGGCAGTGCCGCCCCTTCCTCCAGCGTCACGCGGGGCATTGCCTCGGGTGTGAGCCCTTTAATGGGATAGCGATACAACGCGGCGACGGTTCCGGTAGTGAAGTCTGACATTGCACGAAATTCCTCGGAAGCGGAGCGCTGCCCGCCCCTTTTTCTCGGACAGTACAGCACTATATCCAGAGTGACGCCGCAAGGCCCGGAATGCCCGATTTGGGGTTCTGGCTGTGGCGTTGGCACTGCGCCTGATTAACGGCGCTTGGTCCCGCGCCGTTTGGGCGGGAAAAGCGCGCTGAGGGATGATCATTATGAATTTTGAACGGTACACCGACCGCGCCAAGGGTTTTGTGCAATCTGGACAATCGCTGGCGCTGAGAGAAAATCACCAGCATTTTTCGCCGGAACACCTACTGAAGGTGCTTCTTGACGATACTGAGGGGTTGGCAAGCGGGCTCATTCAGCGGGCCGGTGGTGATGGGCGCGCGGCGCTTGCGGCCGTCGAGAAGTCCCTCGGCAAGCGGCCCAAGGTTTCAGGCAGCGGCGGCGGCCAAGTCTACCTCAGCCCCGAGACGGCGCGCGTATTCGACGCAGCCGAAAAGGCGGCCGACTAAGCCTCCGATAAATTTGTGACAGCCGAACGCTTGTTGCTGGCGATTGCGGTCGATACTGCGACCGACGCCGGACGTGCGTTGAAAGACGCGGGCGTAACGGCGGACAAACTCAACACCGCGATCAACGATATCCGCAAAGGCCGCACCGCCGACAGCGCGGGCGCCGAGCAGTCCTATGAGGCGTTAAAGAAATACACGCGCGACCTGACCGAAGCGGCGGCCAGCGGCAAGCTTGATCCGGTGATCGGCCGCGACGAAGAAATCCGCCGCACAATCCAGGTCCTCTCACGGCGCACCAAGAACAACCCCGTTCTGATCGGCGAACCCGGCGTCGGCAAGACGGCGATTGCCGAGGGCTTGGCGCTACGCATCGTTCAAGGCGACGTGCCGGAAAGCCTGAAAGACAAAAAGCTCTTATCGCTCGACATGGGGTCCTTGATCGCGGGCGCTAAATATCGTGGCGAATTTGAAGAGCGTCTCAAATCCGTGTTGTCGGAAGTACAGTCGGAAGCCGGCGGCGTGATTTTGTTTATCGATGAATTGCACACCATTGTCGGCGCGGGCAAATCCGAAGGCGCGATGGATGCCGGAAATCTGCTGAAGCCAGCGCTGGCCCGCGGAGAGTTGCACTGCGTCGGCGCGACCACGCTCGATGAATACCGCAAGCACATTGAAAAGGACGCGGCACTTGCCCGGCGTTTTCAGCCTGTGTTCGTCAACGAGCCGACGGTGGAAGACACCATTTCCATTCTGCGCGGATTGAAGGAAAAGTATGAGCTGCATCACGGCGTGCGCATCACCGATAGCGCGCTCGTGGCTGCGGCAACGTTATCGCATCGCTACATTACCGGCCGCTTTTTGCCGGACAAAGCTATCGACCTGATGGACGAAGCCTCGTCGCGCCTGAGAATGCAAGTCGATAGCAAGCCGGAAGAACTCGACGTCATTGATCGCGATCTCATGCAAATGATGATCGAGCGCGAAGCTTTGCGCAAAGAAACCGATGCCGCATCGAAAGACCGGTTGAAATCGCTTGAGCGTTCGATTGCCGGTTTGCAGGAATCGTCAAAGTCACTGACGCAGCGCTGGGAATCGGAAAAGCAGAAGCTCGGCTCGGCCCAGAAGCTGAAAGAGCAGTTGGAGGCGGCGCGTATCGAACTTGAACAAGCGCAGCGGCGCGGCGACTACAACCGCGCGGGCGAGTTGAAGTACAGCGTGATCGACGCGCTGGAAAAGAAGATCGCAACCATCGAAAGCCAGGACGGCAAGAGCGCGATGCTGGAAGAAGCCGTCACGCCCGATCAGATTGCGCAGATCGTTTCGCGCTGGACCGGCGTGCCAGTCGACAAGATGCTTGAAGGCGAACGCGACAAGCTGCTCAAGATGGAAGAGGCATTGGCGAAACGCGTCATTGGCCAGAAAGAGGCGGTCATTGCTGTTTCAACGGCCGTCAGGCGCGCGCGTGCTGGATTGCAGGATCCGAATAGGCCGATAGGCTCGTTTATGTTTTTAGGGCCGACAGGCGTCGGTAAAACCGAGCTGACCAAGGCGCTGGCCGGGTTCATGTTCGACGACGACACAGCTCTGCAACGCATCGACATGTCGGAATACATGGAGAAGCATTCGGTTGCCCGGCTGATCGGCGCGCCGCCTGGATACGTCGGTTATGAAGAAGGTGGCGCGTTGACCGAAGCCGTGCGCCGCCGGCCATATCAGATCATTCTGTTCGACGAGATTGAGAAAGCGCATCCGGACGTGTTCAACGTGCTCCTTCAGGTGCTTGATGATGGACGCCTGACAGACGGCCAGGGCCGCACCGTCGATTTCAAGAACACGCTGATCATTCTGACGTCGAACATCGGCGCGCAGTATCTTGTCGAGCAGAAGGAAGGCGAGGATAGCGAGGCGGTGCGCGATGTGGTGATGGCCGAAGTGCGCGCGCGGTTCCGCCCTGAATTCCTGAACCGGCTCGATGAGATCATCCTGTTCCACCGCTTGCAGCGCGTGGACATGACCAAGATCGTCGATATCCAGATGGGCCGCCTCACCAAACTGCTCGCTGATCGCAAGATCACGATCACGCTGGACGATGCGGCGCGGACGTGGCTGGCCAATCGCGGCTATGATGCTGCCTACGGTGCGCGGCCCTTGAAACGCGTGATCCAGCGGCAAGTGCAGGACCCTCTTGCCGAGCAGATCTTGGCGGGCGGCGTCAAAGACGGTGACGCGGTTGCCGTGTCGGTGCGCGATGGCGTGTTGACGGTCAATGGTTGGCCGGTGAAGGCGGGATAGATGGGAGAATGGAGTTGGGATTGGCTTTCCCAACTTCTTCACGTCTTACTTATTCGCGGTCATCACAGGTGCGCGGCGCATCAGTTCTTCAATGCGGGCGCGTTCCTTTTGGAACTCTGCGAGGTCCTTGCCTTCAAGCTTGCGTTCGCGCGGAACCTGGATCGACATCGGGTCAACAAAACGGCTGTTGACCAGCACTTCAAAGTGCAAATGCGGGCCGGACGATAGGCCCGTTGTGCCGACAAAACCGATCACTTGGCCCTGGCGCACCTTCACGCCCGGTTCCATGCCGCTGGCAAACCGCGACATGTGGCTGTAGGCGGTGTGATAACCGTTGGCGTGGCGGATACGCACGTAATTGCCGTTATATCCCTTGTGTCCAGCTTCTTCGACGATGCCGGTGCCGGACGCCAGTATCGGTGTGCCGGGCGCGGACGCCCAATCGACGCCGGTGTGCATTTTCCGCACGTTGAGCAGCGGGTGGAAGCGCACGCCAAAGCCTGATGTCAGGCGCACGTCGTCACCGCGCACGGGCTTGCGCATAAGGAACTTCTTCGAGTTGTTGCCCTCTTCGTCGTAGTAATCGATGACGCCATCTGGCGTGCGGAAGCGATAGAACCGGTAGACCGATCCGCCGCTATTGACGGCGCTGTAGAGCAATTCTCCCGGCGGACCATCGGTTGACTGCTCATCCTTCATATCGAAGAAAAGTTCGATCGTATCGCCGGGACGCACGCGGCGGCGGAAGTCTGTATCGAAGGCGTTGACGCGCATGATTTGCTGGATGGTGTCGGGCGCCAAGCTCTGCATCTGGCCCGCATGATAGATGCTTGAGTAGAGCGTGGACGCAGCACCGCCTTCGCCATCGGCGCCCGCCTTCTGCAACTCCTCCGAGATCAGCGATTGTGTGGACGCAACGAACTCACCGGCGGCGTTGCGCGTCACGGTAACAAGGTGATCGTGGCCGTCAGAGAAGACTGAAAAGCGTGCCGGTTCTTTCTTGTCGGCTTGCGTGAGAGATGGAACGAGCGTGATGCGGACCTCTTGGCCCGGCACCAAGGCCGTCTCAGGGAAAGTGCTATGGGCGGCGTCGATCATGGCGCGCACCTGCCAGGGTTCGGCACCAGCAGCGGCGATTATTTTGGCCAACGTATCGGTCCGCCCGACGGTCACAACGCTAACCTCGCCGCCTTCGAAATCGTCGCCAGGATCATCCGGCGTATCTGGGCTTTTGGCGATGTCGGTTGTGTTTGTTCGCTGGGAAATTTCAGCACGCGGTTGCCAGGCGATCTGGCTGTCGGGCGCTGCTGACTGATCAGGTGCGCCGGCCGGATCGGCGGTTACGCCGACGCCGTCGAGCGGAGCACCGGCGTCGGGTGTTTGAATACCTGTTGAATGTTCGACCAGCTCTTGCGCTTCTTGGCTGTCGAGTTCTTGGCCGTCTTCGCCCGGTAGGATGCCGCCGAGAAGTTCGACGACTTTGACCGATACGTCGGTGCGCGACAGGCCACTACCGGCTTTGTTGTCGGAATCATCGTTGGAAGATACCGGTTGGCTGTTGGCGTACAGCTTGAAGGGATTGAATGCCGGGATAGCATCGGCGGCGTTGGGCGGCACTGGCGCCAATCGCGCAACGATCCGCGCGTAAGGCTTCTGGCGCACATACTCGCGGCCGTCGCGCCGGCTTTTGGTGGATTCGTGAATGATATAGCGGGTCGAGAGCGATCCCGTTGTTAACTGTAACCGGTCGGATTTTGGCGAGACCCACTTCAAGCCATCGGCATTCTTCGGTGTTGGCGAATGCTGCTGGGGCATGGTTCCGTCGCGGATAGAGATCAGCGCCGGCAGCAGTCCGTCGTTACCGCTGTTGGGATCGGACGATCCATAGACGACGACAAGAATAGCAATCGCGCCAACGGTTGCTGCCAAGCAAGTGCTGAGCATCCAGCGGAAGCGGCCGCCCTGGCGGGCTTCCGAGTGATCGGCATCGTAAATATCGTTGAAGAAGCTGCCGCCGCGCCCGCCATATGCTCCCGGCAGCGCGCGCTTGTCCGAGCCGAGCGAGATCGCCCCTTCGGTCGCGCGCAGAAATTTTCTCCGCCGGAGCAGCACGTGCAGTCGTCTCCCCCTGGGCCAGTCGTGGCCCACACCCCTTCAAAGCACCGCGGTAAACCGGTCCGCCAGCGGCGCAAGCCACCCGGACGAGCACCTTTGGCCGTCACGCTAAAGGCCCTAGCCCAGCAAAACGGCGTATTCTTGTTAGAGCTACGCTGATTTCTGGCGTGAGCGCCATAGGCTTAGGCGGGCGATGCACATGCGCGTGGAAAGCGGCGGTATCCGTGGCCCAATCAGCGGCCGGGCCCGCATGAAAGGCAGCCCTGACAGTTCGGATGCTGGAACCAGGCTCCCCCTGTTCACCAAAAGCCCGGTTTCTGGGGCCTCGCGCCCAAAACTCGGAAAACGACTTCTGTCGATGCCAACTTGTCGCGGTGAATAATATCGCGAACGGCAGCCCAAGCGCCCTCCAAAAGACAGCAAAAACCCCGGTATTTATTGGTGTTTCTGCGTGCTTCCCGACATGGCAAAGATTTTTTAAATCCGCTGTTGACACCGAAGGCCCAATGTTGTTTAAACGGGTCTCGCTGGTGAGCATCACTGCTTCACCGCCCTCGCAGGGCATTCAACCTCGAAACCCTTGGGTTCGAAACCGGGTCAACCGGCAAGAACTCAGTCGTCTCGAAAAAACCGGTGGCAACACCGCCGGGCGGTTTTTTGTTCTCGAATTTGCTCTTTGACAATTGAATTTGAAGGAAGGGAAACGCAGACGGCGGAGTCCTGGCGGATTTTCGATCGCAAGATCGAGGGTCAAACAGATACTCTGGATATTCTGCGTTTCACTAACCAATCACCGTGACGATTGCTTCGGGCAACTGGAGTGAGCGTTACAGTGTAAGGTGCCCGTTACGTAGAATACTTGGATTAACCTCCAAGCCAAATAACCAGAATCAAATCTTTCAACTTGAGAGTTTGATCCTGGCTCAGAACGAACGCTGGCGGCAGGCCTAACACATGCAAGTCGAACGCCCTAGCAATAGGGAGTGGCAGACGGGTGAGTAACACGTGGGAACCTTCCCTATAGTACGGAATAGCCCAGGGAAACTTGGAGTAATACCGTATACGCCCGAGAGGGGAAAGATTTATCGCTATAGGATGGGCCCGCGTAGGATTAGCTAGTTGGTGAGGTAATGGCTCACCAAGGCGACGATCCTTAGCTGGTCTGAGAGGACGACCAGCCACACTGGGACTGAGACACGGCCCAGACTCCTACGGGAGGCAGCAGTGGGGAATATTGGACAATGGGCGCAAGCCTGATCCAGCCATGCCGCGTGTGTGATGAAGGCCTTAGGGTTGTAAAGCACTTTTGCCGGGGACGATAATGACGGTACCCGGAGAATAAGTCCCGGCTAACTTCGTGCCAGCAGCCGCGGTAATACGAAGGGGACTAGCGTTGTTCGGAATCACTGGGCGTAAAGCGCACGTAGGCGGATATGTAAGTGAGGGGTGAAATCCCGGGGCTTAACCTCGGAACTGCCTTTCATACTGCGTATCTCGAGTCCGATAGAGGTGAGTGGAATTCCTAGTGTAGAGGTGAAATTCGTAGATATTAGGAAGAACACCGGTGGCGAAGGCGGCTCACTG
>JABFRT010000062.1 GCA_013141015.1 Hyphomicrobium sp. | reverse complement strand
TCGATCGGTCGTTGCCGCCGAAGCCGAACAGACTGTCATTGCCCGCGCCGCCGCGAATGCAGTTGAAGCCAGCGTTGCCGTGGATGGTCTGCGCCAGTTCGTTGCCGCAGAGATCAATAGCGTCAGTCGATGCAAACAGCGCGGTCTTGAGAAGTTCGACCGACGCGCCGCTTTGCAGCGCATACGATGATGCAGCATGGACGCAGTCAGTCCCCTGTCCGGTCAGTTCGACGACGCTATCGTTAGAGCTATCGACAATGTAGGTGTCGTTGCCGCCACCACCGCGCAGTGTGTCGGCTCCACCCCTGCCGTTGAGCACGTTGGCGCCGGCGTTGCCGGTTATGGTTTGCGCGATCGCGTTGCCTGAGAGATTGATCGCGGTTGTGGCGGCGGCGTTGGTTGTTCCGAGGACTTCGATATCGGTCGTGGCTGCGAGAGCGTAGCTGACGCTCGCCTTGACGGTATCGCTGGTGCCTTGGCCTGCGATCTCGTTGACGATGTCTTTGGAGGAATCGACGATATACGTATCGTTGCCGCCGCCGCCTGAGAGTGTGTCGTTTCCAGCGCCGCCATCGAAGGTGTCGTTGCCCACGCCGCCAACAAGTGTGTTGTTGGCAGCGTCGCCGGTCAGGTTTTCTTCGGCGACGTCTGTGACGGCAATGACAAACGTCTTGTCGATGAACAACCCGCCCGGGTCGGTCACGCGAACGGTGACGGAATGGGACGCTGCCTGTTCGTAGTCGAGGCGCACGCCATCTTTGACGTGAATGCCGTAGCCAAAAATGTAAAAGCGGCCGTCTGCGTCGTCCAAAAGTGAGAATGTAAGGTAGTCGTTCTGATCGTAGTCCCAGGCTTCAAGGATGCCTGCGACGTTGTCCGTGGGTGAACCTTCCGCAACGCCCTCGCTGGCCAGCGTAAGGCCAAATGGCGCTTCGTTTACGTCTCCGATCGCAATTGCATAAGTCTTTTCGGTGCTTGAGCCGTCTGCGCTTGTCGCGAGAATGGTGACCTCGGGCGCATAGTAGAAATCTTCGTAGTTGATCTCGGCGGCGAGGCGCACCACGCCTGACGTGGCGTCGATGGAAAACAGGCCGTTGGCGTTGTTGGTAAGGCTATAGGTGACAGCGTCGCCAGTGCTGTCGATGGCCCGGGCGGTAATGCCGACCGGTGTTCCGATTGCAGACATTTCTGGGATGATATCTTCGCTTGCATCGGCGTCGGTCAACGCCCCGATCAGGCTGCTAACCGCAACCGTTGTGGGCGTGCCAGACAGGAAGCGCAAGGTCTCAATGTTGGTCAGCGTATCGGTATCACCGGTTCCGTTAGAGACCATTAGACCTGTATCGGTCCAACGGATGCTATAGGCATTGGCCGCGCCGGAAAATTCGGCGATGTCGTTGCCGAGACCGCCGTCAATCTTGTCGTTGCCAAGGCCGCCGCGGATCACGTCATCCTGGTTGGAGCCAAACACGCGGTAGATGCCGTTGCCCGCCGCGATTTGGATAGCAGACGTGACATCGCGCGCGTCTACATCGACCATTCGACCGCTTTCCATTGATGACGCGAAATCCAGCGAACCGCCAGTGCCTTTCAACCGGATCGTAATGCTGGCTGACCCTAAGTCGATTTTTGAGAACGCTGCCAGCTGGGCGACTGTGGCTTCCACCGTAGCCAGAGAACTCGAAACGCTGGCGTGGAGTTCCTCAACGTCGGTGAAAGTAAGCGTTCCGAATGTACCATTTAATGCGAGATAAACCGTGTCGTACCCGATGCCACCGTCGATACTGCCAGTGCCGCCAAAATTCAGTGTGAACCTATCGTCGCCCTCGTCGCCGTAAAATGACTTAGGTGCAGACCCCGTTCCGAAGATGAGATCGTTACCGCTGCCACCGTAGATGTGGTCAGTGCCGCCACCGCCATTAAGTGTATCATCTCCGGCTCCGCCATAGAGGTTGTCATCGCCTTCGATGGCGTAGTAGGCATAAATGTGGTCATTGCCCGCGCCGCCGACGATTGTGATGTTGGGCGTGGTGGCGGAAAGCATTTCGGGATTGATGTCGGTGACAGAGATCGAAATCACTTTATCGACGAACAATCCGCCCTGATCTGTCGAGCGCACGGTAATCGAATGTGACGTGGCCTGTTCGAAGTCGAGTCCGACGCCGTTGGCGACCACCAGCGTGTTGCCTGAGATCGCAAACCGCCCGCCCGCATTGTCGATCAGCGAATAGGTGAACGTGTTGCCAGCGTCAGGGTCCAGCGTCGACAAGGTCGCAACAAGATTGCCGTTGCCGGTCATTTCCGCGACCTGGGTGGCCGATAACGAGATATTGGTCGGCGCGGTATTGGCCATGAGGGGCTGATCCTTGTCGATGAATGCGCGGTGCTGATCGCGGGCGCGGATAATCCGGGCACGTTACATCAAATGCGTAGACGCACCGTTAAATTAACCAAGCAAATTGTTTGGACTTTCGTGCGTCCCCTTATGACCCAACAAAAAACCGCGCGGGCCCGGATGAGCGCGCGCGGTTTTTTTGAACTTACGAGCCTTCCGGCCGGCTCCCCGGAGGAGAGTTGGAAGGCGCAATAGAAAGAGCGCTTACTACTTCGGCGCCAGCACCATGACCATCTGCTTGCCTTCAAAGCGTGGTTCGCTTTCGACCTTGGCGATCGGGTCGGTGTCGGCCTTGACGCGCTGAAGCACGGCCATGCCGAGCTGCGAGTGGGCCATTTCACGGCCGCGGAAACGCAGCGTGATCTTGACCTTGTCGCCTTCTTCGAAGAACCGCTTGATAGCCCGCATTTTGACGTCGTAGTCGTGATCGTCGATGCCGGGACGCATCTTGATCTCTTTCAACTCGACGATCTTCTGGTTCTTGCGGGCTTCGGCGGCTTTCTTCTGTTCTTGGAATTTGTATTTGCCGAAGTCGAGGATCTTGCAGACCGGCGGCTCGGCATCCGGCGAAATCTCGACGAGGTCGAGACCGGCTTGTTCGGCGCGGGTCAGGGCATCTGTCTTGGCAACGACTCCGACGTTCTGTCCTGTCTCGTCGATCAGTCGTACTTCGCGGGCCCGGATCTGGTCGTTAATTCGGGGCCCGGACTGTTCCCGGCTCGCTGGCTCGGGGCGCATTGGTTTGCGGATGGTCGTTACTCCTTCTGTTGTTGCACGGGGCTGCCACCATCCGGCCCGGCGTTTGAGACGCCAAGCTCCAGACTCGAGGAAAGCCGTCCCTAGATTGGGAACATCGGCCGCGAAGTCAAGCGCGAGAAGCCGATGCAACATGCTGAATGCGGAATTTTTGCGCGTAACCGCTGGTTTTGACACAGCCAGGGCGGTTGGCGGGGCATCGCTCAATCGAAAACGGGCGGCCTGGGTAGAGGCCGCCCGTTAATCCGTCAATTGCGAACAGCCGAGGTTACTGAACCTGGGCGGCCTTCTGCATGGCCGGCTTGCGGGCCGGAATGGTGTAGCGCTTAGAGGCGCCGGTGGTGGACGCGCGGTAGTACTTGCGCTTTGGCTCGCCGTTTTCGTTTGCGTAACTATTCGAGCTGCCGCCGCTCGAATTCGCGTTGCTGCTTGCAGCCACCGGCGACGACGAGAAGCGCTGCCAGGTGACGGTCACGCGGGTGCCGACCGGAATGCGCGGGTAAAGGTCGAGAACGTCCTGGTTATGCATGCGCACACAACCCTTGGAGACAGCCTGACCGATGGTCCACGGCGCGTCGGTGCCGTGAATGCGGTAGGCGCTTGAGCCGAGGTAAAGCGCGCGGTTGCCAAGCGGGTTCATCGGGTGGCCGCCCGGAACCCACATCGGCAGCTTCGGATTTTCGCGGCGCATTTCCGGCGTCGGCGTCCACGACGGATTGATGCGCTTTTCCGAAACGAAAGTTGTGCCCTGCCAGCGGCTCTTTTCGCGCGGCACGGCAATCGGATAGCTCAAGGCTTGGCCTGGTGCGGTCACCAGATACAAGCGGCGGTCGCCGAACGAGACGATGACCTGTCCGGGTTTGTACTGCGAACTGAACGACACGCTCTGGCGGCCGCCGCCCCAATCATCGCCGCCGCCCCACAGAAATTCAATCAGGCCCTGGGCGCGCGCGGACTGCGGCGCTGCAAGCACGCTCAACAGAGTGAAGGCTGCGAGGGCAAGGCCGCTCAGCGGTCTCATGGTCATCGGGGGATGCTCCAGTTGGCTCGTCATAAAATATATCGGCGAGGATGATGGCGGCATCCTGCGCGAATAATGGTGAAGGGACGGTATATATCAGTCCCATATTCGCGGGCAGAGCAGGGAAGTCACACTGCCGCGTCGTTCTCGCACTGGCGAAGGCCGGTGGCCCAGGCGTGACCATGAAGCCATAAGGATCTGATTGCTAGGCAGTCTCGGGCCCGTGGGTGCGCGATTTTTGCGCATTCGGCTCGTTGAATTCATCTTTTGTTCTTTTTGCTTGACGGGTTGCCGTCCCTAATTTAGAACATAATAAGAACATGCGCATTGGTGCGGTCTTGCGGCTTTGGGGTTGAGGAGCGTCCCGTGGATCAGGCGGCTCATTCCAGTTTATCCCGCCGCTTGGCGGATCAGGCGGCCGCTGAGGCGGCCTACGAGCAAGAGACGCCGCAAGACGACGTGTGGCGAGGCGATGGGATTGAGACAGGCTTTGACGCCGATGCCCTCTCGGCGATGAAGCCCAGCACGCCTGCCCCCGGATCGATGGCGACCCCGCCTGTCGATCCGGAGGCGGGGTGCGCCCTTCAACGTGGAGATGCATGGAGGGAGACGCAGTCCGCGCCACCTCTGCCGAAGGCGGTGCTGATTGATGCGCTGCGGGCGGCGATTGGTAAAATCGAAGGTCATACGTTTGGCACCGGTCATATCAGCCATGCCGGTCACGCGGGCGCGCTGCCGCAAGATGCGTGGCGCTTGGGCTGCCCGTCGGTCGACCGGCTGTTGCCGCGGGGGCTTGATCCGGGTGCGGTGCATGAGGTGAAGGCTTTGCCGCATCCGCATGGCGCATCCGCCGGCGACTGGATGACAAGCCTTGGCTTTGCTTTGCGTCTGGCTGTGCGCCGCGCGGAGATGCTTTCGCAAGACGGGCCGCCGTGGATGTTGTGGTGCTGGCCACGCGCGCTCAGCGCTGAATTCGGATCGCCGTCTGCATCAGGGCTGGCCGCACTCGGGCTTGATCCTTCGCGGCTGATCATCGTTGAGACGGCGCGCGCGGCGGATGCGCTGGTGGCGCTTGAAGATGGTTTGAAATCCTCAAGCCTGGCGCTGGCGTTCGGCATTTTCGATTGTGTCGCCCTGACGCCAGCGCGGCGTTTGAGCCTGGCGGCGGCCAGCGCCCGCACACCGTGTCTGCTGATCACGCATCCAGCATCCGAAGCATCAGGCGCAACAGCGACGCGCTGGCGGGTGGAGCGGCAGCCAAGCGCGCCGCACCGCTTCGATCCGCGCGCGCCGGGCAATACCCGTTTCCGCGTCAATCTCGAGCGGGCCCGTGCTCAAATGGAATGTGCGCAGACGTCTTGCGCGCCAAAAGAAAGCACGCCGCCGCGAGCCTCTGATGCGCAAAATTCTCTTGGACGCCCACGGGTTTTGGAATGGTGTGATGAAGCGCGTACTTTCAGTTTGGCTTCCGGCATGGCCGGTCACGCGGCTGGCACGGACAGAGCGCGGCGCAGTGCCCAGTGACAAGCCGTTTGCGCTTGTTGCAAGTGGTGCGCATGGGCTGACCATCAGCGCGGTCAATGCCGCCGCGGCGGCCGAAGGTGTCGCCGTTGGCACAGCGCTGGCTGATGCTCGCGCCGCCTTGCCGTCGCTGATCTCAAGGCCCGCCGATGCCGGCGCGGACCGCATGGCGCTGTTGCGCTTGGCGCGCTGGGCTGGGCGTTATGGCCCCAACCGCCATGTTGATGGTGCGGACGGATTGTGGATCGACATCAGCGGTGTCGCGCATCTGTTTGGCGGCGAAGAACGCCTGCTCGACGACATCACGCAGCGTTTGGCATCGTTTGGCGTTGAAGCGCGCGCAGGTCTTGGCGATACGCTTGGCGCGGCGCACGGGCTTGCGCGTTTTGGCTGCCCAGCCGGTGCCGCGTGGGTGCTTGCGCCTGAAGGTGCGGTTCGCGATGCGCTTGCGCCGTTGCCGGTCGAAGCGTTGCGGCTGGATGGGGCAAGCGTGCTTCTGCTCAAGCGGCTTGGGCTGCGGCGCATTGCTCAGCTGTATGATATTCCGCGCGATAGCTTGGCGCGCCGTTTCCGCTCAAAAGATGCCGCCAGCGCCGTGCTGTTGCGGCTTGATACGGCGCTTGGCCATGTCAACGAACCGCGACGGCCGATGCAACAGCCGCCGGTTCTGAGCGCCATCCGCGCCTTCACCGATCCGCTGATAACGTCGCAAGGGCTGGAGGCCGCGGTCGCTGACCTCGCAGATGAACTGTCGGCCGCTTTGGCCGCTAAAGATACCGGCGCCAAGGCTGTGCGTCTCGCCCTCTATCGCGCGGATGGAACGTGCGCCGAAACCGGCGCGGCGATGAGCATGCCAAGCCGCGATAGTGCCCACATCATGAGGCTGCTCAAGGAAAAGCTGTCCGCGATCGACGCAGGTTTTGGCGTTGATCTGTTGCGTCTTGATGCGCTGCGCGTTGAGCGTCATGCTATCCGCCAGGACGCGTTCGAGGCTCAACGCGCGCGGGCTGGCCCAGTCGCTTTGATCGACCAACTGAGCAACCGCTTGGGTGCGAGCGCTGTGACGGTGTTGCTGCCGCGCGCCAGCCACATCCCGGAACGCGCCGAAGCCCGCGTTGCTGCGTTGAAGGGGGCGCGGTTGAAAGCGCCCGCTTCCGCTTCGCTTACCTATGAGCCACCCTGGCCGTATGGGCGCGGCGCACGCCGTCCGCCGTTTCTACTGGCGCGGCCCGAGCGGATCGAGGTGCTGGCCGGTGTGCCGGATGGCCCGCCCGCGCGCTTCACCTGGCGGCGTGTCGAGCGGCGCGTGGCGCGCGCCGAAGGCCCTGAACGGATCGCACCCGAGTGGTGGCGGCACTTGGGGCTGAGTTGCGATCAAAAACGTCCGCGGCCGCGCGACTACTACACAATCGAAGATCATGACGGCGCCGCCTACTGGGTGTTCCGCCACGGTCTCTACGGCGGCGGAGACGAAGATGGCGACGATCAGGACGATGACGGCCACACGCTGCCAATCTGGTTTTTGCATGGGATGTTCGCGTGATGGCATATGCGGAGCTGCAGATTGTCAGCAACTTCTCGTTTTTGCGGGGTGCGTCGCACGCCGACGAACTTGTCGCTGAAGCGAAGGCGCTGGGTTTGGCGGCGATTGGCGTTGCCGATCACAACACGCTGGCGGGCGTGGTGCGCGCCCACGTGGCGGCGAAAGAGGCCGGCTTGCGGCTGCTGGTTGGCGCGCGGCTTGATCTTGAGGATGCGCCAAGCCTGCTGTGCTACCCGCGCGACCGCGCAGCCTATGGCCGGTTGAGCCGGCTGATTTCGCTCGGCCAGGGGCGCTGTGAAAAGGGCAAGTGCTCACTGTCCCTCGCCGACGTCGCCGCCCACGCCGATGGCCAAGTGTTCATTGCGTTGCCGCCGGATGATTGGAGTTGGCGGGAGGCCGCGCGCGAATTTGAGCGTGATGCGTCAATGCCAGCGCGTGCGCAAATCATTGCGTTTGATGCCGCGAAGCGGGCACAAGCGGAGGGCCTCTCCGCAACGCCGCGCATTGCGGAAAGCGAGGGGCCTGAAAGTGAGGGGCCTGAAAGTGAGGGGCCTGAAAGCGAGGGTGCAGAGACCCTGGGCGCCGCTCTCACCCGTCTCAAGGCCGCGCTGCCGTCTGCGCAACTTTATTTGGCGGCGTCGAACAGTTATCGCGGCGATGACCGGGCGCGGATTGCGGCGCTGGCAACCGTGTCTCAGCGCACGGGCATTCCGTTGGTCGCGACCAATGCCGTGCTCTATCACGCGGCCCACCGCCGGCCGTTGCAGGATATTTTGTCGTGCGTGCGTGAACAGACGACGATTGGTGAAGCTGGATTGCGGCTCGAAGCCAACGCCGAGCGGCATTTGAAGCGGCCTGAAGAAATGGCGCGGCTATTCAATGGGTATGAGGCGGCACAGATCCGCACGGCAATGGCCCGCACGCTCGAGATCGTGGACGCGTGCCGCTTCTCGCTCGATGAACTGGTCTACGAATACCCCGACGAGCCGGTGCCGGCCGGCGTCTCGCCGCAAGTTCATCTGGCGGCGTTGACGTGGGAAGGTGCTGATGCCCGGTTTCCGGACGGCGTGCCAGACAAGGTCAAAGCCGCGATCGAGCGCGAACTGGCGCTGATCAATGACCTTGATTTCGCCCGCTACTTTTTGACTGTCCACGACATCGTCATGTTCGCCCGCGCGCGCGGCATTCTGTGCCAGGGGCGCGGCTCGGCGGCCAATTCGGTTGTCTGCTATTGCTTGGCGATCACCGCGGTCAACCCGACTGAGGTCGATCTGTTGTTTGAGCGCTTCATTTCGGAAGCACGGCGCGAACCGCCCGACATCGACGTCGATTTCGAACACGAGCGGCGTGAGGAGGTGATCCAATACATCTACGCGCGCTATGGCCGCGACCGCGCGGGCCTTGCCGCAACCGTCATCTCCTACCGCGCGCGTTCCGCCGTACGCGATGTCGGCAAGGCGATGGGCTTGTCGGAGGATACGGTGGCGGCGCTTGCCGGCATGGTCTGGGGTACGCGCTCGGGTGGCGTTTTGCCGGAGAAGCATATCCGCGAAGCGGGCCTCGATCCCGGCGACCCGCTGCTCGCCGCCGTGATTGAGCTGAGCCAAGAGCTGATGGGCTTTCCGCGCCACCTGTCGCAGCATGTCGGCGGCTTTATTCTGACGCGCGGGCCGCTGATCGAGGTCGTGCCGGTTGGCAACGCGGCGATGGCCGACCGTACCTTCATCGAATGGGACAAGAACGATATTGCCGCGCTCGGGCTTTTGAAAATCGACGTGCTGGCGCTTGGCATGCTAACCTGCATCCGCAAGGCGTTCGATCTTCTGGACAAGCATCATGATCTGCCGATGACGCTGGCCAAGGTGCCGCGCGACGATCCGGCTGTCTACGACATGCTGTGCCGCGCCGATTCTATCGGCGTATTCCAGGTTGAGTCGCGGGCCCAGATGAACATGCTGCCGCGCTTGAAGCCGCGCACGTTTTACGATCTCGTCATCGAAGTCGCGATTGTGCGTCCGGGTCCGATCCAGGGCGATATGGTGCATCCCTATCTGCGCCGCCGTTCGGGTATGGAGGAGGAGACCTACCCCGCGCCGTCGCCGGAATTCGGCCCAGCCGACGAGTTGCGCCAGATCCTCGGCAAGACCAAGGGTGTGCCGCTGTTTCAGGAGCAGGCGATGCGCATCGCCATGGACGCCGCTCAGTTTTCGGACTCCGAGGTCAATGAGTTGCGCAAGGCGATGGCCACCTTCCGGCGGCGCGGCACGATTGGTTTGCTTGAAGAGAAGATGGTCTCGCGCATGGTGGCGCGCGGCTATGACCCGGCGTTCGCAGCGCGTTGTTTTGCGCAGATCAAGGGCTTTGGCGAATACGGCTTTCCCGAGAGCCACGCGGCGAGCTTTGCGCATCTCGTCTACGTGTCGGCGTGGCTCAAGTGTCATTATCCAGCGGCGTTTGCGGCGGCGCTTCTGAACTCGCAGCCGATGGGCTTTTACGCGCCGGCCCAGATCGTGCGGGACGCGCGCGAGCACGGCGTTGAAGCGCGCGAGGTGGATGTCAATTTTTCGCAATGGGATTCGACGCTGGAGGACATTTCTGGCGCCACACCCGCGCTGCGCATCGGCTTGCGCCAGATTGACGGCGCGCGCGCTGATGAGATTGCAAAGCTGGTCGAGGGCCGTGCAACAGTTGCGCGCTCTCTATCGGCAGGTGCGGGCCGCTGGCGGTCGATTGCTGAGATCGCGGCCCGGAGCGGGGTCTCGGTGGCGACGCTTGAGAAACTGGCGGCGGCGGATGCGTTCCGCTCGCTGGCGCGCGACCGGCGTCAGGCGCTGTGGGAGGTGAAGGCGTTGTCGAACGCGCCGCCGTTGCCGTTATTTGATTTTGCGCGCGCCAGCGCGGCAGGTGTTGAGGCCAGCGTGCAGCTGCCGGAAATGGCGCTCGGCGAGCATGTCACCAACGATTATCAGACGCTGCGCCTGTCGCTGAAAGCTCATCCGATGGCGTTGCTGCGTGACGATTTCTGCGCCGCGCGGGTGCTGGCTTGTGATCAGGTGCGGGGCTTGAAAGACGGCGCTTACGTGCGCGTGGCTGGCGTCGTACTGGTGCGCCAAAGGCCTGGATCCGCCAAGGGCGTTGTGTTCATGACCATTGAGGATGAGACGGGCGTTGCCAATGCGGTGGTGTGGCCAAAAATGCTGGAGCGCTACCGCAAGATTGTGATGACGTCGCGGCTTATTCAGATTGAGGGGCGCATTCAGCGGCACGAGGATATCATTCACATCGTCACGTCAAAGCTTGAGGACCGCAGCGGCTGATCTGTTGCGCTTGTCGGAATGGGCGGCGGACATGAAGGTGCCGCTGGCCAATGCCGATGAAGTGCGCAGGCCCGATCCTGGATCGGCGCGCGGGACTGCGAGTGATGATGGGAGCTCGCATCCGCGGTTTTCGCGCGCGGCTATGCCGCATCAGTCACGGCAAAATCATCAGCGCCCAAACCATCCCCGAAACGTCCGCATTATTCCGAAGTCACGCGATTTTCATTGAGGGGAGGCTGCTGGAGACAAAGCCAAACGAAAGTGCGACGATGCCGGTGGTCCGCTTCGCGGTGCCCGGCGGATAGACAACCGGTTCGTCCATCACGGTTTTGCTTGTTGAGAGCAAAGGCGTGAAGCGCGGTAGCGGCTCGCGCGCGGCTGCGAGCCCGCACGCCAATCCCACTGAGAACACCTCAAAACCGGCGCCTGCTATCGATAAGCGGCTGAATTTGGCCACTGCCATCGCGCGTCTCCAGAAAATAGTTTGAACATATGGTCGTGACAATTTATCCCGGCCCTAGCGCCCGCAAGACTTGCTTGAGCAGCGCGGCCAGACTTTGGACCAGTCTCGGAGACATCATGACCGGACGCTTGAGCGCTGTTTGCCTATTTCTGCTGACTGCGGCCACCGCTTATGCGCTGGACGCATCGCGCAATCCGGAAGCGGGCACCGGCACGGCTGAGAAGCCGCTGGCGATTGCGACGCGCCATATGGTGGCCGCTGCTCATCCGCTGGCGGCGGAGGCTGGCCGCGAAATTCTGCGCAAAGGCGGCTCGGCCACTGACGCCGCGATTGCAACCCAGCTGGTGCTCGGTCTGGTCGAGCCGCAATCGTCAGGTCTCGGCGGCGGCGCGTTCATCGTCGCGTGGGACGCTGAGGCAGGCGCGGTCAAAACGTATGACGGGCGCGAGACGGCGCCCGCGGCGGCAAGGCCGGATCGCTTTTTACGCGACGGCAAGCCGATGGATTTTCCAGATGCTGTCCGGTCAGGCTTGAGTGTTGGCGTGCCGGGCACCGTGCGGGTGATGGAATTGGCGCACGCCCGGCATGGCCGGTTGCCGTGGGCTCAATTGTTCGCGCCCGCGATCACGCTTGCCGAGCAAGGCTTCGCGATGCCGGAGCGGCTGCATCTGCTGCTCAAGTGGGAAGGCGCGCAAGCGTTTGCGCCAGCCGCACGCCGCTAAAAAAGTAGCGGCGACGGTACGGTCAAACCTGTCGGCACGTTGATGATCAATCCAGATTATGCTGCGGCGCTGAAGGCAATCGCAGCCAACGGCGGGCGCGCGTTTTATAACGGCGCCATTGCTGAGTCGATTGTGGCCGCGGTGGCGGACGCGTCAATTGCAAAAGGCGATCTGACGCTGGCTGACCTTGCTGGCTATCAGGCCAAGGAGCGTCCGCCTGTTTGTTTCGCCTATCACGCGCGCAAAATTTGCGGCATGGGTCCGCCGTCGTCGGGCGCGCTGACAGTCGCGCAAACGCTGAAGCTGATCGAGCCGTTCGGAGAGGTGCAAGGCGGCGGCGCGGCGATGAGCGGCGCGGCCATGCACACAATCGCGGAGGCGGAAAAGCTGAGCTTTGCCGACCGCAACCGCTACATCGCCGACCCTGATGTGATCGCCGTTCCGCAAGGGTTGCTGGATGACGCATATTTGACCGAGCGCCGCAAGCTGATCGACCCCGCCAAGGCGATGGCCAAGCCCGACGCTGGCGTGCCGCCCGGCGTTGCCAAGCGCAGCTTCGGTATCGACGCAACAAACGAGCGCGCAGGCACCAGCCACATCTCAATTATTGACGACGCCGGCAATGCGGTTGCGATGACAACGACGATCGAAGGTGCGTTCGGCTCGCACCTGTGGGCCGCCGGATTTTTGCTCAACAACGAGTTGACGGACTTCTCACTCGTCCCCGCGGATCGCGATGGCATCGTTGCGGCGAACGCCATTGCTGGTGGCAAGCGGCCGCGCAGCTCTATGGCGCCGACGTTGATCTTTAACAAAGACGGCGCGCTCGAAGGCGTCACAGGATCACCGGGCGGCAGCCGCATTATTCTCTATGTGATCAAGAACCTGGTGGCGATGCTCGATTGGGGAATGGACCCGCAGGCTGCAGCAGCGCACATGAATTTCGGCAGCGAGGGCACTGGCTTTTTGTATGAAAAAGATTCGCCGCAGATCATCAACGCCATGAATCTGAAAACGCAAGGCCACACACTCAGCGGCGAGATGATGACGTCCGGCGTACATACGATTTTGCGGCGCGGCGGGCGTCTGGAAGGCGGCGCCGATCCGCGCCGCGAAGGCGTCGCGGTTGGAGATTAATGCGCAGATGAATAGACAATCGATCACGGTTGCAGGCGCTGGCATTACCGGTCTGTGGCAAGCGCTGCGCTTAGGCGGCGACGGCCATCGCGTCCGCTTGATGGATCAAAGCGCTGAACCCTTTGCGAATAGTTCAAGCCGCTGGGCCGGCGCGATGATTGCACCGGAATGTGAGGCAGAAGCCGCGCCCGAAATCGTCCGTAATCTCGGGCGGCAGTCTCTGGCGTTGTGGCGCGCGGCTTATCCGGGTATCGTTGAAAACGGCACGCTTGTTGTCGCGGCCGTTCGCGACCGCGCTGAGCTGACGCGCTTTCAGCGCATGACGGACACTCATCAACTGTTGCATTCAACGCGCCTCGCCGAGCTTGAGCCGCAACTGGCCGAGCGCTTCGACGCGGCGCTGTATTTTCCAGGTGAAGCGCATATGGATGCGTTGGCCGCGATGGGCACGTTGTTGGATAAAGTGCGCGCGGCGGGTGCCGAGGTTGTGTTTGGCGCGCCGGCAATGCGCGGCGATAGCGATTTGCTGATCGATTGCCGGGGCATGGCGGCACGTGAAGAGTTGAAAGACATGCGCGGCGTGCGCGGCGAGCGCATCATCGTGCGGGCGAAAGATGTTGATCTGGCGCGGCCCGTGCGTCTGCTGCATCCGCGCCAGCCGATCTACGTGGTGCCGCAAGGCGACGGCCGCTTTGTGATCGGCGCAACGGTGATCGAGCGCGAGGACGCTCGCCCAACGACGGTCAAATCGGCGCTCGAGCTTTTGGGTTCAGCGTTCGCACTGCATCCCGGGTTTGCGGAAGCTGAGATCATTGATATGGGTGCTGGTGTGCGCCCGGCATTTGCTGACAACACGCCGCGCATTGTGATCGATGATGCCGGCAAGACGATCCGGGTCAACGGAATGTACCGCCACGGGTTCCTGTTGGCGCCGGTCATGGCGGACATGGTCGCGGAATTTATCGCCACGGGCCAGCGCGGTGCGCTAATGCGGGATGCTGTGCCGGCAGGTTAGAGCATTTTCCGCTTTGACGGAATTGCATGCACTTCCTTCTCCCTTGGGCAGAAGGTGGTCCGCTTGGCGCGGTAGCGACAAATCAAGCGGACCGGATGAGGGGCTTTTCCCGGGCTCGGCAATACGGCGAAGCCCCTCACCTGTCGCCCAAAACTTTGGCGCTACCGCGCCGGGGCGACATCCTCTGCCAAAGGGAGAGGAAAAGTATGCATGCCTCCGTGTGATCGGAAAATGCTCTAAGGTCCCGATTCCGAAGTTCGCCGGTATTCGCGGCCCCGGCATCGCGAACTTCGGAATCGATAAGGACAATAGAAATCATCAAGGATTCTTGTGTGATTCAGATCGAGACGTTCGCTCCTGAACGCGCATCTAAATCCGGCGGACGTCTCGATCATCACACTAGATAATGGACTCGTCAACTTCGATCTCGAACGGATTGCCCATCTTGTGCGCAACCGCCGCCGCAACGAGGCCGAAGAACCCAAGCAGCAGGACGATGAAGAAGTAGTCGTCGATGTCAGAGACACACTGCGGAATTGCGGCGTATCGATTGTTGGAGTCCACAACAATTGCATTGGGTTTTGCAAAGTATTCTTTGACGTCGAAGCCAAAGCGGCACTCGTCCCGG
>JABFRT010000010.1 GCA_013141015.1 Hyphomicrobium sp. | reverse complement strand
GGGCGGTGCAACGGCAGCAGGACCTGCAAACTCCCGGTAGAAGTTTTGCCACAAGGCCCGCTATAAGGGCTCTTGAGGATAAACAACTTATCTAGGCTCACCCGTGCGCGCACTCGTCGTTGAAGATGACAAGGACTTGAACCGCCAGCTTGTCGCCGCGTTGGGCGACGCCGGCTTTGCGGTCGACACCGCGCATGATGGCGAAGAGGGCTACTTCCTCGGCGACACCGAGCCCTACGACGTGGTGATCCTGGATATCGGCTTGCCTAAGATGGACGGCATTTCCATCCTTGAGCAGTGGCGGCGGTCTGACAAGAAAATGCCGGTCATTATTCTGACCGCGCGCGACCGCTGGAGCGACAAGGTGACCGGCATGGATGCAGGCGCCGATGATTACCTCGCCAAGCCCTTTCATATGGAAGAGTTGCTGGCGCGCGTGCGTGCTCAAGTGCGGCGCGCTTCGGGCCACGCCAAATCGGAAATCGAATGCGGGCCGCTGCGGCTCGATACCAAGTCGGCGCGCGTGACGTGCGAAGGCCAGCAGATCAAGCTGACCTCGCATGAGTTCCGCTTGCTCGCCTATCTCATGCATCACAACGGCCGCGTGGTGTCGCGCACCGAGCTGGTTGAACATCTCTATGACCAAGACTTCGACCGCGACAGCAACACCATTGAAGTGTTCGTCGGCCGGTTGCGCAAGAAAATACCGATTGACGTCATCCAGACCGTGCGCGGTCTTGGCTATCGCATGAGCCACGAGGGCGATGAGGCTTAACTCGCTCGCGTTCCGCTTGTTTGCAACGTCGGCGGCGTGGACGCTGCTTGTCTTGCCGCTGGCGGGCTATCTGATCTTCTCGCTGTATCGCGATGATGTGCAGCTGTCGTTCGACGCGCAGTTGAAAAAGCTGCTGCAGGCGCTGTCGATTGACAGCATGAACACAAGCGGCGACATGCCGGTGCAGCCGCAGAATATGTATGAGCCGCTGTTTGAAGTGACGCATTCCGGCTGGTATTGGCAGATCCGCCCGTTAGACGGGGCGCCGGGCCGAACGCTGGTGTCGCCGTCGCTGGCATCCGAAGTGCTGCAATCTCCCTATGACAAGAAGTTTCCAACCGACACGACCGGCACGCGCTGGATGAATGTGCCGGGGCCTGCGGGCGAGACTATCCGCATTCTCGAAGTTGTCGATACGCCGGGGCATGATCCGGCCAAGACCAAGTATTCGGTGATTGTCGCGGGGCCGCTCGATTGGCTGGAAGCGACGAACGCGAAGTTCCGCAACCGGCTGACGACGGCGCTGTCGCTGTTCGGGCTTGGGCTGCTGGCCGTCACGCTGTTCCAGGTGCGCTTTGGATTGCTGCCGCTGAGGCGTATTGAGAAAGGCTTGGCGGCGATCCGCTCCGGCACAGCGGCCAAGCTGGACGGCACGCTGCCGGCTGAAATCGAGCCGCTGCAGAGCGAACTAAACGCGCTCATTCATTCCAATCAAGACATCATCGACCGGGCGCGGACGCAGGTCGGAAATCTGGCGCATGCGTTAAAAACGCCGCTCGCCGTCATCACCAACGAAGCCCGCGACCACAAGACGCCGTTTGCGTCGAAGGTTGCCGAGCAGGCGCAGATCATGCGCGATCAGGTCGGGCTTTATCTGGACCGCGCGCGGATGGCGGCGAGTGCTGGGGCGATCGGCCGGGTGACGCCGTTTGAAGCGGCGGCTGAGCCGCTGGTCAGGGCGCTTGAGCGCATCAACCGCGACAAGGGCATCGCCATTGCGATGGACATCGCGCCCGGCGCCAAGTTCCAAGGCGAAAAACAAGACCTGGAGGAGATGCTCGGCAACCTGCTCGACAATGCCTGCAAGTGGGGCAAGAAGCGCGTGGCCTTGAAAGCCGTGATTGTGACGCCGGACGCGCGCTCGAAGGCCAAACGGATTCATGTGACAGTTGAAGACGATGGGCCGGGACTTACCGCCGAACAGCGGGCCAAAATTGGCAAGCGTGGCATGCGGCTGGACGAGAGCAAGCCCGGCTCCGGCCTTGGTCTGTCGATTGTCAGCGATCTGGCGGTGTCGTACCGGGGCAGCATGCAGCTCGAAGCTTCGCCGATGGGTGGCCTGCTGGTCCGGCTAGAGTTGCCGGGGGTTTAAGGGCGATTGTTCAGGTCTGCGGCGCTGCAGCGCGTGGCTAAAGTCCCACATTTGCCCGAATCGCTGTGGATTTCTGCCTTGCGGCGTCCACATTGTCCGGGTAGCCACAAGTTGAGTTTTAGGTCCTGGACGCCGGTACAACGGCTGGCAGGATGTCAGGGGTCTCTCAAGTGACGAGGTTTGCCATGCGCCGAGCGCAGTTTTGGGTTGTCTTGCCGGTAGTCACCGGACTGGCCGCAGGGGTGTCCGCGTGCAGCACGCAGGACGGCGGGATCACAAAATCTGAAAGCGGCACGGTGCTTGGCGCGGTGGCCGGTGGCTTAGTCGGCAATCAGATCGGCAAGGGCCGCGGCAATGTGCTTGCGACCGTTGCAGGCGCGGTGGTTGGCGGCATGGTCGGCTCGGAAATTGGCCGTGGCCTTGATCAGCGCGACCGGCAGCTGGCGCAGGAAGCCGAATTCGAAGCCATGGAGCGCGGCCAGTCGGGCGTTGCGCGTCAGTGGCGCAATCCGGACAACGGCCGGTATGGCGAAGTGACCCCGAGCAAGCCCTATAAGCGCGGGGCTAACGATTGCCGCGACTTCACCCACACCGTTTATATTGACGGCCGTCCGCAGCAAATGCGCGGCACGGCTTGCCGCAATCCGGACGGGTCCTGGCAAAACATCGGCTAGGGAACCCCGGCTGAGGCCGCGCATCCGATCCGCCCATTCGGCGATTGCGTAGACATCCGCGACACTTGAGCCACGCCTTGTGCGATGCGCTTGCGCGCCCCGCGTAGCAATTCTATGCCGGACGCTATTGCGGGCGCGGCGGGTTGTGATTGTGCTTGATGCCACCACATCTCTGACCGTGTCATAGAGTGAGCAGAAGCCGCGCTGGCAATTGGTGTCAGGCGGGCTTGGTCCGGAGAGTGCGCGCAGACGATGATGTGCTGGCTATGATATTTTGGATCGCCGTTGCAGCGCTGGCGGCCGCCGTGACCTACGCCGTCACGCGCCCCTTGATGCAGACCCATCAGCCGCTTGCGGATGCGTCCGAAGCAGATCTAGCCGTGTATCGCGATCAGCTGGCTGAGATCGAAGCGGACGTGGCGCGCGGTGTTGTTACTGAAAGCGAAGCCGGGAGCGCCAAGGCCGAGGTTGGGCGGCGCGTGCTGCGCCACAGCGGTGGTAAAAGCGATAGCAAAGCTGCGACCGATGCGGCGGCACCGGGCTCACTTTTGAAACCAATTTATCTGGCGACGTCGCTACTGCTGCCACTCGCCAGCGTCGGGCTGTATCTGGCGTTTGGTGCGCCGGGACTGCCCGGTCAACCGCTCAGCGAACGCGTCGCAGCCAAAGTGGATGGCACGAAGCCCGATGATCTGATCGCGAAGGTTGAGGCGCGGCTGCGCGATCATCCCGAAGACGGCAAGGGCTGGGAGGTCATCGCTCCTGTATATATGGCACAGCGCCGGTTCTCCGATGCGGCGTCTGCCTATGCGTCGGCGATCAAAGTTCTCGGCGAGACGCCGCCGCGCTTGCAGGGGTTTGCCGAAGCACGCATCCGCGCAGAAAACGGCCTTGTGCCCGATGACGCGCGCAAAGCGTTGCAGACGGTGCTGGCCGCTGATCCCAAACGCAAGGAGCCGCGGATCTGGTTGGCGCTGGCCAAAGAGCAGGACGGCAAGGCGGCCGATGCTGCATCTGATTATCGCGCGTTGATTGCTGAAGCGCCTGAAGACGCGCCGTGGCGCGCAGCGCTACAAGACCGTCTCAACAGAATTGAAAATCCCGGCGCGGTGGCCGGCAACGCCCAATCGGCCAAGCCCAATGACAAGGGCCCGACGGCGGCCAACATCGCGGCGGCGGAAGCGATGAGCCCGGACGAGCGCCAAGCCATGATCAATCGCATGGTCTCAAACTTGGCCGAGCGCTTGAAGGCTAATGCCAAAGATAAAGACGGCTGGCTGAAGTTAATCCGCGCCTATCAGATGCTGGGGCGCAAGGATGATGCGGTTAAGGCCGTGGCTGATGCGAAGGCTGGCCTTGCCGGTGACACAGCCGCACTGCAAGACATCGACGACATGGTCAAAACGCTCGGCGTCGGGGGCTGAGCAGGTGACGCGCAACGCAACGCAAAGGAAACAATGCACATGACACGCAAGCAGAAGCGCGGCGTTTTGATTGGGGCTGGCGTTGCGACACTGGCGGTTGCTGCGATCCTGGTGATGTTCGCGCTCAAAGACAGCATCGTGTTCTTCCACACTCCAAGCGACATTGCCGAAAAGCAGATCCCGGCCGGGCAGCGCATCCGCCTTGGCGGGCTTGTCGCGAAAGGCTCGGTTGAGCGCGGCGAGGGCACGACGGTGTCGTTCAAGGTGACGGATACACTCAAAGAAATTCCAGTGAAATTCACCGGCGTGCTGCCGGATCTGTTCCGCGAGGGGCAAGGTGTCGTCGCTGAAGGAAAACTTGAGACGACGGGCAATTTCACAGCCGATAGCGTACTCGCCAAGCATGACGAGAACTACATGCCGCCGGAAGTGAAAAAATCGCTCGAAGCACGCGGCGTCAAACTGGGCGAAACCGCGCAGCATCCGGACGGCGTCAAGAAACAATGAGACGGACGAGGGGTCAAACGCCGTGATTGTTGAATTTGGACATTTCGCTTTGATCCTCGCCCTGCTGGTCGCGGCTGTGCAAACGGTTGTGCCGCTGATTGGCGCGCGTGCCCGCGACGTGCGGCTGATGAACGTCGCAGAGCCCGCGGCCTTGGCTCAGCTTGCCCTGCTCAGCATTGCATTTCTGGCATTGATGCACGCTTACGTGACAAGCGATTTCTCGGTTGCCAACGTTGCGGCCAACTCGCATTCAACCAAGCCGATGCTGTATAAAATTTCCGGCGTGTGGGGCAACCACGAAGGCTCGATGCTACTCTGGGTGCTGATCCTTGCCTTGTTTGGCGCGGCGGTGGCGGCGTTCGGCAACAATTTGCCAGCGACGCTGAAAGCCAACGTGCTGGCAGTGCAGGCGTCGATTGCTCTGGCGTTTCTGCTGTTCATTCTGATGACGTCCGATCCGTTTGCGCGGTTGATACCTGCGCCAGCGGACGGGCGCGGCTTGAACCCGATTTTGCAGGACCCCGCGTTGGCGTTCCACCCGCCGTTTCTCTACACAGGATACGTCGGCTTTTCGATTGCGTTCTCGTTTGCGATTGCAGCCTTGATCGAAGGCCGCATCGATGCCGCGTGGGCGCGCTGGGTCAGGCCGTGGACATTGGCCGCCTGGATGTTCCTCACAATTGGCATCGCGATGGGATCGTGGTGGGCCTATTACGAACTCGGTTGGGGCGGTTGGTGGTTCTGGGATCCGGTTGAGAATGCGTCGTTCATGCCGTGGCTGGCTGGCACAGCACTGGTCCATTCAGCGCTTGTCATGGAAAAGCGCGAAGCCTTGAAGGTGTGGACGATCCTTCTCGCGATCCTGACCTTCTCGCTGTCGTTGATGGGCACGTTTATTCTCCGCTCCGGCGTGTTGACGTCGGTGCATTCGTTCGCGGTCGATCCGGAGCGTGGTGTTTTCATTCTCGGCATTCTGGTGCTGTTCACGGGTGGCGGCCTCGCGATGTTTGCAACGCGCGCCAAGGACATGCGAACCGGCGGTTTGTTCCAGCCGGTCAGCCGCGAAGGCACGCTGGTTTTGAACAACCTGCTGCTGGTGACGAGTGCCGCGACGGTGTTGATCGGCACTCTTTATCCGCTGATCCTGGAAGCCACAACCGGCGACAAGATTTCGGTTGGTCCACCATTCTTCAACATGACGTTTGGGCCGCTGATGCTGCCGTTGCTGTTGGCCATGCCATTTGGTCCGCTGCTCGCTTGGAAGCGCGGCGATCTTGCGGGTGTAGCGCAGCGCTTGGCCTTCGCGATTGTCGCGGCACTGGTGCTCGGCGTTGCTGCATACGCGCTGTTCAATCGCGGGCCGTGGCTGGCGCCGTTTGGCATTGCGCTCGGCTGCTTCGTGATGCTCGGCGCGCTGACCGAATGGGCAACGCGCGTTAAGCTGGGTGCAGCCGGGATGGATGAAGTTGTCCGCCGGGCGATCAATCTGCCGCGCGCAAGCTATGGCACGCTGCTGGCGCACTTCGGTATCGGCTTGATGGTTGTCGGTATCGTCGGCACCACCGCCTATCAGGAAGAACGCATTCTGGTGATGAAGCCGGGCGAGACGGTGACGGTCGGCGGCTATGACGCGACGTTCAAGGGCGCGACGCCCGGACGGGGACCGAATTACCGCGAGGATATCGCGGCGTTCGACATCACGCGCAATGGTGCAGCGGTGACCAAGTTGGAGCCATCAAAGCGCATCTATGACGCGCCGCCTCAGCCGACGACGGAATCCGGAATTCTCGCGTCCTGGCGCGGCGATCTTTATATCGTGATCGGTGACGAACAAGGTGGCAGCGGCGCCTATGCAGTGCGCGCCTACTTCAATCCGCTGGTGCGGTTTATCTGGATTGGATCGCTGATCATGTTCATCGGTGGCGGGCTGTCGCTTGCAGATCGCCGCTTGCGCGTCGGCGCGCCGGTGAAAAGCCGCCGGCCTCAGATCATTGCGGCGGAGTGAACCCATGATGCGCCGCCGTGGATCTATGGTGCGTTGGATGATTGCAGTGCTGGCGGCGGTGGCATTGCCTTTTGCCGCGCAGGCCGTGCAGCCGGACGAAATATTGCCCGATGGCGTGCAAGAGAGCCGCGCGCGCGCGTTATCTGCAGGCTTGCGTTGTCTCGTCTGTCAGAACCAGTCGATCGACGATAGCGATGCGCCGCTGGCCCGCGATCTGCGGCTGCTGGTGCGCGAGCGCATCAAGGCTGGCGATGACGATAAAGCTGTTATGAATTACGTGGTGGCACGCTATGGCGATTTCGTGCTGCTCAAGCCGCCGCTGAAGCCTTCGACGCTGATCTTGTGGCTTTCGCCGCTTGCCTTGCTGTTGGGTGGCATTTGGATGGGGCGCAAAGCGATGCGCGCGCCGAAGGTTGAGGCCGGAGCGGCTGCACCACTGACTGACGCCGAACGCGCACGGCTGGATGAGCTGCTTGGCCCGACCCACTCCTAATGCAGGTTCCGATCTGACGGACCAAGCCTATACTTTCCTCTCCCTTTGGGAGAGGATGTCCCGAAGGGACAGGTGAGGGGACTTAGCCCGCAACAAGGGTGCCGTGGCAGCCCCTCATCCGGTCCTCTTGATTTGGCGCTACCGCGCCAGGCGGACCACCTTCTCCCAAAAGGAGAAGGAAGTGCATGCGATTCCGTATGAGCAAAATGCTCAAGCACTCAGAACTCACTATCCTATTATAGTTGCCGGGGCCGGCAATGCGAAAGATTGCATATATTGCTGCATCTTTGTTATGCGGCGGCGCAATTGCAGTGAAAGCTGAAAGTGCCTCCAATGTACTTGTAGGCTGTTGGAGTATCGAGCCCGCTGCGCGCGGATTCTATCGCAAAATGTGCTTTCTTTCTGATGGAAAAGGATTAGCTGTTATAGGTGAACTTGCCCCACCGTTTGCCGCCCGTGATGGGCTGTTACATAAAGGCGGCTTGTCGTTCACACACTTCACCTGGGCAATTCAAAGCGGTGATCGCGTTGTGTTGAGCGGGCATCCCTGCAGGATTTTAAGTGGTTCTGTGGACGAAAGCATTTTTTGAATTCGGTGACTGCAATATTCAGGGACGGTTCCTGCGGCAATGCAGTCAGTTTGAATTGCAGTTTGAACTGCCGTCTGACAAGCGAGTTCCTGAAAACCGGCCGGGGTGCGTCAGTGACGTCCCATCTCCGCCACCGCCCCTGCAATTGCCGCGATCCAAATAGCAGTATTGGCAATCGCTTCGCTGATGGGAGCTTGCTTTGGGTCCCGCGCGGTCGAGACGTTGCGTGACAAAATATATGTGCCGACATTGATGCCGACCACTTCAGGCCCATTGGGTGTATCGATCAGCAACGGCGAACCCGATGATCCCCCGCCTGTGTCGCAGGTATGAAACAGGATCGATTGCGGCGCAGTGAAATCGCGGGCGATGGTTTCAGCGTCAGCCTTCGGAAATGACGAACCAATGGCGCAGGGCGCGCCCCGGCGCAAATCGGTATCGGGCAAATCGGCATGCACTGCAATCTGATAGACGTTACCGCGTGCGGCTTCGGCGCGGATCGCGGTTGGATCAAGCTGGCTCAAGCGCAGATGGCCAGCGCGGCATGCGGGCGTTTTCAACCGGGCGACTGCCCAATCCGCCACGGCTCCAATCGGTGGTTCGACGGCAAGCCTCGTGGTCCCGGATGCGACATTCGCTGTTTGGTTGAGGCTTGAGCTGCCGGAAAGGGGCGTTCCGTGCTCCGTCGTGCGGGCTGAGCCGAGCTTGAAAGTTAGGTCTTTGAGATCAGGTCCGGCGCTGGCAGCCGTGCCATACAGACAATGGCTGGCTGTGGCGATGAGATCATCTCCGGCGCAGAAGGCTGTGCAGAACGCACCTGTTTGGGATGAGGACAGTGTGCCGATTTGGCTGCTGAGGGCGCGGTCGCGGGCCGCAAGGCGGCTGCGATTGTCCGATCCGAAGACGGCCGCCGCGCTTGGCGTCGAGACGGCAAAAATGGCGGCGATTAACAGGCCGGTGGCAGCCGCAAACCGCATCGCGGATAGCAAAGAATGGGGAGGAGAGTGATGCATGGGCCCTCGGCCTCGCCGCCCCAAATAGGGGCGACATTACCAACAGTTAAGACGGCCGAAATGCTGCGGTAATCCCGCGTCCGTTACCCCAGCGATAAGGCTCAACGTGCCTTTTTCAGATTGGAGATTTACGGGATGCGCTCTTCCAACCGCTTTGCGGCTTCGTTCAAGTCCTTCTCAGCAATTAGCGGGCCAGCGCTCGCCGCGGTCGTCACCGCTGGCGCGCTCGGCGTCTGCTTCACCAACATCGCAACGCCTGTGCGCGCCGAAATGCCGGCCGCAAATTCAGTGCAGACGCCGTTCGGGCGCGCACCGCTGTCGTTTGCCGATCTCGTCGATAAGGTTAAGCCGACGGTTGTCTCCGTGTCGGTCGTCAACGACGGCGGCGCGTCAAAGATGGCTGAGAACAAGGGCGGCAAGGGCAAGGGCGGTCCCGGTGGCGGACCTGGCGGTGGTCCCGGCTTCTCGGTCCCGGATTTGCCGGAAGATCACCCGTTGCATGACTTCTTCAAAAACCTGCCCAAGGACTTCGGACAGGGCGAAGGCGGTGGTGGCAAGCCGAAGGCTGTGCAAGGCCAGGGTTCTGGCTTTGTGATTTCGGCCGACGGTTACGTGGTGACCAACAACCACGTGATCGACAACGCTTCCAAGATCCAGGTTCAGTTTGACGACAATGGCCGCGGCGAAGGCACCAAGTATGATGCCAAGCTGATTGGCACGGATCCGCGCACCGATATCGCGTTGATCAAGATCCAGAGCGACAAAACCTTCCCGTTCGTCAAGCTTTCGGACAAGGAAGCGCGCGTTGGCGATTGGGCGCTGGCGGTCGGCAATCCATTCGGTCTCGGCGGAACGGTGACGGCTGGTATCGTCTCGGCGCTCGCACGCGACATCGGCTCAGGACCTTATGACTATCTGCAGATCGACGCGGCCGTGAACCGCGGCAACTCGGGCGGTCCGACGTTCAACCTTGAAGGTGATGTGCTTGGTGTCAACACGGCGATCTACTCGCCGTCGGGCGGCAACGTGGGTATTGCTTTTGCTGTTCCAGCCAAAACCGTCAACGAAGTTGTCAAGCAGTTGAAGGCGGGTGGCACGGTCAATCGCGGCTGGCTCGGCGTCAAGATCCAGAACGTTGACGAAGATACCGCTGCAAGCCTCGGCCTTTCCGAACCGAAGGGCGCATTGATCAGCGAAGTGACGGCTGATGGTCCGGCTGCCAAGTCGGGCCTCAAAGCTCAGGACGCCATTCTGCAAATCAATGCCGACAAGATTGCCGACAGCCGCGACCTTGCCCGCAAGATTGCCGAGCTCAATCCGGAAACGATGGTTGACGTCAAGGTCTGGCGTAACAACGCCGAGCAGACTGTGAAGGTCAAACTCGGCCTGTTCCCGAACAGTCCGGAAGCGATGATGAAGGGTGGCGGAAACGATGACGATGCAAAGCCTGAAAAGTCGAAGCTGGAACTGAGCCAGCTCGGGCTGACGCTGATGCCGGCACGCAATGGCGGCCCCAAGGAAGGCGTGGTCATTGCCGAAGTTGAAGCCTCATCCGATGCCGCTGAAAAGGGCCTCAAGGCAGGTGACATAATCCTCGAAGTCTCGGGCCAGCCCGTCACGGCGCCGGACGACGTGGTGGCTGGCGTCAAGAAGGCCCAGGATTTGAAGCGCAGCGCCGTTCTGCTGCACGTCAAGTCGGCCGATCAGAAGCGCTTCGTGGCCGTGCAGCTGAAGGATAAGAAGGGCTAGGACGCCCTGCCGGCAGCAGAATTAAGATTGCGGCGAGGCGGCGTCTTCTGGAAGGAGGCGCCGCCTCGACCTTTTGCAGCGATGCGGGTAAAGAGAGTCTCAGACGTGACCGTTGAAGCGAAACCGGAAGAGAAAACCGCGATGCGTGTGCTGGTGATCGAAGATGACCGCGAGACCGCGCAATTCTTGCAGAAGTCGCTCAAAGAAAGCGGCCACACTGCCGATTTGGCAGGCGATGGTGAGACGGGTCTGGGGCTTGCGGGCGAAGGCACCTACGACGTGCTGATCGTTGACCGTATGTTGCCACGTCTCGACGGCCTATCGGTCATTAAGACGTTGCGCACCAACGGCAATCGCACACCAGTATTGATCCTGTCAGCGCTGGGAGAAGTCGACGACCGCGTCAAGGGGCTGCGCGCTGGCGGCGATGATTATCTGACCAAACCCTATGCCTATTCCGAATTGCTGGCGCGCGTCGAAGCGCTTGGCCGGCGCACGGTGCCCGAGGAACAGCAGACGCGCTATACCGTCGGCGATCTGGTGCTCGACCGGTTGTCTCATCGGGTGACGCGGGGCGGCGAACACATTCTGCTGCAGCCGCGCGAATACCGGTTGCTTGAATATCTAATGCAGCACGCGGGGCAGGTGGTAACGCGCACGATGCTGCTCGAGCACGTTTGGGATTATCACTTCGATCCGCAAACCAACGTCATTGACGTACATGTTTCGCGGCTTCGCGCCAAGATCGACAAGAGCTTTGACAAGCCGCTGCTGCATACGGTGCGCGGCGCAGGATACACCCTTCGTGACGGCGCTCTCTGAAAGGATCATCAGGGTATTCACAACCACCGCCTTCCGTCTGACCGCGGCGGCGGTGATCGCACTGGTGTTGGCCGCGGCACTGCTGACCGGACTGCTGTTCCGGCAGACCAACTCGATCCTCACAGATCAGGTTCTTTCAGCGCTGCGGGCTGAAGCGCAACTGTTGCGCACGGATGCGCGCGATGGCGGGACAGAGGCGATTGCCGCGAAAATTGCAGCACTGAGCCGGCCAGACGGCACTGGCCTCTATTTTCTGACCGATGCAAGGGGAACGAAGCTCGCCGGCAACCTCAACCGTCTGCCGCCCGAACTGGAAGTGGCGCCACAAGGCGGTGTGTTCCGCTATAGTCCGGTGCGCGGTGCCGCCAGCGCTGATCGGCTGGCCGTTGCCATACCTGTTGATATCGGCGGCGGCAACACACTTATCATCGGCCGCGATATCGAAGAGCAGCGCGCGTTTGCAGACGCGATGAAGCGCACGTTTCTGATCGGCTTTGGGCTGTTGTCGCTGCTGGGGTTGGCGGGGGGGCTGGCTGTCAGCCGCTTCACGCTCAACCGGTTGGAACGGATTACGGCCACCAGCCGCTCGATCATGGAAGGTGATCTGTCGCGGCGCATTCCGGTTGAAGCGGGCGGCGGCGAACTTGACGCGCTGTCAGCCAATCTCAATGAAATGCTGGACCGGATCGAAGGCTTGATGAGCGGCCTGCGCGAAGTCTCCGACAATATCGCGCATGACTTGAAAACGCCGCTCAACCGCTTGCGCAATTCAGCCGAAGCGGCGCTGCGTGACCCGCGTGGCGGCGAGGCATATCGCGAGGGCTTAGAGGGGACGATTGAAAAGGCCGACGATCTGATCAAGACGTTCAACGCGCTGTTGTTGATTGCGCGGCTTGAGGCGGGTCCACTTGAAGAGAGCCTGGAGCGCTTTGACCTCGGAGCGCTGGTCGAAGACGTTGCCGAACTCTATATGCCGGCCGCTGAAGAAGACGGCTTTGATCTGAGCGTTGAAACGGAAAAGGGCGTCGAAGTGATGGCCAATCGCCAGCTGATCGTCCAAGCCATCGCCAACCTGATCGACAATGCCATCAAATACTCGCGCGTCAGTTCCGCCAATGGCGCGATCCGCGTGACATCAGGGCGTCTTGGCGAAGCAGCGGTGATTTCGGTGGCCGACAAAGGGCCCGGCATTTCGACTGCAGACCGCGCTCGCGTTTTGAAGCGCTTCGTGCGGCTTGAGGAGAGCCGGACCAAACCTGGCACCGGTCTTGGCCTCAGCCTTGTTGCGGCGGTCGCGCGGCTTCATCACGGTGAAATCAGGTTGTCTGACCATGCCCCCGGACTGAAGGTCGACTTGGTGCTATCGGAGCGCGTTGTCATGCATCAAGGACCGGCCGCGCGGTCCAAAGGACAACACGTAGACGGCGGGCGCACGGCCGTTGCAGCAAAGTGACATCATGAAAGACCTAGAGCCCCAGATATTCCTTGAGCGCATTCAAGAGGCGCCCGTCAGTGACGATGGCGGCCGCGCTACTGAAGATCTCAGAGGTCTTCTCGCAGAAGCCGAGAACGCCGGGCGCAATGGGCTGCTCAGTGACGCCCGCGTGGCCCGGCTGCTCAGCGGAGTGTTTGAGAGTTCTTCATATCTCTCAGGCTTGATCCACCGCGATATGGGGCGGCTGGAACGCATTTTAACAAGCGTGCCGGAAAATCTATTCGCCGGCATTACGGCGGCGCTGCACGCGCACATGGCCGGCGCCAGCGACATGGCCAGCGCCAAGCGCATCCTGCGGAACTACAAGAATCAGGTGGCGCTGCTGACGGCGCTGGCCGATCTTGGTGGCGTCTGGCCGGTGATGACGGTGACGCGTGTGCTGGCCGAATGCGCCGATGCCGCGACGCAAGCGTCCGTGCGCTATCTATTCCGAATAGCAACGCAGTCCGGCCAATGGCAGCCGCTCGATCCGGCAGAACCTGAGAAGGGCTCTGGATATTTCGTTCTCGCGATGGGCAAGCACGGCGCCTATGAGCTCAACTATTCGAGTGATATCGATCTGATCGTGTTCTTTGACCGCTCAAGGGCGCGCGTGACGGGCGATAAAGACGTGCAATCGTTTTTCGTGCGCCTGACGCGCGATATGGTCGAACTGCTCGAGCAGCGCACCGCCGATGGCTATGTGTTCCGCACCGATTTGCGGCTGCGCCCCGATGCGGGCGCAACCCAGGTGGCGCTATCAACGGCTGCGGCGCACGGCTATTACGAAACGGTTGGCCAGAATTGGGAACGCGCGGCGATGATCAAAGCGCGCAGTTGCGCTGGCGATATCGAAGCTGGAGAAACGTTCCTCAGCGAGTTGGCGCCGTTTATTTGGCGCAAGTATCTGGACTTCGCGGCCATCGCTGACGTGCACGCGATGAAACGGCAGATCCACGTGCATAAGGGCATCGGCGGCATCACCGTGCTCGGGCAAAACGTCAAGCTCGGGCGCGGCGGTATTCGCGAGATCGAATTTTTTGCACAAACCCAGCAGTTGATCGCGGGCGGGCGGCAACCCGATCTGCGCTTGAAGGCGACGCTGGATACGCTGAAGGCGCTTGAGGCGCGTGGGTGGGTCAAGCCGGACGTGCGTGCTGAATTGGACGGCGCCTATAAATATCTGCGCCGCCTTGAACATCGCTTGCAGATGATCGCCGACGAACAGACACACGACATGCCGGAGACGGAAGCAGGGCTTGAGCGGATCGCCAAGTTTTCAGGCTACCCTGACGGCGCGGCGCTTTCGAAAGATCTGGTGCGCGTACTGGAAACCGTTGAACGCCACTATGCGGGGCTGTTCGAGGACGCGCCTGAATTGACGCGCTCTGGCAGCAACATGGTGTTTGCTGGCGCAACCGACGATCCCAAGACGCTCGAAGAACTGGCGCGGCTTGGCTATTCTCAACCAGCCCAAGTGTTGGCGATTGTGCGCGGATGGCATCACGGGCGGACGCCCGCCGTGCGCTCGCCGCAAGCGCGCGAACGCTTGACCGAAGTCCAGCCGATGCTGATCGCCGCGCTTGCCGACACAGTTGATCCCGATGGCGCAATCGCAAGCTTCGATCAATTTTTGAGCGAGCTGCCGGCCGGCGTGCAGTTGTTTTCGCTGTTGAAAGCCAATCCGTCGTTGATGCAGCTGATCGCCAGCATCATGGGGTCAACGCCGCGCTTGGCGCGCATCCTGTCGCGCCGCCGCCGCTTGCTGGATGCAGTGCTCGACCCGCGGTTGTTGAGTACCGATATCGATGCCGATGAACTCGACGAACTTCTGTCAAGCGAGTTCCGCCTGGCGCGTTTGAAACTTCCCGATGATCCGATGCAGGACATCCTCGATACGGCGCGGGTGATCGGCAGCGAGCAGGCGTTTCTGGTCGGCGTGCGCGTGCTGGCTGGCCGCGTGACGGCGGCGGAGGCTGGTGCCAATTACGCATTGATCGCCGAGCGGCTGGTTGCGGCGCTGCTGCGTGAAGTCCAGCGCTCGTTCGAGCAGGAGCACGGACGCATCCCCGGCGGCGAAGCCGTTGTTGTTGCGATGGGCAAGCTTGGCGGCCGCGAAATGACCGCGTCGTCGGATATCGACTTGATCCTGATTTATGATTGTGCGCCCGACGCCATCCAATCGGACGGCCGCCGGCCGTTGGCGCCGAGCCACTATTACGCGCGGCTGACGCAGCGGCTGATCACGGCACTGTCGGCGCAGACGGCAGAGGGCGGGTTGTACGACGTTGACATGCGCCTGCGCCCCTCAGGCCAGAAGGGGCCTGTTGCGACGCGGTTGTCGAGCTTCATCGAATATCAAAACACGGAAGCCTGGACCTGGGAGCACTTGGCACTGACCCGGGCGCGGGTGATTGCCGGGTCGTTCCGTCTGCAAGATGAGGTCGATGCGGCCATACGCGCTGTGCTGACCAAGCCGCGGGACCGCGCGATAATCACCGCCGACGTGCGCGATATGCGCGACCGGATCGCGGCTGAGAAGGGCACGGCCGACATCTGGGATTTGAAGCAGGTGCGCGGCGGCCTCGTTGATATCGAGTTTATCGCTCAGTATCTGCAACTTGTCAGCGCGGCCCTGCATCCAGGCGTTCTTGACCAGAACACGCTGGCAGCTTTCGCCCGGCTGCGGGATGCAGGAATCATTACAGCCAGCGATTGCGACCAGCTGACCCGGTCCGGGCGGCTGTTTCACGATCTGACGCAGATTCTGCGGCTCAGCCTTGACCACGGCTTTGATCCCAAAACCGCGCCGGGCGGCTTGAAACTGCTGCTTGCCAAGGCCGGCGGGGCAGATAGCTTCGAAGCGTTGGAGGCCAAGCTGAAAGCCCAGCTTAACCTTGTTCATCAGGCCTACGACCGGCTCGTTCGTTAGGCAGTGGGCAAAACGACGGAATTTGCTGGGCCGCTCGTTGAACATTCAGAGACGATGGATTGACGACGGCGCCAACCGGCAAAATAGTCTCCCGGCCGTTACCGGGAAGCACCCGGCATTGAGCCCGGGGTGATAACTGGACGCGCAACATGCCGAGGGGTGCGGTGGCAACGTCACGTTTGGAAAGCGCTTCTGGTCTCGCGCCAGCGCCGCAGGAATCGAGCGATGAGACCGGGTTGGTCGCGCGCTCGGCCAGCGGTGACGCGTTGGCATTCCGCACGTTGACCGAGCGGCACCTGGCGGCGGTGACAGGTATCGCGCGGCGCATGTTGCGCGACGATGCGGAGGCCGAGGACGTGGCGCAGGAAGCGTTCCTGCGGTTGTGGCGGGCGGGCGCGACACTTGAGGTCGGCACGCATGGCGTCAAGCCGTGGTTGCGCCGGGTGGTATCGAACCTGTGCATCGACCGGGTGCGCGGGCGGCAGAGGCTAACGGTTGTGGAGGAGCTCCCCGAACAAGCGGAAGCGCCACGCCAGCAAACCTCGCTGGAGCAAAAGGATTTGCAGCGCCGCGTTGATCAGGCGCTGAAAAAGTTACCCGAGCGCCAAAGACTGGCGCTGACGCTGTTCCACTACGAAGGCATGAGCCAGAGTGAAGTGGGAACGGCAATGGGTATTTCGGACGAAGCCGTCGAGTCGCTGCTTGGGCGTGCGCGACGGGCACTGAAGGCAGAATTGCAGGGCGAATGGAAAGCCATGCTGGTGCAGGATGAACCTGACGAATTCGGAGGCGTTTGAAATGAGTGAAGCTCGAGATCAGGGAGAGACCCTTGAACTGCTTGGCGCGACGCTCGACACGTATGGCGCGGACGCTTCGCGTTGGCCGCCGCGTGTGCAGGCACGGCTGACGGCGTTCGCCGCGTCGAACGCTACGGCGAAGCGTCTTGTGGCTGAGGCTCAAGCGCTCGACAAGGTGCTTGGCTTTGCGCCGAAGTTGAGTGACGCACGCCAAGCCGATCTGCTTGAGCGGATCGTGGCGCGCGCGTCGCATCACCCGCGGATGGTTGCGGATAGAGCTGTGCCGGCCGTGCGGCCGCATTTTGGCAGCGTGCGCGCCAATGCGGCGTCAGTTGCCGCACTCGCAGCGTCGCTGGTGCTTGGTATTTTTGCCGGGCAGAACACGACGGTTGGCAGCTTAGCCAATGCCATGATCGAGGGCACTGTTACAAATAGTGCCGCCGCTCAGCAGGTCGCGCAAAGCGACGGTGCCGACAGTCTCTTGGATGAGGACTTGCTATGACGACGGATACCGGTGGTACGCCAAAAGACCGCTCCAGCTGGATCAAAGCAGGCTTGATTGCCTCGCTGGCTTTGAACCTTTTATTTATCGGGGCGTCGGCGCGGGCCTTCTGGCATCACAGCCACGGTCCCGATGGACACCGTGGCGATGATGCCGGCCTGCTCGGCTTTGTGCGTCAACTTCCGGACGACCGGCAGAAGCTTGTAAGTGACGATATTGCGGCGGCGCGTGAAGCGATCAGACCGCTGCGCCGCACCGTAAAGGATGCGTGGAGCGAAGCCAATACGGTTTTGACGGCAGAGCCGTTCGACAAAGACAAGTATAAGGCGGCGATGGATCGCCTGACCGAGGCCGAAGGGCGTTTCAAAGCGGCGATTGCCGCGTCGCTCGCCGATACGGCGGCGAAACTCACGCCCGAAGAGCGCGTCAAGCTGCAGGGATGGCGTGAGAAACGCCGGCCGCATATTTTCGGCCGTCACGGACGCCACGATGGATCTGGGCGTCACGACGGTTCTGGCCGTGGTGGCCGTGAGGATGGCAAAGCCGGCGACAAGGATTGAAAGAGACGGAGTAGTGCAGAAGGCGGCCCGGTCAATGATGCGATGACGCGCCAAAGAAGTCGTTTTGGCTTGCGCGCAGGAACCGGACGGCAATGTGCCATTCACCGGCGTCCGTTGCGACAGGCCGGTCAGCGATGAGGGTTGCGCCCGACAATTCAGCGAGCGTGCGCGCCAGCATCATCGAGAAGCTTTCGCCAGCAGGCGCCCGTGCTGCCGTGCGGCCGGCAACCGTGATCAGCAATTCTACAGTGTCGTCTGTGGTGCGCGACGCGATCGACAGCGCTGCGCCATGCGAGACCCGGTCCGCGGCATCAGCCATCAGATTGATCATCAATTGCCGGACGGCCTGAGGGGCCGCAACAACCTCGGCCGTTTCATCAACGGTGCAGCAGGCGGTGATGCCGCGCGCCGCAAAGCCCTGAGCGTGAAAGGCGACGGCGTCGGCCGTGGCCTGTGCTGCGGCGGTTGTAGATGAGCGGTGCTGGTGGTCCGGCGCGGTCAGCAGAGAAGTGATGGCCAGCGCATCGTCGGCAGATTTCAAAAGACTGATGCCGCTCATATGGATGTCGCGGGCATAGCCGGCATATGAAGCGGAGCCGAGTGGGCCGAACACTTCATTGGACATCATTTCAGAAAAACCAAGGATCGCGTTCAGCGGCGTGCGCAGTTCGTGGCTCATATGAGCGGTGAGGCGGGCGAAGGCGGCGCGATCACAGGCGGATGCCGCGTTGCGAGAAGCCAGCAATTCTTCAAGGCAGGCGGCTGTTGACTGTGAGGCTTCGATATTTAGTGAAAGATTGCAGTTTTCGGTTTCGGTAAGCAGCGGCTGGATAGAGTTTACCTGGGACGGAGCGACGGCTGCGAAGAGCACAATGGCCGCGCCACTGAGGAAAAGCAGCGCGGTCATCGCGTCCGGCGAAAGGGTTGGTGCGGCGGCGCCGGCAACCGTCAAGAAGGCTGCAAAACCGATGCTGAGGCCGCGCGTAGCGTCACCCCGGCTTAGCCCAGCCGTTGTGCGCTGGATGAGGCGTTGGCCGCTCGACACAAACGCTGCGCCAGCAACAGCTCCCCGTTGAGGGGCGGACCAAGTCCACGCCATCGTATAACATCCCCAAAATGTAAAGTTTGCGCCCCCGCGCGCAGAGCAAGAAACGCGCTCTGTCGTGTTCGTGAGAATCAGACTCGCTGATTTGCGACTCACCTGTCGAGGGAGAATAATGGCCACGCCAAAAAGATTTAGGTTGAATTGAGGCAAACGGCGCAAAGGTTAATTCCGCCGCACTTCATTCTCGAAAATTAATGCCAAAAAACCTGGATTTTCTAATCTTCAATCATGCGCATGGCGATCTCGCCGAGATCGCGGGAAATGTTAGGCGTGGCTGCAACTTTTTTGAGAACCGCAGTTGCAAGCGCGAGGCGTGCGGGTTCCAGCGACCGGTAGCTGCGGAAGGCACCGAGCAGGCGGGCCGCGACCTGGGGATTGAGCTTATCGACGTCAAGCACGGTATCAGCGGCAAACGCATAACCGGCACCGTCGGGGCGGTTGAATTGCAGAGGGTTTGACATCGCAAACGAGCCGACGAGCGCGCGCACTTTGTTTGGCGTTGCAAGCTTAAATAGCGGATGGCGGGTCAGGCCGCGCACTGTGTCGAGTGTCACATCGAGCGGCGATTGGGCCTGAACCGCAAACCACATGTCGATGACCAGGTGGTCGTGTTGCCAGCGTTCGAAGAACGTTTTGAGCGCCTTCTCGCGCGCCGGGATATCGCTGCCAGCCAACAGTGCAAGTGCGTGAGCTTGGTCGGTCATATTGGTCGCGGATGAAAAGTGATTTTCAAGGCGCGCATAGTCAGCAGCCGTCTCGCGGCTGGTCAGCAACGTCAACGCCGCGTTGCGCAGCGCCCGGCGGCCGGCGCTGACAGCGTCCGGCGTGTAGGGGCGCGAGGTGCTTGCCGACGTGTAGATCGCTTCGAGCGGAGCTGCTAAGCGCGCGGCAATCTGCCGGCTTACCGCGCGATGCGCTTGATGGATCGCTGCGTGATCGACGGCGCTACCCTTCTCGCGCGCGATATCCGAAACCGAGGGGAGTTTGAGCAACTCGGCTTTGTAGGCGTCGTCAACGCGGGTGTTTTCAAGCGCAGCGCCGAGTGCTGCCGCGTAACGGTCAGCGCAGGCGCCGATGGCTGCGGGTGCCGCATTCGACAATACATTGAGGATTGTGCGTGTAGCAAAACGGTTGGCCGCTTTCCAACGGTTGAACAAGTCACCGTCGTGGCGCATCAGAAATGCAAGGTCTGCGTCGGGCAAGTCTATGGTGACGTTGACGGGGGCTGAGAAACCGCGCAGCAGCGAGGGCACGGGCCGCGCAGCGACATTCTTGAAGGTGAAGGATTGGGTGCGCTCGGTAATGGCGATCACACCAGGGCGGAGCATTTTGCCGGACGACAGTTCGAGATCGAGATCCTGACCGTTACCGCCGAGTAGTCCAAGCCGCAGCGGAATGAACAACGGCTGCTTTTCCGGCTGCGCGGTTGTTGGGCGCACGTTCTGATGGACAATCAGTTCAGCGGTTTTGCTCAGCGGATCGTGGCGGAATTCGCAAACGAGTTCGGGCGTACCCGATTGAGAATACCAAAGCTTGAAGTGGGCGAGTGACTGGCCGCTGGCGTCTTCAAAGCATTTGAGGAAATCTTCGATTGTTGCCGCATCGCCGTCATGGCGCTCGAAATATAGATCCATACCGGCGCGGAAGAGAACGGGACCTAGAATGGTCTCGATCATGCGCACGAGTTCAGCGCCCTTTTCATAAACCGTGGGCGTATAAAAATTGTTGATTTCGATATAGCTTTCCGGACGGACCGGATGGGCCAGCGGACCTTGATCTTCCGGAAATTGCAGCGCTTGCAGTTGCCGCACATCGGAAATTCTTTGTACGGTGCGCGAACGTTCGTCGCTTGAGAATTCCTGATCGCGATAGACTGTCAGACCTTCCTTGAGGCACAGCTGGAACCAATCACGGCAAGTGATGCGGTTGCCTGTCCAGTTGTGGAAATACTCATGCGCGACGACACTTTCGATGGCTTCGTAATTGCCATCGGTCGCAGTATCCGAGGACGCCAAGATCAGCCGGTCGTTGAAGATGTTGAGGCCCTTGTTCTCCATCGCACCCATGTTGAAATCGGATACGGCGACAATGTTGAACACGTCGAGATCGTATTCGCGGCCAAAGCGCTGTTCATCCCAGGTCATTGAGCGCTTGAGGCTGTCCATGGCCCAATGGGCGCGGCTCTCTTTGCCGTGTTCGACGTAGATCCTCAGGTCTACCTTGCGGCCCGACACTGTCCGGAAATTGGATGACACGGGCGCGAGATCACCGCCGACGATGGCGAACAGATATGACGGCTTGGGATGGGGATCGTGCCACACAGCGTAGTGGCGCTGGCCGCCGGCAAGCGTGCCGCGCTCAGTTGGGTTGCCGTTGGCAAGCAGGACCGGCGCGCTTTTGAGATCGGCTTCAAGACGAACGGTATATACCGACAAGACATCGGGGCGATCAATGAAGAATGTGATACGGCGGAAGCCCTGCGCTTCGCACTGTGAGCAGTAGACACCGCGCGACAAATAGATTCCCTGCAATGCCGTGTTGGCTTGGGGATTGACGAAGGTTGTGACGTTGATTGTAAACGGCTGCGGCGGCGGCGCATGAATGGTGATACCGGTTTCATCCATGTCGTAAGCGCTTATGGAAAGTTCGACGCCGTTGATCGCAAGCTGGACGAGTTCCAGAAATTCACCGTCAAGCCTTAGCGCAATTGGCCCATTCGATTTGGGGTTCCGGCTGACCATGAATTTCGCTTTGACCTGCGTGCGCGCCGGATCAAGCGAAATCGAAAGATCGACCTTGCTGATCAAGTACGGGGGCGGTGTGTATTCCGCCAAATATACGGGACGCGGAGTTTCAGGTTTCATGTGTGCATTCGGTTCAAATTACGGGGATATTAGAGATATGGTGTTGAGAAGCGGGTTCAAAAGTGTGGCACGAAGCGGCGGTTAACCGAGCCGCCGGCGGAACTCGTCATAGCCGAACGACCGCAGAACTTTGTAAGTGCCATCTGTGTTTAAAACCGCAAGATCCGGCAGCGGCACACCGTTGAAAGTATTATTCTTCACAAACGAGTACTGCATCATGTCGGTAAAGATGACGTGATCGCCGACTGAAAGCGGTTTATTGAACGCGTATTCGCCGATGATATCTCCGGTCATGCAGGTCTTGCCGCCGAGGATGTAGCTGTGCTTCCTGGCCGGCGCGGTGCCGGGCTCGACGATGTCTGCGCCGATGATATGCGGCGTGTAGGGCACTTCGAGCACATCGGGCATGTGCGTCGAGGCGGACGCATCGAGAATAGCGATATCTTTTTCGTTGCGATGAATGCCAATCACGCTGGCGACCAGATAGCCGGTATCGACAACCAAGCCCGCACCCGGCTCCAAAATGACCTCTACCTTGAATTCAGCGCGGAATGCTTTGATCGCCCTGATCAACGCATCAACGTCGTAACCGGGCTTGTTGATGAAATGCCCGCCGCCGAAATTGACGGCGTCCACTTTTCGGATGTAGGGGGCGAAGTTTTTCGCGACGTGTTCTATGAGGCCGGCAGATCCGGTGTGCCGGGCTTCGCAAAGTGCGTGTGCGTGCAAGATCGACACCTCGTCCCATGGCACATCATCGAGCGTGTCGCGTGTGGCGCCAAAGCGCGAAAATGGCGCGCACGGGTCGTAGAGCGGCCCGCCGAGCGTTGCCTGGCTATAGCCGGGATTGATGCGCAAGCCGATTTTGACGCCGGGAGCTTTCTTTACCACCGGCAGGTAACGGCGGACCTGTTCTGCCGAATTGAAATAGATGTGCTTGGCGATTTTGGTCAGCCGCTCGACTTCACCCGGGAAGAAGGCTGGTGAATAGACGTGGACCTCTTTGCCGAATTCCTCGTGCCCCATCCGCGCTTCGTATTCTCCGCTGGCAGTCGTGCCATCGAGTGTGTCGCGCATCAACGGGAACGCGGCCGGCAGCGAGAACGCTTTGGTCGCGAGCAGAATTTTACAGCCTGCTTCTGACTTGATGCGGGCGGCGACGCTCATGTTCCTCTTCAGCGCCGCCTCATCGAGAACATAGGCGGGCGTCGCGATGTTGGCCGGCAGTTTTGGCGCGTGCATTGTCATGGAGGGGCGTGATCCTGTCGGCAAAAGCAATGGCCGGGCGGGTGATCAAACACGCAGCGCTATCGCCGCACGTCAGCGCCCGCTGCCGGTTGCGGTTATATGGCATCACCGGGCTGTCGACGGAAGGGGTGCGGTGGCGCTAAGCCGCGCCAAATGCTGATGCTTATTCGGAAATTTTGACTTCAAAGACGCGCGTTGCAACTTCGCCGGTGGCGGCTCTCGCCTCAATTGCGAACTGATCTATGCCCGTGTGTCCGGCACGCGCCGTATAGTAAATTCCAGTACCCGTTGCTGTGCGGCCAATACAAGTGCCCTTAGCCGTTGCGGCAAGCGTTGTTTGCTGGCCCGGCTTGAACGAAACGTCGCCTTTGGTGGGCGGGCGCGTGATCGTGATTTCAGGCGCGTCCAATGACCGGCAGGCGGCATCGACAGAGGTCATCACGTAGACCCGCGCTGGCCGCGCCGCAACGACAGGGCTGGCGCGGGTGGCGTTATCGAGAGTCGGCGTGGTGCCAACGGCAGACGGCTTTGCAGCCTCCGACAGGCTTGGCGGGTTCGACGCCGAGCACCCGGCAAGTGTGGTGCTGAGTATGACGACAGTTGCCGCAGCGCGTCGCAAAATCATGGTCCGCCCGTTCGTTGTCGCTGCATGCGTCTCAGTGATGGCGTGCTCCCCGCTGGCTTATGCAACGGGGAGCGCTAAGTCATTAAGTTTTGACTGCGAACAGGTCCTTCTGGTCGCTGACTTTGAGATCCTTGACGTGCCAGGGCAAGCCCTGGTTGCCGATTTCATCCATGAACGGCTTCGATGGCAATTGTTCGACATTGAATACGCCGGGCTTTGGTCCCCACGCGCCCTTGAACAGCATCATCGCACCGACGACGGGTGGCACGCCGGTTGTGTAGGATACGGCTTGCGCGCCAGTTTCCTTGTAGCATTGGGCGTGTTCGCAGACGTTATAGATCAGCGTGCGCTTGGCTTTGCCGTTTTTCTTGCCGGTGAAAATCACGCCGATCGACGTGCGGCCGGTGTAATTCTTGCCGAGCGACGACGGCGGCGGCAGCAGCTCCTTCAGGAACTCCATCGGGATGACCGGGTTGCCCTTGTACATGACGGGATCGATGCGCGTCATGCCGACGTTCTGCAACACATCAAGGTGCTTGATGTAGTTGTCCGAGAACGTCATCCAAAAGCGGATCTGCTTCAAACCTTTGATGTTCTTAACAAGGCTTTCTTCTTCTTCGTGATAGATAAGGTACGACTTGCGCGGCCCGACTTCCGGATAGTCGATCATGCAGTTGATCGACAGCGGATCGATCTCGATCCACTTGCCGTCTTTCCAGTATTTGCCGCGCTGGGTGACTTCGCGCAGATTAATTTCTGGATTGAAGTTGGTTGCGAATGCTTTGCCGTGGCTGCCGTCGTTGCAGTCGATGATGTCGATGGTTTCGATTTCATCGAACAGAAACTCCTGCGCATAGGCGCAATAGATGTTCGACTGGCCGGGGTCGAAGCCGCAGCCGAGAATGGCCATGATGCCCTTGGCCTTATATTTCGAATGATACGGCCACTGCCACTTGTAGGTGAACTTGGCGACATCGCGCGGTTCGTAGTTGGCCGTGTCCATGTAATGCACGCCGGCTTCCAGGCACGCATCCATGATTGGCAAATCTTGATATGGCAGGGCCATGTTGATGACCAGGTCGGGTTTGACCTTCTTCAACAGTTTGACGGTCGCCGCGACGTTGTCGGCGTCAACCTGCGAAATATCGATTTTGGTCTTGCACTGCTTGGCAACCTTCTCGCAGCTCTCCAAGCGGCGCGAGGCAAGGTGGACCTTCTTGAAAACGTCGCGGTTCATGGCGCACTTCTGCGCCGTCACCGAACCTGCAGCACCCGCTCCAATGATCAGTACGCTATCCAAAAGCTGCTCCTATGCGTGTTTGTCCAGCTTGCGCGCCGGGGGCGAGATCAGCGCAAGTAACGCGCGCATCCGACGCGGGAATAGGGCAGCTGGACCGCGATTTCAATAGTCTTCAGATGAGTCGAGCGGTCTGCCGCGTTTTGCTGGCCCAAGCTCGGTTTTGTGACAGATTTTACTTCTTCACGCCGACCCACTCAAAGCCATCGCGATTGGGCATTTTGACGGCGGGAAGCGACTTTGCGTTCATTTCGTCCGTGTCGCCGATGACTTTGTTGGCGGCCAACAGATAGGCGGTGACGGCATAGAGTTCATCGGCTGACAGCGATCCCGGAGCACCGGCCGGCATCGAGCGGCGGATAAAGTCAAATACCGTCGTGGCGTAAGGCCAATAGGGTCCAATGGCCTTGCTGGCGGCTTCTTCTTTCAACGATTGCGGTTCGATACTGACCAATTCCTCTGCCGTAGCGCCGCGTCCGCCGTCGCCGTGGCAACTGGCGCACTGAGTGTCGAAAATGACCTTGCCATCCTTGGCCACTCCTTTGCCGGGTGGCAAACCACGGCCATCCGGAAAGATCGACAGATCCCATTTTGTGGCATCTTCGGCCGTCATTGGAGTGCCGAGGCGGGGCGCCGGATGCGCGCTGGCCGCGAACGCGGCATTTGCGGAAAATAAAATGGCGAAGACAGCGCAGGCGTTACGCGTAGACATGGCTGATCGCTCCGTCTTCGTCGATGCCCCAAGAGAGTATGGCGTTGTAGTGGAAGTAGCCGTTGCGTCCGCGTTCTTTGACGAGCATCTCGCGCTCGGGCTGAACGTATCCGGTTTCATCTGTTGCCCGGCTTTTCAAGACGGTTGGCTTGCCATCCCAGTTCCACGGCATGCGGAACCGCGTGAAGCAGCGCGATAGCACTGGCTCCTGCAGCGCGGCTTCCGCCCACGACTGGCCGCCGTCGGCCGAGACTTCGACTTTGGCCACCTTGCCGCGGCCAGTCCAGGCGAGGCCCTTGATCTCGTAAATGTTCGGCCCGAACATTTTCTGCCCAGCCGACGGCGACGTGATCAGCGATTTGGCCTCGATCTCGAACGTAAACTGGCGTGCCTTTCCGCTCGGCAAAAGTTCAGTGTATTTCGCAGTTTCGTTGCGCGCCATCACCGGTTCCGTCGTCAGCTGCAGGCGGCGCAGCCATTTTACGTTGGTGACGCCTTCAAATCCCGGGATCACAAGACGTAGCGGATAGCCGTTCTCAGGGCGAATGCGTTCGCCGTTCTGATAGAGCGCGACAATCGCGTCGTCCATCAGCTTTTTGAGTGGCAGCGATACGTTCATCACCGCGCCGTCGGCGCCTTCCGCAATCACCCATGTTGCCTTCGGGTCGATGCCCGCTTGATCGAACAGGATCGCCAGAGGCACGCCTGTCCATTCGCTGCACGAGACCAATCCGTGGAAGCCGCCAAGTGGACGTTGGATCGGTTCTTCGTGCCAGCCAGCATTGCTGTTGCCGCCGCATTCAATGAAAATCAGGTGCGACTGCATCGGGTAGCGCAGCAGGCTGTTGACTGTGAACATCAGCGGCTGTTTGACGAGCCCGTGAATGACAAGGCGATGCTGGGCCGGGTCAATTTCCGGCACGCCGTTATGGTGGCGTTCAAAGTGCAGACCACTTGGCGTAATGATGCCTTCCAGTTCTTCAAGCGGTGTCCACGACACGCCGTTGGTGGGAAGATCCTTGTTGGCGCCGATTGAGCGCATCACGCGCGCTTCGTGTTTCGATGGCTTGCCGTAAGGCGTAAACGGCGCGCCGGGCGCGTGCATCCAGGATGGCGACGCGAGGTCTTCGCTCAACTTTGCGGGAGGCTCAGCTGCGGCATGGCCCGCCGCACCTGCGGTTGCCAGCACCAACCCGCTTTTCAAAAAGAGCCGGCGATGCAGCAACCCGCCGCCTGCAACAGGCTGTAAGTCATCGCTTGTGAGTTCGGTTGTCATCAGGCACGACCCGTCAAAAGAAACGGCGCGTGAGGCAGAGCCTGACGCGCCGTTGTTATTGCCATGGGAACGCCACTTATGACTGGCTTGGCGCCGATTTGCCGGCGAACTTGGTGCCGTTGGAATCTTCCGCCTTCACTTCCATCGGGTCCGATGGATTACCATCGTAGCTGAAGCGGATGTTGGGGTCTTCGCTGAACGAAATGCCGCCTTCAACCGTAAACACGAGGTTGGCGCCGGTCTTGACTTCGATTCTGTTGATATACCGGGCGGGTGCATAGAGGCCGGTCAGCTGATCCATCTGCATGCCCGTCGTGTTTGGGTGCTTGATCGCGATCTGCGCTTCGGGTGTCAGGCCATCGGCCGCCTTGGCAATGGCTGTCTTAATCTGCATCTTGCCAAGTGTCTTGGCGGCTTCCTCTGCATCCTTGGCGGCCGGCGCGGAGCAACCGCCGGAGGCCTTCACGAAGCGCGAGATCATGTACAACTTACCATCCGCCGTTTCAGCGATGGCCCGCACGTCCGAGTATTGATCCATGCGGATGCGCGTCGAAAGCATCCGGTCGCCTTTGCCGGCTGCGGGTCCGTAAGTAAACGTGCCAACCACCGGCATCGGGTTCTTGTCGACCACCAGCGTCAGCTTGGTCACGGTACTGGCGAAGCTGGCCGGCATCTTAACAGCCAGCGGCACAACAGCTGCGTCCTCGGCACGGATGGGAGCGTCGAGAGTCATCACGGCCGCACCGTCGAGCAGCTCGCGAGAGCCAAACACATCCTTGTGCAAGCCTTTCCAAATGTCGCTATCCTCAGCGTGGGCCGGGACAGCGAACGTTATTCCAGCGGCCAGCGCCGCACCCGCAACAAGGGCGCGAAGGGATGAGAGGCGGGTCAAAACGGTCATGGCGGTCCTCGTCAGCGTTATCTCAAACGGTCACTGCCCAACGCGGATGGCGCGGTGCAGCAACGGCAACATTGGTCATTAGTATATCGTATTCGCTGGCAACGCGGATCACGTTACGCGTCGTTGCAGGAATTTTTCTCATGCGGTGTAGGGCGCGTCGCAAGTTATTGATTTGCAACAATCTTGTGTGATTTTCTGGGTGGGGGAACGGTATATGCGCTGACTTCGGTGACGAATTTCTGGCGGAAGGCGCGCCCGAAATCCTCGTAGCCTTTAGCGGGCATTATGAACGCGCCGCGCCCTCCGATGACGTGGGTCCTGTACCACGTATCAAGGGTGGTCGTGTCTTTGTCAGGGCTGAGGCTGTTAATGTCGTAGCCCGGCTTGCGGTAGGCGCCAGAGCCGACGATCTGATCGTTTTCGCCTGCAAGAATGATCGGCAGGCCGTTGATCGTGCCGCCCTCGGCGACGATCTGGTCGCGCTCAATCCCCGTTGCCGGGGTGTCGTCGCAATTGTCGATGCCGTCGCCCGAGACATCGATCACCACGCGATTGGCCTTCATCGGAATCTGCAGAAGTGCTCCCGATTGCAGCGCGCGCAGCATGCGGGCCATACAGGTGAATTCGCCGGTGCGGGACGGCAAAGCGCGGATCACAGCCGCAACACTCAGCGCATCACTTTGTGAGCGAATGAGAGTCCACGGCAGCGCGGTCTCAGCCGTGTCGGACCAGGTGACGAGCGTGATCAAGATCTGAGCCTGTGTTCCACCGGTTATTGCGGCAATCACGCCCGGGTCTTCGAAAGCGGACGCTATGCCGTCCATCTGTATCTTATAGCGCGCGGCATCGACGGATTGAGACACATCGACGGCAATCACCAGGGCTGTGTCGGCGGCCGGTTCATCGCCGCGCACATTGACGGCCAGGCTGGCCATCGCAACCAAGGTGATCAATGCTGCCAAGGTTCGTATCCACACGGTTCGCAGTCCTTCGCATTAGCGTTGCTCACCCTACCGTACCGTCAATAAAAAAGGCGAGCCGTCATCGGGCTCGCCTTGAAGTTTGAGTGGGGACGACAGACGCGCGGGACAAGTGGTCCGCCCCGCGCACTGTAGGAATTTCTTGGTAGGGCCTACTTTGCGGCCACCTTCTTAGGCAGCTTGAACGTCCAGACCATGCCGCCCTGGTTCAGGTTGGCAACGGTCTTGGCAACTTCACCACCCCACAGAGGAACAGCGCCGCCCCAGCCCGAAATTACGGTGACCATCTGCTCGCCATCCTGTTCCCAGGTGATCGGCGGCGCCACGACGCCCGAACCCGTGTTGAAGCTCCAAAGCTCCTTGCCGGTCGCGTCGTCGACGGCTTTCAGTTCGCCTTCTGGCGTGCCGTAGAACACCAAGCCGCCACCGGTTGTGAGAACGCCGCCCCACAGTGGTGCCTTGTTGTTGTTCTGCCAAACGATCTTGCCGGTTGCCGGGTCGATCGCTTTCAGCGCGCCAATGTGGTCTTCAAACGTCGGCTTGATGGTGAAGCCAGCGCCGAGGTAAGCCGCGCCCTTCTTGTACGTCACCGGTTCGTTGTGGATGTTCATGCCCCACTCGTTGGCCGGAACATAGAACAACTTGGTGTCAGGGCTGTAGGCCATCGGCTGCTGGTTCTTGCCGCCGAGGAAGCTCGGAATTGCGAAGACTTCAGTGCCCTTCTTGCCGTCCTTGGAACCCTTCGGGTCGCCTGGGCGGTTGTCGGCGTTGTAGACCGGACGGCCGTCTTTGCCGATTTCCTTGGCCCAAGTGATCTTTTCAACAAACGGCGTCGCGTTGACATATTTGCCGTTGGTGCGGTCAAGCACGTAGAAGAAGCCGTTACGGTCGGCGGTGGCAGCAAGCTTCTTGCCGTCAGCATCGAACGCTACAACTTCGTTGACGCCATCGAAATCCCAGCCGTCGTTCGGCGTGGTCTGATAGCCCCACTTGATGTCGCCCGTTTCCGGATCAAGCGCGATACGCGAGCACGACCACTTGTTGTCGCCCGGGCGCATGTGGCTGTTCCACGGAGCAGGGTTACCCGTGCCCATAAAGATCAGGTTGGTGTCGGAATCGTAGGTGCCGCCAAGCCACGTCGCACCGCCACCGGTCTTCCAAAGGTCGCCCGGCCAAGATGCGTTGACTTTGTCGCCGGTCATCGTCGACGGCTTGCCGTTCAGCGTGCCGACATGACCTTCGATGGTCGGACGCGACCAGACGAGATCGCCTGTTTCAGCTTTGCGGGCTTCGACGCGGCCGACGATACCGAATTCGCCGCCCGAGACGCCGGTGACGATCAGCGGACCGTGGGCCTTTGACGGGACAATCAGCGGCGACGCCGTGTAGGAATAGCCGCCCTTGAAATCGTCGATTTCCTTGGTCCAGACGACCTTGCCGGTCTTCTGATCAAGTGAGACGAGCTTCGCGTCAAGCGTGCCGAATACGACGGTCTTGCCGACGAGGGCTGCGCCGCGATTGACGACGTCGCAGCATGGCAGAATGCCTTCAGGCAGGCGGTGGTCATACTGCCAGAGTTCGCGGCCGGTCTTGACGTCGATGGCCCAGATGCGGCTGTAAGAACCGGTGATGTACATCACGCCGTCTTTGACCAGCGGCTGTGATTCCTGGCCGCGCATTTTTTCGCCGCCGAGCGACATGGCCCAAGCCGGCACCAAACCGCCGACGTTGTCCTTGTTGACGCTTTTGAGCGGGCTGTAGCGCTGTGCCTGACCACCGAGACCAGCGGTCACAACGTCGTTTGTGGTCTTGGCGTCGTTGACAATGTCTTCAATCGAAACGTCGGCGAATGCCGGTGCTGCGCAGACTGAAAGCGCAAGTACGCTCGCAGTGGCGAGCCACTTTAAACTCTTCATAGGCGTCTCCTTGATTATTTCCTGGGGGCGGCTTCCATTTTTATAAGGAACGCTAGGGAAGTTTGCCCGGACGGAAGCTATCTCGACTGGCATACGCCTGCGAATTGACAATTAGTCTATGAGCCGAAAGACAAATAAGCTGCGAAATGCAATGAACAATTCCAATACGAAAGTTCTATGATCTAATTGGAGCGCTTGCCAACGCCGGGCAATTTCGACGCTTCGAGCGCCGGATAAAGATGCATTACCGACCGCGTGAACTCATATCGCGCCAGCGCAATCGAAGCGAAACCCGCAGGTAATTCCGCCTGCATCGCTTCGGTCATATCGAGGCCCTGTTCAAAACAACGGACGATGATGCTCTCGATGGCCGTCAGCCAATCGCGGGTTTGTGTGATCGCGCGGGTACTGCTCTCGGCAGGGCCGTGGCCGGGCACGAGCAGCTTGCAGTCGATTGCTGAAAGTTCATCAAGAGTGTTTCGCCACGTGGCCAAGTTGGCGTGGGGCGTTGTTGGCGCCCGATCAAGGAATGCGAGGTCTCCGGCAATCAATAGGCCGCTCTTTTCCTCAAAAAGCGCCAGGTCCGCGCCAGTATGTCCGGCGCGTGGCAGAAGACGCAGACGCCGGCCGCCGATGTCTTCAATACCTTCTGTGACCGTCACTGAAGGAAGAATCACTTCGGTGCCGCGCATCCAGTCGCGCGCGATGTAATACATCGCGTCCGAGAACCCGTTGCCCAACTCCTGCAAGCCTTTGATCACGCCGGCGGGCGCTGCAATTTTACCCGCTTCAAAGCCCTGATTTCCGAAAACGTGGTCGGGGTGGAAATGGGTCAAATAAACCCGCGCGATATCTTTACCGGTCAGCGTGCGCGCCAGCGTTGCCAGTTCCTCGCCAAAGCGGCGCGATGGCCCGGTGTCGATGATGATCGCGCCCTCGCTTGAATCAAGGATCGTGATGTTGGCGATGGCGCCGCCATTCTCGAAGGTGATCGCCTCTTGCCGGCCACCGATCATCCATGCCCCGTCATCAAGCTTGACCGGCTTCAGGTCATAGGTGAGAGGTGCGGCGTGCGCCGTAAACATCGGCAATAGCGGCGCTACAAACGCTGCCGCTGCTAGGCGCAATAGCTGGCGGCGCTGTGGATCGCTGGGATCGTGCGGGTCTGGGGGAGTGTCGATCGTTACTGGCATCAATGGCCGCTTGTGGTTGTCAGTGCACTTTGGTTCCACGGTGCAGGCACGACCGAGCGGTAGATGTTGCCGTTGTTGTCCCGCCCGTCGATGTTGATGCTTGCGTCCGACGCTGCCGGCTTGATGCTCAGCGTGATGGTTGGATCTTCGGCGACCGGTTCAAACATTTCAACCGTTGCAAGGGGATCGCCCGAGGCGCCTTTCACGTCGAATTTTTCGATAAAAAATGCGGGCGTGTTATCTTTGGCGAGGCCCGTATCCATCGGGTGGCGCACGCGCAACCGCAACCGGGCTGTGCCATCGGCTTGGCGCCAGACTTTGCCTTGTGCATTGCCAAGCGTTGCGGTCCAGTCGGCGTCGCCGCGGGCCATCGCGGGCGACGAACATCCCCCGCCCGCTGCTTCCAAAAACACGCCGCCGACGTGCCACACGCCATCGGATGTCAATGCCGCGGCGCGCACCGGTGTGGCTTGTTCGATTTTCAATCTAAACGAGATGTAGGCTTCGGCCTTGGACTGCGCGGGCGTGATCGTCAGAACGTGTTGAATGGGGTTGAGATCGGTCAAAACAATCAGCCGTTCGACGTTGGCGAGGCCGCGCGCATCGGCGCTGACTGGAACTTGCGCCTGATTTTCGACGATTGCTGGGACCGTGACTTTCACACGCCCGTCGAAAACTACGGCCGCATCGCCGAAGGTCTTTCGCGCCAGATCATTCCAGACAGGAGACTGAAGCGGGTCGGCCGCGGTTTCAGCGTAAACCAAGTGCGCTGGGACGAGTCCCAGAAGTGCGGCGGCTAAGATGCGAAGCATTGGTGCCGTTCTCCTGTTTTGCCGCCGCTTTTATATCAACTTCCCGGTGGCGGTAAGTAGGTGACGCCATGTTTGGCAAAGATCCGCGTGAGTTCGCCGGTTTCTCTGAATTTTGTCACAGCCGCGCCGATAGCATAGCCAAGGTCCCGGCTCTTTTCATCGACGGCTGTTCCAATCACCCACTGCGTGCGGACAATCCCGTCCATTGATGGGGTTATGAATTCAGCTTTGCTGCCTAAACTATGCAGCAGCCCCTCAGTTTCTGAACGCACGCCCATCAGGGCTGCTGTTTCCCCAGCCAGAAACTCTTTAGCCCCGGCCACGCCCTTGACGTGGTGAGCGACGTTGTTGATCAGCGCGCCGTCTTCGAAGGTCATCAAAAAGTAGTCCGAGACTGTCGCCATTTTGACGCCGATCTTGTGCGTTTTGAAGGCTGCAAACGTGCTGCCCTTGGCAATGCGCTTCGGGTCAATAGCAAGCGCAATGGTTTCCTGAAAGTAGGGGTTGCCGATCACTGCTTCCTTGTTGCGCATGGCGAGTTCGCGGTCGGTCGGCACATGCAGCATCACGTCACCGACGCCACCACCCGTCAGCGGTCCCTTCCAGACGTTGACGCGAAGATCATCATCGACCTTTTCACCCGGCATCCGCAGAATGAATTCGGCGTTAACACCGAGTTCTTTGGCCACCGCGCGGCCTAGGTCGATGTCTATGCCTTTAACCTCGCCATTCTCAGCAAAGGAAAATGGTGCGTTGTCATCGTAGGCGACAACCTTCAAAACCTTTGATGCAACAACATCGTCGAGTGGCCGGGCACTGGCCAGCGTCGAGGCCACGCAAACGAGCGCGCATGATAATATCATGGGCGCTCGAATGGCCTGCATCGTGACGTGCAGGTTCATTCTTGATGAACCGATTCAATATAGGTGCGGATGGCCCACATGGCTTCCTGGTTGAAGGTGCCCTCGAAGCCCGGCATCATCGTTGAGCCGTCCGGCTTCTTGGCGCCGTGGCGGATGCGCTGGATGAACCACTCGTCGCCAGTCTTGCCAAGTTCCAGATAGCGCAAATCAGGTGCGAGGCCACCCGAAATGACTTCCAGGCCGTGGCAGCGCGCGCAATTCTGGTTGTAGCCGGATGCGCCGATTTCCTTGGCTTTTTCGTTGCCGCGATAGGGGTTTTCGCTCAGCCATTCGCCCTCTTTGAGAGCGTCGAGGCCGGCAGTGTCGATGGGTTGGGGGGTCACGTCGCCATGGGCGGACGCGCCTTGTGGTAGAAGTGAAGCAAAGCCGAGGCAAGCTAAAACAGCCGCTAGAAGTAAGCGATTGCGCATCGATAGACGTTCCTTCCCGATTATTAGTCTTATGGGGATCATGCCCCATTTTGCCGGTTAGAGTAGTTGGCGCGGGACACCCGCCATATTGGCAATTAGTGGGAAAAATACCCAACTCGTAAATTCATATTTGCGCGTTGTACCAGAGTATTATTCCCCCGCCAGACACCTGCCGATAGCGTGCGCGGCAGTTCACGTGGTTCCTCCAAGGTGCCGGGGCTTGATTCAGATTGTGCTGAACCAAGCCCCATTTTTTTGGATGGCGAGTGACACAGAACACTTCAATTGTGTGAGGGCTAATGGCTTCGCGACCCGCAATGCTGCTGATGGTTGCGGCCACCAGTCTGGCGACGACGCCCGGCGGTGGGGCCGCTCGCGCCCACGAGATCTATGTTTCCAATGAAAAAGATAACACCGTCTCGGTGATAGACAGTGTGGCGCTGGAAGTTGTGCGCACGTTCAAGGTCGGTAAACGTCCGCGCGGTATCACGTTTTCCCGCGACCACAAGCAGTTCTACGTTTGCGCCAGCGATAATGACGCGGTGCAGGTCTACAGCACGGACGGCGACAAATTTCTTTACGATCTGCCGTCGGGCCGCGATCCCGAGCAGTTCGTTGTGTCGCGCGACGGCAGGCGGCTCTATATCGCCAATGAGGACGATGCCGTTTCAACCATCGTTGATTTGCAAAGTCGCGCGGTTGTGCGCCAGGTCGATGTCGGCGTCGAACCGGAAGGCATGGCTGTCTCGCCCGATGATACGCTGTTCGTTACGACATCCGAGACAACCAACATGGCCCACATTATCGACACGGCATCGATGGAAACGGTCGCCAACATTCTTGTTGATCCGCGTCCGCGTCACGCCGAGTTCACTCCCGATGGACGCAAGCTTTGGGTCTCGTCGGAAATTGGCGGCACGATTTCGATCATCGATGTCGCCAGCCGCCGGCTTGAAAAGAAGATCAGCTTCAGTATCGCCGGCATTCCAACTGAAAATATCCAGCCTGTCGGCATCACCTTGACCAAGGACGGCAAGACGGCGTTCGTGGCGCTTGGGCCTGCGGCGCGCGTCGCCGTCATAGATGTTGAAAAGGCTGAGGTGGTCAAATACATCGTGACGGGTCAACGCGTTTGGCACGTTGATTTGACGCCTGAGGAAGACCTGCTGTTCACGACCAACGGCGTCACCAACGATGTGACTGTGATCGACGCCAAGAGTTTGAAGGCAATCAAGTCGATCAAGGTCGGCCGTTATCCGTGGGGGCTGGCGGTCCGCCCGGCGCCGTGAGACGCTTTTTCCGCGTGCAGGAGAATGTGGAGTGATCGCTGTGGCCGTCCGGAACCGCATCATAGGTTGTCTCGCAGCTCTTTGCATCAGCGGCACCGCACGCGCCGCAAATGATGCTGAAAGTTTTGATCCAATTACGGGTTACCGCATCGCCCATTATCGCGCGGCTGTACCGGAAACAGTGCCGGGGGGCACTCGGATTGATCGCGATAAGTTAGACGCGCTCATCAAAGCCGGAGCGGTCTTGCTCGACGTGATGCCGTCGGAGGGCGCAGGCGCCGATCCACAAACCGGCGAATGGCGCCTATCGCGTCCGCATCAGACGATCCCAGGCGCAACCTGGCTTCCCGATGTCGGCAAGGGCCGTTTGAAGGACGGCTTTGAAAACTACCTCAAATCCAACGTGCTGCGGCTGACCAACGGCGATGCAGCAAAGCCGGTCATCGTTTTCTGCCAATCCGATTGCTGGATGGGCTGGAATGTGGTGCAGCGGCTGGCGAAGCTCGGGCACACCCAAATCTATTGGTTTCCTGAAGGCACGGACGGCTGGGTCGAATGGGGCGACCGAAAACTTGTGCCGGCAGTACCAGTGCCGCTTAAAGGCACGTCCGCGTTCTGCCGTGAACCCACAAAGCCATAGGAGCGTAACGTACAATGCCGGACGGATTCCCTTATGCCTCTTGCACCGCAGCGGAACAGGGGCGCAACCGTCCGCCGGTTGCTTTTGCTGGCTGGTCCACCATCCTGTAACGTTTTGCATTGCGACATCCCGGCGTAGACCAGACTTTGGTCCGATGAATTGCTGTCAGATGTCACGCACTAGGTGCCAATTCAGCACCTTGCAACACGGATGTAACTCTATTTTGAGTTAGAGCTAAGGATACGCGTGTCCGGCTCTTGAAATCGTCCGTCGAGTGAGCAACGCTGCGCTTGCGTGGGGCTTTGCGCGGGAGTGAAATCGCAAGTGAACAGGCGTGAGAGTGTCACGGCTGACGGTCTGGGCCCGGCTCTTTTGCCGGTGAAAGGATCTTTGCCGGTGGCGCGCCGACTGATCCGCATCGCAATTTTTGATGACCACGCCGCGATCCGGCAGGCTTGGATGCGGGCGCTCGCGTCCGTCGGCGGCTTCGATGTCTTGGATGGGGGGGCAAGTGCCAGCGACGCCATCGATTGCGGCAAAGCGCTTTTGCCGGATTTGATCGTTCTGGATATGCAGATGCCGGGCGGTGGATTAGAGGCGGTCCGCCAGCTCTATCGCGAGGCTCCTTACGTCAAGACCGTTGTGCTGTCGTCCGACGATAGCGAACATCATGTCAGCGCGGCGTTTGCCTCAGGTGCTTTCGGATTTATGACCAAGGGTCAGCCGCTCGTCAGTGTGATCAGCGACTTGCAGGCCATTGCCAATGGTCAATCGCAGTTCTCTGCGGGATTGGCGCGCGCGCTTGTATCTCCGCAGGGGATTGCAGCACCTTGGCGCGAGGCTGATGATCCAGGTGGGCTGACAATTACGGCGAAGGAAGAACAGATCCTTAGCCGTTACGGGCAGGGGCTGACGGTAGGCGAAATTGCATCCAGCATCGGCGTCAGTCCGCGCACCGTAGCGTCAACCTTCACCAATATTCTCCATAAGCTGCATGAACACACGCTGTTCGAAGCGGCCCTTGCGGCGGATGATCCGGACAGTTTGCCGGGATCGGCGTGAGAGCCACATGCCAGCTTGGCCAGAACGCTGCGCGCGTTAGGTAAGAGATTTCTTCTTGGCGACCAAGGCCGCTTCGACGCGATTGCGGACCTGAAGCTTGTGCATGATGTTGGTCATGTAGTGCTTCACCGTCTTCTCGCTGATGGTCAGCTGCTTGGCGACTTCCTTGTTGGTCTTGCCGCTGGCAACGGCGTCAAGGATTTGCTCTTCGCGCCGCGTCAGGGACGGAAGCGGATCATCAACCGCTGGAGCGGGCGGCCGCGTGCGCAACGTAGTCAGCAACCGGGCTGCAAGTTGCGGCGAAACGTAACTCTCTCCCTCGTGAACCGCATGTACGGTGCGGATCAACTCTGCCGCTCCGATGCCTTTGAGAATGTAGCCGCGGGCACCTGCTTCAAGCGCGCTCGAGACGTGCTCTTCGTTCTCGGATGCCGTCAGCATGATCACCTTGATATACGGGAACAGCCGGCCGATTTCGCGCGTCGCTTCGATACCCCCACCCGGCAACGAGATGTCGAGCAATAGCACGTCGGGCAGAATATCCTGGGCGATCTGGATTGCATGTTCGGCCGTCGATCCCTGACCGACGAGTTCAATAGCGGGATCTGTGCCAAGTGTTAGAACCACGCCATCCCGGAACAGGGGATGGTCATCAACGATCGCTACACGCATCCGGTTATTGTTCGGCGCTGATGTATTTGTCATTGGACAACGATACCCGAATTTTTCGCAGTGTGTGGCGAATTGGCATTCAATTCGAGAACAACGGACAGGCGGGTGCCATGATCTTTGGCCGACGTGATTGAAAATTGGCCGCCAAGTGTCTCAATACGATCCTTGAGCCCGGCGAGCCCCAGGCCATGGCCGGAGGCAAAGCGCGCCGGATCAAGGTCGCTGGCCGTCATGCCCGGCCCGCCATCGGCTACTTCGATCATTAGGTTTTGACCATCGAAACTGGCGGCCACAATCTGGTCTTTGCCGCCGCCGTGGCGCGTGGCATTGGTCAGGCCCTCCTGGATGAAGCGATAAATGCACATCAGCGTGAGGGGCGGCGCTGTGGCTGGCAGAGTCTTGGCGATCAGCCGCGACACCACGGTCTTCGTGCGCCGCTCGTGATTCATCGTCGCGTACTCAATGACCTTTGCAACCGGCGCCTTTTCCAAGTTGGGCAACGCGAGCCCCGAACACAGATCGCGGATTTCTTTAAGTGCCTCGCGCAAGGCTGACTCGATGGCGTCGAAGTCATCGTGGTTGCGCAATTCGACGCGGCTCAGTTCGGGAATGCGCAGCGATTCAAGCCGCAGGAGCGACAAGGCAATAAGCTGTACCGGACCGTCATGCAGTTCAGCGCCGACGCGCCGGAGCGCCTTGTCGTTGTGATCGGCAGCGCGCCGGCTGATGTCTACAATATGAGATTTGAGGCGGTCATTTTCCTCTAGCGACGCCGTCAATTCGCGCACCCGCGATTGCAGCGAGACTTTTTGATCGCCGATCACGCGGCTACCGCGGCGGACAATGCCAAATAGCGACGCAACCATCGCCAGCGACAACAATCCGGCCACGCCAGCGGTGTCAAAGCGGGTCCGGCGAATGTCCGCAGCGAGCGCTGGACTGGCGGCGTTGAGTTCGGCAATCGCGATCACGCGGTTCGTGCCGACGGCGTGCATCGGTGCGAAGACTTTCAACACAGCATCCGGCGTGGGCGCATTGCCCCTGACCGAGGGAGCGTGGAAGGTTTCAAATGTACTCGGAATAGCGCCGCTCCACGCACTGAGAATTGTCGCCTGATGCTGGGATGATGCCGCGATGGGCGCCAGAGCACTTGTCGAATAAACCGGATTTCCTTGCTCATCCCAGATTGTCACGCCCACCACAGACTGTCCGTACTCGGTCTTCGTCACCAGGTCCAGAAGCGCCTTCTGGCTTTGGGGAGAAAGGACAGGCGCACGGTGGAGATCTTGCAGATGCGGTTCGATGAATAGATCCATATGCAGAGCCGCGCTGGCGGCAGCATGAGCAATGACACCGCGTTCGATGCGGCCTGCAACCCAAGAGCCGAGCACGGCCATGCCGCAACCGACGACGATCAGTGCAGTTAACGCGAACTGTGTCGCGAGGTCCGCCGCGCGCCAGCGCGTCCTGAGCGTTAACATCATGCCCCGGATCGCTTCCTGGCCTTGGCTGCGGTTCATGCGCAAATCCGTTGGCTCGTGTCATAAGCTGGCGGTTGATGAGTTGTGATCATCCAGCCACCGTGATCGTGGTCTCAATCCGGCCCATATGCAGAGGATTGGGCGCATTGGCATTTCGCATCGTACGGCGCGGCAAATCGAGGAATTCAAAAACGACTTTGTAAGGCCGGCCGGTCACGGCCGGATTTAGCGACGGGTCGAGGTCGATGAGCAGGTCGTGGCGTGAACCGGTCGACATGATGACCGGCTTGCCGGGCCCAACCGGGATCCACGAAGTCCAAGGGCTCGATGCTGTGTCAATCGCCGTGCCATCAACGGATACGATATTGCCGTTAAAGTGCTCAACCGATACGCGCAGCAGTGAGAAGCTGGCATTTAATAGACGGATCAACAATTTTTCGCCGGGCTTGGCGATAATCGCCACATCACTGTGGTGTGCGGCGTCCGCTTGCGTCACGCCGTTCACCAGGAAGTATTTGGGATCGAACGTTGGCCCGGCGGGTGCGGCCGTCGCGGGACGTGGCGTGTGCCAAGTGGGGTCGATGTCGTCGAGTACCCAAAGCCGTTCAATGTCGTAGGCAGGACCGCGCCTAAAGGCCAATGGCCGCCCTGAACCCTCCGGTTGCGGATCGACGATCAGCAGGCCGTACATGCCCATTTCGAAATCATGCGGTGTGCTTTTGTGGCTCTGATACAGCCAAGTGCCTGCCGCGCGCGGCTGCCACTGATAGATATTGGTATCAAAAGACGCGACGCGCAGCACTTCGCCGGACGCGGTATGGGCTGAGCCGAGTGGCGGGCTGCGGGCCGCGCCGCGCCGCGCATCTCGCAATATATCAAGGCGGACTTGCGCGGTCTCACCTTCGCGCATGCGGATAAGTGGGGACGGAAAAGACTTAATACCCGGCGCATTAACCGGGTCTTCGAATCCCCAATAGGCAATGTTGGCGCCATCGGGGAGCTGCAGACGTCCATCGCAGAACATCCGGCGCTCAAAATGCCGGTCAGCGGCCGCAGAAGCACTGCGGTCCGGGGCAATTGATTGCACCGCATCTCTTATAGGAAGATTCGAACTCTGCGCGAAACCCGCCATGTCACGCACCAAACAAAAAAGCCGTCACTACAATAGTGTCACTCTACTCTTCACAGGCTTCACAGCCAATACAATTCTCAGCAATTAATGCGAACAATTTGAATAGCCTAAACACCAAACGCCGTACAACAAGGACAAGAGAAAAACGAATGCTGTTCAGAGAACGCTGAGCCGGTGAATTTTCCCAAACACACCAGGGGGCGCCGCCACAGGCCGGCTATTCTTCCTTAAACGCCCGCGCCATTTGATCGGTAAACGGCTTCATGAAATAGCTGATGGCCGTGCGTTGCCCGGTTTCCATGAATGTCTCAACCGGCATACCAGGCACCAGCTTCAGGTTCATGGCTTCCTCGCGCTGAGCTTCGGTAACCGCAACGTGGGCTGTGTAGTAGGACACGCCGGTTTGCGGCTCGCGCGTTAATTCAGCGGCAATGCCGGTAATTTCGCCTGCAAATTCCGGCGTGGTCCGCTGATTGAACGCGGAAAAGCGCAAATACGCCTTTTGGCCGATTTGAACCTGGTCGCGGTCCGTCGGCGCGAGGCGGATTTCAATCGCCAGTTTTTCCTCGCTCGGTACAATAGTCATCAACGTTTCACCCGGCCCAATCACGCCGCCGATGGTGTGAACCTGCATTTCATGGACGATGCCGGTGCGTGGCGCTTTGATTTCAATACGGTTGAGTTGATCCTGAGCGGCATTGCGGCGTTCGGCGAGTTCACTCAGCCGCGCCTCGACGTCGCGCAGTTCCTTCATGGCATCTGTCAGCATCGACTGATCGAGTGTTAAAATCTGCACGCCAATTTCGCTTATCTGGCCTTCTGCACGCGCGATGTTCGATGTCAGCATGCCGTGCTCGCCTTTGAGCCGGGTCAGATCCCGCTCCGACGACAGGGCGCGCGTGACCGGCACCAGATTCTTGGCGCGCATACCTTCAACGCGTTCGCTTTCATCGGCCATCAACGACACCTCGGTGCCCTTGGCTGTCAGTTGCGCGCGCAGCCCTTCGATCTCTTTACGCAGCTGGCCAATGCGCTCCTGCAACTGTGACTTCTGCCCGGCAATCGATTTGCGGCGTGCGTCAAACAACCGGCGCTCGCTTTCGGCAATGGCGCGAGCATCGTCTGAGCGCGAAAGGTAGCGCTCGGAGAAGTCGATTCGATCGGTTTGATCGCGTTCGGCGTGCAGCCGGGCTTGGCGGCCTTCAAGCTGGGTCAACTCGGACGTGACTATGCCAAGCGCGGCGCGGGCTTGTGTCGGGTCGAGCCTGACGATCACGTCGCCGGCTTTGACGAGCGCGCCGTTCTTGACGAGAATTTCACCAATCACGCCGCCGGTGGGATGCTGGACCTTCTTGTCGCTGCCTTCGACAACCACAATCCCGGGAGCAACAACCGCACTGGCGATGGAGGCAAACGCGCTCCATCCGCCAAGTCCGCCGACCAGTGCGGTCGTCAGTAAAAGGCCAGCCAAGAGACGGCGGCGGATCTGCGGCTCCAGAAGTTGGCGGTCATCGGATGATTTCTGCTTTGCGGTCGTCATGGGCCGTGTCCTTGAGGTGCTGGAATTCAACCGGCGGCATCAGCGGCGGCTTGCGGCATCGGGTTCTTGTTGGCGAGCGTGCCTTGAGTTGTCGCCTTGCGGATTACGTCGTCGCGCGGTCCAAATGCCGTCAACTGGCCGTTGCCAATCACAGCAACCAGTTCGACGGCCTGCAAAACGGTCGGCCGGTGGGCGACGATGACTGCAATGCCGCCGCGTGCTTTGACGGCTTGAATAGCCCGCAGCAAAGCCGCATCGCCGTCGGCATCGAGGTTTGAGTTGGGCTCGTCGAGGACCACGAAGAACGGATCGCGATACAATGCGCGCGCCAAGCCAATGCGCTGGCGCTGGCCAGCTGACAGGGTCGTGCCGCGGTCGCCGATGCGGGTTTCATAGCCGTTTGGCAATCTCAAAATCATCTCATGAACATCTGCTGCCCGTGCGGCCGCGACAATGTCGGCGCTCGCCGGATCCGGGGCGAACCGCGAGATGTTTTCTGTGATCGTGCCTTCAAACAGGTCGACCTCTTGCGGCATGTAGCCGATGTGATGGCCGAGCTTCTCGATCGACCAGCGGTCAAGACTGGCGCCGTCCAGGCGGACGCTGCCGCGCATCGGGGTCCAGATGCCGACCATGGCGCGGGCCAGCGTTGATTTGCCAGCAGCGCTTGGCCCGATTATGGCGAGGGCTTCCCCGGCTTTGACTTCGAAGGTGATCGCATTGAGCACGATGCGCTGCGAGCCGGGCACGGCAACGGTCAGGCCTTCAAGCGCTATCGAGTTACAAGGTTTGGGAAGATCGAGCGGGTCTTCCGCCTGGTTCAGCGCTGAGAACACCTTATCGAGACGGACAGACGCCTGACGCGACGCAACGAAACCCTTCCAGTTGGCAATCGCGATTTCAATCGGCGCAAGCGCCCGTGCCGACGCAATCGATACCGCGATGATTGCCCCGGCCGACATTTGGCCGTTGATCGTCAGATAGGCACCGAGCCCGAGCAGCGCCGATTGCAGCAGCATGCGGAACACCTTCGACGATGTCGATAAGCCGCCGCCGGCATCGCTGAGAGATTCCTGCGCCTTCAAGTGCCGCTCATTGGCATCGACAAAGCGCTTCATCAGGTTGTGGCCAAAGCCCATTGCGCGCAGCACTTCGGCGTTGCGCTCGCACGACTGTGCCAGGCCGAAGCGTTCCGTGGCGGCTGTGGTGGCCTGCACGCTTGGCTTCTTCAGCATCTTTTCGGTGGCAAAGGTCAATCCGAGCATGACCAGCGCGCCGGCAAGTGTGACCACGCCGAGCAGGGGATGAAGCAGGAAGACAAAGCCAATATAGACCGGCATCCACGGCATATCGAAGATTGCAATCGGTCCGGCGCTGGCGAGGAACGTGCGGATTGTATCGACGTCGCGCATCGGCTGCATGGCCTCCGCGCGCGACCCGCCAGCCAGCGGCAGCCGCATCACCGCGTCATGAGCCTTCGCCGCCAGCTTGCGATCAAGGCGGCTGGCGAGGCGCACAAAAATCTGGCCGCGGACAACTTCAAGCCCGCCTTGGAACAGGTACAGCGCAGCGGTCAGTGCCGAAAGTGCGATCAGTGTCGGGATCGAACGGCTGGATAACACACGGTCGTAAACCTGCAGCATGTAGAAAGAGCCGGTCAGCGCCAGAATATTCACGACACACGATATAAGGATCAGCATAGGCGCAACGGGCGCCAGCGAACCCAGTGCGCTGCGTACCTGCCCGGATTTTCCGCTTGTCCCCGCTGTAGACTTCGTCATGGCCGCCGCCTCTTAAAACAAAAAACTAAAGCTCTGCAACTCTTGGGCCGTAACAGGCGTGGTGAACCGCTCGTCGTGCCGCTTCATTGCCGCCGCGGCAACCGGCGATTGCCAAATCGCCCCGGCATTTCCATCTCGTTGGCGCGCTTTTCATGCCATAACAGCTGTGCGATATCCGCCGGCTATGACAGTGGCACGTCGTATTTCGGGTCGTTCATATCGATCAACCGGAACTGGCTGATCGTAACCACGTTGCCGGTATCAAAAATCAACACGTTGCTATTGGATGCTTCGTCGAAGGCGTTAGCGAACTGCAACGCCTCAAACAGGATTGAGATAGGCTCTGGGACCGAGGCTGCCTGTTCGTCTTCGCTCAGATAGTCACCGATGTCGTTGCCAAAGCCACCAGCAAACATCAGCGAGGTGTCGCCCAAATCAGCGATTGTGTTGTCGTTGTCCGGCGCGGACGCCGTGCCGGCCGCGTTCACAGTGGCCGGACTGTCGAGCGGCGGCTGAGCCATCGCCTCGAGTGCGGCGATGCAGCTGACCGTCAGGACGCCTGAGAGATCGAACGCGGCGGCGGCTGTGTCATAGGGTGCCACGCCAAGATCATCGATATCCGGCGGGGTATCTTCTGCCCACGCGATCTGCAAATCGCTAGAGCCGCCTTCGTCCATCGCTTCGGATGTGCCGTCGCCTGCGAAGTAGATCAGGTCGTGCTCATAGTTGACGGTGGCTACAGCGTCGCTCGCCTCAGCGGCAACGATGAGATCGAGAGTATCCTCCGCTTCGGCGTCGTGGTGCGTATCTCCAGAATCCGTTTGCGCGTTCGATCCATGCCCCGTCCTGGAGTTCGAACCAGAGTTTGAATCAGATTTCGATTCAGAATTTGAATCAGATTTCGATTCAGAATTCGCTTCTGAATGTGTCTCAGCCGAGCCGCCGCCAGGGCCGGAGTGATCTTTATCTGTTGTATTTTCCCTGCCGGACGAGCCTTCGTCGTGTTGGCTCTTACTGTCTTGAACGTGATTGTCCCGAGCCGCCGGTTGGGGCTGCTCCCGGCGCTGCGGTTCTTGCGGTGTCCCGTGATGCGCTTCTTCCTCGGCATCCGTTGGTGCGGCCGGCCCATTGCGATCAGCTGCCGCACTGTCAGGCACACCAACAGCCGTTGGTTCGGCCGTCGCGGTGTTTGTGACGGCGGGCGAACTCTCGACTTCAAGCCGCGCCGCCAGAATATCGGAATCCTGACCGTCGTTTGACGCAAAAACGACCAGCACTTCGCCGTCCGGTACGCTGGCGATGCCAAGTCCGCTGCCGTCGTTGTGGCCTGCGTCCTCATGGATCAAGAATTCCGGTCCGCTTCGCCCTGCACTGACGTCGTAGGTCAAGCCGTTGACGTTGTTGTCCTCATCGCGCCAAGCGAGTGTCAGCGAAACATCTTCTCCGCTGCCGCTGACGGCGATTGCAAAGTCCGTTGGCACTTCGTCGAAGTGGTTGAGGATTTGGCGGACTTCGGGGGGCAGCCACTTGCCGTCGCTTGTGTGCTTGAATATAGCGGCTGCGGCTTCAAACCCGCCAGACACTGCGGCTTGCAACCACGCGACGATCAGATCTCCAGCGGCATCGCTTGTCAGGATCGGACTGGTGCCAGCTGCAATACCTTCCGGCATCAGCGGCGAAAGATCGATTGCAACGGGCTCAGCCGTGGCGTTGCCAGGCGTCAGGATGGAGCCGCGGACCACTTCCTGACCAGGTGTTGTGCTGTCCGGCTCGACCCAGGCAACAGCCAGTGCGCCACTGCCCAAGCCTTCCACTTGCGGGGCCCGGCCAATGGCGGCACCGTCATCTGCCGGCATATTGAACGTGCCGTCCGTATCGCCTCCCGCCGCACCATCTTGACCAAGTGGTTCAAGACCGCTGCCGCCACCTGCATCGGGCGCATCGCCGGCTGGAACCGAGAATAGCTGCGCCTTGATCGCGCCATAGCCGACCGGGTTCGCATTTTCTACCCAGGCTACCGCGAGAATGCCGCCGTCTGCATCGGCTGGCGCCTCATGCTCGCCCTCTGCACCCGGAGCCGATTCCCGATCCGTGTAGCCCGTCGCAACATCGCAGAATGAGGTGTTCGCGCCCTGGCATTGGGCAACGGTCACCGCCTCAGCGCTTAACGGTTTGGCGTTGTTGTCGAACGCTTGAACCTGCAGGGTCTTGACGCAGGCGTCTCCGTCGCCCTGCTTTTCGATCCAGCTGACGGCAACACCGTCACTGGTGCCGGTGATGTCGGGCGCAACATCGAGTGCCGGGTGATCCGCATCCGCGGCAATTGCCTTTGCTGACACCACAACCGGGTCTGCCGCCGCGTGGCCGCGATCATCGAGCTGTGTGATGATGATGGTAACCGGCGCATCCGGCTCTGCGCCCGCAATGATGTGCAACGCGGTTGGCTGGCCATTGTCCGCGACGGCAATCGCCGGCATCGTCTGCTGGACGGTATCGGTTTCATCCCCGGCGATCGTCATCGTTTCGGCAACGGCAATTTGCGGCCCGTCGCCACCTGCACCAACCGTTGCCCGGCCCGAGACTGCGCCTGCACCATCAGAGACCGATGGTCCACTCGTGATATCTGCAGGATCGCCGGTGACCAATGCGCGCGCCTCGCCGTCTGCAACGGCGAGTGGTGCAGTTGGGCGGGTTGCCGGCCCGGCGCTGTCGCCATCGCTGGGCAAATTTGCCATTTGCACGCTGGAGTCGCCGCCCAAATCCCAATGCACGGTGATCACGTGGCCAGCGTCGTCTGCCGTGCCGCCATCGCCATCAAACATTACGCTCACGGTGCCTGCGTCCGTGACCGAAACCGTGAATGGCCCAGCGTGAGGCGGGGCTGGAACCGCAGGCACATCCTGCACCGTCCACGACGTCTGGTCTGAACGGCTGGTGGTCCCATCATCCTTAGAGTCTAATGACAACGTCAGGATTTTGCCCATCAACACGGAATTCAGCGCAAAATCGCAGGTCCATAGAGCCGCGAAACTGTTAATCCCAATAGGCGTGACGGCCAAACGTCCAGTCTTGCCACCACCTTCGGCCGCCGCGTCGCCCAGTCCTGCGAGCACATGGTCGAACTTTCCGCGAGGTGCAGCGGCCGCCGCTCCATCTGGCGTTTCCGCTGCCGCCAGCAAGGCGGCATGAATGCAATCGTCGTCGCCGATCCAGGCGACGAGCGTGTCGCCGTTGGCGGACACGGCGGCGCTGGGGTCGCGGCCATAGATGCCGGCCAACCCATCGCTATCGGCTCCGGCCCAAACCACGTTGTCATTGGCTGCCCGGCCCGATGCGATTGCCGGGTTGGCTGTGATTTGCGGTCCATCGCTGTCGAGTACGCCCGGCAACCGCGGCTGAGCTTCGGTTCCGGCTTCGCGCGCCAGCATGATGCGGCCAAATCCGGCTGGCGCTGTATCATCATTGGCAACATAGACGCGGATATGCGTGCGCGGTGCGTCGCCCACTGTCACCACGTTGTCGCCAAACAACATGGCGTCAAATGCGGCATGCAGCATGTCGCCGTTGAAAGTAGGGGAATCGCCGTTCGATTGTTCTCTAATGCCGCCGAACATCATGTCCGAGAATGCGCCGGCCAGCAGCCCTTCCCAATCGACGTAGTTCACGTCCTCAATCGCTGGGCTTGCGGGTGCGTGACCGTCTTGGCCATTGTCGCTGTTACCATTGTCACGGTCATCAGTCATGGATGGCGCTCCATGCACTTCTCAAACAACGCGACCGCCGCCGCGCCGCAATGGCTCATCGCCCGACGACCGGACGACATTTGCCTTGAAATCGCTGACAACTGAGTGGTGTGCCGCGCCATGACCAGAGCGCCTGTTCTAATTGTACGCTGACTTTGAAACCGTGCCGGCAATCGCCAGTAAACTTACGCGTGATCTAGAAGCTATTGCCCGGCCTCAAAGAACGGTGTCATCGGAACTTGACCGCGGCCCTTGCGCATACCCAACCGGCAATCGAACCAGTATGGCGGCAGTGGCAACGTGCACCATCAGTTTCACCGATAGCCGCGCCGTGGGCAAGGGCCTTGCAGAGCTGTCAGACCTTAGTCTGGCTGCTGAAAACGCTGGCGATTCCAGCAGCCACGTCGCCAGACGCACCCTTGAAGCTATGCAATTTCATTGAACGCCGTCTACCAACGCAGAAGCCGGCTGCCGATGACGGCGCCGAGCGCGACGACGATGGCCATGCCGGCCACATACCAGATAGCCAGGAACATCGGGCTATCATCGACGCAGAACGTGGCATAGAGCGCCGCACCGATTGAGCCGGACACCAGACCCGCCACGGCTCCAGCCTGGGCCGGGCGGGCTGGCGCACCGTGCCGCAACGCAAAGAGCGTGGCGATGAACGGCGCCACCGACAAAGTCGGAATGTACTTCATGCAGGCAACCGGCATGGAGCCCAGTGCACTGACCGGCCAATGATCATAAGGCACGGACGCCATTTCAACGGCAACGGCGATTGCAAGCAAAGCCAGCGGTATCGCCAGCAGCCACTTCAGCGGCCCGGGGTCACCATCAGGGCGTGCGAGGCGCTGCACCAGAATAGCCGCTGGAATGGCAAGACCGAGCGTGAACACGAACTTGAAGATAAACCGGGGTTCGTGGGTGATTGCATAGCCGAAGTCCGACCGCACCTGCAGCAAGCTCCAGAAATGCGCCGCCGCCGCAATCATGCCGACGATCAGCGCAAGCTGCACCGTCCGCGAAATTGGCGGGGAGGTGGTGGCGTTATCGGCGGCCAGCGCTTTGATCAGGTCATCGGTCTTCATGACTTTGGCTCTTGAAAGGTGTCGGCCAGCGCTTTCAAACTCCTGTGCAGCGATACGCGGACCGCGACTTCCGTCATCCCGAATTTCTTGGCGACATCCTGGGCCGAATGCCCGTCGATGCTGATAGCTTGCACGATCTCGCGATTGCGCCCGTTGAGGCCGGTCAACACACGGTCAACATCATAGGCGTGGATCGCATCCTCGTGCCCGCCGGCATCGAGCAACTCGAGCATTCCGTCGATCGGCACTTCCGTGCGGCGCCCTTTGCGGCGCAGATCGTCGATCATCTTGTTGCGCGCAATCGCCATGATCCAGGGCGAAATCGGTTTCGATTGATCCCAGGTGTGGCGCTTCAAGTGAACGGCCAGCAAAACCTCTTGCACGACGTCCTCAACCTCGTTCGGCCTGGCGCTGACACCGGAAAACCCGCGGCGCACAATCATCCGCAACGCGCGGCTCAGGTCCGACAGCAGGCGCTGATATGCGCCGTTGTCTCCGCCGATCGCCACCCGCATCAGGTCCGACCACTCCCGATCCTGCGCCTTCCGGTCCAAACTTCCGCCTCTTGCTATCAGGTCATTCGCGCGGCCAAGCGGTTTTGTTACATGCGGTTGCGTCGCATGCTGGCATTGCGCCCTGGGTAGCCTGCGCCGCCAACGCTGTCTACCTTGAAGGCAGTTGCCAACCATAAAGCCCGGGCAGCGGCGTGCGTCCCATCAAAGTGTGGGAGCAGGCAACGACAGCGCCCCTTGGCTCAGCGAAAACGCCAGCCAGACGAGAGCAATATAGGTCAAGCCATGCCCGAGCTGATCGAGCCCGAGTGCCCACCAAAACGGCGTATCGTGAGATGTCCAGCCGTGGCGGCGGACCGCCTGATCCTTGGCCCAATCGAGATGATAGTGGACCGCGAATTCGCCACTCAAAAGGGCTGCCACCGCGCCGATGCCTATGGGCGGCATGAACAGAAACAGTGGCGCGGTCAGCAAAATATGGGTCGCCGCGTGGGTAATGCCGCCCATCGCCCCGTAGTCGCCTTTGGTCCGGCGCTGGTTTTCGGTTTGCAGAAGGAAATCGGCAACCGCATGCTTAATTAACAGATAAGCCATCGCCAGGAGGACGATGCGGACATCCCCCACGACGGCAGTTGACAGCTTGACCATGCGGACGCCCCTCCTCGAGCGTACACGTCAGACGGCGATGCCGGCCCGTCGAGGACCTTCTTGCCGCCCGGGACTTACACTTTGCGTGTCCGCGTTTCGCTGCCGGAAATCGTATCCCGGCAAACGCCGCGCAGGTATCCCAATTTGGCAATTTACCGCCGCGCCCGGGCGCCAGCTGTTCCCTAGGGAACAGCCGCCAAGGCCAAACCGCTGCAACATGGTAAAGCGCTGCATCAAGCCGGGTTTTACCTAGCAAGGTCAGCGCCCCCGATCCCTCTCCCCGTCCGCCGCGGGGAGCAGGGCGGGGTGGGGTTAGGCCACTTTGGCCACGAGCCGCTTGATGTTCAATTTTGCACCCTGGCGCCGTACGCTGCTGAGGTCGAACGCGGCCTGCATCCTCAGCCAAGTATCCGCACTTGTGCCAATGGCCTTCTCAAGCCGGAACGCCATTTCGGGGCTGATCGCACTGGTGCCGTTGACAACCCGATATAACTGCTGCCGGGTGACGCCAAGGCTTTCCGCCGCTTCTGCGATGGTCAGGCCAAGAGCATCGATATCGTCCTTCAGCAATCGGCCTGGATGGGCGGGAGCTTTCATCGATGACATGGGGCGGGCTCGGCGGTTCATCTGCAACTCCGTTCAATGGTAATCTAGAAAATCGACATCAACAGCGTCGCCGTTGTTGAAACGGAAAATGATCCGCCAGTTTGCCCGCACCGTGACGGCCCAAAGGCCTTTCAGATTGCCCTTGAGAGCATGAAGCCGGAGCGACGGACGGTTCAAATCTTCGGGACCGCTGGCAGCGTCAAGCAGCGTCAGGATATCCCGGATACGTTCGATCATGTCGCGCGGCAACAACCTCGGGTCGTCATGCTCATAGAAGCGCTTAAGACCCTTGTGCCGGAAGCTGCCGATCATTTGGCAATTGTAGCATGTAACGTTACGTTTGACAACACGTTGCCTTTCTCATGATTGGCGGGTTGCCGCTTGTGTTTCTAATTTGGTATAATCGGCAGGCGGCGAACCAGGGCGGTCTGTGACGCACATGTTCCAGGGCACGGTGAGAACGCGAAATGGCAATTGAGAGACCTTGGGACAGCCAAATCCTCGATTACTTGATTGGACCAGGGCCGTACTTCGCTGCGCTGGCCGTTGGCTGTGGTATCGTCTATGCCGCTGCAAGATGTCCGGCGCGGCGGTCAAAGCCAAGGCCCATCGATCTGCTTTTAGAAACTCTTGTGGTGGGGACGGCCGCAGCTGGGCTGTTTCTTATTGTGTTTGTTCAGTCCGCGCACCTGTTCACGGGGAGGCCCGCTGCTGACGGCTCTGCATTTCTGGGAATTTCGGTTTTCTTCCCATTTGTTGGACTTTCTAATCTCATCTGGTTTTTTTGCCCGTGGTGGTTTGAAAAATTTTCGAAATGGCAGAAAACGACGGTCGTTGCGCTGGCGGTTGGAAGTCTCGCACTGTCGTGCATTTGGAAAATGGGCAACTTTTCTTAGCGAACTCCGTAACCAACACGTCATACCCGTCATCCCGGATGCGGCGCAGCAATCCTTCATTGGTGCGCCGCTGATCCGGGATCTTGTTCAACGTGCATTTCGAGCCGCAAAGATCCCGTGTCTGCGGAGCAGCGTAAGGACACTGCACCGCGCACGGGATGACGGGTGGATATGAGGGTGCCGGGATAAGCTCGTCAATTCACCCTGACGACCTGCACCAGATTGTCCGAGAACGTCGGCGCGCGGCCGATGCTGGACCAGGCGTCCGACGAAATCGAGTTGACCGATCCGTCCGAACGGTTGAGCGAGCGCCAGTAGCCGAGCGTCGCGACCACGATGCCGGGGTTCACGTCATCCGTCACGCGCGCCACGCCTTCAAACGCGCCGCGGTCGTTCGAGACGCGCACCGGATCGCCTTCGCGAATATTACGGCACTCGGCGTCCGTTGGCGAAATCATTACGAACTGTTCGCCCTGGGCTTTGATCTTGTGCTTTTCGTTGGCGTAGCAAGAGTTCAGGAATGCGTGGCTCTTCGGCGAGATGATGTTGAGCGGATAGCGCTTGGCGAGGTCGCCGTTCGTCTCAGGCGTCTCGCGTGGCGCGATATAGCCCGGCAGCGGATCTATATCTGTGCCGTCTTGTTCGGCCTCATACATCGCGCGGAACGGCGGCGCGACGAAGTTTTTGGCGCCAATCAACAACAGATCGACCTTGCCCGTCGGTGTCGGGAACTTGCCGTCCTTGTGCGGCGTGCGGGTATCGACCGGGCCGACGTCGATGCGGTAGTAGCCGTGCCTCTTGAAGTACTCCATGTCGATGCCGCCCATCTTGGGGTCGTCCCAATTGATGTAGGCCGCGCACAGCTCGCTGTCGGTCATTTTGAAGACCGGGTCATCGAAGCCCATTTCCTTGGCGAGCAGCCGCCACATATCCGACGTCGGCTTGCATTCGCCCGGCGGCTCGACGGCCTTCTGATTGTAAGTGAAGTAGAAGTGGCCCCACGACCACATCATGTCTTCGGCTTCGCCCGCCATCGCGGCTGGAAGAATAATGTCGGCGTACTTCGCCGTATCCGTCATGAAGTGCTCAGAGACGACAGTGAACAAATCCTCGCGCTGCAACCCCGCAACGATCTTGTTGGTCTCGGGCGATTGGCTGACCGGATTGGTGCAGAACACGAACAGGCTCTTGATCGGCGGATCGAGCTTCATTTCACCGGTCAGCGCTTGGCCTAAACGCAAATTGTTGACGACCCGCGTGCCGGGGCGGATCCAGTCGGGCCGCGCGGCCTTCACCCAATCCACGGGGAAGTCCCAGAGCGGCAACTGCAACATGCCGCCGCCGACATGCTTCCACGATCCAACGAGGGCTGGCAGCGCATAAATCGCGCGCGAGGCCTGCGCACCGCCCGCCGAACGCTCAATCGCGACGCCAATGCGGATGGCGGACGGTTGCGCGGTTGCAAACTCATAGGCGAATTTCTTGATATCGGCGGCCTTCACGCCGGTGATTTTCTCGACGTATTCGAGCGTGAAGTCGGCCGCGCGGGCTTTCAGTTCCGGCCAGCCGTTGACGTGCTTATCGACGTAATCCTGATCGACGAGGCCCTGATCGGCGAGCGACTTGATGATGCCCATCGCCAGCGCGCCATCGGTGCCGGGTTTCGGGCAGATGTGCCAGTCGCCGGCCTTCGCCGTGCGCGAGCGGTAGCTATCCACGACCACGATTTTCGCGCCGCGCTTTTGCGCTTCCAGCACAAACGGCCAATGATGCAAATTGGTCGAAATCGAGTTGCACGCCCAGATCACGATATACTTGCAATGCACGAAGCTCTCAGGGTCCACGCCGCCGGTCGGCCCGTGGGTCAGCAGCCACGCGGTCGATGAGCCCGACGTGCAATAGGTTTTCTCGTTCACCGTTGTGCCGAGACGATTGAAGAATGGGTCGCCGGAGTTGATGCCCTGCACGAGGCCCATGTTGCCGAGATAGCTTTGCGGCATGATGGCTTGCGCGCCATATTCCGCAATGATCTCGCGCCACTTCTTGCCGATCGTCGAGATCGCTTCGTCCCACGTGATGCGCTTGTACTGCTTCGAACCCTTCGGCCCCGTGCGCATCAGCGGATACATCAGGCGGTCCGGATTGGCGTGGTGATCGTGGAAGTCCTTCAGCTTCACGCATAACCCGCCGCGCGTGATCGGATGCTCCTTGTTGCCGCGCACATCGACCAGCTTTCCGCCCTTGACCTCATAGACCATCGAACATGTGTCCGGGCAATCGTGCGGGCAGGCGCCGTGGAACGTTTCAGATTTAAGTTGCTCGTTCATGCGGCGCTCCTCCAGGAACTTTTGCGGCCTGTGTTCAGGCTCTGAGTTCTGACAAATATCAGGCGCGCACCGTCGCCCGCATCGCCGTCGTGATCAAGTGCAAACGCATCGCCCCGACAGAAGTTGATCCCGCACCGCACAACGGCTGAATGCGGCGCGAAATCGGCAATGGCCGTCTGCCGGGGACTGCGGGGTCAGAGTTGGCGGAACGATAGCTGTGTCAACAAGATCGCCAGCTGGCTTTGCTTTGAAACATTCACTTTGCTGAACACGCGTTTCAGCACCGTCCGGGCCGTATCTTCGGCAATGCCCAGCTTGCCGGCGGCTTCACGCGGCGAAAAACCGGCCCCGACGAGGCTGGCAACGCGGGCTTCTCCAAGTGTAATACCGAGCATGTCTCTGACTATCGCCGGGTCCACGGGTTGATTGTCTTGCTGGGTCATTGCGACAACGATGGTATTCACGTCTCCGAAGCTGACTTCCAGCGTGCTGCGTCCGTCTTTCGTAACCGGCAAAACATAGACGACGGTTCGCTCACCAGCCTCGTTTTGCATGAGGATGGGTGTGTTGTTTGCGGATGGGCCGTGCGCGTTGACCTGCTGGATTTCCGCCGCCAATGCAGCAATGCCGGATGAATTCTGCGGTGCCCGGAGCGGGTTCGGCCAGGCATCGCCAATCGAGTAACGGCCAAGTTTTGCAGCGAGGTTGCGGCCAAGCGCATTGGAGAAGACAGGCTTGGCCGTCGCATCCAACAGCACGACCGCGCAACCGACGCGATTGAGCGCCTCGCCTAGCGCCGTGTTTGCAAGTTCTGCGCGCATCAGATGGCAACTCAACCGCAGTGATCGCTCGGCGTGGCTGGCCAGAAGCTCCAACCGCTTTTGCGCGCTTTTATCGAAAGCCCCGCGCACGGCATACTGCTGAACGCTGAACACGACATACTCTTTGGGGTCGGGGGACACGCTGGCCGCCATGCACCAGCGCAATTTGTGAGGCGCCAGAAGCTCCGTATAGAAGGGGAGCGTGTTCATTTCCTCTTCGGTAAAAACGTCGGCATCGGTTACAATCGTCTGCTTGCCGAACACGCCAGCTTCCTGCGAGCGGATCGCGCGAATGTCGCGGGTTGCCCATCCGCCGGTGAAAAAATCGTTGACCACATTATCGAGGCTTGGGCTGTGCAGCATCGAATAGCTGCCATCGGCACGCTGAAAATACAGCAATGTGCCGGCTGCATTCAAAGCGTTGGAAATTGTAGTCAGTGCGTCCGGCCACTTCTCCGGGCGCAATGCGCAATCATATATGTGAGAAATAGCCTCGTTCGTTAGGTTAGACGCGGGGTCCAACTGTTCGCTTATCACGCTCCACTCCCGCACCAGCTCAGCATCGCGGATGCTATCCTATATCTGATGCGTGACAATCGCGGCGCGCCGCCAAATGCGCAACAAGTTTCGTGGCGGAGATAGGAAGTTGCGCACGTGAGCCAAAGTGCAGACGGCGCTCACTCTCCAGCAAAGGCAGAGTGAACGCCGTTTATTAAATTGCGGGCTTAGCTGCGATCAAAACTTCTTCATCATCATGCCGCCACCGCCGCCGAAGCCGCCGCCACCGCGCATCGGCGGACCTTGCCGGCCGATACCGGGGTTGAAGTTCGGCTTGAAGTTCAGGTTCGGCTTGAACACCGGCGGGTTGAACTTTGGCGGCCTGATGACTTCCGGGCGCACCTTGATCTTCGGCGGATCGTACTTCGGCTTGTCCGGTTTCGGCCAGTAGCACTCGGGTGGCGAACCAAGCATGCCACGCGGGCACTTTTTCGGCTTGGGCGGGTCGACGCGGTCCTTCTGGCAGTTCGGCCACCGGCCGTGCGTGCCATCCGGGCAGACTTTAGGCTTCGGCGGATCTTTCGGCGGATAGACACAGCGCGATCCCGTCCACTTGCCGCCGTCGTTGCGGCAATCCGCACCCGGGTCAGCGGGCGGCACGCAGCGCGAGCCCGTCCAGCGCCAGCCTTTGTCCTTGCAGTCGCCGGCCGGGTTGCTGTCTGCCACACACCGGCCTTTGCCGTTGCGCGAGAAACCGTCGTCGCACACGCACGCGCCCTTGCGGGACTTGTGCTCATGCGGCCCTGGCGTGCAGCCTTGCGGTTCAGGTGTCGTCTCTACCTGTTCCTTGATGCAGGGTCCGTTGTTGGCACGCTCGTAGCCGTCCTCGCAGACGCACTGGCCTTTCGGCGTTTTGAACTCATGCGGACCCGGAACGCAACCCTGCGGCTCGTTGTCTTCTGGTACACACCTGCCCAGGTCGTTGCGTGCATAGCCGTCGTCGCAGATGCAGCGGCCCTTCGCGGTCTTGAACTCGTGCGGACCCGGCGTGCAACCCTGCGGCTCGTCTGGCTCATCGCCTTCGCATGAATTCGAAGACCGGCTCCACACCTTGCCATCCGGGCACGGGCACTTGCCCGAACGCGGCACTGGTAATCCGTCCGGGCAACGGCGCACTGGCGGCACCGGCGTCGTCTGCGGCCGGTCGCAATCGGCTGACGGCACGTTGGCGGACGCCGATGCGCTGTCGTCATCGCCCTTGCCATTGCCCTTCGAGCCGACCGGCGGGAAGGTCATCGTCGCGGTGTTCTTCAAGTCGCACGCGCCTTGAGCCGCAACCTTGGCTTTGACGGTCACCGTCAGGCTCTGGCCCTTCGCCAAAGTCACGACCGGCGTCTCGCATTTGTAGTCAGCAGCCCCACCATTGCAGGTGAAGTCGCCGCCGAACGTCACGCTTTGCGGAGCCGTTCCGAATTTCTCATCAAGCCGCACCGGGCCCTTGTACGGATCGGGACCTGTGTTGGTCACGGTCACGTCATAGCCGCAGCTGAACGCGTCGCCGGATTTGGTGCAGTCGCCGATGGATTTCTTCTCGACCTTCAAGTTGGTCGGGTCGCACATCACGAATGTGATGCCCGTGACCGGGTCTTCCCAGAACAAGCCGAACGTCGAGGCCGTTGCCGAAGACTGATCGTCGCCTGCATCCAGGTTCGGTGCCGCGCCGCCGGCCGGCGTCGTGATCTTGGCCGTATTTGGCACCTTGCAGAACGACGCTTCCGAAACCGCGACCGGCATCGACACCGTCACGTTGAACTTGACCGTGCCACCAGCGGGGATCGCGACATTCGCGCCGGTATCGCAAACGTAGTCCGGCGGCCCGCCCGCACACACCCACGGCGCAGTCGCGGCAATCAACGTTGCGCCTGCCGCAACCGTTTCCGTTATTTTCAACGGCGCGTTGAATGCAATCGCATCCTGGTTGCGGGTTGCGATTTCATATTTGCAGTGCAGGTTTGCGCCAACCTTATCGCACAGCCCGCCATTGAGCGTTGACTTGGTCAGCTTCAAGTTGGGCTTCGGCAACGGCACGTGCACCCAGACGCAACTCGGGTTGCCAGCGCCCGCGCCACCAAGTCCAAGTCCTGGCGGCACCGGTCCAACCGGCATCAACGCCGGATCAAGCGCGCCGAAGCAGTTGTGCGCCCAATACCCGCCAGGAGCCGGCATCGTCACGTCGACCCAGTGGGTGTGCTCTTCGCCCGGCATCAGCGACAGCGGCGTCACGCACGTGAACGGCAGCTGGTTGGTATTACCGGCGATGCACGGGATCGGCGGATTGACAGCCGTGACGGGCGCATTGACAGCCGCGCCGCCGACGAACATCGCATCCGCCAGCAACACGTCGCCATTGTAGGGCATCGTGCCCACGTTGGCGATTTTCAAACCGAACTTACAGTTAGCCCCCGGCAAGCAGACGCCTGGCCCGATTTTTTCGACAACGATATCGGTGCCGCCCTCAGCGCAGGCCTTCGCGTAGCCGTCCGGGTGTTTCAGATATGCGCAGTTGCGGAAGCCGAGGTTTCCGGCCATCGCCAGGTCATGCGTATCGATGAACACATCGACGCCCGCCGCTTCACCCGGCAGCAGAACTGCGGCTGGCATCGTGCACCAGAAGTCGAGCGTTGGCGTTGCTGAACACGTGAATCCCGGGTTGAGCGGTATCGCGGACGCAATCGGCACCACCGTTCCGGCACCTGGACCAAACATGGTCTTGGTCACGTCGGTGATCTTGATGTCCTGGCTAGCGATTTTACCCGACAGGTTCTTGACTGAAATCGTGCAGCGGATTTTGCCGCCGATCGCGCCTGGGTGGCAGCGCTTTTCGAGTGTCAGACCCGGCTCATCGGATGGCGGAATGTACGGCGGATACCATTCCGGGTCTTCCGGAACGTAGCCATCGGTTCCCACTGGCGGCGGCGAAGCCTTTGACGGTTCGCACGGCGCGTAAATCGCCACGTCGCCAATATGGCCGAAGGCTTGCGCGTCTTCGTGGCGGCCATCGTAATCGGTGAACCACGATTCAAATGGCGGCGCGTTGTCGGGGCGCAGGCGCGCTTTATAGTTTCCCTGCAAGCCCGATACGATCCGCGCCCCGCCGCTAGAGACGCGCACAAGGTCGTCGCCCTCGCGCAAATGTTCGCCGGTCGTCCACAGCGTCTGGCGGCAGGCGCCGTAGTTGATGTTGCCGGACTTGTCGTAGCCGTAGTTCAACGCCACGCCACCCTGGGTGGCGTGGAAATCGCTTTTCAAGCCAATCGCGTATTCGCCGGGCGCATCCAGCCAGCGGCCTTCTTTTTCGCTCCACTTGTATTTCAGCACGCTCGACTGCTGCGGCTTGGCAAATGTCGTGTAGTCGTAGTTGCCGGTAATGCCGCCGCGCTGCGACAGGATCATCACGCCAGCTCCGTCGAACAGAATATCGGTGATGTCGGTCCCGGCGTTGGTGCCCTTCGGCTCCAGCTCAATGCGCGCATCCGCGCCGAAATCGCCTTCGTCATCGATAGAGACCGACCAGACCGACGGGCCTTCCGCAATGCCGTAGTACAAGCGGCCCTTGGAAACCGCCAGACCGAACACGCGGCGGCGCGCGTCCGCATAGCCCCAGGTCGCCGGATCTTCGGATTTGAACGAGGCGCGCTTGATATCCATGCGCCGCGTCTCGTCATAGGCGACAACATCGAGTTCCTGCGCCTTGCGGCCAGCGTCACCGTGATCGAACACGTCGCGTTCCTGGCCATCGAGCGTAATGCGGTGGATCATGCCGGTCTCGAGATCGGAGACGAACAGCTGGCGCGTCCGCGCATCAAACGTGATATTGCCGAGCGCTGGCCCGGCATTGTCGCGGCCATCGAGTTTGACCGTCGCAAACAGCGAGGCTTTTCCTGTGACGCCGTCGATCTTGTAAATCGCGCCGGGGTTGTTGCCGGGACCGAACTGGCCGGGCATCCATTCGCCATCCGCTGCGCCATCGACAAGACGGCCTATCTTGCCATCCTGATCACGCGCGACAATCTGCAAGCCGAACATCGACGTTGCCGTCACATAGGCATTCGGCGCGGCTGTATCGTCCAGCGTCACGCCGAACACCTGGCCGGTTTCCGCCGCTTTGATTTTGAGTTTGGCGGCAACGTCGGAAACTTGTCCGCGCGGGCCTGTGCCAAGCTCCGACAGATCGAACACCTGGGCGGAGCTGCCGTCCAAATCGATGAACGTCCGGTCGAGCGGATGCACGTCGGCCGGCACGTCCCTTGCGGTCTTGGAGCCGGAGAACCCGGTGACGACGGCATCGCCCCGTTTGATGATCGCGGTTTGGGCAAGCGAGGGCGCGGCGATCAAAACCGCAAGCACGAACCACATACACGCGCCAATTGTGGCGGATGCAACCTGAAATGTTTTCCGCGTCATCGGCTGCCCCGTTGTGCGCTGCGCTATAAAAATATCCGCCGTAACCATATCATCCAACATCGCCGCTCTCCATCGCCTCGACCCAGCAAAAGCAGGCAAACCTGCCATCAAGGCTTCGGTCGCAGCGGGTCCCGCAAAGGTTCATCGCCACGTGCTTTGAGTGTACGCCGGGTCAATAGGGGGGAGGATAAGTATTGTTCGAAAAAAATTGCGCGCCGGAATTTGCCGCTCACAAAGCGGCACTGGCAGATGACGGGCATCTCTGGCAACCTCCCGTCGATGATTGCCAGCCGCCGCATTAACTGTTTTCGTGAACCTTTTCCATTTTCTCCGCGACCAAAGCCCCAAGAGTGCAGACACCCATGGAAGCCGCGTTAGACGACCGAGCGTTGATCAAAGCCATCGCCGGCGGTGACGCCAAAGCCCTGGAGCGCCTGTTCGCTCGAAACCAGACGCGTGTGTTCCGCTATCTGACGCGGGTCGTGCGCAATGAGGCAGTCGCGGAGGAACTCTTGAACGAAGTTTTCCTAGGTGTGTGGCAATCAGCGGCGCGTTACGAGGGCCGGTCAGAGCCGGCGACGTGGCTGATCTCGATTGCGCATAACAAGGCCGTCTCCTCGCTGCGCAAAAAGCGCGAGGTGTCCGGCTATGACGAAGAGACGGCGGGCCAGATCGAGGACGATGCCGATACGCCCGAGGTCACCTCGCAGAAATTAGACAAAGCGGCCGCCATGCGCGCCGCGATGCAAGGCCTTTCGACCGAACACCGCGAGATCCTTGATCTCGTCTACTATCAAGAGCAATCGGTATCGGAGGCCGCTGAAATTCTCGGTATTCCCGAGGCAACCGTTAAAACCCGCATGTTCTATGCGCGCAAGAAGCTGTCTGAGCTTCTCAAAGCCCGCGGCGTTGACAGAGGGTGGCCATGAGATGAGCAAAGCCATGAAAAGCGAAACCGGAATTCTCAGCGAAGCCGACGAAATCGCAGCACTGTTGCCGTGGTACGTTTCCGGCAAGATCAGCGTCAGCGATAAAGCCCGCGTTGATAGCTACGCCAAGGCGCACCCCGAGGTGCTTGAGCATATCGCGCTTGCGCGTGATGAAGCCGACGTTGTGTTTGCCGACAATGCGTCGATACCAGCCCCGCGAGATGGTCTTGCGCGCTTGCAGAAAAGTTTGGCGTCCTCGCCATCGGCGCGGTTGCATGCTGTGCAAGCGTCGCTCATTGATCGCATTGGCGTGTGGATCAGCGGCCTCGCGCCGCGCCAGCTGGCCTTTGCTGGTGTCGCCGCTGCGTTGGCCATCGCCGTGCAGGCAGCCTCCATCGGCTCGCTGCTCTCGAACCGTCCGGCATCGGGTCCGGTGGGCGGCGGCTATGAAACAGCATCCGGTCCTGGCGCCAACATTGCCAGCGGGTCGTTCGCGCTGGTCGCCCTGCAACCGGCAGCGCCCGCCGGTACTTTGTCGGCGTTTCTGGCCGACAACAAATATCTGATTGCCGACGGCCCGAAATCGGGCGGCGTCTACCGCGTGCGCCTGTCGGACACGGTGCTGACGGCCGCTGGCCTTGATGCGGCAATTGCCAAACTCAAAGCCCGAACGGATCTGTTTGCCTTCGCTTCCGCTTCTGCCGCTCCAACGCCGTGAGGTGGGTCATGCCGCGCTTGAACTTCGCGTTGTCTTCACTTGCACTGCTTGCAGTGATCGGCACGGCCGCGCCTGATGCGGTGTTCGCACAATCGCGGACCGTGCCGGGCGTGCCGGATGGGCCCAAGGCTGGAGGTGGACCCGCCGGCGGTGGGCCCGGAATACCGATACCCACTCTGCCTATTCCAACCGGCCCCTCCCGTGGCGATCGAACAGGTGACGGTCAATCACCCGGCGGGCCAACCCGCGGCGACCCGCCGAAGGGCGGCAGTGCCGATGGACTCCCTGACGCCGTGACGGTGCTTGAAATTCTGCGCCGCTTGCCGCACGGGCCAGGCATCGGTCCAAGCTCTGGTTCGGACACCGTTCCCTCAACCGATAGCGATGGCCCACCGGATCGCGGACCTGAACCTCAGACAGGCCGGCCAGCTGTGCCGCCGGACGCGCCGCGCTTTCCCAATCGCGTCGTAACAATCAATCCCGGCCAGCCATTCATTCCACGCCCCAGCCCGCGCGGTGATGGCGCGCCGCCGCCCGTCACCGGCGCAATCGTGCCCGACAGCCGCCCGCGCGAAGTCATCGTCACGCTTGGGCCGGGCGCAACCGCCAACACCGTCTATGAACTCAGCCAAGACCTCGGTCTCGACGGCGATACGCTGTACGTTTCAAACTTGCTCGGCACGCGCGTCGTACGCTTGCGCATTCCCGATACGCGCTCCGTCGCCGGCGTCGTGCAGCAATTGTCAGCGGATGCCCGCGTGCAAGTCGCGCAACCGAACTACGTGTTCACGGCAAACGGAGCGGCGGCCGGAAAAATGCTGCCGCAATACGCGCCGCAGAAATTGCATCTCAATGAGGCCCATAAAATCGCATCCGGCAGCAAAATTAAAATCGCGGTTATTGATACAGCGATTGACGCAAGCCATCCGGTGTTTGGCGGTGCCATCACCACGGCGTTCGATGCGCTCGGCGAAAGTAAAGCCGAAGCCGAGTTGCACGGCACCCACATCGCCGGCATTGTCGCCGCGCGGACGCAATTGCAGGGCGTCGCGCCGCAAGCCCAGATCCTTGGTGTGCGCGCGTTTGCGAAAGGCGCCAACCCCTCGGCGCAATCGCACACGCTGGCAATTTTGAAAGGTCTCGATTGGGCCGTGTTGAACGGCGCGCGCGTCGTCAACATGAGCTTTGCCGGGCCTAATGATCCGCTGCTCGGGCAAGCGATTGCTGCGGCCGTCAAGCAAGGCGTCGTGATCGTCGCCGCTGCCGGCAATGGCGGACCGGACGCACCGCCCGCTTACCCCGGCGCATTCCCGAACGTCATCGCCGTGACGGCGATTGACGACAAAGACGTGATTTACAAAAGCGCCAATCGCGGAACCTATATTGCGGTGGCAGCGCCCGGCGTCGAAATCATCGGCGCGGCACCCAAGGGCGGCTATGAAATGTCGTCCGGCACGTCGATGGCTGCAGCGCACGTCTCCGGCATCGCCGCCTTGATGCTCGAGAAAAATCCCAAGGCGACGCCAAAAGACATCCGCGACGGTCTTTCAAAAAGCGCCCGTCAACCGCCCAAACTGATCGCCGAAGACATGGGCGCCGGCATTGTCGACGCTGCGGAAGCGCTGAAAGGGAAGTGAGGAGGGGAGCGGCGCTTTGCACGCGCCGCGTAATCCGCCGGCGAGCCAAGCGCGATGTTGCCACGTTCCTTGTCGAGACACGGCGGATTACGGATTGGCCCCAGAAACCGTAGCCAAGAATTCAAGAAACGGTGCAACGCCAATCCTAACCCGCCCTTGCATCTTCACCCGTTTCAAGTTTCATGAATTCTCGATCCCCGAATTCGATATCAGGCTCGAACCGGCCCGCTCTCACGTCGCGGTGAAACGTGGATTGCGGCCAATCCTTGATGCGCGCGGCATGACCGTGTTTGACCGGATTGTAATAGCAATAGGCGACATGATTGCGGTAATCACGCTCATCGCGGATGTAGTGCTCCCAATATCGCCGCTGCCAGATGCCGCGCTCACCCTTCTTCTCGTGGACGGCACTTAGCCGCTCGGTTTTCGGCAACGACTTAGAAAACCGCGCTTTGATAAGCCTAATGCGGGTTGGATAGCTCGCGTAGCGCGCGCGGACGAAGGACGGTAGCTACAAGGTCGGGACCCTCGATAGGACGCAGTCGTAGTGAGCTCTCGATAACCAAAAGAGACGGGGACGGATTTCTTGCTTGCGCGATGTGCGAAGGAATGGCTAGTGTTCGGAAAAACCTAAAGACTACGTCTGGTCAGGGACCAAGTGGGACAATCGCATGATACGGAAGATGCTTCGTCCGCAGTTCAATCAGCTGGACAAGATATTTCGCTGAAGCAAGTTGCGCACGAGAATTCTCGCGTTACTTGCTATTTTTCACACACAGTACTTAGCTTCAGATTTTTTTTTCTGGGGCTTTGCTCCCAGCTTGCATTTGCCCGCGGAGCGATACCAAAGTGAAACAAAAGCTCCTTATGATGGTTTGCTTGGCCGCGCTCGGGGGACTTGGAGTCGTGCGCCTCTATCAACCCGCTGACTACAAAAAAGAGCTTGAAGACCTCGAGTCTTTTTATCGTGTTCAAGTGAAACTTAGTCACAGCGATGAGAACCTTGACTTTGACTACATCGTCGCTTGCAATCTATTCGAGCCGTTTCTTGGTCCGGCGCCTACGCCTGAAAAACCGTCGGTTTTGAATCCAGAGATCCAACCTGAAAGGATGTACCGCGCGACCAAGGACGGCAGTGCGGTGATGGTGAAGTCGATTGCGTTGTGTTCCCAGACGCGCAAAGGCGACCCCGAACTCTCAACTGATAGTGGTTGGGTGCCCAAAGATGTGTTGCCCCTCGTTGTCTGGTTTGAAGATGCCAAAGACCTGTCGCATGGTTGGGGCTATGTCAGCGAAGCAGCTTATGAAAGCCCTCTATCGAAGCTGAAGTTTGGCGGAACGAAAATCTCGCCAGCTACCAAAGCGGATTGGGACAATTGGCGTGCAACTGCCAAGGCCGAATATGTTCAGGCCGGAGACCTGCCGGGGCCTTGGGGTGAAATTGGTCCCGCTCATGACGCAGCGCTCATGCAGCGGAGGTACTGGCAGTGCTATTTTTCAGTTCGACGAAAACTGCCCGAAGCAATGCAAGCGGCTTTGACGCGCTACGCCCGTGCAGATTCGAGCTACTGGTGGTTGGCTTCTAGGCCAACTGAAGAAATTAAATCGATCTGGAATATCCTTGATGACCCCCAACTCAGGAAGTCTTCCGCCGACCCAGTCTGGCACCATTATCATGCCAGTCCTTCAGATGACTTGGCGCGCGTATCGGGAATGCCTTTGCGCAGCGGCAAGACAGTGGGAAAGCCGCCCCTATTCCCGGATCGTTTTGCTGCGGACTATTTTCCTATATTGACCCCTGGCTATAGCGGCCCTTCACCAAGCGGCGCCGATGTCCGGCGTTGGAAGGAGTTCCAGTTCAAAGTCCTCGTGGACGATAAGTACAATGGGTTCGCCCATTGCGGACGTGACTATCTATCGTTTCTCGATCCACAAGATAGATCAATGACGCGCGGCAAAGCTTCAATGTTTTTCGGAGACCAAGTCGTCTACACGGTCGATGGAATTGGAAACGGAATGGGGCTTGGGCAGGGTCGAGACACGGGTCGCCAGTTTGTTTTCTACAAAGTTCAATACGTCTTTCACGCAGGTCAAGGCAGCTAGGAGCCCGCGTAGCCCGCATAAAAACGGACACTTGTAGCAAGCATTAGAGATTCGACGCTGCATTTTTGACCCAAGTTGTTTCTGGCCAGTACGGTATTGGCGTAGATGAGCAGCTTTCTGGCGCAGGCGGTGAGTGCCGCGTAGCACGGATCAATCAAAGCGAAGAAATGTAGGGCGGATTAGGATTGGCCTTGTGATGGCTTTTTGATTGTGTTTCCGGCGTTGCGCCAATCCGTAATCCGCCGAGCCTCGAAAAGGCGAAAGAAAAATGGTTTGGCGATGGGCAGTTTTGTGGTCTGCAATAGCCGCGATTGCACTTGCTCTACTCGCCTCAACACGCGTTGCCAATCGGTTGTCGCAGCAAAGTGGTGTTGGGCGTGCCATGGATAGTCATTCGCAGTACGGCAATGGCCGGTGTACAAATCACGACAGTCCGTCGCTCTATTTGCCAAGCGAATGTTACGCGGATCCGGCATCTTACGTGACTTTGACGGTCGATGCGATGCGGTTCCGAATCCCTGCAGCATATTTTGGACCGCACCTTCTAAAGGCAACTACAGAACGTGAGAACATAGCACCGCTTACTGCATTTCCGTTCTGGATGCCTGACGGGCGTCCTTCCCTGCGCGACATGGGCTTTGACAATCACCGAAAGTGGCGCAAACCCGAAGAGGGCTGGCCACCACTGCGCGACGATCAGCATGTTGTCATGGTGCGGTCGCTGAGACCGCTTCGACCCGGCGACGGAAACTTGACGCCTTATGAAACACTGAAGCAAATGCGCGCACAATTTTCTGATGGCTGGCCCAGACAAGAAGATGAATTCGGCTTGGCGAAATTCAAGCACTTGGCTGCTCCGGAGAATTTCGAATACGCCACGTTTGATGATGGCGATCAGCAAGTGCGGATCACGTGCTACCGAAGGATAAAATTTCCGCATGGCTTATTCGACTGCCAAGGATTTTTCTATTCGAGGCCAGATGAGCTTTTGTTCAATATCCAGTTCTTGGCAGATTACATGAAGGACTGGCGCGCTATCACAGATCAAGCACTGAATCTTGCTCGCGCTTGGAAGGCTGCCGGTGAAATAAAGCAGCAATGAACTCAGCCCGCGTAGCACGGATCATTCAAAACGAAGGATTGTAGGGCGGATTAGGATTGGCGTTGCACCGTTTTCTGAATTCTTGGGTACGGTTTCTGGGGCCAATCCGTAATCCGCCGAGCCTCGGCAAAGAACGATGCAACATCTTACTTGTTGCCGGCGGGTTACGGTTCCGCCAAGTGAAGGGGCGGAACCTAACCCGCCCATTTCTTCGCTTTGATTGATCCGTGCTACGCGGGCTGTTTCACGCGGCGAGGCCTATGCCTTGGAACGTCCAGCACTCATTTGCTTGGCTTCCACGTGCCGCGCAAAATTTGTCAGGATGGCTTGCCAGCCGGCTTTCTGCTGCTCGATGGAATGCGTGGGCTCGCTGTCGAACGACACGCGGACTGTGACGCCATTTGGGCCCGGTGTAAATTCAACCTCGGCCTTTCTGTCGCCGAAGGCGTATTCGATGAATTTCTGCGGCACGATCTTGGTATAGGTTCCGGCGAAGTCGAATCCCATGCTGCCGTCCTTGGCCTCCATACGGGAGGAAAATGCGCCGCCCTCGCGTAAGTCGACACTGGCTTTCGTGGTATGCCAGTCGTCAGACGCAGCGTTCCACTTTACGATATCTTCGGGTGTCGTGTATGCGCGCCAGACCTGCTCCAGCGGCGCATCGACCGTTGTTTCGACGTTGATCCTCATGGCACCTCATCCTTCAAGTGTTGAAAGGTTTCGCGCGGTAAACTCCTGTTCAACGCCTCCACGCCAAAAGCGTTCGATAGATCGCAATCCGTCGCCGCCTATTTTTTCTCTTCCAGCACCTTGCCGAGCACATCCACTTGCCCACCCAGCCAGCGGTGTTTGCTGGGTTGCTCGCGCGTCCTGAGACGCCCGATAAAAACGCGCGTCGTAGAGCGCACCCAACCGTTCCGGTTTCACCGGGCGCTGTTGCGGCACGCCTGCGAGTTTATCGAAAATCGCGGATTGTTCAGGCCTTCGCTGTCTTCGCACAAGGGGGGCGATGTAACGCGCCGTCGCCCAACGCGTACCAATCTTCGCCGCGTGATGCGCCTAACTCTGCCAGTGCAAACTCAGCGGCATGACCGCGAAGGCGTGGTAGTAGAGCGCGCGGCCCTCGCGCGTGCCATTTCAAAGCGGCAGCGTGCCATCAGCCG
>JABFRT010000042.1 GCA_013141015.1 Hyphomicrobium sp. | reverse complement strand
ACAGCATGAACCAGCGGGCGCAGTCGGCCCCGTAGTGGGCGATGATGTCGTCGGGATCGACGAGGTTCTTTTTCGACTTCGACATCTTTTCGATGGAGCCGATGGTGGCGGGCCGTCCGGTTGCGGCTTCGATGGCGTGGCGGGCGGCGCCTTCGCCTTCGAATTTGACTTCGTTGGGCAGCAGCCAATAGCCGTCCTGAGACTTGTAGGTCTCATGCGTGACCATGCCTTGGGTGAACAGCGCGCCGAACGGCTCGCGGGTGTTGGAGGCGAATGCGAGATGCCCCGTGTCGCTCATCGCGCGGGCGAAGAAGCGCGAGTACAGCAGATGCAAAATGGCGTGCTCGATGCCGCCGATGTATTGGTCAACCGGCAGCCAGTATTGCGCGGCTTTCTTTTCTACCGGAGTCGCGGCCTTGGGCGCTGTAAATCGAACGTAGTACCAGGATGAATCGACGAACGTGTCCATCGTGTCGGTTTCGCGCGTCGCCGGCTTGTTGCACTTCGGGCAGGCGCAATTTTTCCACGTCGGATGGCGGTCGAGCGGGTTGCCCGGCTTGTCGAACGTTGCGTCCTCGGGAAGTTTGATCGGCAGATCTTTTTCAGCGACCGGCACGACGCCGCAATCTTTGCAGTGCACGATTGGGATCGGGCAGCCCCAATAGCGCTGGCGGGAAATGCCCCAGTCGCGCAGCCGGAAGTTGACCTTGCGCGCGCCTTGCGGGCCCTTGCCGAGCTTTTGTTTTTCGAGGCGCGCGGCTGCCTCTTCAAACGCGTCCTTGGTTGATTTGCCATCGAGAAAGCGCGAGTTGATCATCACGCCGTCGTCTTCGTAAGCCTTGCTTTTCAGCGTGTATTTGCTGGCATCTTCGCCGGGCGGCAGAATGACTGGCACGACGGGCAGATCATAACGGCGCGCGAAATCCATGTCGCGCTGGTCGCCAGACGGGCAGCCGAAGATCGCGCCGGTGCCGTAGTCCATCAGCACGAAGTTGGCGACGTAAACCGGCAGCTGCCAATCCTTGTCGAACGGGTGCGTGACGCGGATGCCGGTGTCGAAGCCGCGCTTTTCCGCTGCTTCTATTTCAGCGACCGAGGTGCCAAGACGGCGGCATTCGTCGCAAAATTCTGCAAGTGCTGCGTTCTTTTCTGCTGCGGCCCTGGCGATGGGATGATCGGCGGCGACCGCAAGGAACGACGCGCCAAACAATGTGTCTGGCCGCGTGGTGTAGACCTCGATTTCGCTTGTGCCCTTGGGTGCGGTTTTGGGATCAACCGCCCAGCGGATCAACATGCCTTCCGAGCGGCCAATCCAGTTGGCCTGCATCAGGCGGACTTTTTCCGGCCAGTTGGTCAGCGTGTCGAGGTCACGCAGCAGTTCCTCGGCGTAGTCAGTGATTTTGAAAAACCATTGGGTCAGCTCGCGCTGTTCAACAAGCGCGCCCGAGCGCCAGCCGCGGCCGTCAATGACTTGTTCATTTGCCAAAACGGTATGATCGACCGGATCCCAGTTGACCTTCGACGATTTGCGATAGGCGATACCCTTGGCCAGGAAATCCAGGAACAGCTTTTGCTGGTGCTGATAGTAGTCGGGGGAACAGGTTGCGATTTCGCGCGACCAGTCGAGCGACAGGCCCATGCTTTTCAGCTGGCCGCGCATCGTGTCGATGTTGGCATAAGTCCACTTGCCGGGATGTACCTTGCGCTCCATAGCGGCGTTCTCGGCTGGCATGCCGAACGCGTCCCAGCCCATTGGGTGCAGCACGTTGAAGCCCTTGGCGCGCTTATAGCGGGCAAATACGTCGCCCATCGCGTAGTTGCGCACATGCCCCATGTGGATGCGGCCCGACGGGTACGGGAACATCTCCAGCACGTAGCACTTCGGCTTCGTCTCATCGTCGCTGGCTTTAAAAATCTGGCCCTTGTCCCAGATCTTCTGCCAGTGCTTTTCGCGTGCCGGGGCGTTGTAGCGTTCGGAGGCCATGAGCGGGTGGGATCTCTGTCTGGAGTTCGAACGCGTTAATGGCCCCGATTGGTTCCAGGGGTCAAGGCGGGTTTGCTGGCACTATCATGTGCAAAAATGGTTAGAAATGGCGCATGACGGGCGGATCATGATCGGTGGTCGCGCACAAGGCCGCCATCATGCGCAAAAATATTGCGAATTTGAACATGATTGAGGTATCATGAGCATGCCTTGAACATGAGTCGCTTATCATGTTCAAAAACAGCCAGAAAATGAATATGACAAAACCCAAATCAAAGCCAACCGCAAAACCGGCAGCGGGCAAAGCCCGGCCGGGCCAGCCTGTAAAGCCAAGGCCGCACCCGCCGGCTCATCACCCGGCCCAGCCTTACAATGGCCTGCCGCTTCTGCCGCCTTTAGCCGAACTTGAAACCAAGGCCATCTTGAAGCGCTGCGTGGCGGCCCGGAGCGAACTCGCGGAACTGAGGGTTTCGGGGCAACTGATCCCCGATGACTCTGTCCTGATCAACGCCATTCCAATGCTTGAAGCGCGGGCCAGCTCTGAGATCGAGAATATCGTGACGACGAACGACTCGCTGTTCCGCGAAGCAAGCCTCGGCCACGACAATCCGGCAGGCGATCCGGCGGCCAAGGAAGCGCTGCGCTACCGGACGGCGCTGCATCAAGGCTTCACAGCGCTGAGCGACCGGCCGCTGACCGCGCGTATCGCCATTGACACCTGCCGGACAATTACCGGCACAGACCTCGATGTCCGCGCGACGCCCGGCACGACACTGAAAAACCGCGCGACTGACGAGGTCATTTACACCCCCCCTGAAGGTGCGCCCATCATCCGCGACCTGCTCGGCAACTGGGAGCGATACGTCAATTCAGACAGTGACGTCGATCCGCTTATTCGCATGGCTGTGCTGCACTATCAGTTTGAAGCCATCCACCCATTCAGCGATGGCAATGGCAGAACCGGACGCATTCTCAACTTGTTGTTTCTCATCCAGACCGGGCTACTTGACAAACCGACGCTGTACTTGAGCCGCCACATCTTGCGCACGCGCGCCGAATACTATGACAAGCTGGCCCGGGTAACGCGCGACGCAGCGTGGGAAGAATGGATCATTTATATGCTGACCGCTGTTGAACAAACAGCGCGTTGGACCAACGCAAAGGTTCACGCCATCCGGGCGTTGATGCAGGAAGCCGCAACATATCTGCGCGCCACGCGCCCGCGGCTCTATTCGCGCGAGCTGGTCGAGCTTCTGTTTACCCAGCCGTACTGCCGCATCGAAAATCTGACCGCGCATGACTTGGGAAATCGAACGACTGCATCAGGCTATCTGAAACAGCTGGTCGCTATCGGCATGCTGGAAGAAGAGAAAGTCTGGCGGGACAAGGTGTTCATCAATCGCAAGTACCTCGATCTGTTGTCGAGCGAGGATCACGATTTCGAGCGCTATGGAAGCCCACGTCTGCAAACAAGGGTGGACGGCGGGGCGTAACCGTTGCGGATGGGAAACAAACGGCGGGCCAAAGCATCAGCCTCGCCCGCCGCGTTTTTTCAAATTGACAGGCTGGGCTTAGCAGGTGTGGGCTGCGGCTCCCGCTTCGGCCACCTGATGATCCTGCGCGCCGCCGCCGCCCGAGACGCCGATTGCGCCGATCACGATGCCGTTCTTGTCCTTCAACGGAATACCGCCGGCGAAGATCATGACGCGGTCGTGGTTCGATGCGTGAATGCCGAAGAACTGATCGCCCGGCTGGCTGTTTTCAGCGAGCTCCTTGGTCGAGATGTTGAAGGCGCGCGAGGTGAAAGCCTTGTTGATCGAGATGTCAATAGAGCCGATCCAGGCATTGTCCATGCGCACGTGGGCGATCAGATTGGCGCCCTCGTCGACGACGGCGATGTTCATCGGCTGGCCAATCTTGACGGCTTCTTTTTCCGCGGCAGCGATGATGCGGCGTGCGTCGGCGAGTTTCAGCATTGGGCGATCTCCGGTGTTGTTTTTTGTTTCGTGGCTGCGTCGAGACGTTATGTAGGGTGCCGCAGGCAAAGCGGAATAGCTAGAAGTGTTGCCACAAGTAATCAATGACCTGTCTCCGGCATTAAGACATGGGTGGCGCAGCATTAAGGATGACGAGCTTGAGCGGCGAGACAATTGCGGACGATATCACCGGACGTTTGGCGGATGTGCGCTGCCGGATTGCGGACGCGGCCAAGGCCGCGAAGCGAGAAGCAGCAAGCGTGGCGCTGATCGCGGTATCAAAGACGTTCAGCGCAGACGAGATCCGCCCGGCGCTTGCCGCTGGCCAACGCGTGTTCGGCGAAAACCGGGTTCAGGAAGCGCAAGGCAAATGGCCAGCCTTGCGCGTTGAATTCCCAGATCTCAAATTGCATTTGATTGGCCCGCTGCAATCGAACAAAGCCGCCGATGCCGTCCGCCTGTTCGACGCCATTCACACCATTGACCGGCCGAAGATTGCGCGCGCGGTTGCTGAAGAAATGGCCAAGCAACCGAAGCGTCTTGAATTGTTCGTTCAAGTCAACACGGGTGAAGAACCACAAAAAGCCGGCGTGATGCCGGCTGACGCAAAGGCGTTCGTTGCGATGTGCCGCGAGGCATTGAAGCTCGATATCGCCGGCTTGATGTGCATTCCGCCCGTTGAGGAAGAACCGGCCGTGCACTTCGCGTTTCTCTCAAAACTTGCGCGCGAACTGGGTCTCAAGGGCCTTAGCATGGGCATGAGCGGCGACTATGAAACAGCTATTGCCTTCGGCGCCACCCACGTCCGCGTCGGCTCGGCGATTTTCGGCGGGCGATAGCAAGCTCAAATTTTGGTTGGCGCCTTGCCGAACTGATCGCGGGTCTTGTCTTTCGGGTCCAAAGTCAAAAGCGCCTTGTTGACGGCGTCGAGTTCGGGCGGTTCGCCGCCGCCCATGCTTTCATCCGTCGCCCGTTGAAGAGCGCGGGCATCCAATTCCCAGCTTTTCAAGATTTCGATTTTCTGCTCGCGTGAAAGTTCGTGCCGGGCGAGAACCTCGGCTGGACTGTCGAAAATCGCGGTCGGGCTGGTCTTTGCCAGCGTCACGTCCTGCGGCGACATTGTGTTTGATTTGGTTTTCATCGGCCAGCCTCCAAAGCAGCCTCAAATTCGCAGCATGCGCTGTCTTGGGCGTGTGGAAGCTAAACGTGGCTTCCGCCGCAGCGTTCCATCAGCGTGATCAACCTTTGATGCATCAAGCCTTTGCGGAACTTTCCGCACAGCATTGGGGTTGAGGTGCAGGATCTGCAATGTGCGGAGGCGCGCCGAATGACGAGACCAGTGAACACACGCGATCTGCTGCCGATGGGTGGTGGACTGCCCGATCCTCACAACCCCAATCCAAACCAACCTGGACCGCCGCCGGAGCCAGGGCCCATTACGCCGAAGCCGCCGGATTTGCCGCCGTTGCCGGACTTCGAGCCGCTGCCGTCACCGGTCGTGCCACCGCCCTAATCCACATTGGCCATGCTCGGTATGTTGGCTTTTCCCACTGCAAAATTCAGCGCTGCCGCGGCGTTGCGCAAGCGCGATGCTAGGGTTCTCGAGTGATTCGTTTTATGCGCAACGTGTGCGCTGATACTTGGGGACTGACATGGCCACATCCGCTCAACGCAAGGATCCGGTAGAGACCGAGGCTCGCGCTGCCGCCGCTGAGGCCGCAGCAGACGCGCGCGCCGAAAGCCTGGAGCAAGCCCGCAAAGCACAAACCGCGGCGCAAAAGCGCGAAGATGCCAAAGCCGCTCCCAAGAAAAGCGCCGATGAAGCACTGAAAAAGAAGTGGCAGGACTTCACGGTTGACGTCTGGATCACGCCGTTCAACTCCATCGAATTCGGCTTCTGGAAGCGCGACCGCAACAAGGGCAAGTCGCGCCAGTTCACGACCGACATGGATGTGTTCGCTGAAATCATCGAGAATGGCGAACGCACCGGCGTGCTCGGCTTCCGCAAGGAATTGTGGAACGACGCAACCGGCATGGACAAACGCCTTGTTTTCAAGCTGTTTTCGGAAACGCTGAACTGGCGCGCCAGCATGGATTTGATGCTGGGCCGGTCGATTCAACAGACGCTCGGCGCGCGTGGCCTGCCCGTTACCACCTATGCGATCAACACCAGCGGCGACGATTTCCTGGTGACGCTGGAACGCTCGGCCAACAAGTGGCCATTCTTGCCCGAACACTTCTCGTTTTTCATTATGGATGACGGCGTGCCGAAATTTTACCGGTTCCGCCGCGACATCATCAATCTGGGCGGCGACTACACACTGATCGATCAAACCGGCGAAACCGTCGGCTATCTCAATGGTGCAGTGCTGACGGTCGGTGGAAAGTGGCGCTGCACGGTGCGCGGCGACCATGCGGACCCGCGCATCATGATGATCATGAAGCTGTTTGCCGGTATGATCCTGTTCAATGGCGAAGCGCGCCGCCACGTCAAACGCATTGCCCGCGAAGTGCGCGCTGGCCGCATGACGCCGGATATCCAGCGCCAGGAAGCCGATCTGTATATGAATCCGCGCCGCGTTCGCTAATGAAGCTTACGACTTAGGCAACTGCTTAAAATTAAGGCAAATCGTGTTTCCCAGCCAACAAGGCTCGGGAAACCGCGTGCTTTTATGCGTGCGTGCAGCCGGTGTCGTTGACCGCTCCTCCGTTTCTTGATTTCCCTGCCGAGATAACGGGCAGCGTCTGCATGGCGGTTAGGCAAAACCGGTCAGAGCGGACGGCATGCGTAAAAAACGATCAGCGCGGGGGAGATTTCTGGCATGGAGCAGACTTTACAGGGGGCAGACGTCTTTTTTCTGCTCATGGGGGCGATCCTGGTCTTCGCCATGCACGGTGGGTTCGCGTTTCTTGAAGTCGGCACGGTCCGCCACAAGAACCAGGTCAATGCGCTGGTCAAAATTCTGGTCGATTTTGCGATTTCGACGCTGTGCTATTTCTTCGCTGGCTATTGGATAGCCTATGGCATCACGTTCTTTGCCAGCGCCGAAGCGATCAGTGGCAACCAGGGCATTGATCTCGTCAAATTCTTCTTCCTCGCCACGTTTGCAGCCGCGGTGCCGGCCATCGTCTCCGGTGGCATCGCTGAGCGCGCGAGGTTCCTGCCGCAATGCGCGGCGACCGCATTGATCGTTGGCTTTGGTTATCCGCTGCTAGAAGGCGTTGTCTGGAACAAGAATTTCGGACTGCAAGACGCGCTGTTCACAAACATGCTCGGAGCGCCGCTGAAAGACTTTGCCGGATCAATTGTGGTGCACGCGTTCGGCGGGTGGGTGGCGCTTGGCGCCATCCGCCAGCTTGGCGCCCGCATCGGCCGATATGATCGCGGCCGCCCGATAACCCCGCCGCCGTCGTCGATCCCGTGGCTCGCTATGGGCTCATGGATGCTGTGCGTCGGCTGGTTCGGGTTCAACGTGATGAGCGCGCAAAGCTTGAAAGGTATTTCGGGGCTGGTCGCAGTCAATTCTCTGCTCGCGATGTGCGGCGGCATTCTGTCAGCGTTGATCGTTGGGCGTAACGATCCGGGCTTCGTTCACAACGGTGCGCTGGCCGGTCTCGTCGCTGTTTGTGCAGGTTCCGACGTCATGCATCCACTCGGCGCTTTAGCGACCGGTGCAATTGCAGGCGTAATATTCGTGCGGATGTTCATGATCTCGACCGACAAATGGAAAATCGACGACGTGCTTGGTGTCTGGGCGCTGCACGGCTTGTGCGGCCTATGGGGCGGCATTGCGTGCGGAATTTTCGGCTTGAAGGCACTTGGCGGGTTGGGCGGTGTGACGTTCGCCTCGCAGCTGGTTGGTTCAGTCGCCGGGGCCGCGTTTGGTTTCGTCTGCGGTACGGCCATCTATTGGCTGGTGGACGCTGCATTTGGGTTCCGCTTGTCAGCCGATGACGAGCGCCAAGGTGCCGACATTTCGATCCACAAGATCGGTGCCAATCCTGAGGACGACGCGCGCATGGGCCGTATCTGAGCGTCTGCCGTTTGCGCAAACAAAGGGGCTGGAATGGGCAACCGTTCCGGCCTTTTTTCGTTGGTTGGGCGCGGTGGTTACTGCCGAAAACAACCACAGGCGGCAAACTATGACCGCCTCGCGTGCGGCATTCTGAACCCCGGAATGCTGGCCGATTGGCCACAGCACCGTTGCCGGATTTCGCAACACACTCAAACCGCTGACAAACTTTGTGAACGTCAAGACTAACGCTTGGGCCGTGCACGGCGTCGATAGGCCGCGCGCACATATGTCCTCTTTTTTTCGACGCTTTCGCAGGCTCGATGCGACCCGTTCAATCAAGTGAAGACTGAAAAATCAAGTACGGGAGAGTTCGTATGCGTCGAGTTTATCTTGCAGCGTTGATGGCGGTTGTGACGCTGGCGGGTGTGATGCCGGCCGAAGCGCGCCGGTCGCGCGTGTCTGAAGAAGGCCGCCCAGGTGCATGGTGCGGATGGTGGATGCGCACGCAGCTTGGTGGCGGCCCGGAATTCAATCTCGCTGCCAACTGGAAGCGTTGGGGCCGTTCAAGCGGTCCGCAGGTGGGCGCTGTTGTCGTCTGGCCGCATCACGTCGGCATGATCACCGGCCGCAATTCAAAGGGCCAGTGGATCGTCAAGTCGGGCAACGATGGCGGCCGCGTCCGCGAACGCGCACGCTCTGTTTCGGGCGCTGTCTTCCGCGTCGGCTAATCGCGGTTGACGTTTCCTTCGCTGTTTCGAAAAGCCGGACCTCGTTGGGGCCCGGCTTTTTCATTGGTATTCTCAAAAACAATGATCGGTGCGGGGTTTCGCGCAAAAGATATTGGGGCGAGCCGGAACCTTTAGCTGAGATAAGCGCTTCACCTGTGAAGATCGCCGGATCGACCGGCCATCTATTTGCGCGCAATGCCTTCAAGGCGCATTTCTCCGGACAGACTTCGGGGGCGTGCTGGATGTCTGAACGGCTGCGTGACAACAACAGGAGGGGCAGATGGCTCTCGAAGCACTACTTGTTCTACTCGTCATCGGCGCAATTGCCGGGTTCTTGGCCGGGCTGATTGTCAAAGGCTATGGCTTCGGCGTGGTCGGCAACATTGTCGTTGGCATCGTTGGCGCGCTGCTGGGTGGATATCTGTTGCCGCGCCTTGGCCTGTTCGCTGGCGGAGACGTCGTCGGCCAGATTATCACCGCCACGATCGGTGCCGTGATTCTGCTTGTTTTGCTTGGCGTTCTGCGAAGGGCTTAAACCGCTCCGCGCCCAACACTTTAGAAATTCGGAATGGGTTCGCCTGCCGGCGGGCCCATTTTCCGTTTACGGGCTGGCTTGGACGTTCTATGCGCTGGTTCGTCCAATCTTTATTTCCGGCGGCACACTATGCAGTCATCGAGCCTCTCGTCCCTTACCTCTGGCGCGATCCTTTCGCCGTTCACGCAGCTGCGCCGCTTGTTGAGCGGCATAGAGCCGGGGCATGCCAAACCGATTGAATTGACGATTGGCGAGCCGCGCGAGGCGATGCCGGATTTTATCGCGGCTAAGCTCGATGAGGCAGCCAGCCTCTACGGCAAATACCCGCCGATCCGCGGGTCAGATGAGTTGCGCGGTGCAATCTCTCAGTGGTTGTCGCGGCGCTATGTGATCCCTGGCGGGGTTGATCCAGCCCGCGAAGTCCTCGCTCTTAACGGATCGCGCGAAGGCTTGTTCTTTGCGTGCCTGCCGGCGGTGGGCCGCAAGGCGGTAACAGGCCGGCCGGCGATCCTGATGTGCAATCCGTATTACTCAGCCTATGTCGCGGGCGCTCTCGGCGTCGGCGCGGAGGCGGTCTATCTCAACGCGACCGCAGAAACCGGCTTCCTGCCGGACCTCGACACCTTGGCGCGCGACAAGGACTTGCTTGCCCGCACCTGCGCGCTGTTCATCAATTCGCCAGCCAACCCGCAGGGCACGGTTGCATCGCGCGGCTATATCCTCAAAGCGTTGACGTTGGCGCGCGCCCATAATTTCATGCTGTTTCTGGATGAATGCTATTCGGAGATTTATACAGGCGCTGCTCCCGTGGGTGGCCTTGAGGTGGCAAGCGGAACGCCCGAACGTTTCGCAAATCTGGTGGTCTTCAATTCGCTGTCCAAGCGTTCGAACCTGCCTGGATTGCGTTCTGGGTTTTGCGCGGGCGACGCGGCGTTCCTGGAGGCCTTCGCCGAAATCCGCAACATGTGCGCGCCGACCGTACCGGGGCCTGTGCAACACGCGTCTGCTGCCGCCTGGGGAGACGAAGCCCACGTTGAGGCGGCGCGTGCGCAGTATCGCGAAAAATTCGCCATTGCCGATGCGGTTCTGGGCGGCCGCTATGGATACAAACGGCCTGACGGCGGGTTCTGCCTTTGGCTCGATATGAGCCAATTTGGCGGCGGCAGTGACGCAACGGTAACCTTATGGAAACGTATGGGCGTCAAGGTCATACCAGGGGCCTTCCTGGCTCAAAACGACGGTCACGGAACCAATCCTGGCGCCAACTATGTGCGCGTTGCCTTGGTTCAGGATGCGGCGGCAATCCGGGAAGCGCTCGAACGCACGGTTAGCGTGCTGCGTTGAGTATGAGAGTTCGTTCGCGAAGATGTCGCTCGATACACGAGGCATCGATCCTCAAAGGCTGTTGCCACAGTCGATGGAGGACCGGCTGTTGGGCTGGCTCGCACGCTTTGGAGGTCTCGTCCTCCTGGCGCTCGTTGGCGTGGTCTGGCTGAGCCTCGCCACTTGGTCGTTTTCCGATCCGAGTTTGACCCACGCAACAACGGTCGAACCGCGCAATTGGATGGGCCGCATCGGCGCCGTCGTTGCTGATCTATTGCTGCAAACGCTTGGTTTTTCCGCTGTCATTGCGCTTATCGCACCGGTTGTTTGGACTTTGCAGCTGATGCGCGCCCGCCGCGTTGATGCAGCGCGGACCAAGGTTGGCTTTTATCCCCTCGCCATTCTCGCTGTCGCGGGTGCGCTGTCGGCAATGCCGGCGCCTAGCGTTTGGCCGTTGCATCATGGCTTAGGCGGTGTACTGGGTGATGCGTTGTTCAAGCTTGCGTCGCGTGTGTTCGGATTGATCAACGAGGACCGCGCGGGTTTGGCGTCGGCGCTTGTGTTGGTCGCCGCTGCCGTCACCACCTTTGCCAAGAGCATTGGTTTTGATTTGGAAGGGGCTGTGCGAAGCGGGCTGCAGGCGGCGGCAACGCGGGTCTCAGACGATGCGCAGACCATGCCGGCACCCAACCCTTTGCAGGTCAAATCTGCGGCGCGTGAGGCTGGTTCTTGGTGGCCGTTCGCGGCCAAGAGCAAAGCCAAGCCGGTGACCGAGAGCCTTTACGGCGCGGCCGCGGAGCTGGCTGTTCCGGAACCATTTCCGCCGCCGCACCAGTGGACGCGCGACGAACGCGTGCCGCATTTGCACAGTTACGCCCCGGCAACCGGAATTTCAGCTGCATTTGCAGCCCATGTGGTGGCCAACCATGGAATGCCGGCGCCGGCAGGCTTTGATGAAACCGGTGGCTTTTCAGCGCTCAGCCGCGATGCCGGCTACGACGTTGATCACAGCACGCCCCCACCTGTTGCCGCCTTTGATTTTGGATCGCCAACGCCACGCGATGCGCCGCCCGCAACGCGCGCGTTTGCGTTCGACGTCAACACCGACAACGCCAGCCGGGCCATTGCCGCGCGATTTGCGCCGGGCGCGTCAGATGCACCAGCCGCAACCGCTGCAATGCCCAAAGCAGCAGCGCCAGCCAGCGGCAAAGCAGCGGCCCTTCTCGGTGGCCTGTCGTTCCGCAAATCAGAACCGGAATGGAAGCGTCCATCGCTCAATTTACTGAAGCGGGCGGCGTCCTCCAAGCCGGGTCCCGAATTCACACAGACGGTAATGCGCGGCAATGCGCGGCTGCTGGAAGATGTGCTCGCAGATTTCGGCGTCAAAGGCGAAGTCAAGGATATCAAGCCCGGCCCTGTTATCACGCTTTACGAATTGGAGCCGTCGCGCGGCACCAAGTCTTCGCGCGTGATTGGTTTGGCTGACGATATCGCCCGCTCGATGAGCGTGGTTAGCGTGCGCGCCGCTGTCGTGCCGGGCCGCAATGCCATTGGCCTTGAGTTGCCGAATATGCGTCGCGAGCCGGTCTTGCTGCGCGAGATTCTTGAAGCGGATGCTTACAAGACAAGCGAATTCGCGCTGCCTTTAGCGCTTGGCAAATCGATTGGTGGCGAACCTGTCGTCGCCGATCTCGCGCGCATGCCGCATTTGCTGGTGGCTGGCACCACGGGATCTGGCAAGTCGGTCGGCGTCAATGCGATGGTTCTGTCGCTGCTCTATCGTCACGCGCCGGAAGACTGCCGCCTGCTGATGATCGATCCGAAGATGCTCGAATTGTCGGTTTACAACGGTATTCCCCACCTTTTGGCGCCCGTCGTCACCGATCCGCATAAGGCCGTTGCGGCGCTCAACTGGGCGGTCGGTGAAATGGAAGAGCGCTACAAGCGCATGGCCTCGCTGTCGGTTCGCAACATCGATATGTTCAACAACCGCGTGCGCAACGCAAAGAAGCGCGGCGAGATGCTGGCGCGCACGGTACAGACCGGATTTGATAAGGCCGGTCAGCCGCTGTTTGAAAAACAGAAGATGGATCTTGAGCCGCTGCCGCACATCGTGATCGTGGTCGACGAGTTCGCCGATCTGATGAGTGTCGCTGGCAAAGACGTCGAAGTGGCCGTGCAGCGCTTGGCGCAAATGGCGCGCGCCGCTGGCATCCACTTGATCATGGCAACGCAGCGCCCATCCGTCGATGTGATCACTGGCACGATCAAGGCCAATTTCCCGACCCGCATTTCGTTCAAGGTCACGTCAAAGATCGACAGCCGCACGATCCTCAATGAACAAGGTGCCGAACAACTGCTTGGCCAGGGCGACATGCTGTTTTCCAGCGGCACCGGTCAGATTGTTCGGGTGCACGGCGCGTTTGTGTCAGATGAAGAAGTCGAGGCGATTGCCAACGCACTCCGCCGTCAAGGCCCGCCGAACTATGTCGACGGGATCGGTGAGACGGCTGGAACGCAGGATATCGCCAGCGGCGAACGCACACCCAATGAGGGCGATCTCTATGATCGGGCAGTGGCGATTGTGCTGCGCGACCGCAAGGCATCGACCAGCTACATTCAGCGCCGCCTGTCGATTGGCTATAACCGCGCCGCCGATATCATCGAGCGGATGGAGCGCGAGGGGCTGGTGTCTGCAGCCAACCCGGTCGGCAAGCGCGACGTTCTCGTTGCAGGCCCCGGCAACGCCGATGCGGCCTGATCGCCGCCAGAACCGGTCCAGCTCCGGGGCGGCAACTTGCGCATGGCGGCGGTGTCAACTATGCCCTCAACTCGAGATTATCGCCCCGGTGTCGTCGCAATTTTTGCAGACATGATACAGCGGTTCGCCGGTCATGGCCGGCGCCGTTGGGGATGCGGGCACTTTGGGGGAATGATGGGACGGAATATGACAGCGCTTGGCCGGACGATCACGTCGCTTGCAGTGCTTGGCTTGGCCAGCGCCGCTTATGCCGGGGAGGCAGCTAAGCCCGCAGCGCCTGCTGCACCGCCAGCGCAGGCCGCACCGGCCACCACTCCACAGGCTCCAGGCGCTGCAACGGCCGCCAAGCCATCGGCTGGCGACGGCGGTTGGGTGCAGGAAGTCGCCCCGGCCAACGGCACCACTGGCATCTCACTCGATGAAAAGCAGACCGAACTGGTCAAGACGGTCAGCGGCTATTTTGCTGATCTCAAAGGAATGAAGGGCAATTTTGTCCAGACCGGCGCTGACAAGAAAAAGCTCAAGGGCAAGTTTTTCGTCAAACGCCCAGGCAAATTCCGCTTCGACTACGCGCTTCCCTCCAGGCAAATCATCGTATCGGACGGCGAATACTTGGCGATCCAGGATCTCGACTTGAACAATGAGGACCGCGTGGCGCTGGACCAGACGCCTTTCCGGCTATTGCTGCGCAAAGATGTCGATCTTCTGCGCGACGCCCGGATCATTGAAGTGCAACAAGCAGACGACCTTATCGTGTTGGGGTTACAGGACAAAAGCCCTGATACACCCGGCAAGATCAAATTGTTCCTGGCGACCAAGCCGGCCCTGGAATTGAAAGAATGGGTAACAAGCGACGCGCAGGGTCTTGATACCCGGCTTGAGGTTTCCGACGTCGTCAAGACCGACGAAATTGATGCTAATCTCTTTAAAATTCAACAGCTTGGAGCAAAGCCGGGAACGCCACAATAGGCTTTGTCGAAGCAAATCAGTGTGTTGCTGCCGGGTAGCACGCAAGCGGCTGGTTGTGGATAAGGTTGGATAACCGATCACGTTTTCGTGATCTGGCCACACACCCCCTATTGAATTTGCCGGTTCTGCGCTTAACTACCTCACATGCAGGTGACGCCACCCTGTATTCGGTAAGTGCCCCCCGTCTGACCGAAGGCGTCATCTCTGGTTCCGGCTTCCCTCCCGGAACCGAGCGCGACAAGCGCAAATAGCGCCCAGTTCCTCCCCCCGGAACTGGGCGCACCCTTTTCTGGCTTCCGTATAGATCAAGCTTATATGCGGTTCAGTGCAGCGGTGACGCTGTGAAAGCCGGCGGCACTTGCGCCTGCACAATCGCTTCAATCCCGGCGATATCGGCCAAAGCCTGATCAACCGAGCGCAACTCCTGGGCGAGGCGGTGAAGGCGGGCAGTAATTTTCTGAGTTAGATGATCGGCAAGTCTTGGGTCATCTGCCATCGCTTCATGCATTTCGCTGCGCGTGAGGCGCAAGGCTTTAACAGTGGTGCGCGCTACGATGGTTGACGCGTGCACGGTTTCAACCAGCATCGCCAATTCGCCAATCATCGATCCTTCAGCAATGGGCTGCGCCGCATTGCCAGGTTCGTCATTCTGCAATCGCACAGCTTCGCCTGAGACGATGATAATCGCCGCTTCACCGGGCTGATCTTCCTCGATGATGACGTCGCCCGGCCGGTAAATGATGCGGTCCGCGCGGCGTACAATTTCCGTCAACTGCAAAGGCTTCAATCCCTGGAACAGGGGCAAAAGCAAAAACGGTTTGACGAGGGCATCGATTGCCATCGGTCACTCTCCACTGCGATTTGGAACTGGGGAACTGGAACGCGACAGACGCAACGTCACACAGTACGAGTTCAACATCGTACGCGAAGAGCCAGCAATCGCGCGCTTGACGCGGCGGGAGGCGGCATGTCCGTGTTGCTACTCACCACATCGCGGCGGCCGGGTCCAGCCAGGGTGTGGACGCCCTGGGGATAGTCTGGGACAACCCGACTTGAGAATAATGTCCTGTGTACAATAGATCAGGGCGCGAGTTTGTATCCGCCGCTCTCGGTGATCAAAAGCTCAGCATTTGAAGGGTCTTTTTCAATTTTCTGGCGCAGACGGTAGATATGCGTCTCAAGCGTATGAGTGGTGACGCCTGCGTTATAGCCCCACACCTCATGCAGCAGCACATCGCGCGAGACCACTTTATCGCCCGAGCGATACAGGTATTTGAGGATCGAGGTTTCCTTTTCTGTCAGACGGATTTTGGTGCCGGTCTGATCGACCAGCAGTTTTGAGGCCGGTTTAAAAGTGTAGTGGCCGATGGCGAACACTGCATCTTCGCTTTGCTCATGCTGGCGCAGTTGGGCGCGAATGCGGGCCAGCAGCACTGCGAACTTGAACGGCTTTAAAACGTAGTCGTTGGCGCCAGCGTCGAGACCGAGGATCTGATCTGCGTCGGAGGTGTTTCCGGTCAGCATTACGATTGGTGTTTTGAACCCGCCCTTGCGCAGCATCTTGACGGCCTCGCGGCCATCCATGTCGGGCAGGCCGACGTCGAAGACCACGAGATCGAATCGTCCGGCCTTGGCGGCTTCCATGCCCTTGGTTGCCGTGTTGGCTTCGAAGACATCAAATTCGTCGTGCAGAACCAGCTGATCCTTGAGAGAGGTGCGGAGATCCTCGTCGTCGTCGACGAGAAGGACCTTACGGGCCGTGCTCATGGATAGAAGCTCCAGGTGTCGGTTGGGTGGACGTCTTGCGTGTGATCGTGGCTGAAGTCTAGCATCACGGCTGCCCGCAACATAGGGTCAGGGCGGTGTCTGACAAGGGGGATCGGCAGCCGGCGATGTCAACACGGGCCAGAGGCAAACCACCTCAACTCATCGTGAGACGGTTGAGCGCCAACCGGCAACAGGGGCTGCTGGACTGCGGCCCCCTGCGCCTGCGCTGTGCGCTTGGGCGTGGTGGAACCCGGGTTGTGAAGCGTGAGGGCGATGGCGCGACGCCGTGGGGCCGGTTCGGGGTGCAGACAGCCTATTTCAACCCTACAGCTGGCCGCCGCCCTGTGACCGCCCTGACGGTCCAGGCGATTGGTGTGGACGATGGCTGGTGCGATGCGGCCGGTGACCGCAATTACAACAGGCCCGTCAGCCACCCCTATCCGGCGAGTGCTGAACGGCTGTGGCGGGAGGATGGGCTGTACGATATCATTGTCGTGCTCGACTACAATATCCGCCCGCGTCTGCGCCAGCGCGGCAGTGCCATCTTCATGCATGTGGCACGACGGGGATATCAGCCGACCGAGGGGTGCATAGCGCTCTCCCGACGCGACCTGATCAAAGTTCTGCGGGCCGTCCGGCAAGGATCGAAGGTCATCACCTGCACATAAAAATGACCCGGCAACTTTCGCTGCCGGGCCAAGGTTTGAGCACATCTAGGGGAAACGTGTGCCCGGGAGAAACAAAGAGGAATGCCGCGGACCAATCCCTGTAAGACCGGTCCGCAGCAGGCTCCCTCAAGCCCTTAGTAGTTGTAAGCGCGTTCGCCGTGGTCGGTGATATCGAGACCTTCGCGTTCCTGGTCGGTGACCGGACGCAGACCGACGATGATATCAACCAGTTTGAACAAGATCGCCGAACCGATGCCGCTCCACAGCAGCGTCGTTCCAACAGCCTTCGCCTGAGCGGTGAGCTGGGTGATCATGTCGTAGGTGCCGACCGTCAGTTCACCCGGCTTGGAGATGTAGTCCGGAATACCCGTGCCACCGAGGCTCGGATCGACCAGGATGCCAGTCGCCAGAGCGCCGATGATGCCGCCGACGCAGTGTACGCCGAAGACGTCGAGGCTGTCGTCGTAGCCGAGTGCGCCCTTGATCGCCGAGACGAACAAGAAGCAGATTGGGCTGACGATCAGGCCGAGTGCGAGAGCGCCGATGACGCCGACGAAACCGCAAGCCGGTGTAATCGCCACGAGACCAGCAACCACGCCGGACGCGAGACCAAGTGCCGATGGCTTACCCTTGGCGATCCATTCGATGATCATCCAAGAGAGTGCGCCACCTGCCGTCGCGATGAAGGTGTTGATGAACACCTGGCCTGCGAAAGCGTTGATCTCAAGGTTCGAGCCGACGTTGAAGCCGAACCAGCCAACCCACAGAAGGGCAGCGCCGATCATGCACATCGTCAGAGAGTGTGGCGGCATATGTTCTTTGCCGTAGCCGACGCGTTTGCCGAGGATGAGGCAGCCGACGAGGCCCGCGATACCAGCGTTGATGTGCACAACGTTGCCACCGGCGAAGTCGAGTGCGCCCCACTTGAACAGCAGGCCAGCATCGCCAAGCACGCCATCAAGAGCGGTCTGAGCTGCAGCTTTGCCTTCGCCCGTTGCGCTTGCAAGGGCCTTGGCAGCGTTACCGAACGCATCCGGGCCGCCCCAGTACCAGACCATGTGTGCAACAGGGAAGTAGATCACCGTGACCCACAGCGCCATGAACAACAAGATGGCCGAGAACTTCATACGCTCGGCAACCGCACCGAGGATGAGGCCTGGCGTGATGCAGGCGAAGGTCATCTGGAACACGATGTACACGTATTCCGGAATGTACACGCCATTCGAGAAGGTCGCCGCGACGCTGTTGGCATCAACGCCTTTCAGCAGGACCTTAGAGAACCCGCCGACATAGTCGTTAAGCGAGCCGCCGTTGGTGAAGGTCATCGAGTAGCCATAGACCACCCAGATCACAGCCACGAGGCACAGCGTTGCGAACACCTGCATGAACATCGACAGCATGTTCTTGGTGCGCACGAGGCCGCCGTAGAAAAGGGCGAGGCCGGGCACGGTCATCAGAAGAACCAGGACCGATGAGAGAACCATAAAGGCGGTGTCGCCTTTGTTGGGAACGGGTGCGGCGGGTGCGGCAGCGGGTGCTGCTTCAGCGGCGGCCGGGGCAGCGGCAGCTGCATCCTTGACGGCGGTTGCGGCGTCTTGGGCCAGCGCCGGGTCAATGACAAGCGCTAAGGCACCAAGGGCCCCCAAGCCCAAGGCGCAGCGCGCTAGAAGTCGAGACGTCATGTGAAAACTCCCTGATTTGACAAAGTGAGGTGTTTGAAGGCGCGGCGCTGGCCTAGAGCGCATCGTCGTCGGATTCCCCGGTGCGGATGCGGACCGTGTGCTCGATCGTCGAGACGAAGATTTTGCCGTCGCCGATCTGGCCGGTCTTGGCGGCGCGTTGAATGGCGGCCAGAGCCTTATCGACCTGTGCGCTCGGCACCACGACTTCGATTTTGATCTTCGGCAGGAAGCTCACGGCATATTCGGCGCCGCGATAAATTTCCGTGTGGCCCTTCTGACGTCCGTAACCTTTGACCTCGGTCACGGTCATGCCCTGCAAGCCGAGGTCTGTCAGCGACGAGCGGACCTCCTCAAGCTTGAATGGTTTGATCACTGCAGTGATGAGCTTCATATTAGCCCCCTCTCCCTATCTGTTCCGGCAAAACGCCGGATGCTCGAAACGCCACCCGGCAAAATGCTGTCGGATCCGGGCTTCGGAAGGGAGAGAGTCAAGTCCCGTGCCAACTCGCTAACGAATCGTTAACATGTTGAAAAGCATGCAAAAATTGAGATTGCTCGCAACTGGACTTAGGTTGCAGCGCAGCAAAAGCGGCTAAAAAATAGTGCAAAAAGGTGTTTGTGCTAGTTATTTAAGCACGAAGGCGGTGTCGCGTTTGCGCATGAGACCTTCCTGTACCGTTGAGGCGACCAACGCACCTGACCGGTCATAGATGGCGCCCCGGCAATACCCTCGCGCACCTGACGCTGTCGGGCTGTCCTGGACGTACAAAAGCCAGTCATCGGCGCGGAACGGCCTGTGGAACCACATGGCGTGGTCAAGGCTTGCCAGTTGGATGTCGCGGTCGAACAGCAACTTGCCGTGGGCAACCAGCGCCGTGTCGAGCAATGTGAAATCGGAGGCATAGGCAAGCGTCGCCTGATGCAGGTGGGGCGTCTCGGGCAGCCGGCCGTTGGTCTTCAGCCACACGCTTTGCTGGGCGGGGCGCGGCTCGCGGCTGGTATAGCGGCTTGGATCGACGATCCGCACGTCAATGGGGTGCGCGCGCTTCCAATAGGCCCGCATGTTTTCCGGCAAATGCGCCATCATGCCGGAAATCAGATCTTGGGCGCTCGGCAGGGCTTCGGGCGGCGGCACATCCGGCATGGTCGATTGGTGCTCAAAGCCGTCCTCGTGCTTATGGAATGAAGCGCTCATCGAGAATATCGCGCGGCCATGCTGCAGCGCTTTCACCCGGCGGGTTGTGAAACTGCCGCCATCGCGGATCCGTTCAACATCGTAAACAATCGCATGGTCAGGGTCGCCAGCCAGCAGAAAATAGCCATGCAGTGAATGAATGGCGCGGTCATCGCCAACAGTTGCTGCGGCGGCCGCAAGGGCCTGCCCCAGCACCTGCCCGCCGTAGACCCGCTGCCAGCCGACACCCGCTTCGACGCCGCGAAACAGGTTGTCCTCCAACCGCTCCAAAGTCAGCGTTGCGATAAGTTTTTGCAGTGCGGGGGAGGCATACTGGTCGGCGTCAGACATCGTCATCCTCGACTTTATTCGCTTGCTTTGCCGGGCGTAGCATGGCGACACTGGACCTGCTTGCCAGCAAGCCTGTCAAGCAATCGATCGGGCATTTCGAAGGACAGTTGCTGTGACGGACAATCCGACGCGCTTCGACATCGCCATTTCCGGCGCAAGCTTTGCCGGCCTCGCCTTGGCGCGCGGTCTCAGTCAGGCCTTGGGCGAGGGCCTGCGGATCGCCGTCATCGACCGCGCGGTTGCGCCACAGACTGCTGCGGCTGACGACTCCCGCGCGTTTGCGATTTGGGCGGGCGCGAAGGCCGTGCTTGAAAGTCTTGGTGTCTGGCAACATCTTGCCGATGACGCGGAAGCAATGACGACTATTGAAATTTCGGACTCAGCCTTGTCTGACGGCGTGCGGCCAACGCGTCTCACCTATGATGCAAAAACGGCGGACGGTACGCCATCGGCTTATATGGTGCCAAGCGCAGTCCTGCATCGGGCCCTTTATAAAACGGTCGCCACCGATGCGGCGATTACCTGGATTGCGCCGGCAGAAGCATCCGGCCTCACGCTGGGTGACTATGCCGCCACGATTGCCTTGAATGACGGCCGCGCCATCGAAGCATCCTTGTGTGTCGCGGCCGAAGGCCGGCAATCCAAGTTGCGTCAGGCCGCCGGCATCAAAACAATGGGTTGGGGCTACGCACAGCGCGGTATCGTTGCGACCGTACAATTCGAGCGTCCGCACAACGGCGTCGCCATTCAGCACTTTTTGCCGGGTGGCCCCTTCGCGGTGCTGCCGCTCAAAGATAACCGGGCCTGCATCACCTGGAGTTCGCGCGATGCAGAGGCAGCCCGTGTTCTGCTGCTCGACGACGCGGCGTTTCTCGAAGAAATTGACAACCGGATCGGCGGCCGCTTCGGCGCGATCACGCTGGTCGGCAAGCGCCAGTCCTGGCCGCTGGATGTAAAAATGGCCCGTGATTTAACGGCTAAGCGTTTCGCATTGATCGGCGATGCCGCGCACGGCGTTCATCCAATTGCCGGCCAAGGCGTCAACCTTGCGTTCCGCGATGTGGCGGCGCTGGTTGAGGTTCTAACCGACGCGGCGCGCATCGGTCTTGATTTCGGTAACGGGCCAGCTCTTGAGCGCTATGCGCGCTGGCGGCGGTTTGATTCAACGTTGTCGGCGGCAGCCTATGACGGGCTCAATCGCGTGTTCGGCGTCGATAATGCGATTTTCCGCGCGGCACGCGGCGCGGGCCTTGGCATCGTCGATCAGATCCCGCAGTTGAAGCAAATGATCATGACCGAAGCCGCCGGGCTTTCCGGCGATCTGCCCAAACTTGTCAGGGGTCAGCGGGTCTAGTCGTCGCCACTGGCGTCTCCGACCTCGGCCTCCCGGTCATCCGGTCCGGCTTCACCGGTGAGTACCGGCGGCACCACAGTCAGCCGCCCGGCCGCAATATCGACGTCCGGCACGCAGGCGTTGGTGAACGGAATAAATTCAACGTCGCGGCTGTCTCCGACGCGGATTTCAAGCAAATCGCCGGCGCCGAAATTCTGCACTGCGATCACGCGCCCAAAGGGATGGCCGTCTTCGGTGACGGCTTCAAGCCCAATCAAGTCGGCGTGGTAGTATTCCGCCTCGTCTGCATCCGGCAGCTTGGCGCGGAGCACATAGAGTTCGCGTCCCCGCAAAAGTTCAGCCGCGTTGCGGTCGCTGACGCCTTTGATGCGGGCGACCACGCCTTTATCGGTGACCCGCACAACGCTCAATGTCAGCGGGCGTGCGCCATCCTTATCGGTCAGCGGACCGTAGGCTGCGATGCTTGCCGGGTCAGCTGTATAGGTGCGCACCATCACATCGCCGCGGATGCCGTGAGCACTGCCGATCTGGCCAAGCAGAATGCGGCGGCCACCCGCTGTCTCAGTTGCGTTTGTCATGCCGAGGTGATGCCCTGGCTTGCCCTTTCAGGCAAGGGGTTACCCCGGCAAAGGGCCAAGGTACGTGACGACCACTTCAACCGGCGCGCCGCAAATCTCAACGGTGGCCGTTTGCCGGTCGAGCGCCGGGTCGAACCGGCCATTGAGATCGAGGCACGCGCCGCCAGCGCCTGCGACGTATCCCGTCACCAGTTCCCCGCCGGGCGGAAGCGTGAAGTTGAGTTTGAGGCTTTCGAGCGGTCCGCCGCCGCACACCGGTTCGCCGGTAAACACGCCGCCATGCCGGTCGGCGCCGATAATCTTGCCATTGCGCATGAGCGCCAGCGCGTCCTGTGGAAAGCTGCTGGGGTCGTCTTTGCTGCGATAGCTGACTTTATAAATGCCATTGCGGAACATGAACGGGTGGCCTTTCAAAATGCTTTTTGGGCAATCCGGATCGTGCGGCGGGTGGAAAAGAGTCCTTGGTTCTATGGAGGACTGAATTCAAATCGCGGGCCACACCGCTCATGCAACACAAAGAATAGCCCCCAGGCGCAAGCACCCGGAGGCTATTTCGATCACGCAATTCTGTTCTAAAGACTTATGAAGCGTCCGCTGGAGCGGCAGCGGCTTCCGCGGCCTTTGCAGCTTTCTCAGCAGCGGCAGCCAAGCGTTCTTGCGCCTTCTTCTTCGGCTTGGCCTTGTCTGGGTTGTTCGGCTGCGTGCGCTTGGCGAGGCCCTTAATGTCGAGCAGGCGCAGCACACGGTCGGTCGGCTGTGCGCCAACGCCGAGCCAGTGCTTGACGCGCTCGTCGTTGAGCTTGACGCGTTCCGGGTTGTCCTTCTTCAGCATCGGATCAAACGTGCCGATTTGTTCGATATAGCGGCCATCGCGCGGGCTCGTGCCGTGGGCGACGACAACGTAGTAGTAAGGGCGCTTCTTTGCGCCACCGCGCGACAGGCGGATCTTGACGGCCATTGGTATTCTCCTCAGTCGGGTTTGTTTGTGTGCAGTTTCATTCGATTTCAATGTCTGAATGCCGCTCGAACAGGTCCTTGAGAGCCTCTTCGCCGCGGCAACCACCTTGGGATTTGTAGATCTCGACCACGACTTCACCGTCGTCGAGAACGTCAATCTCCCATCTCTCACCCGGTACGGACGCGATGATCGACACGCCGTCCTCCCGGTATCTCGTCACGTCATGCGCTATCCCCGCGGTCTTCAGCTGATCGGACAGCGCCAGTAATTTCTTGAGCGGGTTGGTTTCGCTTGCATCTTCGGCCATGACCCGCGCTCACTTCTTCTTGCCGGGGAAGCCCGGGAATTTGGGGAACCCGCCGCCCATACCGCCGAGACCTGGCAACCCGCCAAGTCCTGGCAGCCCTTTTGGCAAAGCTACGCCCGGCAATCCCTTTGCGGGTTGCGCACCGCCTGCCGGCAGCATGTCTTTCAATTCCGCTGGCAACTGTTCGAGCGCTTTGGGATCGAGCTTGGCAAGTTCGGCCTGCATCTGTGCAAGTTCTGCTTCCGACGGCCCCGCGCTGCGCCCGCCGCCGGGCAGACCCATCATGCCGGCCATCTTGCCCATCATGCCTGGGTTGCGGCCCATCTGCTTCATCAGCTCGGCCATCTGCATGTGCATTTTGATGAGCTTGTTGATATCGGCGGGTGTCGTGCCGGAGCCGCCCGCGATGCGGCGCTTGCGGCGCGCATCAAGCACCTTGGGATTGCGGCGCTCCTTGGGGGTCATCGAGCTGATGATCGCGCCCATCTGCTTGAAGTTTTTCGACGCCTTGGCCTCATCGACCTTATCTTTGAGTTTGCCGAGACCCGGCAGCATTCCCATGATGCTGCCCATGCCGCCCAGGCGTTCCATTTGCTTCAGCTGCTCGGCCATGTCTTCGAGATCGAATGCGCCTTTGCGCATTTTCTCGGCGATTTTCGTGGCTTTTTCGACGTCGATGGTTTGCGCGGCTTTTTCGACGAGAGAGACGACGTCGCCCTTGCCAAGGATGCGGCTGGCGATACGGCCGGGGTGGAAATCCTCAAGTGCGTCCCATTTTTCGCCAACGCCCATCAGCTTGATCGGCTTGCCGGTGACGGCGCGCATCGAAAGGGCTGCACCTCCGCGGCCATCGCCGTCGGCGCGGGTCAGCACGATGCCGGTGACGCCAATGCGGCCATCGAAGGCTTTGGCGGTGTTGACGGCGTCTTGGCCGGTCAGCGCGTCGGCGACCAGCAGCGTTTCATGCGGACGGATCGCAGCTTTGACGTCGCGCACTTCGTCCATCAGTTCTTCATCGACCGTCACGCGGCCGGCGGTATCGTAGATGATGACGTCGTAGCCGCCGAGCTTGGCTGCTTCTTCGGCGCGGCGCGCGATCTGCAACGGGTTCTGGCCGGCAACAATCGGCAGTGTCGCAACATTCGTCTGCTCGCCGAGCACGCGCAGCTGTTCTTGTGCTGCCGGACGGCGCGTGTCGAGCGACGCCATCAGGACTTTTTTCTTGTCCCGGTTGGTCAGGCGATAAGCGATCTTGGCGGTCGTCGTGGTTTTGCCGGAGCCCTGCAGGCCGACCATCAGAATGCCAACTGGAGGTGCCGCGGCCAAATCAATCGGCTCAGCGTCCGAGCCAAGCATCGCGACCAGTTCGTCGTTGACGATCTTGATGACCATCTGGCCGGGTTTGATCGAGCGCAGCACTTCCGCGCCGATGGCTTTGGCTTTGACCTTGTCCGTAAAGTCCTTGACGACATCGAGGGCCACGTCAGCTTCAAGCAGCGCCCGGCGGACTTCGCGCATCGCATCCGAAACGTCGGCCTCCGACAGCGAACCGCGGCCGGTCAGCTTGTCGAATACGCCAGACAGTCGATCTTGCAGCGTTTGAAACATAAGTCCGGTCTTCTCCAAGGCCGCGACCGCGGCCCGGCGCTTATGCGCCGCCCGGCGGAGGGCCCGCGCGCGCCACGATTGCAGTGTTACCGCTCATTGGCCCGCAGCGCGCGGAACAGCCCGTGAGCCCAAACAAATATGCACCCGGGAGCGCAACGCGCCGCCGGATGTTGACCCCCTTACCTCCCGGCCATTCAGGTTGGAATGACCATGTGTAAGGCGGCGGCTCTGAGGTTCAGGGCCGGTTGGATGGAGTTCGTATGCTGGAAAGGGCTGCTAAAGTCAATGCGGCGGGCTTCCAGCCCAGCGGTTAGCTCCGCCGCTCCGCCTTCAGAATCTTACCCCAGGCCCGGGCGAGCCTAAACACCCGCCGCTCATAGGCTTTTTCTTCCTGCGTCAGGCAAATACAGCCGTAGCAGTAACACGGCCGGGCGCGGGCAAATGCGACACGAAACAACAGCGCATTAGAGCTTCGCCGGGGTTGCGGCACGGCGGCCTCCCTCAGGCCGCCGGCGTTGGCGAGGCCCCGACCACCTTGCGGTAGACGTGCCAAGTGGTGTGGCCGAGGACCGGCATGATCACAATCAGGCCAATGAACAGCGAAGCCAGTGAGATCAGCAGCAGAATGCCGATCGTGGCAGCCCAGAAGAACATCGCCCTGGGGTTCTGCAACACCGACTTGACGCTGGTGACCATGGCGGTAACGAAATCCACTTCCCGGTCAAACAGCATCGGGAATGATACGGCCGAATAGGAGAACACAATCGCGGCCAGGAATGCGCCGATGACGTTGCCGATGGCGAGGAACATCCAACCGGCTGGCGTAGTCAGGATGCTTTGCACCAGGTTGCCGGAATCGCCGCCGCCAAAGCCCATGAATGCGAAAAACAGAAACGCCGCGATATCCATCCAGATGATCAGCGAAAACACGCTGACGACAGCCATCCACGCCAGTTCTTTAATGCTGGTGCTGCGGATTGCTCCCAGTACGCCGGGCCAATCCAGAGGCTGGCCCAGCTCAAGTTTCCGGCTGACGTCATACAGGCCGGAGGCAGCAAACGGCGCGACCAGCGCAAAACCTGTGGCCAGCGGATACGCGAGGAACGGCAGATCATATTGCGTCAACAGCAGCATGATGATCCACCCGCCAGCTGCGAAAACGAAGCCGAAGAACAAGCCGTATTTGGGAGCGGTCTTGAAATCGCGAATCCCGGCTTCCAAGGCGTCGAGAATGTCGCCTGTGCCGATGGTCCGGATTTCAGGCCATTGAGACTTTGCACGCGGACTCGCGGTCGCAACGGCTGATGTATTTGTCATGGCCCCTCCTTGGCGCAGTGATCCGGGGAGCTTTCGTTTCCCCGGCCTGAGGCGCGTTGTCGCACACCAGCTTGTGGTTTATCAAGGATGGACGAACTTCGCCGGTCCTTCAAGCGAATGTCGCTGCAAACGGCGAGATCAAGGCTTTGGTATGAGACGCAATAACTTACCGTTGGCGTCGTCGGTCAAAACATAGACCGCGCCGTCAGGTCCCTGACGGATGTCACGAATACGCTCACCCCTATCTGAAAGCAGCGTTTCGGTAGCGACCACGTTATCGCCATCCATCACAAGCCGTTCGAGTGCCATGCCGGCAAGGCCACCCGCGAGAATGTTGCCCTTCCAACCCTTGAACAAATCGCCGTTGTAAAATGCTAAACCGGACGTGCCGATTGACGGGTTCCAAAAATAGACCGGCTGTTCAAGACCGTCCTTGGCGGTACTGCCGTCACCGATGGGCGAGCCATCGTAATCCGTGCCCCATGCGATCAGCGGCCAGCCGTAGTTTTTGCCCGCCTGCGGCCTGTTAAGTTCGTCGCCGCCCTTGGCTGCGTGCTCGGTGGTCCACAGATCACCGGTCGCCGGGTTGACAGCCGCGCCCTGCAGATTGCGGTGACCGTAGCTCCAGATTTCGGGGCGCACATCTTTGGCGCCGATAAACGGGTTGTCTTTCGGCACCGTGCCATCGGAATTCAGACGGATGATTTTGCCGAGGTGGGTGGTAAGGTCCTGTGCACTGTCGCGTTCGCTCGCGCGATCACCAGTTGTAATGAACAGCGTACCGTCTTTGCTCCACGCCAGCCGCGAGCCGAAATGATGACGCCCCGTGATCGCCGGTTGCTGGCGGAAAATCACTGTGCCGTCTGAAATCGCGCCGCCGTTGGCATCCAGCTTCAACGTCGCCCGCACCACGGACGTGCCATTCTTGAAGGACCCGCGAGGCTCAGCGTAAGAGAAATAGATGGTGCCAGAGGTGGCAAAATCCGGCGCCAGAAGAACGTCAAGCAGGCCCGCTTGTCCGCCTTGGACCACATGCGGCAAGCCGCCAATCGGCTCCGAGATCTTGCCGTCCTTAGCGATAAGGCGCATCCGGCCGGGCCGTTCGGTCACCAGAATCCGCCCGTCGGGTAGGAACTGCATGCCCCACGGATTGGTGAGGCCCTTGGCAACCTCTTCAACCTTGACAGCGGTCGCGGGCGCGGCTGGCGCTTTGGTCTGTACGGCGTGAGCACCCCCAGCTTGGGTTAGCGTCAAGGCCAGCGTGATGGCCAGCGTGGTGGCCCGGTTCCGGTGCGACAGCATCAATGCCTCTCTGCAGCCTCAGGTGAATTGTGTTTTCAGGCTTCCTCGCCATATATGGGGCGCATGACGACATCCGCCAGCATACCATTTGTCAAAATGAACGGCCTCGGCAACGAGATCGTGGTCGTGGATCTGCGCGCCAGTTCCAAAATTTTTGCAGCGGCTGAGGTCGCGGATATTGCCGCTCATGACCGTTCGCGGTTCGACCAGATGATGGTGCTGCACGCCGCCAAAACGCCGGGCACGGTGTCATACGTGCGGATCTACAACGCTGACGGTTCAGAAGCTGGCGCCTGCGGTAACGGCATGCGCTGCGTCGGCTGGTGGCTGGCTCGCGCGCTTGGCCGCAACAGTTTCAAGGTTGAGACGAAAGCCGGAGTGCTCGACACAGCCGTCCGCGACGATACCTCGATCACGGTTGATATGGGTGAGCCGCGCTTTGGCTGGCAGGATATTCCAACGTCAGAAGAATTCCGTGACACCCGCGCCATCGAATTGCAGATTGGCCCAATCGACAAGCCGGTTCTGCACTCGCCGTCGGTCGTCAACGTCGGCAATCCGCACGCGATTTTCTGGGTCGATGATGTCAACGCTTATGACCTCGGGCGGCTTGGCCCAATGCTCGAAAACCATCCGATTTTTCCAGAGCGCGCCAACATCTCGCTGGCTCATGTTACGTCGCGCGGCGCGATCACGCTGCGCACCTGGGAGCGCGGCGCCGGCCTAACGCAAGCGTGCGGCTCGGCAGCGTGTGCAGCAGCGGTCTGCGCGGTGCGCAAGAAGTTCACGGATCGTAAGGTGACGGTCACATTGCCCGGCGGGCCGCTGGTCATCGAGTGGACTGACGCCAACCGCATTCTGATGACCGGCCCGGTTGAGTTTGAATACGAGGGCGTGATTGAACAGAGCCAACGGTCGCGCTGAATCGGCGCGATGCGCGCGACAAGAGTGAGCCCTTGAAACCGGATTTACGCAGCAATTTATGAGCAAAATTGACGTAATCACGTTGGGTTGCCGGTTGAACGCCTTCGAATCAGAGGTGATGCGCGGCCATGCGCACGCTGCCGGACTCGATAACGCCATCATCGTCAACACCTGCGCTGTAACCGGTGAGGCTGTCCGCAAGGCGACACAGACAATCCGCAAGCTGCGGCGCGAGAATCCTTCAGCGCGGATCATCGTCACCGGCTGCGCTGCGCAAATAGAGCCTGAGCGGTTCGCGGACATGGCCGAAGTTGATCATGTGATCGGCAATGACGAGAAGCTGAGAGCGGAAACATTCAGCGGCTTGTCGATTGGCGGTGTTGAGCGTGTGCAGGTTAACGACATCATGAGTGTGCGCGAGGCCGCGCCGCACATGATTGATGCCATGCACTCGAAGGCACGCGCGTTTCTGCAAATCCAGAACGGTTGTGATCATCGCTGCACGTTCTGCATTATTCCCTATGCGCGCGGTCCGTCGCGGTCGGTCGCCGCCGGCGAAATCGTAGCGCAAGTCCGCCGTGTCGTTGAAAACGGCGTGCCGGAAGTCGTGCTGACGGGTGTCGATATCACGTCGTATGGACCGGATTTGCCAGGCGAGATGTCTCTTGGAAAACTGGTGCGCCAGATCCTGAAGCACGTGCCAGATTTGCGGCGCTTGCGGCTGTCCTCAATCGATCAGGTCGAAGCTGATCGCGAGTTGATGCGGGCCATTGCCGATGAGCCACGCCTGATGCCGCACCTTCATCTGTCGCTGCAGTCTGGCGACGATATGATTTTGAAACGCATGAAGCGCCGCCATTTGCGCGGCGATGCTGTGCGCTTCTGCAAAGAGGTGCGGCGCTTGCGTCCTGATACGGTGTTCGGTGCTGATATTATCGCCGGGTTCCCAACGGAAACCGAGGCGATGTTTGAGAACTCACTGTCGCTTGCCGATGACTGCGATTTGACGTTTCTGCACGTGTTTCCATTTTCACCGCGTCAAGGCACACCAGCGGCAAAGATGCCGCAAGTGCCGGGCAGCGCCATCAAACAGCGGGCCGCGCGCTTGCGCCACAAGGGCGCACAGGCTTTGGCGTCGTATCTGCAGCGCCAGACCGGACGCGTGCATGACGTGCTCATGGAAAACGGCGGCATTGGCCGGACACCACAATTTTTCGAGGTGACGATGACAGGCGGTAATCCGCCGCGCGCGGGTTCGCTCGTGCGCGTTGAGACGGCACATCATGACGGAGCCAGACTAACCGGCAAGGTCGTCAGCCAGGACTTCAACAACGAGGTTGCGGCGTGAGCGAGCAGGACGGAAGACGAAAAGGCCTGTTCGGGCGGCTGTTCGGCGGCAAGGCTGAGGCGCCGAAGGCAGCGCCCTCACCGGCTGATACACGCATTGAAATTCCGCCGGACGTTGCAGATTTCCCGGCGGCGATTGAAGCCACGCCGGAATCCGCTTCGGGGGTCGCTGACGCCGGTGATGCGGTTGGTGCCGCGCACGTCGAAGCGACGCCTGTCGTGCATGAACCGGCCGCGGCTGAGACCCCGGCCACCGCCGCAAAAGCTGAACCCAAGGTTGGCTGGTTCCAGAAACTCAAAGCCGGTCTTGGCAAAACGTCGGCAAAACTTTCCGACGGCATCACCGGGCTTTTCACCAAGCGCAAACTCGATTCAGCAACGCTTGAAGACCTCGAAGACCTTTTGATCCAATCGGATATCGGCGTGCCAACGGCGGGGCGGATCACGGCCGCGATTTCGAAGGGCCGCTTTGAAAAAGGCATTTCAGCCGACGACGTGCGCGCCATTCTGTCGGAAGAAGTCGAGCGCGTGCTGGCGCCTGTCGCTAAACCACTGGTGGTGGATCCCGCGCGCCGCCCGCACGTCATTATGATGGTTGGCGTCAACGGCACCGGCAAAACCACAACAATCGGCAAGCTCGCATCCAAATTGACCCGCGACGGCAAAAAGGTGGTGCTCGCGGCGGGCGACACATTCCGGGCCGCCGCTATCGATCAGCTGAAAGTCTGGGGGGCCCGGACCGGGTGCCCCGTGGTCGCACGGTCTGTCGGCTCAGATTCAGCCAGCCTGGCTTTTGAAGCCTTAAAGGAGGCGCAAGCCTCTGGCGCGGATGTGCTTTTGCTGGATACGGCTGGGCGCTTGCAAAACAAGCAGGTGCTTATGGAAGAGCTTGAAAAAGTGGTCAGGGTCTTAAAAAAGCTTGATCCGGATGCGCCTCATGACGTGGTGCTTGTGCTCGATGCGACGACCGGGCAAAACGCGCTTGGCCAAGTGGAAGTGTTTCGCGATCGCGCGGGCGTGACGGGGTTGGTCATGACAAAGTTGGATGGTACAGCCCGTGGCGGAATCCTCGTCGCAATTGCCGAAAAATTCGCTCTTCCCGTTCATGCTATCGGCGTTGGCGAAGGGATAGAAGACTTGCAGTCCTTTGAGGCCAAAGACTTCGCCCGGGCGATTGCAAACAGTTGACGTGCGACGGCCTTTCGAACAAGCAACTCATTTCAAACGATATTGAGGGACGGTTGAAACGATGGACATGAAGAAGAAGCGTTTCTTTCCATTCAACGTAGAGCAGACGGTCAACATCCTTAGTGAATTTGGACCGCTGATCGCGATGTTTGTGACCAACGCGATCTATTCTGAATCCGACCCGACCCTGCGCCACGGTACAATCGCAATCATCTCAACCACGATCCTCGCTATTATCGTGATGAAATTGGTGCTCAAGCGTTTTCCGATTTTTCCGCTGATCGCGTCCGGCGTTACAATCGCATTTGGCACGCTCGCGCTCGTCACCGACAATCCGACGTGGGTGATCATCAAAGTTACGATCTTCAATGCGCTGTTTGCGGCGTTCCTGCTGTTCGGTTTGTGGACCAAGCGCAATTTCTTCAAATACGCGTTTGAAAAAACCTTCTATTACACCGAAAAAGGCTGGAACCAGTTCACGCTCAGCTTTGCGATGTTCTTCTTGTTGACGGCTGTTGCCAACGAATACGTACGTCTGACATTCAACGGAACAGAGATGTACAACGTTTTTGGCCAACAGATGAGCGGCATAAATATTTGGGTGTTTTTCAAAATCGCCATCGTGCTTCCGGTCACCGGGGTGTACGCCTGGGTGATGACCCGCCTCATGCAGAAGCACCGCCTGCCTCCGGCTGCGGAGTAATTTGCGATGACAACACACGACAAGTCAGAGACCAGCGAAATCAAGCAGGCTGAGCCCGAGTTCGACAGCAAGCAAGCGATCAAGCTGCTGGTGGAGCTTGGGCCGCTGCTGGTGTTCTTCCTGGTCAATTGGCAGGCTGGCAAGTTCCTCGCCGACCCCAAGCAGGCCATCTTCTACGGCACCGGCACATTCATGGTGGCGACGCTGATTGCGTTGCTGCTTTCCAAAAAATTGCTCGGGCGCATTCCAACCATGCCGCTGGTCACCGGGTTTTTCGTGTTCGTGTTCGGCGGCCTGACGTTGTGGCTGCAGGACGACCAGTTCATTAAGCTCAAACCCACCATCGTTAACGGTTTGTTTGCCGCGATTTTGTTTGCGGGCTTGGCAAGTGGGCGCACGCTGCTCAAAATCGTTTTCGGTGACGTCTTTAAGCTTACCGAGGCAGGCTGGCGCCAGCTGACGATCCGTTGGGGGTTGTTCTTTGTGTTTCTTGCCGTGCTCAACGAAATTGTCTGGCGCGGGTTCTCGACCGATTTCTGGGTGAGTTTCAAGGTTTTTGGTATCATGCCGTTGACGATGGCATTCGCAATTGCACAAGTGGGACTGTTAAAGCGCCACGAATTGCGATAACAGTGATCATCTGAAGGTCGTAAGTTGAAGTACAGACTATTCTGCAACAGACGCTCAGTCTACGCCAGAATAAGATCTTTCTACGAAAGGTTTCATTAGTGGCAAAATGTAATTTTTGCTTGAATATGGGTGTTTTTTTCTAGACCTTGAACACTGATTTGTGATTGTTATCACATTGACTGTCGCATTCGGTTGTATGGTCTCGCGCACTCTCCATATCTAGTTTGGTGGTCGTGGGCATGACGGTACAACGTCTGTGAGCGGCAAAGAAGTTATTGCTTAGGATAGATTAGAAATGGCTCGCGAAACTGCTTCCAACCGCCTGGAGCGCTCACCCCTTCATCTCCTTCACCGCGCGGTCAATGCGCCGCCGAAGTGTTCCAGGCTGAACTTGGTTCAGGCGATGTTACGCCGCGCCAGTTCGCAGTTCTCGTGACCGTGTCGCAGAACGAAGGCTTGAGCCAGACTCACTTGGTCGAACGCACCGGCATCGACCGGTCGACGCTCGCCGATATCGTCCGCCGCATGCTCAAGAAGGGCCTGCTGCAGCGCCGCCGCACCCGTGAAGATGCGCGCGCTTACGCCGTCAAGCTGACCGAAGAAGGCTGGCGCGTTTTGAAGTCTGTCGATCCGCTCGCCCGCAAGGTTGATGAGCGCATTTTGGCAAGCCTCCCGGCTGCTCAGCGCGAACGGTTGATCCAGGATTTGAACGCCATCGTTCAAGTTCTCGGCCGCATGCAGGTCAAAGAAGTCCAAGGCAAACGCTGAGCGGGCCAAACCGGATCAGAATAGTCTTCATATGAAAAAGGGTCAGCGTTCCGCGCTGACCCTTTTCGCTATTGCGCGGTGGCTGTTGTCAGTCCCTTAGCCCAGCATCTTCTCAGCAACCATCGCTTCCGCGATTTGCACAGCGTTGAGGGCCGCGCCCTTCAACAAATTGTCGGACACGATCCACAGCGCCAATCCATTTTCGACGGTTGCGTCTTCGCGGATGCGCGAAACGAACGTGTCAAATTCACCGGCCGCTTCAACCGGGGTGATGTAGCCGCCCGGTTCCCGCTTATCGACCACAGAGATACCCGGCGCATTGCGCAGAATTTCGCGCGCTTCGTCCGCCGATATCGGCTTGGCGAATTCGATGTTGACCGATTCCGAGTGGCCGACGAACACCGGCACGCGCACGCACGTGGCGGTCAGCTTGATCTTGGGGTCCAAGATTTTCTTGGTTTCCGCCAGCATCTTCCACTCTTCCTTAGTGTACCCGTCCTCCATGAACACGTCGATGTGGGGGATGCAATTGAAGGCGATCTGTTTTGGAAACTTCTTCGGATCGACCTCTTGGCCGGGCACATACTTGCCCTTGGTCTGCGACCACAGCTCGTCCATCGCGTCTTTGCCTGCGCCCGATACCGACTGGTAGGTCGATACCACCACGCGCTTGATGGTTGCCGCGTCATGCAGCGGCTTCAGCACCACAACCAGCTGCGCCGTCGAGCAGTTAGGGTTGGCGATAATGTTCTTCTTCTTGTAGCCGGCAATAGCTGCCGCATTCACTTCCGGCACGATCAGAGGCACGTCCTGGTCATAACGCCAGTAGGACGAGTTATCGATCACGACACAGCCCTGCGCACCGATGCGCGGCGAGTAGTCTTTCGATACGGCGGAACCTGCCGACATCAGGCAGATGTCGATGCCTTTGAAATCGAAGGTTTCGAGGTCTTTGCACTTGAGCGTTTTGTCACCGAACGATACTTCCGTGCCAACTGAGCGGCGCGACGCCAAAGCGTGCAACTCATCAATTGGGAACTTGCGTTCCGACAAAACGTTCAACATTTCACGGCCCACGTTGCCCGTGGCGCCGACGATCGCGACCTTGTAACCCATAGCTTTTAGTGTCCTTCAGGGCAGCCCAGAGCGGGCTGCTGTCATATGCGGGATTGGCGCGAGACTTAACCGTCTCACGCATCAGATTCAAGGCATTGATTGCGGGCATATCAGCGCTTGCGGCAGGCATTTGGATGAAGAACGGTCTCAGGTTATGCCGGGTTGCCGCAGTTTGAAAATTTGGCCACCATTGACGGCGATACTGAGGCTCAGAGTGCGAGCTGGGAGTTACTTTGCCGGAGGGTGAGATGAGACTTTCGACGCATGCGGCGGTGTTTGTTTCGGTCATCGGTTTGACGGCCGGGCTCCCTATTTCCGCCGGGCACGCCTTGGACGCAAGCCGCCAATGGCTGGCCGGCAGCGCAATCGTCGACGCGCTCTCTGGCAAGACCATCGAGGGCAGCTACGCCAGCGGGCGTGCGTTCATTGAGCGCTATCTGCCCGATGGCCGGGTTGAGTATGTCGAGGGCAACCGCATGATCGGCGGCCACTGGTCGGTGACGGAAGGAACGCTGTGTACCATCTACGATAACGACCCCACTGGCGGGTGTTTTCGCGTCACCCGCGCCGGCGCCAACTGCTTTGAATTTTATTTCGCAGCGCGCACCGAAGCCGCCGCCCCCGGCCCTGAGGACCGCAAGCCAAAGTGGACGGCGCGCGGTTCTATTCCCGGCGAAGGGGCCGCCTGCCAGGATGGCGCCGACGTTTAGTTGGAAACGCACAAACCCGTCATCCCGGATGCGACGCAGCAATCCTTCATTGGTGCGGCGCTGGTCCGGGATCTTGCAATAGCCCACTCAAGAAGATCCCGTGTCTGCGGCGCACCACAAGAGTGCTGCACCGCGCACGGGATGACGGGTGGTTATATTTCTCGTTCCGATCCAGCGGGCGATTGTCAGTCAAGCATCCGGCCGAACATCCACACCGCCGCTTCAATGGTGCCGCCATCGGTCAACTCACCGGTAATCACCGCCGGGTCGGCGATGATATCGAAAGTTGCTTCCAGGCTTTCAACCAACATCCACACGAAGGCATTGCCGGATGCTTCATTTGTCAGCGTGCGGTGATCGAGTATCTTGCCGGTCAGCAGAGCCGAAGATGTTGGGCCATTGGGGGCGTCTGCGTTGCTGGATGCGTCGCCCGGTTCGTTGTCGTTAGCCCCTTCGCCAGCCTGCGCGGCGGCAAACAGACCAACTGGAATGAAGGCGTGGCTTGCAAGTTTCGGGTGCTCGGCGTCGGCTGCGCCCCGCGCTGCGTAGTACGCTTCGTCTGATGAAAACGCTTGGACTTCGCGGGCAAACCCCGTCAGCCGGACGTGCCGGACATCGGGCCAGACGGCATCATTCAAGGCCGCGAAATCGACGGCGTCGAATACGATCGGATAGCTGCCTTCGTTTGCGGCGTCAGGGCTCACCCATCCGGTCAGCGCGCCTTCAAACGGATTGTCACCCTCGCGGGCGATTGGGCCGGTGATTTTGAGTGCCACATCGCTTTGGCCTTCGAAAAACGGAGTCAGGCCAAAGATTTCGGTGTTGCCGTCGTCCGACTGGCCGAGATGAAACCAGACTTCCGCGCCGGTGCGCGAGCGCCAGAGCCCGTAGTGCCCAACACTGCAATCGAGCCGGACGGACGCTTCGCTGGCGCACGTCATCATGGCGGAGCGGAAGCTCTCCTCGTCGGCAAAGGTAAAGCCGATGGTTGACAGGTTGCTTGCCATGAATGCCTCGACAATGAGCCGAGGCCACCGCTTAGGCCCCGGGTGTTATGCGATCTTCGCCAGCTTCTGGTGCTGCGACAGGCCGCCCAATTCGCGCACGCGCGCCGCGAACACTGTCTTTAAAGCGGTGTCGATTTCAAGCACGTTGTTCGAGACAATTTCACCGATTGGGTCGGGGAAGATGTACTTGTCGTAGCCGTCGGCGCCTTCGATATAGTCGAAAATCCGGCCTTTGCGCTCACGGTCGTAGAAAACACAGATCCGGCCGACATAGTCGGTGTAGCGGACGTTTTCGATCGCATCGAACGTCGTCTCGTCGTCCGCCAGGAACGCCAGGCGGCGGCGCACGTAGTTGAACATTTCCAGCTGATGCTCGGTGGTTGCGATGCGCTGGCTAATCTGGTGCAGGGCCATCGGGCTCGAACGTGCGTCGCCAGTCGCCTGCGCTTTCAGGCGCTCGACAACCGGCACAACCAGGCTTTCCTCGAATGCGTTCTTGATGAGGGGCGCGTAATAGCGGGCGATCACGTCCTTGCGGACATTGGTCACGCCGATGCGGGTCAGCGCGAACCGGCAGAAGTCTTCAGACGGCCCCTTGGCTTCATCAACAAAGGCGCTACGCAGGCGCTTTTTGACCAATTGCACGTGCGCCGCTTCGGCAATAGTTTCGGGATCATAGTGATCTTTAGTGGCCGCAATCAGCGCTTCGAGCACTTCGTCGGCAACGCCCGCGCGCGCAATCGTCTCCAGATCGATGGTCAGGAACGGCTCTTCGTCCATCGTATTGGGGACGGCTGAATCAACGAAGAACTCAAACAGCGTGCCGTTGGTCAGAATGGCCAATTTGACATCGGCAATCGAATTGAAATAGCGGCCAATCTTGTGGCGTTCGTCGAACAGATCGGCGCCGGCCTTGCGGGCTTCAATCGCAATCACCGGCATGCCGTCGCGCAGGATCGCAAACGATGTCTTGCAATCAGGCGATACCGCGTGGTCGGGATAGACTTCGTAGGGGTTGGCGTAGTCGTAGCCAAGCAGCCCGAGGAACGGCAGAACGAGATAGAGCTTGGTGCTCTCTTCGTTGTTGCACGCGGTCATGATGCTGACCGAGCGCTTGGCCACCGCGAGTAATCCCGCGCGCAATTCGTTTGACGTCGTCATAGCAATGCGTGCCCCCGCGCGCCGGACGGTTCCTAATGGAACCGCCCAAATCCCCGAATCAATTACAGCGATTGTCTCATGTTGAGGGGGACGCGCGAAGAGGCTGATTTGTCAACGATTTCTTAATTGTTGCAGAGGCGCCTTTTTAGGCCGTCAAGGCTTTGAGTGCGGCCTCAATGGCTCGGCCCATTTGCGTGGTGCCGACTTGGGTCATGCCCGGCTGCATGATGTCGCCGGTGCGCAGACCCTTGTCGAGTACGCTGGAGATCGCTTTGTCGATCAGGTCGGCTTCAGCGCCCATATCGCACGAATAGCGCAGTGCCATGCCGAATGAGGCAATCGTCGCAATCGGGTTGGCGAGGCCTTTTCCTGCGATGTCGGGCGCGGAACCATGCACCGGCTCATAAAGCGCCTTGCGCTTACCGGTCTTGGCGTCGGGTGCGCCAAGTGATGCCGATGGCAACATGCCGAGCGAGCCGGTCATCATGGCGGCTTCGTCCGATAGCACGTCGCCGAACAGGTTGTCGGTCACGATCACGTCGAACTGCTTGGGGTTGCGGATAAGTTGCATGGCGCAGTTATCGGCGAGAATATGTTCAAGTTTGACGTCGGGCGCATAGGATTTGTGGACTTCGGTCACAACCTGGTTCCAAAGCACGCCGGTTTTCATGACGTTGCGCTTCTCAGCCGAATGCACCTTGTTGCCGCGCTTGCGGGCAAGATCGAAGGCGACCTTGGCAATGCGCTCGATTTCCCGCGACGTATAGAGCTGCGTATCGACCGCGCGGCGTTCGCCGTTTTCGAGCGTCACGATTTCTTTCGGCTCGCCGAAATAGACGCCGCCCGTCAGCTCGCGCACGATCATAATGTCGAGGCCTTCGACCAGCTCGCGCTTCAAGCTCGAGGCGTCAGCCAACGCCGGATAACAGATCGCGGGGCGCAAGTTGGCGAACAGGTCGAGATCTTTTCTGAGGCGGAGAAGGCCTGCTTCCGGGCGGTGCTCATAGGGCACCTTATCCCACTTCGGGCCGCCAACCGCGCCGAACATGACGGCGTCTGCCTTCTGGGCTTTGGCCATAGCTGCGTCGGTGATGGCGACGCCGTGCGCGTCATAGGCCGTGCCGCCGACCACGTCGCGTTCGACTGTGAATTTGCCCTTGTTGCTGCGGGCGTTGAAAAACGCGATCAGGCGTTCGACTTCGGCAATCGTTTCGATGCCGATACCGTCGCCGGGAAGCAGTAGAAGGGCGTGCGTGGTCATGTGGGTCCTGCCGGTTCGTAGGGAGAGTTGCGGAAAATGCTTGCCGGGAGTGCTAACGTCTCATGGGCCGCCGGGCAAGCGAGGCGGCCTGAAAATGGCACTTTGGCGCAGCGGGAGAGCATGATGCGGCAGCCTAAGGGTTGGATTTTTGGCCTGGCGCATGGGCTATTCGTGTCGGCACCGGCGTTGGCCGGCAGCCCCGCGTCTGAGCCCCCTCGTTTTTCCCTGCCCATCGCCTGCGAGCCGCACAAGACGTGCTTTATTCAGAGCTACGCCGACCATGACGCGGGTCCGGGATTCCGCGATTACGCGTGCGGAACAGCGGCCTATGACGGCCACAAGGGCACAGATTTCAGGGTCCTTTCCGCCGCAGCGACTGTTCCAGGCGTGGCCGTGCTGGCCGCTGCCGACGGGGTTGTGAAAAGCGCGCGCGACGGCATGGAAGACCGGTTGGTGGTTGATGGCGAGCCCAATCCTGTAGCTAACCGCGAGTGCGGCAACGGCATGGTGCTCGATCACGGCGGCGGCTGGGAGACGCAATACTGCCATCTGAAAAAAGGCTCGGTGCAGGTCAATAAGGGCGACGTCATCAAGCGCGGGCAGAAGCTCGGCGATGTCGGCTATTCAGGCCTCGCAGAATTCGCGCATGTGCATTTTGAAGTGCGCAAGGACGGCGCGGTGCTCGATCCGTTCACGGGCCGCGAACAATCGAATGCCTGTGAAGCGGTTCCATCGACCGCACAGACGCTGTGGATGGCGGATGTGTTGGCCGCCTTTCCGGGAGCTGAAACCGAATTCATTGACGCGGTATTTGCGGCAAGTGTTCCAACCGGCCCGCAACTCGAAGCCGATCACCGGCCCGCGCTGCCCGATGGCCAATCGTCCGAGCTCTATTTTGTGGCTCGCATTGCCAACGTGCGCCGTGGCGACGTTGTGCACGTCACGCTAACCGGACCTGGGGGTTTCAAGTTCGACAAGATGCAAGATCCGCTAAAAGTTGATCGCGGACGTCACATTGCATTCGGCGCCGCAAAAACCGGTAAAGGCGGCCGGTTGCCCGCTGGCGAATACGCTGGAAAAATTGAGCTGCTGCGCGATGGCAAGGTGATCGGCGAAAAAAGCGGCACCATGACGATCACGCGCTGATGCATTAGCCCGCGAACGGCAGCGGAAATGCCAGCGTAAAGCCGCCGATGGTAGCAATCACGCCCAACACGCCGACGCACGCGCTGGCGATCAGCAGCATGTTTCCGCCGGAGATAATCGCAATTGATGCGAGCACGATAGCGATCTGCAGCAGCGCTTGGCCATAGTCGAAATACGGGCCGCGTTTCAGCGCTTCATCGCGCGACGTTTCAAGCGCTTTGGCCTTGATGAACAGCTCGTCCAGGCCTTCTTTTTTGTCCGGTTCGCTGGTCAGCCGCTTGTCGAGTTCGCGATAGCTTTCGATTTTTTCTTTGAAAAGTCTTTTGGCATCTTCAGACATCGCCGGATTAGCTGCCAGCGTTAATGCCAGATCGTCGGCCTGCAGCCGCACCGTATGGCGGCGGATATTCTTGGCCTGGAAGAAGGCCCAAGTATTCGACGATTCGATGTTTTTCAGAGTGGCGTCCTGCGCCGAGTTGCCAGCGCCCATCGAGCACACGGCCAGCACCACCGCCAACAGGCCGATGAATACGCCAATCAGCTTATCGCGCCGTTTGGCATTTTGTGTATCGGCGTCGTGGCTCAGCTGGTCCCATGCCATCGGCATACTCCAAATATCAACTTGGCAAAATCAGGCTGACGAAATCAAGGTTGGCACAATTGAGCGCGGCAGCAACGATCCGCAACCGCAGGCCGCGCGTGAGGTTAATCGTGGACGGAAAAAATGGTCGGCTTCAGACGATGCGGTCTTCGGGCGGGGCGGCCAGCGAACGCGCTGGTAAAAGTTCCTTGCGGTCGATCGAGCGGCCATCGGCACCAAGCCGGAACAGGATCGGCGCGCCGGTTGCGAATTCGCGTTTCAGAATTTCTTCGCCCGACAAACCTTCGAGGATCATCATCATCGCGCGCAGCGAATTGCCGTGGGCTGCCACGATCACGTTCTTGCCCTGGGCGATCTGCGGCCAGATCACGCCTTCATAATAGGGCCGGACCCGGGCCAGCGTGTCTTTCAGGCTCTCGCCGCCGGGAGGGGGGATATCGAACGAGCGGCGCCACAGCATGACCTGGTGATCACCCCACTTCTTGCGGGCTTCATCTTTATTGAGGCCGGAAAGCTCGCCGTAGTCGCGTTCGTTCAGCGCGGCATCGCGAATGACCGGCACGTCCGGCTGGTTCATTTCGCCGAGCATGATGTCGAGCGTGTGCTGGGCCCGCTTCAACACGCTGGTGAACGCGATGTCGAACTTGATGCGGTGATCGCGGATCATGCGACCGGCAACGCGTGCTTCAATCAGGCCCTTGTCGGTCAGGTCAGGGTTGCGCCAGCCGGTAAACAAGTTGAGCCGGTTCCACTCGCTTTCGCCGTGGCGGACAAGGACAAGGACGTTATCGGTAAGTGCGTCGCTCATGATCTTCGCAGCAGATCCCTAAAGCCCAGATGACGTGTCAGTCCCGTGTCAAATACCCAACACATCCGTCATCGCATAGAGGCCGGGCGCGCGGCCTTTTCCCCAAACCGCGGCTTTGACCGCTCCGCGCGCAAAAATGCCGCGGTCGGCGGCGAGGTGGGTCAGTTCTATGCGCTCGCCATCGCCGGCAAAGATGACGGTGTGGTCACCGACCACGCTGCCGCCGCGCAACGTTGCAAAGCCGATGTCGCCGGCCTTGCGGGCGCCGGTGTGGCCGTCACGCGCGCGGACGGATTTTTCAGACAGTGCCACTCCGCGCCCGTCGGCGGCGGCTTGGCCCAGCATCAGAGCGGTGCCCGACGGCGCATCGACTTTGAGCCGGTGATGCATTTCGACAATCTCGATGTCGAAGTCTTGGCCGAGTGCCGCTGCAACACGCTTGGTTAGTGCTGCGAGCAGATTGACGCCGAGGCTCATGTTGCCAGCTTTGATGATGGTCGCCTTTTGCGCGGCGTCTTTGATGGCGGCTTCGCCCGCGGCGTCCCACCCGGTGGTGCCGATCACGTGGACTTTGCCAAGTTCGGCTGCGAGCTTTGCAAAGGATACGGTGGCGGCCGGGCTGGTGAAATCCAAGATCGCATCTGAGGTGGCGATGACGGCGCGCGCATCATCCGAAACGGTAATTCCAAGCGGTGTGTTGCCGATCAGCAGTCCGATATCGCAGCCGATTTCTGGCGTGCCCGCGCGTTCTGTGCCGCCCGAGATTTCACAGCCGGGCGTTGCCGCGATCGCGCGCAGCAATTCGCGGCCCATGCGGCCGCTCGCGCCCATAACAGCAATTTTCATGTTCGCTCCGGCTCATGTGTTCGGTGCCGGGGTATAGCAACGCGCGCCGTCAGGCGGAAGGCCACCCGCTGCCTTTTCGCGGTTTGGTGAACAGATGTTCGAGCAAACCTGCGGCGGCCTCAAAAAAAATCATTCCGGAGACGAGCCCCGGAATGATTGAATACGTCTCGTGAATGTGGGCGTTTAGGCCTTCTTCGCCGCACCGCGCTTGATCGCTTCTTGGATCAGCTTCTTGGCTTCGTCAGCGTGGCCCCAGTGGTTGATCTTGACCCACTTGCCCGGCTCCAGATCTTTGTAGTGGGCAAAGAAGTGCTCGATCTGCTCAATCGAGATGCTTGGCAGGTCGGTATAAGTTTTAACGTTGTCGTAGCGCTTGGTCAGTTTGGACGATGGCACCGCGATGATTTTTTCGTCGCCGCCACCGTCGTCTTCCATGACCAGCACGCCAACCGGACGGCAGTTGATCACGCCGCCGGGAATGATCGCGCGGGTATTGCAGACGAGAACGTCAATCGGGTCGCCGTCGGCCGAGAGTGTGTGGGGCACGAAGCCATAGTTTCCCGGGTAACGCATCGGCGTGTACAGGAAGCGGTCAACGAACAGGGCGCCTGAGGCTTTGTCCATCTCGTACTTGATCGGCTCGCCGCCAACCGGAACTTCGATGATGACGTTGAGGTCTTCTGGCGGGTTGTTGCCCGCCTTAATGGCGTCGAGGCGCATGGATGTATCTCGCTGTTGTGATGCCGGACAGGAATGGCGCGAAAATCTTAAAGAGGCAACGCGGCGTTCGGCAGCCCCTACTTACCGGCAAGCCTACCCCGGTTATGGCGGGCGTTGGAACGGACCCCCTCATTATTTCCAGGCAAAGGCTGTTTTGGTTAGCGTTTTCGGGCCGAACCGCTCTTTGACCTCGGCGACTGGCCGGCCGCCGCGCCGCCAGTAAAAATCGGCCGCTCGCTGGTTGTCCGTCAAAGCCCAAATGATCAAACCGTTATAGTCGCGCAGGTCCAGCTGTTGGCGGCAGGCTTCGAACAGGTGTTCGCCAAAGCCTATGCCCTGATAAATGGGGGTCAGATAGATCTCATAGATCTCACCTTGATAGCGGGTATTGCCGCGCGACCGGCCGAAGGTTGCGTATCCGGCAACCACACCCGCCACATCCAGCACAAGCATTTCCCTGTTGCGCTCGATGGCATTGCGCCACCATTGGTCATCGCGGCCGCGGATCATGCGGTCGAGGTGGAGAGCTGGAATGATGCCCGCATAGGCGTGCCGCCAGCAATCGCGGAAAACGACGGCCAGAGGCCGGCTGTCCTCGGGGGTGGCCTGGCGGATCTTCAGCAGTGGGCGATCAACGATCATGACGCCCATCCTACGCCGACTTTCGCCAAGTCCTAGTGCTTTGCGGGCCGGAATAAGAAAAAGGGCGCCACTGGTTTCCCAGGGCGCCCCAATTCGTCAGTATGACTTGCCGTCAATAAGACTTGGCCAGACTTAGGCCTGGGTCTTGATCTGTTCGAACGACTTCGCGGTCGCCTGACCGACGGTGTCGAACGTCTGCTTGGTCACCTTGCTCGACAGTTCGAAGAGTTCCTTCGACTGGGCGCCGACCGTTGCGAACTGCTGCTGCATGTAGTTGGCCTGCAGGCGAGCGATTTCCGGGAACGTGCGAGCGCGTGCCATTGCCTGGGCGGCTTCGAAAGCGGCTTCGGTGTTGGCGAGCGTGTTGGCCATGATCTTTTCGCCGATCGACTTGGCGCCGGCCTGGGTGGTCAGAAGAACGTCTTCGACGACCTTGGCGTTGTCCTTAGCGGCAGCCGAAACCTTGTGGAAGGCGTCGCGCGACTTGGCAACTGCGTCTTCAGCGAAGGCCGAGATGTTTTCCGGAACCTTGGCGTCCTTGCCAGCCGTGAACATTTCCTGGGCCTGCTTGGTGAAATCCTGGACCTGCTTGGTGAATGCGTCGCTCATGGTAATCTCCTCAGCTCTGGTTTCTTAATCGGGGGGCATTTCAGCAGCGGTGATGGTCTCCACTGCGTTAACCTGCATTGTGTGTATCCGATCACGTTGTGCAGTGCAATATAATTTTGCTCTGCAACCAAGAAAACAACTGCGGCAGCCCGTCACGGGCCTTTACGATTGGGGAAATGCACGCAAGTTGTGCATACCCCGTAGCAAAGCGCTGGCTATCCCTTCGCTGTTGCGAAGAGATTTCGTTGTATCGACACAACTTAACGAGGTTCAGTTCAGAGACGGAAAAGCATCGCGATAGCCCATCGCCAGCGGATCAAAGCGGATATCGGATGGCGTCAGCGTGCGCGCCAGGGCCAGCCCTTCGAGCGAGCGGCAGCGCGACAACGCCACATAGGTCTGGCCGTGGGCAAACGTGCCCCGCCCAAGATCGACATAAACCTGATCGAGTGTCAGGCCCTGCGCCTTGTGAATGGTCAGCGCCCAGGCAAGCCTGAGCGGGAATTGCTTAAACGTGCCGGCAATCGTTTCGACGATCTTTTCCGCCGTCTGGTCGTAGGCGTATTTGCGGTGCTCCCAAGAGACCGGCTCGACCTCGTATTCTTTGCCGCCAATCTCGATCCAGACCTGCTTTTGCGCGAGTCTCGAAATGCGGGCCACCGATCCGTTGACCCAGCGGCGGTCGGGGTCGTTCCGCAACAGCATCACCTTGGCGCCGGGCTTCAGTTCCAGCGCAGAGTCGGCCGGTTGCACGTTTTCATTGAACTCGCCGGTGATGCCGGCTTGAAAACGCGTCGGCTGGCCGGGAAGTGCGTCGAGATAGGCCGTGTTGATGCGCTTGGCGGCGGCGTTCGTCGGCGTAAGGATCACATACGGCTCACCCTCGCTCAACGTGCGGATCGGGTGAACGCGGCTGTTGAGCAGCGCCAAGTCATCCTGATCGACACTGCCCTCGCGGATGGCGTTCAGCACATCAATCAGATCGTTATCGGTTTGACGGAAAACCTGTTCGAGTTCGAGGCGATACGTGCCAGCCCCATCGCGCAATGACGGGACGGAGAAAAAGAACGGCCCGCCGTGCGCGTCTTCGAGGTGGGCTGCGACCTCGCCTTCCTGAACAACAGGCGGCAGCTGATGCAAATCGCCAAACATCAGCAGGCGCACACCGCCAAACGGCTCGCGCGGCCGGCCGCGGTTGACGCGCAGCGACTGGTCGATAGCCCACATCAAGTCAGAGCGGACCATAGACACTTCATCAATGACCAGGAATTCGAGTTTGCGCATTAACCGGCCGTTGCGGCTGCGGCGGATATCGTCAGCCTGGATCAGGCGGGGCGGAAAGCCGAAAAACGAATGGATGGTTTGGCCGCCGACGTTGATTGCGGCGAGGCCCGTCGGCGCCAATACAACCATGGTCTCTCCGGCGGCGTCCTTGAGTGCCCGCAGAAGCGTTGATTTGCCGGTCCCCGCCCGGCCGGTCACAAATAGATTGCCGTTGTCGGAGGCGAGAAAATCTCGAGCCGCGGCAAATTCCGGCGTCGGCACAATGCCGTCCGGCCAGGTCAGCGCGAGGTCTGATCTGCCTGAGCTTAACATTGGCACCTTGCCGGCGGTCACTTGTGGTCGTCCCCCTCAGGCACCTGATTATCACGGCGCGGTGGTCAATTGAGTGCCTACGAGGTTGGGTGCGTTGATTGCAAGCACGATCACGGGCGGCCTGCCCCGCGGCCGGGGGACCGGCCATTAGATCCACAGCGGAATAAGACCTGACAATATTTCTTGGCAATCGGCCAAATGGCCACCCGGCATTAATCTCTGCAGCCTAAAACTAAGAGCAACGAAGCACGTGCTCTCCTGCGCCGGTCTTGGTTAGATGGCGTGGCTCCCCTGCAGGGTGCCACGCCAAATCTATTTTGGGGCTGATTAAGAAGATTTGTTGAGCAGCGCGCGCATGGCGGCGACGTCAGCTTCGCTGGTGCCCTCGGGGAGTTCAACCAGCTCGCGTGTGGTCAACACCAACACTGGCATCAAGGTCTTGTAGCCGTCATCGTCATAATGGGTTTCGACGCGCACGGTGGCGATGTCGGCAAACTCGTACGCCGTCGCCGATTTGGCCAGCATGCCGGTTCGTTCAACGATTACCGTCTTAGCTGGCTTGTCGATGGTCACGCTGGTGACTTCGCCGGTTTCAAACACGCTGATCAAATAGGCAGCGGTTGCGATGATGAAAAGCGCGATCATATAAACGTTTAAGATCACGCTGGCGTTTGTTGCCGCGCGCGGATCAACAATCAGAAAAAACAACATCGGCGCTGCCAGCCCAAGCAAAATCGGGGCAAGCGCGTGGCGGCGGGCCGGCGCATCCGACTGGATGGCGAATTGACCATTTGCTGTGGCCGTTTGCATAACGCTGAACTCCACTCAACCGGCGGGCGCCAAGACAGGGCGCCAAGACATAGTGCGCCGGTGATTAGGTGTAGCCGGAACATATTTCGAATTTGATAAATTCAAGCCTAATCCACCGTAAGGCTAAAAAGGCGTTACTTCAGACAAATAAAAAGCCGCCCCGCCGGGCCTGTACCCAGCGGAGCGGCTTGGATTGCCGAACGGCGGACCGGCTTAATCGCGGGTCATGTTCATCAACTTGTAGTCCTTGTCGAACTTCAGGTCGTACTTGCCGCCGTCTTTGCACTTGGCATCATCGAGTTCAAAGATGCCGCTGGCTTCGGTTTCTTTTTCCCAGGTGCCGCCTTCGCAACCCCACGCCGCCGCTGCCGCGGTTGCAGCCTTGGCTTCATCTTCCGAGAGCTTGCCGTCAGCGATAGCGGGTGTTGCAAACATCGCGAAGGCCGCAGCGGCAGCCAAAAGACTACGTTTCATAATTCATTCTCCTCGTTGCAGTGAATCACTGGGTCGATAATGGCAGATATGGTGGTGATGATCTGGCAATAAAACCCAGGAAAAATTCCTGAAACTAAGGTGTCGCGGCTGAGTTTGATTGTGATCAGCCGCAACTTTTTTAGGCGGCGCCTGCTTCGCGATCAGACTCGCGTTTGCGTTCCTGGCGCTTGCGTTCATTCGGATCGAGCCAGCGCTTGCGCAACCGGATGCTCTCCGGCGTGATTTCAACAAGCTCTTCGTCGGTGATGTAGCTCATGGCTTTTTCAAGCGTCAGGCGCATCGGAGGAACCAGCGTCAAGGCTTCGTCCTTGCCGGATGCGCGCACGTTGGTCAGCTTCTTGCCCTGCACGACGTTGACGACCAGGTCGTTGTCGCGCGAGTGCTCACCGACGATCATGCCTTCATAGACACGGGCCTGCGCGCCGATCATGAACAGGCCGCGATCCTGCAGGTTGAAGATCGAATAGGCGGTTGCTTCGCCCATGCCGTTGGAAATCAGCACGCCCTGGCGGCGGCCCTGAATCTCGCCCTTGTAGGGCGCATACGAGTGGAACAGGCGGTTCATCACGGCGGTGCCGCGGCTGTCGGACAACAATTCCGACTGATAGCCAAGCAGGCCGCGCGTCGGCACCAGAAACACCATGCGCGTGCGTCCGCCGCCGGACGGGCGCATCTCCATCAGATCGCCGCGGCGCTCTGACAATTTCTGCACCACAACGCCGGTATGCGCGTCGTCGATGTCGATGATGGTTTCTTCAATAGGCTCTAGGCGCTGGCCGGTCTCTTCGTCGGTCTTGAACACCACCTTCGGGCGCGAGACGGTCATCTCGAAGCCTTCGCGGCGCATGTTTTCAATCAGGATCGCCAGCTGAAGTTCGCCGCGGCCCGACACCGTGAAGCTGTCGGATTCAGAACTGTCGGCAACCTTGATCGCGATGTTGCGTTCGGCTTCGCGCATCAATCGGTCGCGGATAACGCGGCTTTGAACCTTGCTGCCTTCCTGGCCGGCAAACGGGCCGTCGTTGATGCGGAACGTCATCGACAGGGTCGGCGGGTCAATCGGCTGGGCTTGGATCGGTTTATCGACCGACGGGTCGCACAGCGTATCGGCCACGGTCGCATCCGTCATGCCGGCAACGGCAACGATTTCTCCGGCGCTTGCTTCATCAACCGGCACGCGGTCAAGGCCGCGATACGCCAGAACCTTGGTGGCACGGAAGGTTTCAACCAGTGAGCCGTCGTGGCGGATGGCCTTCAAAGCCATGTTCGATTTGAGTGTGCCGGACGTAATGCGGCCAGTCAGAATGCGGCCCAGGAACGGATCGGCCTCGAGTGTGGTCGCGAGCATCGTCACCGGGCCGTCATCGACTGCCGGCGGCGGCACATGGGCCAACACGAGGTCAAACAGCGGCGCGAGATCGACCTGCGGGCCCTCGGGCGCCATCGCCATCCAGCCATTACGGCCGGATCCGTACAGCACCGGGAAGTCGAGTTGCTCGTCGGTTGCGTCGAGATTGGCGAACAGGTCGAAGATTTCGTTCAGCACGTCCTGGTGGCGTTCGTCCGGGCGGTCGATTTTGTTGATCGCAACAATCGGGCGCAAGCCCCGCTTCAAGGCCTTGGAGACGACGAACTTGGTCTGCGGCAGCGGGCCTTCGGAGGCGTCCACCAGCACCACGACACCATCGACCATGTTCAAAATACGCTCAACTTCGCCGCCGAAGTCGGCGTGGCCCGGCGTATCGACGATGTTGATGCGCGTATCTTTCCACACCACGCTGGTGCACTTGGCGAGAATGGTGATGCCCCGTTCGCGTTCCAAGTCATTGCTATCCATCGCCCGTTCGGCGACTTTCTGGTTTTCGCGGAATGCGCCCGACTGCTTGAGCAGTTCGTCGACAAGAGTCGTTTTGCCATGGTCGACGTGCGCGATGATCGCGATATTGCGGAGTTTCATGTGTCTGCCTGAGGTTGGGCGCCCGCCCACGGCCAAATCAGAAGGATGGGCGTGTTGCGGCGCAAAATCTGGGCCGGACGTAGCACAGCCCCGGCCTCACGGCTAGGCGTTAACCCCGGCCGGGCGGTGCGGCGTATAGGGGGCAGCGCCCGAAACGTGCGCCAGTCCAGCCGGAAACTAGCACGGAAATTGCGTTTGGCATGGGAGCGGCAGCCGGAACCGGTTGGCTTGTCTCAGTTTCGCACGAAGGTAGTACCGCCATGTTTGAACGCAATCGCATCGATAACAGCCTGCAGCAGATGACGGTGCCAGCCGAGATCACGCTGACCGATGGATCGGTTCACAAAGGTAAATTCCTGATCACTGCGGCGCGCTCGATTTATGAGGTGCTGAACGGCGACACCAAGTTCCTGGAATTCGAAAGCTATGAAGGCGAGCGCCGTTTGCTGGCCAAGACCACGCTTGCCGCGATCAATCTGGTTGCTGTTCCTTCAGCTGCCGGGCTGCGCGGCCGCCTGGCCGATGGCGATCAGTTCGACCCCTATGTGGAGCTCGGCGTGTCTCAAAGCGCGCCTTGGGAAGACGTGCGCCACGCCTATGTGAACTTGTCGAAGGTCTATCATCCCGATCTCTATGCCAATGTCGTGCTGCCGGGCGAGGTCAAAGACTATCTGGCGGCCAAGGCGCGCCGCTTGAACGCCGCCTTCCGCGCATTGGAAGTGCCTTATCTCGCGGCCAAACGGGCGGTAATTGAGAAAGCCAAGCCGGTGTACACCTCGGCGCCACGGGCTTAAGTGCGCTTTGGCGGTTCGCCGCCGTTGTCTTTTTCCAGCGCACGCAGCTCGGCCAGCATCGCATCGACCTCGGGCTTTGGCGCGGGCTCGCGGCTCAAGCGGCGGCGCTGCAGATCCTGGTGGACCAGCGCTGACACCGCCGCGCCTGGAACCTTCAAGCGCCGTGCGCCGGAAATCAGCAGGGTGTGCTGCGGTTCCTCAAGGTCCAATTCTTCCAGGAACACTTCGCGCAGCCCATAGAACGCTTGCAAAATAGCATCTTTGACCAGCTTCTTTTGCTCGTGCCCGGCCTCCGGCGTGACGCGCGGATCAAGCGTTTGCAAGGCGCGCCGCATGTCGTGCAGCGGTGCATAGGGGTATAACCCGATCATACCTTCCGTCTCGCCGGCGTTACGATAGACGATGCGCATCGTATCAATTGTTTCGCTGATCCGGCTGAAGGCGGCTAAGTAATCGTCTGTGCCGAGGTAGGGCTTTTCGCAATAGGTCAGCAGTGCCGATTTGGTGCGCACGATGTTGCGCCATTCTTCCTCTAAGCTCTCGACGAACTTTGAGCGCTTCTGGAAGATGTTTGAAAGATAAGCAACGCCGCCGGTCGCGATCAACAGCGACATGTCGCGCATGAATTCGTAGAAATTCTTAGCCACGCTGACGATCTGCGGCGGCAGGCCCGGCATATCGTCGGCGAATTTGGCGGCCAGCAACACCAGCAGCACAATCGTGAGCAGCCAGTAGAGCCGCGATAACGTGCGATTGACAGAATTGCGGGTCATGGATGGCCTATCAACAGGGGCAATGCGGCTCAGACGTTAAGGATCGACTTGGACAACGGCGTGGTGCCAAGCTTGGGGAACGCGATTAGCAGCTTGTTTAAGGGACCGGAGCCCCTTGCCGCAACAGTGCTCCCTGCTGCATGCCTAATTCCAGCGTGTCCAGCGCGGCCCCTGATGCGATTGCAACACTTCAAGGTTGGTCTGCAGCAGCACAAACGCCATCAGCGCCGCGAAAATCTGGCCGGAAAATGCCAGCAGCCCCAGCCAGACCGCCACCAGCAAGCCGAGGTAGGCGACGGCGCGCATCGCCCGGTCGTAGCCTGTGAACTTCGACAAGATCTGCACCAGCGTGCGCCCGCCATCGAGGGGATGCGACGGCAGCAAGTTGAAAACAAACAACATGAAGTTGACGCTGCCAAGCTGCAGCAACAGGTGGGCGGTCCGGGTGGCGCCCGCAAATGTATCGCCCGGTTGTTGGAACATCCATCTGCCGGCGTTTGAAAACACCTGCCAGAGGATGAAGTTGGCGGCAGGGCCCGCCAGCAGCATGACGATATTGGCGACGCGGTTTTGCGGCATCGCGCGGGCGAAATGGCAAAGCCCGCCGAGCCCATTGAGTTCGATATAGGCCGTCGGCACGGCCCAATAGCGGGCGGCCAGTGCGTGTCCGAGTTCATGCAGCAGGATCGACAAGGCGACGCCCGCCACCAGCACCACACCATACGAGATGCTGGCCGTGCTGCCTGACGTAAAGTTATGAAAGCCGTAGAGCAGTGCCAGCAAGATGAACGTTCCATCCAGAACAATCGGAATTCCGAAAATCCGGCCGACCTGCGCGCTGCCCATCTCGTGCTCGCTCCCGTTACGTGCTGCGAGGGGATAGTCGCCCACCCCCTCGCACTGGTTCAAGTCAACGGCACCGAGCCGCCGCCGCTCTAGCCCTTCTTCTTATTGTTCCGCGCGCCAAGGGTCCGCAGCCGTAGCGCGTTCAGCTTGATGAAGCCTGCCGCGTCTTTCTGGTCATAGGCGCCCTTGTCGTCTTCGAAGGTGACGAGGGTCGGCGCGTACAGCGACTTGGCGCTCTTGCGGCCAACCACGATCGTGTTGCCCTTGTAGAGCTTGAGCGATACCTCGCCCTCGACATGCTCCTGGCTCTTGTCGATCATCGCCTGCAGCATCTCGCGCTCCGGCGAGAACCAGAAGCCGTTGTAGATCAGCTCGGCGTAGCGCGGCATGAACTCGTCCTTCAAGTGGCCGGCGCCGCGGTCGAGGGTGATGCTCTCGATGGCGCGGTGGGCGGCCAGCAAAATCGTGCCGCCCGGCGTTTCATAGACGCCGCGCGACTTCATGCCGACAAAGCGGTTTTCAACGAGATCGAGACGGCCGATGCCATTGTCGCGGCCGAGGTCGTTCAGAGCTTTCAAAAGCGTCGCCGGCGACAGCTTCTTGCCGTTGAGCGAAACCGCGTCGCCCTTTTCAAATCCGATTTTGATGGTCGTGACCTTGTCGGGCGCGGCCATTGGCGAGATCGTGCGTTGATAGACAAGTTCCGGCGCTTTGACGGCCGGGTCTTCGAGCACTTTGCCTTCGGACGACGAGTGCAGCAGGTTGGCATCGACCGAGAACGGGCTGTCGCCTTCTTTGTCTTTGGCGACCGGGATCTGGTGGTCGCGCGCGAACTTCAACAGTTCCTCGCGGCCTTTGAACGTCCATTCGCGCCACGGTGCGATGATTTTGATGCCGGGTTCGAGCGCGTAATAGCCGAGCTCGAAGCGGACCTGATCGTTGCCCTTGCCGGTGGCGCCATGGCAGACCGCATCAGCGCCGACTTTGCGGGCGATTTCGATCTGCTTCTTGGCGATCAGCGGGCGGGCGATCGAGGTGCCGAGCAGATAGACACCCTCATAGACCGCGTTGGCGCGGAACATCGGGAACACGTAATCGCGCACGAACTCTTCGCGCAGGTCCTCGATGAAAATGTTGCTTTCTTTAATGCCGAGCAGCAGCGCCTTGGCGCGGGCCGGCTCAAGCTCCTCTCCCTGACCCAGGTCAGCGGTGAACGTTACGACTTCGCAGCCGTATGTTTCCTGCAGCCACTTGAGAATGATCGAGGTGTCGAGACCGCCTGAGTAAGCGAGTACGACTTTTTTGATTTTGCCCTTTTGGGCCATGATGTTCGTCCTGGATTAAATGCATCGCCGGAAAGCGCGGAACTCTTAGCAAATGCCGGTAAAGTCACAAGAGCCGCTAACGCAGCAGGGCCACATTGCAGGGTGCGGCACTGTCGAGCGGGGCCGGCGGCGCGGGGCCGGTCAGCAGAATTCGCTGCAAATCAGCAAATATTCCAGTGCAGAAGGTCCATGACCGGATAGCAGTTTCACTCCTTAGGCCTATAGCGATGCTTGTAAATTCATCACGCCGCCGCGTTTTTGACCGAAACGAAGCCAATAAACCGCGTGCGAATCATTGATTTGGCCAACCAAGTGGGAGAACGGCCGTGACACATTACTATCTCAAAGGCGCAAGTGCTTTGGCGTTGCTGGCTATGACAGGCATGCTGGCATCCGCTGCTTTTGCGCAAGACGCGGCAGCGCCGGCTGCCAAGGCGGCAACCGCTGCGAAGGCTGCGCCTGCAAAGGTTGATGCCGCGGTGAAGGCCACGGCTGCTCCGGCGAAAGCGGCAACCGGGAAGGCGGCAGCTGCAAAGGCAACTACCGCTGCGCCAGCAACAGCGCCTACCGCTGCAAAAGAAAAGGTCAAAAAGGCAGCAGCCCCCTCGCCCTGCCAGGGTCTCGATGAAAAGGCCTGTGGTGGTGTAAAGGCGTGCAGTTGGATCGTGCCGAAGGATGCCAACGATAAGACCGGCAAGGTTCAGGACCCATACTGCCGCAAGACGGCAGGCGTTGCTTTGAAGAAGCCAGCAGCCGTGAAGCCGGTCGTGGCTCCCGCAGCCGCTGCAGTCAAGACGGCTCCAGCAGCAGACGCCGCAGCACCGGCAGCTAAAGCGACGGTGAAGGCCGCAGTAAAGCCTGCGCCCGTCACGGCACCGGCCGCCGTCAAGCCACCGGCACCGGCGCCTGCTCAGTAAGCCGATCCCAGAGTTTTGAGCAGTACGCTGGTGCTGCCACACAAAGCTTAGGCCGCGTCTTGCGACGCGGCCTTTTCGATTTTTTCAGTTGGGATTGTTGGTCCGTGTGTCCGCGTCACGCTTTCGCCGGGACTGGCTTCGCCGGCGTGGCGTCTGGCGCCAGCAACGAGGCCGCCAAGGTCCATGGCAATGTCATAATCTGCGCCGCCGCATGCCCGCCATCCGAGCGATACGCCGAATAGACCTTCTCCATCTGCTGTTGGGCAGCGTGTGCCGCATCCATCGCCGCCGTGCTGGCCTTGGCGGACGGTGAAGCGACCTTGAAGGGCATACCCGCCGACATCATCGCCGCCGTCAGCGGCGTTTGCATATAACCCCACGGGCTGACCGGGAACGGCCAGAAAGCGGCAAACGGATGCTCCGTCGCGGGCTGCAAGCCAAAGCCCCACAATGTTGGCTTCTTCGGTTGACCGGTCCAGACGCTGGCGGCGTTGCTCCAGTAGGTCTCAAACCATTGGCTAACGAACGGGTTCATGTCGAAAAACGGGTTGGCGGACGGCGCGGGCTTGGCGGCGGCACCCATAAATGGATTGCTCATGAAAGCCGTTAGGAATGGATTGAGGGCGAAGGGGTTCATAGCAAATGGGTTCGTGGCCAGCGGGTTCGGTGCTGCAGCCCGGCTCTGGATATTCGACGACTGGCCCCACATTTGACCGGCGGACTGCTGCCACGGTGCTAGCCACCACAGCGAGGCAAACGGATTGGGCGCCGCCTTGCTGGTGGTTGCAGGTGACGGCAAGCCGGCAAAGCCGAACACCGGCGCACTGGTCTTTGGCAGTGTATGGCGTGCACCCGGCTTGGCGGCGTTCGTTGCTTCGTGTCCGGCGGCCAAAACCTTGTCCTGCCATTCGGATGCAGCTGCAATGGCGGCGTCTGTATTGTGCAACATGGCGTCGGTCACGCCGCGCCAGAAACGGACCTGCAAATCAAAATCGAACACAGCCGGAACTCTCCAGAAAAGGAGAGAATACACTATTTTGTGCGCTGCAGCAATATGACAGGTCTGCAGCCGCCTGAATGCTCCCGGAAAAAGCACGACAGGACAACGCGCGACAGTGTCAGTCGCGACCGGACAGGCCTAGGACTTCTTGGGTGCGTTGTTCGCGGTGGCTTGTGCCCCGGGGTTCGGTTTGGTGGATGGCACCGATGTTGTGGTTGCCGGAGCGGCTTGCGCTGGCTTTGATTGGGACGAAGCTTGCGCAGCCGGGGTTTGCGAAGTCTGGGCCTCCGACGTCTGGACTTGAACGGGGGCTGCTTGAGGCGCTGCCACGGGTTGCGCTGGTTTGGCTTGCGGCGCTGGGGCGGCGCTGCTCGTAACCTTGGCTGGCTCTGACGGCCTTGCGGCCACAACCACAACGTCAGACCCATCTTCCGACCCGGCCAACCGTTCGGCCAGTGTCGCTTTCTTGCCGGCGGCGGTTCCCGGCTTTGGATAGTCTTCGACGATGATCCGCGGCCGCGTTTTCCAGGTTCTAGCGGGTGGAGGCACACCGCTCGTCCCGTCTTCATCGCTGCTGTCTGATGCAGCACGATCAGAGGCCGCACCACCTGCGCTCCGCCCGGCCGCCATCCAATAGACGAGGCCTGCAAAGAAGCCCGACGTCATATAGGCCTGGACCGCGTAATTGTTGAAGATCGATGGCTGACCGGCGACTTCGCTGGTGTATTGCGCGACGAACCCGAGCACGCCGATGGCCAAGCCGGCAAACAGATAATAGCCGATCGAGCGGATGCGCATCCACTCGCCAATGCCCGCGGAAATCAGCGCGAAGGCCGCTGAGAAGATGGCGACATGAGTGGCAGCCCGGAGCGCGAGGATGCCGGTGCCTAAGGCCCGCTCTGCGAACAACCCGGCCGGAGAGCTGAGCAGTTTCGCCGGCGTAATAACAAACAGCACCTGCGTCAGCCCCGCAGCAATGCAGGCCAACACAAATCCGGCGAGCACGCGCGCAAGAGTTCTCATCATCGCCTCGCTATACCCTCTGTGCTACGGACCATTGTCATCAGAACGCACCCCAAACGTGCCTAGCGTGCCGAAATCCCTGACCGCAAGTCTTGGGCCGTTATTTCACATCTCGTTTGAGAATACAGGCCCTAACCGTTCCAACTCAACGGAAATTAGCGTTTGAGTGAGGCCCTTGCTGCCAAGCTTAAGCCGCGGGGTCTGCAGCATCGGCCTCGGGCCGGGCGCTGGCCCGCACTTTAAGGCTTTCCGACTTCAGCTGGCCGCAGGCCGCCAGAATATCGCGGCCGCGAGGCGTGCGCACCGGGCTTGCGTATCCGGCCCGGTTGACGACATCGGCGAACCGCTCAATCGTCTGCCAGTCCGAGCACTCATACTTGGTGTTCGGCCACGGGTTGAACGGGATCAGGTTGATCTTCGCCGGAATGCCCGCCAGCAGGCGGACCAGCGCGCGGGCTTCAGCAAGGCTATCGTTGACGCCCTTCAGCATCACGTATTCAAAGGTAATGCGTTTGGCGTTCGATAGTCCCGGATAATTACGGCACGCCTCCATCAACTCGGCAATCGGGTACTTCTTGTTGATCGGCACAAGCTCATCGCGCAACGCGTCGTTGGTGGCGTGCAGCGAAATCGCCAGCATCGTGCCGCTCTCCTCGCCCCACCGCGCAATCTCCGGTACTACGCCCGAGGTCGACAGCGTTATGCGCCGCTTCGACAGCGACAGTCCGGCATCATCGGAGGCAACCTCCATCGCGTCCCGCACGTTGTCGAAATTATAGAGCGGTTCGCCCATGCCCATCAGCACGACGTTGGTAATCTTGCGTTCCGCGACCGGTAGCAACCGGCCATCCAGCGGCCGCTCAGCGCCCGGCCAATCGCCGATGCGGTCGCGTGCCAGCATGATCTGGCCGGCGATTTCTTCCGGCAGCAGGTTGCGCACCAAGCGCTGGGTGCCGGTATGGCAGAACGAACAGTTGAGTGTGCAGCCGACTTGGCTGGAGATGCACAGCGTGCCGCGGTCACTCTCAGGGATATAAACCGTTTCGATTTCCGGCGCCGTCATCTCGTGGCCGCGCTTGGGCAGCCGCAGCAGCCATTTGCGCGTGCCATCAACCGAGATCTGTTCGGAGACGATTTCCGGACGGTCGAGCGAATACATGTCCGCCAACTTTGCGCGCAGGTCTTTCGACACGTCGGTCATCTGGTCGAAGCTGGTCACGCCGTGCGCGTATAGCCAGCCCCACAGCTGGCCAACCCGCATGCGCAGCTGTTTGTCCGGCACGCCCGCCGCAGCCAGCGCGTTTTTGAGGCCGTCGCGCGTCAATCCGGCAAGCGACGGCTTGTTAACGCCCGCGGCATCTAAAGAAAATATTTGGCTTTCTGTCGCGGTAACCATTGGGCGGGCTGCTCTGTTGAGAATTCAAGCGTCCTTTTAACCGCATCTAAGCCCCATGAATAGCGGCTTAGACGCACATCGGCCGCGCGCAGTGTTTACGTTCGAGCGGTGCATTTTCTGAAAAATCGCTTCAAATTGACAGACCGAAGTGAGGAGTATCGCAACGCTTCAGTGCCAAATTGTGCACCAGCGGTGGAGACTGCGAGTCCAGACCGGAACACCGCGATGACGGTTTGGTTGCAGACTTTACTCGAAGGTTAAACGCATTGGCTGCATTTGCGGGACGGCATTAACCACCGGCCTGCACGCAGCAAACGAGGTGCCTCACCAAAGCTCATCCCGCTGGGCCTGGTGTTGCGGAAATGCCGGGCCCGGAAGGGTCCGGCATTTTTGCTTTTGCCGGCTTACAAAATAAATCGCGACAGATCGGCATTCTTGGCCAGTTCGCCAACGCGGTCGCGGACATAGGCGCCGTCGATTTCCGAGGCTTGGCCGCTTCTGTCGGACGCTTCGAACGAAATCTCGTCCAGCACGCGCTCAAGCACGGTTTGCAAGCGCCGCGCGCCGATATTCTCAATCGTCTCGTTGACGCCAACGGCGGTGTCGGCAATCGCTTCAATCGCATCGTCCGTGAAGGAGAGTGTCAGTCCTTCGGTCTGCATCAAGGCGATGTATTGCTTGATCAGGCTCGATTGCGGCTCGGTCAGGATGCGGCGGAAATCGTCGCGCGTCAGGGCTTTCAACTCGACGCGGATGGGCAGGCGGCCCTGCAGTTCCGGCAATAGGTCCGACGGCTTCGAGACATGGAACGCGCCCGACGCAATAAAAAGAATGTGGTCGGTTTTGACAGGGCCGTACTTGGTTGAAACGGTCGTGCCTTCAATCAGCGGCAGCAGGTCGCGCTGCACGCCCTCGCGTGACACGTCGGCGCCGCCGCGCCCGCCCTCGCCGCGTGAGCAAATCTTGTCGATCTCATCGAGAAATACGATGCCGTTGTTCTCAACCGCTGCAACCGCTTCACCCGCAATCTGGTCGTCCTCGATCAGCTTGTCGCTCTCTTCGGCAATCAAAATATCAAAGCTGTTTTTGACCGTCACGCGCCGCGTCTTGGTGCGTCCGCCCAAGGCCTTGCCGAGCATTTCACCGAGGTTTATCGTAGTCATCGACGCGCCGCCCGGCATGTCGAACTGCGGCAATTGCGGCCCGCTGTCGGCCACCTGAATTTCAATTTCCTTGTCGTTCAGTTCGTTGGCGCGCAGTTTTTTGCGGAAGCTGTCGCGCGTGGCAGGCGACGATGTTGCGCCAACCAGCGCATCGAGCACGCGTTCCTCTGCGGCCTTTTCGGCCTTGGCGCGCACATCGCGGCGTTTGGTTTCCTTGATGAGGCCAATGCCAACCTGGACCAGATCGCGGATGATGCTTTCAACATCGCGGCCGACGTAGCCGACTTCTGTAAACTTGGTCGCTTCGATTTTGAGGAACGGCGCGCCGGCAAGCTTCGCCAAGCGGCGCGCGATTTCAGTTTTGCCGACGCCGGTCGGGCCGATCATCAGAATATTCTTAGGCAGCACGTCCTCGCGCAATTCGCCGGTCAGCTGCTGACGCCGCCAGCGGTTGCGAAGTGCAATAGCAACGGCGCGCTTGGCGTCGCCCTGCCCGACGATATAGCGGTCGAGTTCGGAAACGATTTCGCGCGGTGAAAAGGAAGCGTTGGTCATGGTGAGATCTGTAAAACTAGGTTTGCGACTCGAGGCTTTCGACGACAACATTGGTGTTTGTGTAGACGCAGATTTCAGCCGCGATGGCCATTGCCTTGCGGGCGATCTGTTCGGCGTCGAGTGGTTGATCAAGCAGCGCGCGCGCCGCCGCCAGCGCGTAGGTGCCGCCCGAGCCGATGCCCATGACGTGGCGTTCGGGCTCCAACACGTCACCATTGCCGGTCAGCACCAATGTCGCGTCTTTGTCGGCCACGATCATCATGGCTTCGAGCTTGCGCAAATAGCGGTCGGTCCGCCAGTCCTTGGCCATTTCAACCGCCGCTCGGGTCAGCTGGCCTGGGTACTGCTCAAGCTTTTTCTCAAGCCGCTCGAAAAGTGTAAACGCGTCGGCAGTTGCGCCTGCAAAGCCGGCGATCACGTCGCCGCGGCCAAGGGTGCGCACCTTGCGGGCGTTGGATTTGATGACGGTTTGGCCAAGGCTGACCTGGCCGTCGCCCGCGATCACCACCCGTCCGCCCTTGCGAACCGTTAAGATGGTGGTGGCGTGCCACGACGGAAGGCCGGAATTTGTCGGGGAATTGGTCATATTGGTAACCGTCATTTAGGCGTTTGGTGCGCTTATACAAGATACCAGCGTCTTGTCGCTTTTGGGCTGAGACCCGCTTGCCCGGGCGTGCTCAGCTGATAAACGCTGAAGGCCAGACTCGCAATAAGACTCGCAACTGGCCCCGCACGCCAGCCAGATGATGCCGACCGACCAACCGGAGAATGCACGTGAAACGGCAAGCCTCGATTACCCGCACGACCAAGGAAACCCAGATCACGGCAACCGTCGATCTCGATGGCACGG
>JABFRT010000059.1 GCA_013141015.1 Hyphomicrobium sp. | reverse complement strand
CGGGCCGCAAACACGTGCAACACATGCTGCTCCACGCCACGCCGCGTAACCGGCTGCAGCACGGGGCCATCGTCTCCGGCTGCGAGATAAACCTCGCCACGCCCGGCCATGAACCGCACCATACCCGGCAGCGCTTCCGCTTTTAGCCTGAGTTGTAGATCGGCCGGGTCCACCTCGGCTTCGATCGGATCGGCCACCCAATCGGTGCCGGCCAGCCCCTTGGCGGCGCGCAAGCCGGGCAGAATGTCTGCCGCAAATGCCGTCAGCGAGATTTCCTGCAAGCCGGTATTGCCGGTTAGCGCTTCCGCCCAGCGCGTTGCCTCCTTCGGGCTCGACCAGAACAGCTGCACGGTCCGGCCCGGATACTTCTGCGATTTGACGGAGGCCGTTTCCTCGTCTGCCAGCGTCAGCACACGGCCTTCCTTGACCGCGCGGCGCACGAAGCGGTCGCGTTGTCCAAGTTCAGGAATGCGGGGTGCCGTGAGCATAAAGGTCAACTGCTTTCGCTGGCCGAATCGCCGCCGCCAGTCTCGCAGGAGAAGCGATGCGAGGGAATGCTCGAATGTGCCAGCGTCTACTCCCGCGCCGGTCGCCGGGTAGCCGGCACTCACACTGATGCTGCATCGCAACAAGCGGCGCCTGCCAGCGTAAGCAGGTGCTTTTGAACTGATGGTGCTGCCTTTCAACCTTCCGGATAGGATCATGTTACCCCGATGAGTGGGGCATGAGGCCGTCATCATAAGGTAAGCCAAGCGCAAGGCGGCAAGGCATCAAAGCCCGCCATACGTTTCAAAAAACAAAGCCACCCGTTGGCATCCGCGCAACAACGCGTTTAGCCTGCAGAGTATGGCCAACCCCGGGGAAACGCTGCTTATGAAAAATAAGGTCACGACGGCGGACGAAGCCATTGCGCTGATCCGCGAGGGAGATGTCGTTTGCACCACCGGTTTCGTGCAGAGTTGCATTCCCGAAGCACTGCATGCGGCGCTCGAAAAGCGCTACGTCAACACCAAAGCGCCGAAAGACCTGACGCTGATCATGTGCGCGGGCGCCGGCGACAGCAAAGGTCTCGGCACCGGACGCCTGCATCATGAGGGGCTGTTGAAGCGCGTCATCGCCGCCAACTTCGGCCGCATGCCCAAGGTCGCGCAGGCGGCACAGGAAAATAAAATCCAAGGCTATAACCTGCCCCAGGGCATCATCTCCAAACTGTATCGCTCTTGCGCGTCCGGACAGCCGGGCCTGTTCTCGAAGGTTGGCCTGCAGACCTATGTTGATCCGCGCTTGGGCGGCGGCAAGGTCAACACCGTCACCACGGAAGACATCGTCAAACTCGAAGTCATCGATGGCCGCGAGTGGCTGTTCTATAAGGCAACGCCGATTGACGTTGCCCTGATCCGCGCGACCAGCGCCGATCCATCCGGCAACCTCAGCATGGAAAAGGAAGCGCTGACGCTTGACTGCTTGGCGCAGGCGATGGCCGCGCACAACAACGGCGGCCTTGTCATCGCCCAAGTCGAGCGCATCGTTGAGCAAGGCTCGATCCGGCCGAAAGATGTCAAGGTGCCCGGCATTCTGGTCGACGCCATCGTCGTCGCCGAGCCTGAGATGCACCGCATGAACTATGGCGTCATGTATAACCCCGGGTTGTCGGGCGAAATCCGCGTGCCGACGGACGCGATTGCCAAAATGGAATTGGACGAACGCAAGATCATCGCCCGCCGCGCGGCGTTCGAATTGCCGATCAACGGCGCGATCAATCTCGGCGTCGGCGCACCCGACGGCGTGGCATCCGTGGCCGCTGAAGAAAAAGTCACGCCGTACCTGACCATGACCACAGAGGCCGGCGCCGTCGGCGGCGTGCTGGCGGGAGGCTCGAGCTTCGGGTCGTCGGCCAACGCCCACTCGGTCATCGACCAGAACGTCATGTTCGACTTTTACCACGGCGGCGGCTTGGATTTGACGTGCCTTGGCATGGCCGAATGCGACGAGCACGGCAACGTCAACACCTCGCGGTTTGGCGGCAAGTTGAACGGCTGCGGCGGTTTCATCGACATTTCACAAAACTCGCGCGCGGTTGTGTTTGCCGGCACCTTTACGGCGGGCGGCCTTGAAGTTGATATCGCCTACGGCAAGCTGAAAATCGTCAAGGAAGGCCGGGCCCGCAAGTTCGTCAAGAACGTCGAGCAGATCACCTTCTCCGGCCAATACGCGGCCAAGAAATCGCAGCCCGTGATCTACGTGACCGAACGCTGCGTGTTCCAGCTGACCGGCGGCGGGCTTGAACTGATCGAAGTCGCGCCCGGCATCGACATCGAGAAGCACATTCTAGCGCACATGGACTTCAAGCCGATCATCAACAAGCCGCAGCCGATGGACCGGCGCATCTTCATCGACGAGCCGATGGATTTGATGTCGGAACTGATGAACCTGAAACTGTCGGAGCGCATCAAGTACGACGCCGACCGCAACATCCTGTTCCTCAATCTGGAAGGCTGGAGCGTGCGCAAAAAAAGCGACATCGACGATTTGCGCAACGCGCTTGTGGCAGCCCGCATCGCCGCTGGCCGGCGCGTCAACTCGGTCGTCAACCACGACGGCTGCCGGATCGCCGAAGACTCTGTACGATTATTATGCCGAGATGATCGAGTACATGAGCGAGAACCACTATCTGACCACCGCGCGTTACACGACGAGCGCGTTCCAGCGCTTGAAAATGCAGGAAGCCTGGGACAAGCGCGGACTGGCACCGCATATCTTCGAAAAAGCCGAAGATGCCCACGCGGCGATTGATGCGGGGAAGACGAAGTAGGCGGGGTGACGCTCGCGTTGTAGGTGAATTGTAAATCAGGTTATCAGCCGATCTCGCAACACCACCGGTGTCATCCCGGCATTTGTTGCCGGGACCCATCGGGCCGGAACGGTAATGCAAGCGGTGGATTTTGTGCGCGCCGCATCCGCCCTCATTTGCCGGACTATGGGTCCCGGGACAAGCCCCGGATGACATTTTACCGAGGCGCGGATTGGCGCCGCACATCTTCGAGAAGGCAGAAGATGCGCACGCGGTGATCGCGAACGGGAAGAAGTAAGCGGGGGTGAAGTGTGAGTGGCTGTGAGTTGCAGATCAATTGACCGGCACCTCTCGCAACACCACCGGTGTCATCCCGGCATTTATTGTCGGGACCCATCGGACGGCGGCTGGGCTGGTTGTTCCTCTTTCTGCAACCTCTGGAACTCGCTCCAACTGACGGAAAGTCCTCCCAAGAGCCCTACCAGCGCGAACATCACCCAGCCAATAAACCACCAATTCGAACGGCGCTGCGCCGGAGCATCTGGAAGCACGAGCACTTGTGGCGGCTGACCGACGACCGTGACGTGGTATTTGATAGGAATATTGGCCTGATCTGCTGGCCGCTTCTTGAGCGCCGCCCAATAGTCCTGATTGACCTTTTCGGCACTGCTATACGCAATATTGCGCTTGTCATCGCGCCAATTGAGAACCAGAAAATATTCTGGGTCGGTTGCGGCGGTGTCTACCACGCGGAAATCGGAGACGCTCGCTATCGCATCCTGACCGTTCCGCTCAAGCCATTGGCGGCTGGTCAGTTTATTGACGGTGCCGAATAGAAAAATCAACAATGCGAATACGATGGCACCTCCGAATGCCAGAGAGCCGAGAGCATCTGCCCGGGGATCGTTATCTTGAACTGGTCCACTTGGTAGGCTCATCGAGACATTTTATCCATTGAGCGTTACGAAGTAATATAGCTCTGTTACCGCGAAGACATCGCAGATGCTATGGCGTGGTACGTTTCCACTACCAGATTGCCACTATGGTCATCCCGGCCGAGCGTTCTTGCGAGAGGCGCCGGGCTTGAACCGGGGGACCCAACGCACACTAAAAATAGTGCAAACGGCGATTTTAAATCAGGTTGATTCGCACGAATGCGCTGAACCCTGGGTCCCGGGTCTCCGCTGTGCTGCGCCCGGGATGACAGTCGTTGTTGCGCTCATCAGTTCAACTCGGACGCAACAAGTCCAGCATCCGGCACGCCGCCAAAAATTCGGTTGTGCGGCGGGCGCGGCGGTCGGCGGCTTCATAGTCTTCGCCCCAGAGTGCGATTTGATAGTCTTCGTCGGCGTGGGCTGCGGACCAGGCGTCTGCGGCGCTTAAGAACCCGCGCGCATGCGCGATGCTGAGCAACGCGGAACCTGTCAGCGTGGTCATGACGTGCAACGCGGTCAGCCGGAACGCGTCGTGCGGTTGCAGCGCTTCGGAAACGGCGCTGAGTGCCGCTGGCGGCTGATCGACCGGCAATATGCCGGTCACAACCCGGAAGCGGGCGTGCAACGTCTTTTCGGCCCAAGTGATCACCGGATCCCACTTCGCGGCCTGAGCGCACACGAGGTCGGACGGCGCTTCGGCGCGGTAGCACAGCAGATCGCGGCCCGCGTATGAAACGATATCGGCGGCAACCTCGCCGAGCGTTTCGGAAACGGCATCAATCGCCGTGTTGGCAAAGCGCGTCAGCGGCATGGTGGCTGGGTTGATCAGCGCGTCCTGCGCCTGCCATTCCGCGGCAATGGCCTCAGCACAAGCCCGCGCCGGCAGCACCAGAGCGCGCTTGGCTGGGGTTTTGACTGGCCGGCCGTCGAGCAGGATTTGAAATGGGGCACGTTCGCTAATGCTCGCCGCCTTGTAGAAGCGCTTGAGCATCGGCTTCAACATGGTGTCGGTGATCGGGCCTTTGGGTGCGCCTGACGCGGGGCCGTCCGGCGCAGGCACGTCATCCGCGCCGCCGTTGCCTGCCGTCATCATGACGTCGCATCCTCGGCGGCTTCGGCAACCGCGGCAAAGCTCTGGCCGTTGAACATCTGATCCAAAGTGGCGGGAAGCGTCTCATACTCATCGATAATCACATGAGCGCCGGCGTCTTGAAGTTCATCGCGGTGATGATAGCCCCAGGTCACACCGACCGCGCCAACGCTGGCCGCGCGCGCCATCAGCACGTCATAGGTGGTGTCGCCGACCATCACCGTCTTGGCGGCATCGATGCCGGTTTCGCGCATCGCTTGATGGATCATCGACGGGTGCGGCTTTGAGGGATGTTCGTCGGCTGTCTGGATGGTGGCGAACACGCCATGCCAGCCTTGGGCCTCGATCAGGCGGTCGACGCCGCGCCGCGATTTGCCGGTGGCGATACCGAGGATCAGATCGTCCCTGGCGGCCAGCCCGGCGATGATGTCCTTGCACGACGGAAACAAGCCTTCGGTCTCGGACGGATCATGGTCCAACTCGCGGAATGCGTTCTTGTAGCGATCGGAGAGTTCACGCCGCGTCTCGTATTCGGCTTCCGGCGCCAAAACTGAGAAGGCCTCCGGCAGCGACAGCCCGACAACGGAGAGAGTCGCAGCCCGCGACGGCGGCGTCATGTGCAGGCTCTTGAAGGCGTGGTTCATCGATAAAACGATGCCGGCCTGGCTGTCGACGATGGTGCCGTCGCAATCGAAGATAACGAGTTTCATGCCGTGGGCTGCATCTTGGGTCAGGGTTGTCTCAGGTCTCGGTTGTGTCAGGTCTGGTTTAATCAGGCGCCTTGCTTTTCAGCCAAGCGCTGCAGAAGTTTTTCGAGCACATCGTTGTGGCGGCGCTCTTCGGCGAGAAGTTGTTCCAAATATTGGGCGTGACTGATGCCTTTGACCGGATTGGTCTGGCGGCGCATGAAATATATCCAGGCGCCGAATACCAGGATCATCGGGAACCATTGGATCAGGACCGAGATCAGTGTGCCGGGTTCGTCCATCGCGCGCATCCTTTGCGTCCTTTAGCTCTTGCCCCGGCAGTTCTCGACCCGGCCGGACACTTAATCCTCTTCCCTGCTGCCGAACATTTCCGCATCAAAGCCGAGCGTCTCCCACGTATGGCGCATATGCTCGGGCAGCGGCGCGGTCACGTCAATTTTGCCGCCGGTTTTCGGATGCGGGATAATCAAGCGGCGGGCGTGTAGGTGCAATTTTTTGTCGATGTTCTCAGCGGGCATATTGATATCGCCCTCGTACTTGTTATCGCCGACAATCGGATGGCCGATCATGTGCATGTGGGCACGCAACTGGTGCTGACGGCCGGTGACCGGTTTCAGCGACACCCAGGCGGCTTTGTTGGCAATCTTGTCGATCACCGAATAATGCGTGGTGGCGTGCATGGCGACCGCCTGTTCGCCCGGACGCGCCTTGCGTACGCGGTCCCCGTCGGGGCCTGCGGCTTTTACAAGCGCCGCTTCAATTTTACCCTGCGCCGGCTTCGGCACGCCTTTGACAAGCGCCCAATAGGTTTTGGCAGCCGACCGCGTCTGGAAGGTTTTGCCGAGTTTGCCGGCGGCCTCGCGCGTTTTGGCAACCAGCAGAATACCGGTCGTGTCACGGTCAATGCGGTGGACGAGGCGCGGCCGTTCGCCGCCGAAACGGTCAGCCATGCCTTCAAGCATACCGTCGATATGTTTACGCGTGCCTGTGCCGCCCTGGACGGCGAGGCCAAACGGCTTGTTGAGAACAAGCACATGATCATCCTCATAGATGATCATCTTCTCGATCTGATCGCGGTCGCCTTTGGAAACGCCAAGCGGGGCTTTTAGACCCGGCCCGTCTTTTTTGGGCTGACGCACGATGGCTGGCACACGCACTTCCATGCCGGCCGTCAACCGGTCGTTGGCCTGCGCGCGCCGGCTATCGACCCGGACCTGGCCTGAACGCAGAAGCTTCTGCAAATAGGTGTAGCCAACTTCTGGGAAATGTACTCGGAACCAACGGTCGACCCGCATATCGGCCTCGCCCTCGCCGACGCGCAAGGTCTCAACCTTAGCAAGCGGACCGGCATCGGCCTTCGCGGCCGGATTTGCCGTGCGCTTAGGCTGGGGCGCGGCATTGGGATCCCAATCAGAACTCATGCCAGCACCGCCCGGGCGAGCGTCATGCCCGCCATCAAGGCCGTAAAGGCGAGTACGACCGAACCAACGGTGTAGGCCAGAAAGCGCAGGCTGATACCGTCTTCGGTCATTAGGTTCAACATATCCAAAGAGAATGCGGAAAAGGTCGTAAAGCCGCCGAGAATGCCGGTTGCAAGAAACGTCCGCCATTCCGCCGAACCGCCCAGGCGCTCGCCAATAAAGACGGCGAGGAAACCCATGAGTAATCCACCGGCAACGTTGACGGTCATGGTCGCCCACGGAAACGCAAGCTGACCGCCAGCAGTCTGCGCGCCCGCAAACGCCTGATTGACGAGAAAACGTAAGCCAGCGCCAATGGCGCCACCAGCGGACGCCAGGAATAGAAGTTGCATTGCGGTCCTTGAAATCGCTCGTCAGAGCTATAGCGCTCCCAGCCCGTGTTAGGAAGCCGGATTGGCTCAGCCGTTAGCACGTACTGGCGCCGCAGCCGTGAGCCTGGACGTCAGGGCTGACGAATGGGTCAAGCAAGGCGTTAACCCTGCAGCGCGGCCAATCCGCCACGGCTAAGCTGTCCTACTGTCACGGCGCAGATATTGTACACAGATATCAACGTAGGATCGCGGCTGTCGCTGGAGCTTGGATGAGCATGCCACTTTCCCTGTGAAATGCCTATTTCTTAGCCCGTTTCAGCCGATGTTGCGTTGAACGCACATCATTTGTCCGCTCGTAAAGCATAGGCCGTGAAACTTGTTCATGCCATTGTGAGTTGTCTATGCGCGTGCTAATTCGCATGCGGAGTTATTATTGTCAGGATCGTGAATGTCGCGTTTGGCCGAGCTTAAATTTTTGACGCGTTGGTGGGGGGTCTATTTCCTCTACTTCGTGGTCATGGGTTCGCTTGGCGTTGCCAGCGCCCACCTTGGCAGCAGCCTTTCCAAAACCGTGGCCGCAAACGGACTTGACGGTGACGTTGAGACGCCCCGGGCTTTGTCGCGGGTTGAACGGCATGCCAGCTTGAAAGTTCCTCCACAGCTCGATGCGGTGCATTCGCCCGCCCGGCCTGTAGCCGCAATGATCCGGCCGGATATTCATCCGGCAGCTCTTGCCGCCAGCATGGATCGCGCTGAGGAGGCGGACGCTCAAGCCGCACTGGCCAGTACCGCTTCAGAGCCGGCAACCCGAATGATCCGCGTCGCCGCCTGTGCCCTGCCCGCATGTGACGCGACCCGGGTTAAGGGCTGGAAGAAGTCAATCGCGGCCAAGCGCCATGGCACTGCAGGCCGCGTCGTAGTGCTGGTCAAGACTACCGGTTCTAAGGTCTTCGTTGCCAAGACCCCTGGTTCCAAATCATCCGTTACAAAGATCGCTGCCGCAGACGCGGCGGGCGTGAGGGCTGCTGCACAAAAGGCTGGATCTAAGGACGTTGCGTCCAATGGCAAAAGGCCGCTTGTGCGAGCTGTGGTATTGACGAGCAAAGCTGGACACGTGCCGGCGGGCGGGCCGATCCGCCTAGCTGACACACCTGGAGATATCGTTCGCCGGAGCCTGAGCGGCGCCAGCTGATCTCTAGCTTGAGAATTAGCCAGTCGCGCCGGTTGCCGAGCGTCGTGTTTTGTATTTCGAGTATGAGTACCGAGTAGCCATGTTGCGTAACCTCCAGGCCTTGGCGCGTGCCGCCACCCACCTCTTTCTTACCGTGATCATCTGCTGCGGCGGCCTGATCTGGGCGAGGCCTGCACAGGCCACCGAAGAGTTGACGCCGGTGCAAACTGCTATCACCACAGCATTGTTGGCTCGATTGGTTGTCACGCCCGCACCGGGCCCTGCAAAGCCGTCCGCCCTACCCGCGACGTCCGATCCCCTTACCGCATTCTACAGCGCTCGCGATTTCACGCCCGTTTGGGTCGATGCCAATGGTCCGACCCGGGCCGCGCGGCTTGTCTTGAGTACGCTTGCCGCGGCGCCCGACAATGGGCTTGACGAGATGCACGCTCCAGCCAACGCCGTGCCACTGACCGGCGGCCGCTGGACCGCTGACCAAGTGGCGGCCGCAGAACTGGAAATTTCAACACTTGTGATGCGCTATGCCCATCAGGCGCGCGGTGGACGCATTGCTGAGCCCGCAAGTCAATTGTCGAGCTATATTGATCGCCGGCCCGTGCTGGCCGACCCGGCAGCAGTGCTCGCGGCAGTCTCGACCGCAGCCCAGCCCGGTGCAGTGCTTGCCGCGTATAATCCGCAGCAGCCGCAGTTTACCAGATTGCAGAGCGCGTACGCACGGCTGCGGGCCAGCGCCCAGATCGACCCGGCCGCCAGCGTGCCGCGCGATGGCGTACTACTGGTGCCGGGCATGCGTCACGGCGATATCAGCGCGCTGCGCAAGCGGCTGAATGCCGCCGCTGTCAGCCCTGAGGACGATAATCTCTATGACAAAGACCTCGTCGCTGCTGTCAAACGCTTCCAGGAAAGCGCGGATCTCAATGATGATGGGTTCATCGGGCCCGCCACGCGCAAAGCACTTAATGCCGGCAATGCAACGAAGCTCGCGACGATCCGCGCCAACATGGAACAATGGCGCTGGATGCCGGCCAACCTCGGCGACACCCATTTGTTCGTCAACATTCCGCAATTCACCATTTCGCTTCAGCGCAATGGCGAGACCGTGCACAACGAGCGGGTGATCACAGGCAAAAGCGACACGCAAACGCCGATTTTCTCGAAAGCTCTGTCCACAATCGTGCTGAGACCGTCGTGGAAGTTGCCAGACTCGATCAAACTCGAGAAGTTGTTGGCCGCGCAACGCAATGGCCGTTCGCTGGAAGACCAGGGTTACGTGATCAAAAAGGGCAAGCGGACGATTGACAGCGGCGATGTCGATTGGAGCCGGGCGAAGCTTGCCGAATATGAAATCTTCCAGCCTTCGGGCGATGGCAATGCGCTTGGCGACGTCAAGTTCCTGTTTCCAAACAAGCACTCAGTCTATCTGCACGACACACCGTCAAAGGCCTTGTTCAACGCGTCCGAACGGCTGTTCAGTCACGGCTGCATCCGCCTGCGCAATCCGCTGACGCTGGCCCAAATTCTGCTGGACGCCGACAAAGGCGCGAGTGCCATCGACACCAAATGGCAAGTCAACAAAGGCCCCGGCAGCAACGAGATCACGCTTGACCGGCCGGTTCCGATCCACATCGGCTATTTTTCCGCTTGGGCAGATGACGCACTGACAGTGCGCATTTTTGCCGATCCCTATGGTCACGAGGAACGGGTGCGCTTGGCGCTCGACAACAAATGGAAAGAGATCGACAAGGGCGACGATCATTTGGCCGCAATAGACACCTGGGAATTAAAGGCCGTGCGCGTTGTGCAACGGCCAGCCGTCGTGCGTCCTTCGGCAAACCGCACCGCGGGATACCGCCGCTATGACGCGCCAATGGGGGTCACGAGGGTCAACGCAAAACCCACGTTCTCAAAGCCGTCGTTCTTTAAATCATATACGGCGCCGATTGACCGGAACTCGGCCGGCGAGATTGTCCGCAACGCGCTATCGGGCCGTTAAACCTGCAGCGTTAAGTCTCAACGAAAATCGATCGTCATGCCGTCGAAGCCAGGCTCAACGCCCGGCGGCAGATCACGGCGCAACGTCTCGTAGTCGATTTCGCTGGTCATATGCGTCAACACAGTGCGCTTGGGCTTCAAGCGCTCAACCCAGTGCAACGCCTGCTTGACGCTGAAGTGGCTTTCGTGCGGCGTGTAGCGCAACGTATCGACTACCCAGACATCGAGGTTTTGCAGCAGCGGAAGTGATGCGTCCGGTATTGCGCTGATATCCGGGCAGTAGGCGAGCCCTGACACCCGGTATCCAAGCGAGGTGATATCGCCGTGGATTTGCGGAATGGGCGTTGCGGTGATAGTGCCGCCGTGGCCCGCAATTCCGATTGGCGTCACGCCGTCGATCACATGACCATTGAGGATCGGCGCGTAATTCGAACCCTCCGGCTGCTTGAAGCAATAGCCAAAGCGCGACATCAAACTGTTGCCGGTTGCGGCGTCGAAATACACGTCGATGCGCTTTTTCATGGCGAAGGCGACCATGCGCAGATCGTCGATCCCGTGGGTATGATCGGCGTGGTCGTGGGTGTAGACGACGCCATCCAGCGCCGTCAGCCGAGAGCGCAGGATTTGTTCGCGGAAGTCTGGCGAGGTATCGACTAAGAGTGCGGTCTGGCCGCCCAATTGATTGCCCGTGCCGATGCGCTCGAACAACGCCGAACAGCGCAGCCGCCTGTTCTTCGGGTTAGCGGGATCGCACGCCCCCCAATTCATGCCGATACGCGGCACGCCGCCGGATGACCCGCAGCCGAGAATAGTCAAACGATAGGTCACTCTGCTCCTCCCCCCATATGGGGCTCGGCAAGTGACGTCGGCCGCTTGGCTTTGGTGTAATGGCGGAAGAAATTATCGGTCGTCGCGCGGGCGAGTTCAGCGGGTGACACGCCTTTGACCACGGCCAACGCGGCCGCGGTGTGCGCAACGTAAGCTGGCTCGTTGGTCTTGCCGCGGTAAGGATCGGGCGCCAGGAATGGCGCATCCGTTTCCACCAACAGCCGGTCGAGCGGGATTTCGCGGGCAATGTCGCGCAAGGCATCGTTCTTTTTGAACGTGATTACGCCTGAGAATGAAACCATCAGGCCTAGATCGACGGCACGCATCGCAAGTTCGCGCCCGCCCGTAAAGCAATGCAGCACCGCTGGAAAAGCAGCCACTTTGTGCTCGTCTTCCAAGATCGCAATCGTATCGGCGTCGGCATCACGGGTGTGAATTTCAAGTGGCAGCCCGGTTTCGCGAGCGGCTTGAATGTGATTGCGGAAGCCTTGCGCCTGCGCCTCCGGCGTCGAGTGCTTGTAGAAATAGTCGAGACCTGCTTCGCCGATAGCGACGATTTTCGGGTGCTTGGAAAGCCGGACGATCTCCGAAACCGGAATATCGAGTTCCTCGTGCGCCTGGTGGGGATGCGTTCCGACCGAGCCATAGACGCTATCGTAGCGCTCGATGACGGCTTGGACGTCTGCAAAGCGGCGGATGCGCGTCGAGATGTTGACCATAACGCCAACGCCGGCCGCGTGCGCGCGAGCGACGACGCCGTCGAGATCATCTTTGAACTCGGGCCGGTCAATGTGGCAGTGGTGATCGACGAGCATTCTCAGGTCGCGTCCTTCTTTGGTCCGTCCTGCCGCGACTCGGCGGCCTTTTTCGACTTCTCGCGCTCGGCGGCGCGCTTGGCTTCTTTGGCAGCCTTTGCGGCGGCTTGCGCCTCAGCCGAGGACGATGAGGGCTTGCTTGCCTCCTCCGCCGGATCGACGTAGCGCGGGAATACCCCTGCCGGCTCTGGGATTGGCGTGCCGCCGGCTAAGCGGCCTTTTTCGCCAAGCGCCGCAAATGACCGGGCACCGGCGCTGACAGCCAGCATGTCGAGCAACTTGTTGCAGGCTTCCGGCAAAACAGGCTGAGCGAGGATCGCGAACTGGCGCACGAGTTCCGCCGTCACATACAGCGTTGTGGCCATACGTTCGGGATCGGTTTTCTTCTTGGCCCACGGTTCTTGGACCGCGAAATACTGGTTGGCGTCGGAGATTACGCTCCAGACTGCGTCCAAGTATTTGGTCAGTGCCTGGCGGTCCATTTCAGTGCGAACGGCCGCATACAGCGCGTCAGCCTTGGCAAGGATCGCGGTGTCATCTGCCGTGAATGGGCCGGCGACCGGAATCTTGCCGTCGCAATTCTTGTAGATCATCGACAGCGAACGCTGCGCCAGATTGCCGAGGTTGTTGGCGAGATCGGCGTTGATCCGGTTGGCGATCGCCTCCGGCGAATAGTTGCCGTCCTGGCCGAACATAACCTCGCGCAGGAAGAAGAAGCGCAATTGCTCGCGGCCATAAGCCTTGACGAGATCGAACGGATCAACGACGTTGCCAACAGACTTCGACATCTTCTCACCTTTGTTGAGAACGAAGCCGTGACCGAACACGCGCCCCGGCAAGGGCAAGCCCGCGCTCATCAGAAACGCCGGCCAGTAGATGGCATGGAAGCGGACGATGTCCTTGCCGATGACGTGAACATCGGCAGGCCAGAAATGCTTGCGCGGATTGTCGCCCGCATTCAGAAGGCCGGTCGCGGTCACGTAATTGTTCAACGCGTCGATCCACACATACATCACGTGCCCGGGGTTGCCCGGCACCGGAATGCCCCAATCGAGGGTGGAGCGTGAGATGGACAGATCTTCAAGGCCCATCTTGACGAACGACACGACCTCGTTGCGCCGCTCTAACGGCAGCATAAAGTCGGGATTAGCCTCATAGTGCGCCAGCAGCTTGTCCTGATAGGCCGATAAGCGGAAGAAATAGGTTTCTTCTTCGGTCCATTCGACCGGCGTGCCCGTTGGCGTTGCGAAGCGCCCGCCGTCACGGACTTCGGTCTCGCCTTCCTTGTAATAGACTTCGTCGCGGACCGAGTACCACCCGCCGTACTTCTTCTTAAAGATGTCGCCGTTCACTTCCATGCGGGCCCACAGTTCAGCGCACGCTTCATAGTGGCGTGGCTCGGTGGTTCGGATGAAATCATCGTTCGACAGGCCGAGGGCTGACGCCATTTCGATAAAGCGTGCCGCATTGCGATCCGCAAGCGCGCGCGGCGTCATGCCTTCCTTGTCGGCGGTCTGCTTCATCTTCAAGCCGTGCTCGTCGGTCCCGGTCAAAAACAGAACGTCTTTGCCATCGAGCCGCTCAAAGCGGGCAATCGCGTCGGTCGCAATCGCCTCATAGGCGTGCCCGATGTGCGGCACACCGTTGGGATAAGAGATCGCCGTGGTGATATAGAATTTTTGGGTCACGTTTGGGATCTTCCTCGGTGTGTGCTGTGCGGCCCCCGCCCGGTCATGTCCGGCTTGCGAGCTCAAGTTTGGCGAGCGCCGACAAGATGAGCGACTTGCGGTCGAGATTGAGCGCGAGGGTTTCTGCTTTGTCGCGGGCCAGTGTTTCCCATAGCCCGGCGAACGTGGCAAGCCGCGCCGGCCCGCCGAAGCGCCGCGCCCGGGCCAGATCGGCGTCATGCCCCTCACCCGTCGCGCCGGCTTTAACGGCCCGCTGCAGGGTGGCCAGGAACAACTCATAAAACAGCGCGAATTTCTGTTCAGCTGCCGCTGGCGCCAATTCGTCAGAAAGCGCGTGTGCGGCCTTGAGATCGCCGCCGGGCAGGCTGGTGAAAATCTTGTCGATCTTGGCTTGCAGCGCAATGCCGCCGCCTTCCTGCAGCGCCAGAAGACGGCGCACACTGCCGCCACTGAGGGTCGCAAGGGCTGCAAAGTCCGCCTCTGGAATGGGCGGCCTCGCGGCGGCGGCAAGTGCCGCGGCAACCGCGTGTTTCAAATCCAAATGACCTAACGGTGCGAGCGGCAGCAGGCGGCATCGCGAGCGTATCGTCGGCAGAAGGCGGCCTGGCGCATGGGCGACAAGCAGAAAGATGGTGCGCGCGGGCGGTTCTTCGAGCGACTTCAAAAGCGCGTTGGCTGCGTTGACGTTCATCTCGTCGGCGCTATCAACAATCACAACGCGCCGCCCGCCCTCTTCGGCGCTGAGTGACAGGAAAGCCTTGAGGCGGCGGACCTCGTCAACCGAAATGGCCGACGCAAAGCGCTTGGCTTTCTGATCGTATGCGCGGCGGATGACAACCAGCCCCGGATGCGACAGCGACGTGACTTGCCGGTAAGCGGAACTCTCCGGATCGACATCGAGGCCTGAGCCGAACATACCGCGCTCATCGGGTCGGGCAAGCGCTGCCCGCGCCACACGGTAAGCAAAGGTCGCTTTGCCGATGCCTTCCGGCCCTGTGATCAGCCAAGCATGGTGGTGCTTGTCCGTCGACAGCGCACTAGCCATTGCGGCCTCGGCTGCAGCATGGCCAAACACAGCTGGAGCCAAACGCGGATGGGCAAATCCGTCGAGCTTATCGGCTTCAGGCAGTTCTTCAGTTTGCGCTACCAGCGCCGCGCGGGCCACGGCTTAACCTCCACCTGCCACGGCGCCCTCTGCCAGAAGCCGGTCATGAACGGCCTGCCAGACGGCTGTTGCGACGCTATCGACCGGTAGGCTGCCGTCGATCAGAATGCAGCGCTCGGGCTCGGCTTCGGCAATTTCGAGGAAGCCCGCGCGCAACGTTTCGTGGGTCTCGATCCGCTCGGCATCATAGCGCGATAGTGTGCCCCGGTTGGCCGCGCGCTCGAGTCCTGCTTCAGCCGGCAGATCGAGGATCAGCGTCAGGTTCGGGAACTCGTGGCCAACCGTATAGCGTTCGAGCTGCGCGATCAGTTCCGGCTCAATTGAGAACAGCTTACCCTGATAGACGCGGGTTGAATCAATGAAGCGGTCGGAGATGACCCAGGTTCCCTCATCGAGTGCTGGGCGAATGACGGCGGTCATGTGCTCAGCGCGGGCCGCCGCGAACAGCAGTAGTTCGGTCAGCGGATCCTGCGGCCGGTCTTTGAGAATAAGGGCGCGGATATCTTCGCCTAGCGCCGTGCCGCCGGGTTCACGTGTAACCAGCGTGGCGATGCCTTTGGCCTCAAGCCGCTCGGCAAGTTTTTTGGCCTGCGTGGACTTGCCCGTCCCCTCGCCGCCTTCAAATGTAATGAAACGTCCGCGTTGCATAAGCCCACCTTTCGATTTCAAGGGTGAGTTTAGAGCGCCAAGCGGCGAAGCGCCATCAGAACGAGAGAATCGAGCCCCTGACGGACGATGCCACCCTTTTCGACGTCTTCGGTGGCGTAGAGCGGGAATTCCGACTGCGCGCTCGACGAACTCGACAGCCGCAGCACGGCAACTTGATCGCCCTTCTTGACCGGCGGCTTCAACGGTGCCTTGTAGACGATCGCAGCCGACAGCCGCTGATTGGCCGGCGATTTCGGCAGCGACAACGTCACGTCGCCTTTGCTTGACAGCGGCACATACCAGCGCTGCCCGCCCCAAACGCGCGCTTGGCCGATAACCTCACCGTCGTCGAACACGCGCACGGTATTGAACGACTTGAACCCCCATTCGAGAATCCGGGAGGCTTCATCGCGGCGCTGGTTCTCATTCTCCAACCCCATGACAACAACGATCAGCCGTTTGCCGTCTTGCACGGCAGAGGCAACCAGGCCGTACCCGGCTTCTGCCGTATGCCCGGTTTTGAGACCATCGACACCGATGCCGAGGTTAAGCAGCGGATTGCGGTTGTAGAACTTGTGCTTGCGGTACAGGAATTCCTTCTGGCCGAAGACCGCGTATTGATCGGGATATTCGCTGATCAGGTGTCGTGCGAGAATTGCCAGATCGCGAGCCGTCATCAGATGATCGGGATTGCTCAACCCTGTCGCATTGGCGAACATCGATTTGCTCATGCCGATCCGGCGGGCTTCCTCAGTCATCAATTTGGCAAACGCCGCCTCGCTGCCGCTAATTCCTTCGGCAACTGACATCGCCGCGTCATTACCCGACTGTACGGCAATACCCTGTATCAACTCATCGACGCGCGCTTTTGTGTTGACCGGCACCATCATGGCTGACGTGCCAGACGGCGCGCCGCCCTTGCGCCAGGCATTCTCACTCATCACGAATTCGTCGGACGGCTTAATCTGCCCGGCCTTGATCGCCTTGAATAACAGCGCAAGCGTCATAAGCTTGCTCATGCTGGCGGGGGCTGCCAATTCTTCAGAACGGATCTGGAACAGCACGGCGCCGGTGGCCGCGTCCATCAACACGGCACGTGGCGCCTTGGTAGAGAACGTGGCTTGATCCTGCGCCACTGCCGCAACCGGCAGGATGCACAGCAAGCAAAAGCACAGCGCCGTCCAAAATCTCTTCGAAGCAATCGTCGATCTGCGCAATATCACGGCAGGCGGGGCCTTCTCGTAACCGAGGTGCGGGCAAGCGACGCGATAATCGAGGTTCAAGACCCGAAAAGCAACGGTTTGCCGCCGCGCGTCCCGCCTAAATTGCAATCAAGGCTACTCGAAGACGGCTTTACTCATAGACGACTTGACTGCCGGTGACACCGCGGGCGGCGACCTGACTGGCGGCGGCCTGCGCATTTGGCCCGCTCATCGGACCGAGGCGGACCCGATACATGTCCGGACCTTGGCCATTGGCAATGGGCGCGACTTCCACTGGACCGAGTGTGCCAAGATCGCGCCGCAACCGCTCGGCATTCGACCGGTCACGGTAGACGCCGACATGAACAAAGGCTCTGCCGGATGTAGCACCTGTGGCCGGTTCTGGGGGCGGCAAAGATCCGTTGCCCGGCGAATAGACGTCGGCGCGGGCATCGTATCCGCCCAATGCTTGTGGACGCGGCGTTGGCATGGCAAGCGGCCGCAACGCCGCCGTGGTCTCGTAGCGCGGCGCGCCAGACACCTGACTCAGGCGCGGCCGCGGCTCGGCGGGCGCCGGCTTTCCAGCCAATGCCGCGCGATAGCCGGTCGGCGACCAGCGGCCGGGCGTGCCTTCCGGAAATGGTTGCGGGACAGCAATCGGTGCCTGGGGCGGGCGGTAAGCTGCAACCGGCGTCGCCTCGCGCCCGGTATTCCAGCGCTGCTCGGCCAAATATTGACGTTCGCGCCTGTCGTCGCCGTTCAATGGTGCACGGCCCGCGTAGCGCACACGCACGCGGGCATGGCCTTGATTCTCGTAGCCGAGTGCGCGCGCTGATGCGTGAGACAAATCGATTAGGCGGTCATTGACGTAGGGGCCGCGATCATTGACACGCACCAAAATGGTCCGGCCTGTGTTGATATTAGTCACGTAAGCATAGGATGGCAGCGGCAGGGTCGGATGCGCGGCCGACAGCGCGTTCTTGTCGAAAACTTCACCGTTAGCGGTCTTGCGTCCGTGAAAGTCGTCGCCGTACCACGAGCCGATACCTTCGCGGTCATAGCCCGGCTCTTCGCGCGGCACATACCAGCGGCCGGCGACCTTATAGGGGCTGCCGAGCTTAAAGCCGCCGCCACCTTTGGGGACTTGGCCGCCGGTTGTCACCCGCGCGCTCGTTGATACACCATAGGCTTCTTCTGTAAAAAGTGGCCGGTTGATGCTGCCGCGCGAGCCGGTCGATGCAATGCCGCGCGCTGGCGGGTTGCCGCTTTGCGAACAGGCCGCCGTCAACGCGGCAACGCTGGACGCCAGCGCCAAATGGCGCACGTCACGGCCGCTCGGCCTCCAAACCATGAGAAAGTACCCGCTACTCGAAACACCACGCACACACGGCCCGCGGCCAAAGGCGCATAGCGCACAAGGGTGGCCGAAGGTTGCCGTAAACATGACAAACTAGGCTTAGCGCGGCGTTAACACCGGTGGAGGACAAAGATTGGGGAACGGAGTGCCCGCTGAGGTGCGTGACCTGGCGGCAGGGTCTTGAGGCCGGGCCTCGAACCGTATAGGACGGCGGTTCTGGACGGTTGCGGCCTTGATGGTTTCCTCAAGTTGCCGCAACGACGCAGAGTCCGGAGGGATGGCCGAGTGGTTGATGGCTCTAGTCTTGAAAACTAGCGTGGGCGCAAGTCCACCGGGGGTTCGAATCCCTCTCCCTCCGCCACATCTCCATTGAAATCGCCCGTGTTTTTCGACGCTACGCTCTTCCGCCCCAACATCCGCCCTAAAATGGATTGAGCCACTCCTGTCGATCTTTCCGCTGTTCAAGTCAAAAGGACCTTCAGAGTTGCAGAGTTTGTGTGCATGCTCCGCAGACTGTCTAGTGGGGCAATGATCCATGAAACGACCCAACCAAAATCCGGAACAGATTGCCCGCGACCAGATCGATGACAAGTTGGGCGAGGCAGGCTGGGTCGTACAGGACAAGAAGGCCATCAACTTCAGCTCTGGGACAGGGATCGCGGTGCGCGAGTACCATACGGATGTAGGTCCCGCGGATTACGTCCTTTTCGTAGACCGGCAGGCCGTTGGCGTGATCGAAGCGAAGCCGAGCGAGTGGGGTCAAAACATCACGACCGTAGAAGAGCAATCCGGTGGCTACGCTGCCGCCAAACTAAAATGGGTCTCCAACAGCCAGCCTCTGCCTTTTGTCTACGAGAGCACCGGAGTCATCACCCGCTTCACCGATGGGCGCGATCCCAAGCCGCGCTCCCGTGAAGTATTCACCTTTCATCGACCTGAGACGATGGCCGAGTGTGTCCGTCGTCGAATGCTTTGAGACAGTTTGCGGCGTGAACTAGCGGATGTTCTGGCTCATCAGGTTTCTAGTCTAAGCGGCTTTCGATTGATGCCGCAATCGTCGTTTGTTGATGGTGTCGCGTTTAATCCTTTCTCGTTGCAACAGGATGGTTTGCCCCCGTCCGAAGTAAACATCGGCCGGCGTCAGGTTTTTCAAGCTCTCGTGGTATCGGCAGTGATTGTAATGCTCGACGAACCGTCCAATGTGAGCTTCGAGATCGCCGGGCAAGTAGTAGTTCTCCAACAGGATGCGGTTCTTGAGCGTTTGATGCCAGCGCTCGATCTTGCCTTGGGTCTGCGGATGATGCGGTGCGCCACGGACGTGATCCATGCCGTTTTCGTCGAGCCATTCCGCAAGCTCAGTTGAGACGTAGCTCGAGCCGTTGTCGCTGAGCAGCCTCGGCTTATGGACGACACGGGGCACGGCGCGGATGCGGGTGGGCATCCGAAGCGCCAGCGGAAGAGAAGCCTGACGCGGTCAACGCCAGCTGCAATGTGTCAGTGACGTCTTCGGCTTTCATGGTCGTGCACAGCTTCCAGGCGATGATGTAACGCGAGAAGTCGTCGAGGATGGCCGACAGATAGAACCAGCCCCAGCCGATCACCTTCAGGTAGGTGAAGTCGGTCTGCCAGAGTTGATTGATGGCGGTCGTCTTGTCCTTGAACTCATTGGCCGCCTTGATGACGATAAACGCTGGGCTTGTGATGAGGTCGTGGGCCTTCAGCAAGCGATAGACGGAGGCTTCAGAAACGAAGTAATTCTGGGTATCTGTGAAGCGCGCCGCCAGTTCGCGTGGTGAGAGTTCCGGTTCATCGAGCGCCATATCGATGATCATTGCCCGTAGGTCATCTGGGATGCGGTTCCAGACGCGCGACGGCTTCGACGGTTTGTCTTCGAGCGCTTCGACGCCGCCCGTTTGATAGCGATCATACCAGCGATAGAACGAGCCTGGCAGAATGCCGAGCTTGTCCAACGTGCGGCGCACCGGCAGGTGGGATTGCTCGACGATGCGGATGATCTCAAGCTTTTCAGATGCGGGATATCTCATTCCTCGTCTCCCCCATCCCCGGTCATGCTTTTTTTGAGCAGGCGGAGTTCGAGTGCCTGCTCGGCGACGACCTCTTTCAGCTCCAGGGCTTGGCGTTTGAGGTCTTTGACTTCGCTGGTGGTGGCTGATCGCGCCGTGTCGCCGGCAAGACGGCGTTTGCCGGCTTCGAGGAACTCCTTCGACCAGCTGTAGTACAGGCTCTCGGCGATGCCTTCGCGGCGGCAGAGTTCGGCGATGGTGACTTCGCCGCGTAGCCCGTCGAGGACGATGCGGATTTTGTCCTCGGCGGAATACTGCTTGCGGGTGACGCGGCGAATGTCGCGAACGAGACGCTCGGATGCTGAAGGGCTTGCTGGTGTCCCGTTTGGCGGCGGTCCTGGCAGTTTGGATTTGTGTCTCATGTCCACTCCTCAGGTGGTTACGATGAGCTCAAAATCCTCCGTTCCTCAAGCCGCTAATTCTGTCTCACAAGTGCTGATGTCGGACAGGCCGAGTGGCTATCAAAGCCCAAGTCTCTGCGAGCGCGGCTCCAGGATATCCCGCCACTCAATCCTACCGGGCTCCGCGACTGCCAGATCACCGCGATCGAGAACCTCGAAAAATCCTTCAAGGATGATCGCCCCCGCGCCCTCGTGCAGATGGCGACCGGTTCCGGCAAGACCTTCACGGCCATCACATCCGTGTATCGGCTGCTCAAGTACGCCGATGCCAAGCGCATCCTGTTCCTCGTGGACACGAAGAACCTCGGCGAGCAAGCCGAGCAGGAATTCATGGCCTACGTGCCGAACGACGACAACCGCAAGTTTACCGAGCTGTATAACGTCCAGCGTCTGAAATCCCCACACATCGCCGGCAGCAGCCAGGTCTGCATCAGCACCATTCAACGCATGTACTCGATCCTGAAAGACGAGCCGCTGGACGAGAGCGCTGAAGAAGACAACCCGGCTGAGCGACTGGTGCGGCCCAAGGAGGCTCTCCCGGTCGTCTACAACAAGAAGATTCCGCCCGAGTTCTTCGATTTCATCATCATCGATGAGTGCCACCGCTCGATCTACAATCTGTGGCGACAGGTGATCGAGTATTTCGACGCCTCGCTCGTTGGCCTTACGGCCACACCCGACAACCGCACCTACGGCTTCTTCCGGAAAAACGTGGTGAGCGAGTACGGTCACGAGCGCGCGGTTGCCGACAAGGTCAATGTCGGCAATGAAATCTACATCATTGATACGGAAGTCACGAAAAATGGCGGCAAGCTCAAAGCAGAGCAACAAGTCGAGAAGCGCGAGCGCTTGACGCGCAAGAAGCGGTGGGAGCGGCAGGACGAGGAAGAGCAATACGCCGCGACGCAGCTCGATCGCGCCGTAGTCAACCCCGACCAGATCCGCACCATCGTTCGGACCTTCCACGACAAGCTTCCAGACATTTTCCCTGGACGCGAAGAGGTTCCAAAGACGCTCATCTTCGCCAAGACGGACAGCCATGCTGACGACATCATTCAAATCGTCCGCGAGGAGTTTGCGGAAGGCAACGACTTCTGCAAAAAAAATCACCTATCCGGCGACCGACGATCCCAAGACCGTGCTCGCGCAGTTCCGCAACGGTTACAATCCGCGCATTGCCGTGACGGTGGACATGATCGCCACCGGTACGGATGTGAAACCGCTCGAATGCCTGCTCTTCATGCGCGATGTAAAAAGCCGCAACTACTTCGAGCAGATGAAGGGGCGCGGCACGCGCACGCTTGACGCCGATAGTCTCAAGAAAGTCACGCCTTCAGCCACCACAGCCAAGACGCATTACGTGATTGTTGACGCCGTTGGCGTCACCAAGTCCCTCAAGACGGCCAGCCAGCCACTGATCACCAAGCCTACCGTGCCGCTTAAAGACCTCGCCACCGGGGTAATGCGAAGCGGGTTCACCGGATGTACCGCGAGATAAGCCTGCAATTACGTAAAAAAAACACTGAAGCGGCGGGTGAAGGCAAAGCTTCAAGACGACCGGCACGCTACAACGGGAAGCAACGAGGTGCGGGTGATGGACTTCGTTCAAGACCAGACAGCTCTTGTAACAAAGATGCGCATCTTGACCATTATCGAAACATTCACGCGATTCTCGCCGCCGGTTGAGCCAAGGTTCCGCTTCACTGGTGCCGATGCGGTCGAACATTGGAACGTGTCGGCAAATGCTACGGCCTGCCGAAATTCATCCGCGTCGATCAAGGGAGCGATTTGGGTCCCGTAATCTGGATCTGTGGGCCTACCAGCGCGGCGTGACGCTGGACTTCTCACGGGCTGGGAAACCAACGGACAACGCGTTCATCGAGTCGTTCAACGGCAAGTTCAGATCGGAGTGCCTCAACGCGCACTGGTTCATGTGCCTTGCCCACGCGACGGAGAAGTGCGATGCTTGGTGTAGAGACTACAACGAGGTTCGTCCACACAGCGCGATCGGCAACAAACCGCGGCCACGCTCATCGAACGGTCAGCGGCGCACGGACCCCGCAGACCGGAACAAACCGGAAAATCTAGTTCTGGCTTAGGTCACATCGCGGGGTGGTTCAATCAACCCAGGACTCTCCCTCTGAGAGGAGGAGACTAGGGTCTCAGGTAATTGCCGACGGTGCCGCAACGTCCATTGAATTCTCAGCTGCGACTAATGGCCTGCTACTGATCACCAACAGCGCCAGTGATAGGAATGGGATCATTTCGTTCAGGGTCGGCACTGCGGGGTACTGCAATAAATACGGTGGCTCATCCTTGCTCACCGCCTTGGCGACAGGTCCGGTAACTGGCACAACCGGAACCGAAACTCATCTGAAAGTCGGCATCAGTACCGCCAACATTAAGCTTTATATCGAAAACTGGACTGAAAGTGTTTCGACTGTGTCGATCACGCTCGTAAGCGTCAGTGCTGCCGCCTACATACTAGAGGCCGTGAGCTGAGTGTACGCCGACGCCTTTGCAAGGAGGGCTTCGGTCGCCCCGGGCCGGATGCACACGAGATCGGTGTAGACAGTCACGCCGCGTTTTCTTTCGTCGCGGAAAAAGTTTGCAAAGGCCTTCGGGTCTGAGAGGTGTTCATCGGGCCATCCGTGGAAAGCCGAATGCCCGGTCGAAAGCTGAAATGATTGCAAGTCCTTCCACGAAGATAGGCTGGCACCTTCAACATAGGGCCTGATGTGATAGCGGTGGTCGAACACCACGAACCTCTCCATGAGAAAATCGAGCAAGTCGATCTCGCCACCAAACTCCACAAAGGCAACATCGACGCCTCTCTCCAGCGTTTCAGTGGCGCCTCGCAGGACATTCAGCTCTCCGTCCTGCACGTCGATCTTCAAGAAGCGAACCGCCTCACTGATCTGGTCGTCCAGCGTCGTAACGGGCACCTGAACTGAGCCTTTAGGCGACCCATCGACCAATTTGCCTAGTGATGAATAGCCACTGAAGCGCTGACCTTCAGGCACCACGCTCTCGACATGAAATGACATCGTGCCCTTCGAAGACGAGACGGCTTCTCGTCGGATTTCGGCGCGTTTATCTTTGCCCAGCACGTCGTCAATGTACTTCCAGTTCCCAGGGAAGGGCTCGAAGCATCGGGCGCGTGATCCAGGACTGAAGTGAAGCATCCATTTAGTGACATAACCGGCTGCCGCGCCAACGTCGACAATTAGGCCGGGCTCTTGAAACCTCAAAAGCTCCAGTGCCCCGTGCTCAAATTTTCCGAACAGGGGCGCTCCGCTGTGCACTATATCCTGCCGCATAGTCCCTCCGCGATACACACTTAGCCCGCTACACCATTGCGTCGCGGGCAGCCAATACTATCCCCATAACAGATAAGCGGCAGCAAGCCACGGCTGTGCTTCGCAATCAAGAACTAAGTACGGGGGCTTGGCCAATTGTTTGGCCGGAGTCGCTTTTCCTGCACCCGCGTCTTCCTGACGAAGAAATTTTTTCCTCTGGTGGAAGTTTGCAGGTGCGAACCACCGACAAACTTAGGCGGGCGCCCTCCCGACTTTAGGGCCGTCGCCGTCCCCAATGTTTTCCCGCCCGGTCCAGCGATGGAGCCGGGCTTTTTCATGCCCGAAAGGATTAGGACCATTAGCAACATCGTTCCGGCCAGCGCGGCCGACGAGCCCACTATGTCGAGCCGAGAAATCGCTGAGCTCGTTGCCAGTCGGCACGATAAGGTGAAACAGTCGATCGAGCGCCTGGCCGAGCGTGGGGTGATCCTTCTTCCCCCATTTGGGGGAATAGCTCGACAGTCTGAACAGGCCAGCCCTTGAGTACCGGATTTGCAAACGGGATAGCTTCGTTGTCGTCTCTCAGCTTTATCGTCAGCTTGCCGCCCGTGTCAGTCCGCTGTTCATCGGGCCGAATGCCGTAAGTGTAAGCTACCGCTTGGCCGTTGGCATCGATGATCCGAAAGCCGCTTGGAGTTGCCTCTACCCGCCAAGGTGCCGGGAAGCGCCGTTCCCCCATATCGCCCCGTTAGCCTATGATCGCACTATGGTCGAATAGCCCAGATTGACATGAGAACAAATCATGCTGATTATGTCCGCTAAGTAAAGAATCTGTTGCAGAAGTGGGCGGGTTCGCCGCTCTCAGCCGGGGCTGATTTTTGAAAGATTGGGCTCGCGCTCTCTTGCCGCTTGCCCTGCCCGGGCTACGGCGACGCATCCGAACTGACGCCTGACGCGACCAACGCAACGGGACGCTACGCACAGCGCGGCATGGCATTGTCCGGCGGATGCGCAGTGAGCTTGGCAAGACGGCGAAGGTTCTGGGCGATTGCGGCAAGCGTGAACTCGAACTGCGCGCCGGCTGGTCCGCGCAATCGCAGGCGGCCAAGGCGCAGAATGCGCTTCAGATGCGAAAATAGCATTTCGACCTTCTTGCGATCGCGGGGTGTCTGCTCATAGGCGGCCGTCTTGGCGATGGCGCGGGCGACGTCGCGTGCCGCCTCGTACTCATGACGCGTGATCTTCCGGCTGGGCGAGTTCGGGCAGCATCTCGGTTTGAGCGGACAATCGCGGCAATCGGCGACGCGCGAGAAATAAGAGACCATGTTGTCGCCACGTGATCCGCTCGAGCGCGGCAGTATCTTACCGTTGAGGCAGATGTAGCAATCGTGTGCATCGTCGTAGATGAAGTCCTCGCGGCTGAACGTGCCGTCGTCGCGCCTCGACTTGTCGATCACCGTGATGTGCGGCGCGATGTTCTTCTCATCGACCAGGAAGTGCAGGTTGGGCGCCGAACCATAGGCAGTATCGGCGGCGAGCCAATCGGGCTTGATGCCGAACGTTTCTTGCGTACGTTCGATCATCGTCTGCGACGCACCCACTTCTGCTTGGCGAATGGCGCGCGAGGCTTCGTTGTCCATGATGATGCCGAACTTGACGTCGATGAGATAGTTGTCCGCGTAGGCGAAGAACGCAGCGTTCCTGAGCGCACCCGTCCATGGCGCGGCCGGATCGGCCGGCGCCACGAACTTCGGTGCCACGTCGCTGGCGGCGCCCCAGGCTGGGTCGTCGGGATTGGCGAGATAGTCCTGCACGGCGCGCTCGACAGTCGCCGGATCAATGTCGTGGCTCCACTCGTCGCCGGGTGTTGATCCGCACTTGTTGGCGTCGGCTGCGATCAGGCTCGCATCGACCGGGAAACCGATGCCGCCGACGAGATCAGCTTTGATGCAGGCAGCAACGACGCGCTCGAACACCTGGCGGAAAATGTCGTGCTCGCGGAAACGCTCATTGCGGGCGCGCGTGAAGGCGGAGTGATCGGGGATCTTGTCTTCGATACCGAGACCACAGAACCAACGGTAGGCAAGGTTGAGCTGAACTTCGCGGCAGAGCGCGCGTTCCGAGCGAATGGCAAAGACATAACCGATAACCAGCATCCGGAGCATGAGTTCCGGATCGATCGAGGGCCGGCCGGTATGTGAATAGTCCGGCGCGAGTTCCTTGTGCAGCCAGGAGAGGTCGAGAACCGCCGCGATCCGACGCACCAGATGATCGCCCGGCACGACCGCCTCAAGATCAAACGCATAGAACAGTTGGCCCTGCTCGCACTTGCGCCGCCCCATCAACGAACTGCTCCGTCGATGCCGCCATCTCAACGTGTCCGACATCAGCACTTGTGAGACAGAATTAGCGGCTTGAGGAACGGAGGATTTTGAGCTCATCGTAACCACCTGAGGAGTGGACATGAGACACAAATCCAGACTGTCAGGACCGCCGCCAAACGGGACACCAGCAAGCCCTTCAGCATCCGAGCGTCTCGTTCGCGACATTCGCCGCGTCACCCGCAAGCAGTATTCCGCCGAGGACAAAATCCGCATCGTCCTCGACGGGCTACGCGGCGAAGCATGGCCACGCCCCGACCTTCACCGAAACACAACGCGAGACGGGACTGCCGGCGGCAACGGTCTCACGGCATCGGCGCCGGGCCATCGGCAGCGTATAGACACATCAAGACTTGTGCAGACACATCGGGCGGCTGGGGAAACCTAGTCGCCCTTTTTTGTTAGTTCCAGTTTTTCAAGGCCGCCCTTGTACCCTCAAACAATTCAAGGAGAGTGGCGACTGCCATAGAGCGGGCGCAGGTTTCCTCCTCTTCCGAAAGACGCTCATTGAAGGCCATGTTTTTGGCCTCAACCAGGATTGTCTTTTCTAGCATGTCCAGAAGTGTCTCCGGTTTCACTCCATGGCCGTTCTTAAATCCCAAAAATGCTCCACCCAAAATTTTGGGAAACAGGATAGCTACGATCGTATTCGCGTTGGAATTTGCCCGTTTGAGCTGATCGTCATCTAACATTGGTCAGAGCCTCAGAGCAGTGGATGCGTGCCAAACTGTTTTCCGTTCGGAGTCGCTTTTGTCAAGTCAGCATCAGGGGGCGGCTGGGATACTCAGGCGCCCTTTTTGTTGCCGATCGTTGGCCATGAGTTCCATGGGCGGTTTCAAGCGTTGTTCCAACCCCGTTCCAGGCGAGATATTTTCGCGGAACTTCAATAACTTCCAATCGGTTTCAACGTGGTTTCAAGCTAAGGGGCTTCGCATTGCGGTACAGATGCGCGGTAACAGCGTCGTCAAGCCAGCTCGCAGCGCCATTTCGTGAGCGCTTTCGCAAGCTTCTCTGAGCGCTGGTTGAACTCGCCGCCAAGTAGTGCGTTGGCCTGATCTTTCTTGCCGGTGACGGCGGCATCGAGCACATGCGAAGCGCAGTCGTGAAATTCTTTGTGCAAGCGTGACACGACCTTGTAGGGCATGCCGCTTTTGGTAGCTGGATCGATCTCAGAACCATGCAGCCATTTTCCAAACTCACAACTGCGGTCGCAACCTGCCTGCTTCGGTGTCACCGTGCTGGCGCCTGTTGCAACGGCGGTGCGAAGTCGCAGTTTCCATGCCCCGTGGGCGCCAAGAGCAGCGACTATTGCTTTGATCATGGTTGGGTTGTTCGACATGGGAGAACCTTGGAAAATGAAACCTGGGCGAGCCATACAGGCTATGCTTCGGAGAACATGCCAAACGAGTTGGCTCACAAGGGCGGCGTCATGCCTCTGATGCAATTCTATGCGCGATCAGCCCGATGATTAACGGTAGCAGACGGAAATTATACCGGCCCACATATCATTTGACCTGCGGGACCCAGGGGTATGAAGACAGCGTCTTGATGCGTCCTGTCTCTCTTACGAGACGGCTCCAGGCCTGCGACGCGGCTTCGACGATCGCGTCGTAATCTGCGTGCAATCGGTGCGAGAGGAATCGCTCCTTGAGGTACAGCCACACGCGCTCGACCGGATTGAGTTCGGGCGCGTAAGGTGGCAGCGGCAGCAGCGTGATGTTTTTTGGAACGACGAGCGCGCGCGAGCCGTGCCAGCCCGCTTGGTCAAGCACCATCGCGACATGCTCGTCGGCTCGAAGCGTCGAGCTGAAGCGGTCGAGGAACAGTTGCATCGCCTCGGTATTCACGTACGGCAGGATCAACGCGAAGGCATTGTCGGTTCCGGGCTCAACGGCCGCGAAGATGTAGGCGAAGGTGAAGCGCTTGTCGGCCATGCCACGTGGCCGCTCACCGCGCCGCCACCACACGTGGGCCGTGCGGCCCTTCTGGCCGATCCGCGCCTCATCCTGGAAGAACAGCCGCACACGCTTTTTCGTCCGCCGTCTGATCACGCGCAGCCTGGGACCGAGTATTTTTGAAGACCGCTTGCGCGGCTGGGTCTGTCTCGGGATGAAGGGGCCGCGTCTTTTGTCGCGACAGGCCCAGGCTCTTCAACATCCGTCCGAACGACCACGGATGCAGGCGCTTGCCGAAGCGCTGCTCGCAGAGGTCGGCGAGGTCCTCGAGCGTGTAGGTCGAAAGGCCCGTCGCTTCGACATCGGGACCTGTGAGCACGATCTCGACGATCTCGGCCTGCTCTTGCGGTGTGAACGTCGGCGGCCGGCCGCCGTTCCAGCGGTCGGCGAGACCGTCTAGCCCGTGCGCATTGTAGCGCAGCACCCAATCGCGCAGCGTCTGTCGATCCATGCCGGCCGCGGTCGCGGCCTCATCCCGGCTCATGCCGTCGAGTGCATTCGCGATCGCGAGGAGGCGGCGCGCAATGCGGGCGTCGTCCGTCTCCTTGGCGAGCTTGCGAAGCCCGACCGGTGTGCGATCCTTCCTGATCTTGAGCGCGGCCATGATGCCCTCCTCCCGAATCAATGGAACAAGAGAATCACGAACCGCCATCAGTGCGGAATCACCGCCATGCCACACGAGTCATTTAATTCGTGGCTCGGTATTACTGCATCTTTGGGAAAGTCTTATCGATTTATCACAATTTCTCAGAGCCGCGGCGATGCCAGCAGGAACGGTCTAATAGCTATCCCGCTGCAATTTTCACAATTGAACAATTGCATACGCGACGATCAGCGCGATCACCACGAGCAGCCAGAACCGCACCAGCAAATCGTGAGTGCGCTCGCGTGACGCTTGTTCGATTTCCTGCCGCTCTCGGAGTTCTCGAAGGCGGTCCACGGCGTCATTCGCCCGTGCTGATTCCTTCAATTTTTGGTCAAAGGACATGCTGTGTCATCAAAGCAAACTAGCAGGCGTCAAATTACTCGCGTCGCAAGATCTCCAGGTCCGCGCCATCGTTGATTTTCAGCGACGCATCAAGGATATCTTGCCCATGCTTAGTTATGAACCAAACGTCCCCCGGCAATAGCTTGACGCATCCACCGAGCCATAATTTGCTCACGGTGCGCCGATCGAGAGCCGCGAACTCAAAATTGTGCATTGGCCCGATCGACAAAGAGGCGAGCACTCGCACCACATTTTCACAAACACCTGACATGCTGCCGATCCCTAAACCTACATAGTGCATAGGACTAGCGCGAGAAGCTTGCGCAAGGCTTGCAAGTGCGTATCTGCCCGGCGACAGCAATGCGAAGTTCGTTCGGCGCACCCCAAAATCGGCTCTAATGCGCTTGAAAGCTGCGTGCAAATTGCCCGCCGCAAATTTTGAGTCGTAGCCAGTGAACGACCCAATCAGGCACGGCAAGGCCCACGCAACGCTTGCGTGGTAACTTTTGAACGGCAGCGGCCTTCCCTAGACTTTCGCAGCAGCCAAACTTCACGGAGGCCTCAGCGTAGGCGCCCGTTTTTGCTGGAGTGCCTCGCGGCAGGCAAATTCTCGGAACATTCGCAAAAAGCCGCCCTTACCTTCGTCCACCCCGAGTTATATTCCCCGATCGTCCGCCAATCTCTGACCTTTGGAAAATGTGTGGGGCAGCGTGTGGGGTAGCCAAAATCCCATCGCTATTTCAGCCGCTTTTTCAGCACGTTGCCGGATCGGATTGCATCCCTCTCCTCCGCCACGACATTGCGGGATCACGATACTGCAAG